>NZ_CP080545.1:5127500-5727500 GCF_019550795.1 Paenibacillus sp. sptzw28
CCGATTCCATGCCGAGCGCTTTCGAACTGACCTTGACTGCGCCGTTTTCATCTTTTTTCTCCGTCCAAAGACGAGTGTAGAGAGGCATTCCGAGAACTAATTTGGCGGGGGGCACCTGATCCTCTTCTAATATCCGAACCAGGGATTTCTCGACCCAGGGTAACGACGCCACCGAGCCTGCCAAGGGGCTGGACGCCCAATGCTCGTCATAGGCCATTAGGATCATGTAGTCAACTATTTTACCGAGTGAAGAGCGGTCCAAAAATAACGACCAGAATTCACTGTTTGATTTTGGTGTCACGTCAATCGATACGGTAATGCCCTGATCATGCAGCAGCGGCGTCAACTCCCGCACGAACTGGACTAGATTGGCTTTGTCCGACGTGTTTACATTCTCAAAATCAAGGTTGATGCCCTGAAGGTTGTACAATTTCACATAAGCAAGCAGCTGCTGGATCATACTAAAACGGGAATCGACACTGCCCAGTGCCTGGGTTGTTCTGACCGGCTCGAACCCGTTACTGAACAGTCCCCACACCTGCATCCCCTGCTTATGAGCCCAATTGACGTAGTCGATGTCCGCCTTGCTGCGGATGTGGCCACTGCCGTCGATCAGCTCGAACCAAGAAGGGCTTACGACGTTGACACCGTTCATCGCAGCGATGTTATCGGTATCGGGGTTCTTCTGATAAACGGCTTCCCAGGTTAGATTGATTTTGCTCCCAGGCAGCTTCCATGCTACAAATGGGGGCTTGAATTCCTGCCGTTCAATATGTTCCACTTGCGAAAGCTGCAGATCCTTCTTGGCCGCATATCCGATAATTCCGCTCTCGCTCTGCACCTGGTACCACCCTTCGCCTTCACCCCATACGCGTACTTCCGCGTTTTTGGTGAGACGCTCGACAATAGGTGCCCGTATAGTGGCTTGTGGCCGAATGACAGCCCCCTTAGGTGCTTTTGCGCGCTGAACTGCTTCTCCGGACTTCAAAACGGTAACGATTTTCGTTTGTTTGTCGTATTCGATGCGAATGCCGTAAAGTTCCTCAATCGGCGTCGACGGAATATAGACCAGTTTATCTTTCACCTCGGCAGCTACACGAAGCTCATAAGGCTTACTGTTAATTGTGGCCGTCAAGGCATTAGTCTTAAGCCTCAGCACTTTGTCGGTGTTGGTGAGAACGATCGACCCGCTCTTCTCCTCGTAATAGACATTATCCTTAAGACCTAAATCATCTTGGATAACAGGCAGAGGAAGCTTTACCGCATCCCCGTCCACGATAGCGCCTTCAGCCATCGCCTTCCCATGAACCATGATCGGATATGACGAACCGTAATCCGGCTTTACCTGTCTGCTATTGGGAACAAAATTTAACCATGCAGCCCACATGCCGATACCCATCGCCAGCAATCCGCTGGCCAATACCAGCCATTTCAGCCACCCGCCCTCTCGGCGTCGGCGCGGCCGGAACATAACCGTTTGCACCTCTGGTGTCTCCTCCTGTATGAAAAGTATATTAAATGAGGGATTTGCAGCAGCTTTTAATTCAAACAAAAAACGTGCAGTAGGGCGAGAATAGCACACCCCTGCACGTTATACCGCAATTGAATATGAATCGGTCAGGACGGCAGCTTTGAGCATTCCGCACAATGGCCGTAAATTTCCATCCGGTGACCCTCTACGCTAAAACCCGTTTCCCGGGAAGCGGCGGCTTCAACATCTGTAAGCGGCGGGTATTCAAAATCGACTATTTTACCGCAGCTGCGGCAAATGGCATGATAATGTTCGGATAAATCGGCGTCAAACCGGCTTGAGTCGTCGCCGTACGTGAGCTCGCGGACGAGTCCGGCGTCGACGAACAGCCGTAGGTTATTATAAATGGTCGCTACGCTCATACTCGGAAACGTGGGAGATAGCGCTTTATAAATCTCATCAGCTGTCGGATGGGTCATGGAATCCATCAGGAAACTCAAGATAGCATGACGTTGCGGGGTCATACGTACGCCGGTGCTTTTCAATTGCTCAAGTGCCTGTTCCACGGTCGCGCCCATGCCCTTCACGTCCTTTCTGCTTCATTAGAACCATTGTACGTGCTTGCTTTTCATTTTGTCAATGAACGGGGAAATCATTTTAAGGGGTGTAATGATTTACCGTTATGCTGCTGTTTGCGTCAATATTTATCCGATAGGTCGCCGTGCCGATATCCCCTCGTATAGTGTTCTTGCTTGCAGTGAGAGGCAGGTCGGTATAAACATTTCCGAAAGTTACAGAGCCATTTACCGAATAATCGCCGTTTTCGGGAACAAATAGATTAATATCGCCGATTGAGCTGTCTATATCCCAGTCGCCGCCCACAGTTGCGCTGTGAATCGCAATATCGCCGTTTAACGTGTCGGCCTTGATCGAGGCTTCGGCTTCACGAATGATAATCTCTCCGTTTTTGGTCTCTACATCGGAATTACCGGAAATATGCTCCAGCTCAATGTTCCCGCTGAGAGTCGATCCTTCGATATCTCCCAGTATCCGCAGTGCCTTCACACCGCCATTGTAGGTTGCGAGCTGAACGTTGCCTTTGATGTCGGTCGCTAATATGCTTCCATTCTTCGACTCTGCTGTTACAGGTCCTTCAAGCTTACGAAGAGCGATTTCACCGTTCGTTACCTTCACTTTCAGACCGCCCGGAAGAACCAGTCCGGATACGTCGACCGAACCGTTGCTAACCTGAATGCTAAGCTCCGTCTGTATGACTTGATTCTCCGGAGACGGCTTATCCGCGGCCTCTCCGTCCGGCGGAGCTGCCCCTTGGGCCGGCTCTGTTCCGTCTTTGCTCAAATTCGAATCGGCCGCAGGTGCTGAATTTTCGGAGAATGACTCGCCGTTAATCGTTTGGCTGTTCACTGCACCATTCGATGAGCTTTCGGAGCTTTCTAAAGAATAAGACGAGCCGGGAGCGCCGGAGGTTTCAGTTTTTTCATTAAAAGAACCTCCCGTTTCCATGGCGGGCAATTGCCCAATCCGGGATGCCTCAGGAATCGTTATAATAATATTCATACGCGGTTTACGGCTTCCGTTAGTACCGTATGGCTCACCTTTCGCTGCAATCTTCAATTTATTGTCACCGGTGATATCGATCTTTGACTGTTCAGCCACTTGATCGGCTTCCTGTTTGTCCGCCACATCCACCCACATAACCGTCTGAACGGTCATTTCACTAACATTACCCTTCTTCACGGTCACTTTACCGTTCGGATTATCAATTGCAAGTGCGGATGTCTCCGGCGTAATCGGTACGGAGATCGTCTCTTTCTCATACTTAAAACCTTTTTCATCGCTGTATCCGCTCATTCCGGCTAAATCAACTTTAAAATTATCGAGCCACGAGAAAGGCATTGAAGTATACTGTGTTACCGTGTAAGCAGTAACCGCGATTATGACGGATAAAAAGCTGCCGCCAATGTCAAATGACAGTTTCCTGCCCGCAGATCGGTAGGTCAAGCTGTAAACGACAATTTCAATCCCGAGCAGAACGAACGCGGCCGGCCACCACTGTCCGAGCAGACGAATATCGTTACGACCTTGGATTTCATCCCAGAGCAGCAAGGCCCCGGTCGCAATGACAACAGTTGCTGCGGTAAACCGTCCGATCCTGAACATCGTTCTCCCCCTCTTTACAACTAACATGGCGGCAATAACGGTAAGACCGGCCCCTGGCGCAAACGTTCCCACGGCATCTAACCAAGGGATCAGCACGGATGGCGAGCGGACAAGCCCGAGGAGGACCAGCCCGACAGCAACGACGGCCGCACCTTCGAGCCAAGCCGCACCTTGCTGTTCCTGGTCAAGTTGGCCGTCAGCGGATTCGCGCAGCCTGGCCTCCTGCTGAAGCGTATCAAAAACGCTGAAAAACCAAAACAGCGGAAGCGCCAAGCCAAGAAAAACAATAAGCAAGGCGAACCTGCCTCCACCCTCATCAGCAAAACGGACCATAGCGACGATGTCAGTCAGTACGCCCGTTATCAGCATTAAGCCTCTCAGATGTAATCCGAGGGCGAGATGACCCGCTCCCGGTATGAGAAAAGCTAGAAACGGCGCTATTTTCCGGTAATCAATCTTAGGTGTGCGCATGACAAGCGCCGCCTCCTTCCTTCTGAGCTGCTCCCGAAACTATCTATCGTTAACCTGTATTGTACCACATTTAATAGTTCGGGTTTCCGAAGCAAGATGCCAGAAAGAGGCATGCCGATGATAGTAGCAATCACCGGCATGCCTCTTTCCTGTCCTAGCTATTGATTCAATCGTTCAAGAAGCAGCTTGTTAACAAGCGCCGGATTTGCTTTGCCTTTCGTTTCTTTCATCACTTGACCTACAAGGAATCCAATCGCTTTCTCTTTCCCGGCCTTGAAATCCTCGACCGATTGCGGATTCGCTTCCACGATGCGACTTACCACTTCAGCTATCGCGCCTTCATCGCTTATTTGCACCAGTCCCTGTTCCTCGACGATTTGCTGCGGGCGTTTACCGCTCTCCAGCATTTCCTTAAAGACGGTTTTGGCAATCTTACTGCTGATCGTTCCTTTCTCCATGAGACCGATCATCTCGCCGAGCCCTTGACCGGTAATCTTCACGCCTTCAAGCTCGAGAGCATTCGCGTTGAGGTATCCGAGCAAATCACCCATAATCCAGTTCGCCACCGCTTTCGCGTCCTGCGTGTAACCCAGGCTCTCCTCAAAGAAATCCGCAAGCTTCTTGGAAGATGTGATTACCTCGGCATCGTAGGAAGACAAACCGAAATCAGTAGTATAACGTGCTTTGCGAGCATCGGGCAGCTCCGGAATGGAAGCGCGGACCCGTTCTTTCCATTCTGTGTCTATATGCATCCTCACGAGATCCGGATCCGGGAAGTAGCGATAATCATGCGCTTCCTCCTTGCTTCGCATCGAGAACGTTTTGCCCTGGGCTTCGTCCCACCGGCGAGTCTCCTGCACCACTTTGCCGCCGCTATCAAGCACATCGGCTTGACGCATCTGCTCGTATTCAAGCCCGCGCTGCACGCCGCGGAACGAGTTCATGTTCTTGAGCTCCGCCCGCGTGCCAAACTGCTCCTGCCCAAACGGACGAAGGCTGATATTGGCGTCGCAGCGCAGCGAGCCTTCTTCCATCTTCACATCGGATACTTCGCAATAAAGCATAATCGCCTTGAGCTTCTCCAGGTATGCCTTCGCTTCCTCAGGCGTGCGGATGTCCGGCTCTGAAACGATCTCTACAAGCGGTGTCCCAACCCGGTTAAAGTCGACAAGCGATGCAAAGCCGCCGTCCACATGCGTCAGCTTGCCGGCGTCCTCCTCAAGATGAAGCCGCGTGATCCCGATACGCTTCGTTTGACCGTTTACTTCGATATCAATCCAGCCATGCTCCCCGATTGGTTTGTCGTACTGGGAGATTTGGTACGCTTTGGGTGAATCCGGGTAAAAATAGTTTTTGCGGTCGAATTTGCTCACATCGGCAATTTGGCAGTTAAGCGCCATTGCCGCTTTCATGGCGTACTCCAGAGCTTGACGGTTCAATACCGGCAAGACGCCCGGATGTCCGAGACAAATCGGACAAGTATGCGTATTCGGCGGGGCGCCGAACGACGTGGAGCAGCCGCAGAAGATTTTACTCTTCGTGTGAAGCTCAACGTGCACTTCGAGCCCAACTACCGTTTCATATTTGTTCGGTTCAAACATTGCTTAGCCCCTCCTGCTTCCTTAACATTCACCGCCGCTCACAGCTGCGGACGCTGTTTGTGGTGCTCAGTATGCTGCTCGTAAGCATGCGCGGCGCGAAACACCGTCTGCTCGTCGAACGCTTTGCCTATAATTTGCAGTCCGACAGGCAGGCCGTCCGCGAAGCCGCAAGGAACACTGATCGCCGGAATGCCTGCGAGACTGACGGGTATTGTGCAAATATCGTTCAAGTACATCGTCAGCGGATCGCCTACCTGCTCCCCGAGGCGGAAGGCGGTTGTAGGCGCCGTCGGTCCGATGATAAGGTCATAATCCTTGAACACATTGTCAAAATCCTGCTTGATCAGCGTACGCACTTTCTGCGCCTTTAAATAATAGGCGTCATAGTAGCCGGAGCTAAGAGAGTAGGTGCCGAGCATGATCCGGCGCTTCACTTCCGGGCCGAAGCCTTGACTGCGCGATTTTCGATACAGGTCGAGCAGGTTGTCCGGGTTGTCCGCACGGACTCCATATCGGACTCCGTCAAAGCGGGCCAGATTGGACGACGCTTCCGAAGAAGCGAGCAGATAGTAGGCGGCAACCGCATATTCGGTATGCGGCAGGGAAACTTCCTCCCAAATTGCGCCGAGGCTTTCGAATTGTTTCAAAGCATTGAGAACCGCTTCTCTCACCTTCGGGTCGATACCCTCGCCGAGATATTCCTTCGGCACGCCGATGCGCAGACCCCTGACATCGCCTGTCAACGCGCTGATGTAGTCCGGGATATCAACGTTGGCGGACGTCGAATCCATCTCATCGTAACCGGCGATGGCCTGGAGAACATAAGCGGAGTCCTCCACATTCTTCGTGAGCGGTCCGATTTGATCAAGCGAGGAGGCAAATGCTACGAGTCCAAAACGCGAAACCAGGCCGTACGTGGGTTTAAGACCAACAATGCCGCAGTAAGCCGCGGGCTGGCGAATCGAGCCGCCTGTGTCGCTGCCGAGTGAGAAATACACTTGCCCGGACGCTACCGATGCTGCGGAGCCGCCGCTTGAACCGCCCGGAACGTACTCCGTATTCCAAGGGTTGCGGGTCGGATGAAAGCTGGAGTTCTCATTGGAGCCGCCCATAGCGAACTCATCCATGTTCAGCTTGCCTATCGTTATCGACTGCGCGGCCTTAAGCTTCTTCATCGACGTTGCATCATAGATCGGATCATAATTTCGCAAAAATTGGCTGCCGCAGGTTGTAAGCAGCCCTTCCGTAACGATGTTATCTTTAATACCTGCGGGCAAGCCAAATAACAGACCGCGTTCGCCGCCGTCCTGCAGCTGCTTGTCCAATTCGGACGCAGCGGATCGGGCGCCTTGTTCGTTAAGTGTCAAAAATGCTTGTATTGAAGCATCTGTCTGCGCGATTCTCCGGTATGACGCATCAACCAGCTCGCTTACAGACAGCTCTTTGCTTGTCAATTTATTGTGTAGTTCCTGCAGACGCATATCAAAGAGTGCCAACAGTCGTTCCTCCCTTCGCATTCGCCTCACAGCCTGAGCGGCCGCGGGCGCCAAAAACTTTTATTCAAGCACCGCTGGTACCTTGAACTGGCCGTCTTCTTCATCCGGCGCATTCTTCAGCGCAGTATCAGGCGTAACCGATTTCCTGGTCTGGTCTTCCCGCATTACATTGCTCACTGGCAGCACGTGGGTTGTCGGCTCAACTTGCTCGGTATCCAGCTCGTTCAGCTTCTCCGCATATTTCAATATTGCGTTCAACTGCTCGGTCAATTGCTCCTTCTCCTGAGCGGAAAGATCCAGCCGCGCCAAATTGGCGACATGCTCGACATCATTAACGGTAACGCTCATCGGCGCGCCCCTCCTTCATCTATCCTTGTATTCACATTCTTACTATTATAACGTAAGCCGGCGCTGAAACTCAATGCATTGCTTTAGCAGCAAGAAGGCGCATGTTCGGAGGCGAGCGTCTCCCCTATTGTTGCTGATCACAATAGCTTCATTAAGTCTTCCTTACATAGTTTGATAAGCCGGATACTCCTGTCCGCCTTGCTGTATTGCACGGTTCCAGCCGAACAAATCGGCTGAATAACGGACCTTAAGCGACCAGGAGAAAGATAGCGAACTGTTGTCTTATTTCAGCTTAAAAAAAAGCCTCCCCAGCGGGAGGCTTTTAACGGGCAAGTCGAACCGGATCCCGCTGCACAAGAAGAGTTAGTGCACAGGATCCTTAAGGTCGGTTTACTGTATCTATTTGCGCATGAATGTCAAATCCAGGCTTTCAAGTTTACTTGACGAATGAAATCGTCCTGGCTTTGCACTTCACTGCCGTTGCTTTCTTCCGTCTCGGCTTCGTCCCCATTCATTACACGCCTGAATAGTTCGGCATTGTGGGTAGCAAGCGCGAAATCAATAAGCGCTTCACGCTCAACACGCTCGGCTTCCTGCTGAAAGATAACAGTTTCCAGCTCAATGTCGGCTGCCGGAACATAAAAATTACGATTGGCCTTCGGCACTCGTATGACATAATCGAATGCGTTATCCGCATTGCGGTCGTAAGCAATAACATATCCATATTCCCCAATAGGGAGGCCCTGTTCGAATAAATCTGAAACGATTACGACCCTCATCCCCAGCTTATGCATTTCTTCCACCTCGGTCTCTATTAACCTTCAATCTTTATCTACTATCCTACTAAAAAAAAGTATGGAAGTCCAATTAAGAAAACAGACTATTTACATACCGGATTTCGGGTGTATAATGACAGGAGAAAATCATACAGGTCCGGGCAAACCAGGGCGGGAATCACGAATAACGTGATTCTTGTCCTCTTTTTTTTATACGGCCCTAATCTATTAAAGGAGGCTCAATATGACTCAAAATTACGCTTGCCAGTCATGCAGTGACCGTCTTCTGATTATTCATGCAGACGATTTCGGCTCTTCGCACTCTGCCAATCAGGCAATAATTGAATTGTTTCGCAGCGGCGGCATTACCTCCGCATCGATTATGATGCCATGCGAGGCTGCCGCGGAAGCCGCAGCATTCTGCAAAAGAAACGACACCGCCCATGTCGGCATTCATTTGACTCTTACCAGTTCCCGCAATCAATTTTTAAAGCCTGTATTCAAGGAGTTTTCACTTGACAGCCTGATCACACGAGACGGCTTTTTCCCGGAGGAGGTTTCCCTGATAGAACGTGATGCCGATTCTCAGCAGGTCAAAAAAGAGCTGGCTGCGCAAATAGAGTCGGCTATCGCTCTTGGCATCGATCCCACACACCTCGATTGTCATGAAGGCTGTTTGCTCGGCCTTGCCTTAGGCCGGGATTTCCTGGATATCGTTTTCGAGTTATGCGAGGAATACGCCCTTCCGTTCCTGTTGCCGCACAGAATTGTCCTGCAAAGCTTTCTTAATGAAGCTCAAAAATCCCTTTTCCGGAAAAAAATCTCTGAAGCTGCGGCTCGCGGAATTTATTTAATCGATGACCTGTCCGTATTCCCGTACGAGCTGGAAGAGGGCGAAAGCTATGAAACGTTAAAAATAGAATGGGGAAACCGGCTCGCACATTTAATGCCCGGAATCACGCAGATGGTGACGCATCCCGCGATGATGACAACCGAATTATTGGCGTTAACGGGGCATGCCGCGAAAAGAGAACTGGAATACCGGTTGTTGAGGGATTCGGGATCGAAAGCGTTAGTTGAGGAAATGAAGATCAAGTTGATTTCCTGGAAGCATCTAAGGGATTTACAGAGAAGAATGGGCTGTTAAAATTAAACAACTACAAAAAAAAGGCAGGCCGGCGATCATGCCCGGCCACCCTATATACTTGGCTCGAATCAATTTTGATTTATTGTACGACGGCGTTAAACGACATGATCCACATCGAGCCGCCGACGATCGCAATGACCACGATGATGCCGAAGATCAGGGCCATTATGTTGTAGTGCGGCTTCTCGCCTTCTCGGATATGCATAAAGAAAAATAACTGTACACAAAGCTGCACCACGGCTGCGAGTACGATCGTCCAGAGAGTCGCATTTTTGCTCATTCCGCCTTTCAGTACGAGCAGCAGCGGAATGATCGTAAGCACTATGGACAGAACGAACCCGATAACGTACGATTTCAGCGATCCGTGCGATTCATGGTGATCAATGTGATCGCCGTGACCCTGCCCGTCGTTGTGCGTACCGACCTGCATACTCATGCTACATCACCCCCATCAAGTATACGATGGTAAAGATGAAAATCCACACGATGTCAAGAAAATGCCAATACAAGCTGATAATCGTAATTTTGCGGCGGGTCACCGGGGTAATGCCGCGCCTTGAGAGCTGTATCATGAGCGCAATCATCCAGATGAGACCGATGGAAACGTGAACTCCGTGCGTTCCGACAAGAGTGAAGAACGCCGAGAGAAACGCGCTGCGCGAGATTGTCGCGCCTTCACCGACCATTTTAACAAACTCGCTCACTTCAAATCCTACAAACGCTGCGCCCAGCAGCGCGGTGACAATGAGCCATCCAATAAGCTGCTTGACATTGCCTTTATTCATTGCCAGCACGGCGAGACCGCTGGTAAAGCTGCTGGTAAGCAGTATAAATGTTTCCGCAACAAAGCCCGGTACCTCGAACAGCTCTTTACCGATTGGGCCGCCGTCGGTATGATAGCGGAGCACCATATAGGTGGCAAACAGGGTACCAAAAATCAAACAGTCGGTGACGAGAAAAATCCAGAAGCCGAGCACCTTCATCGATTCTTGATCGTGGTGGCCGTGAGCGTGCTCGGGACTGTGTTCATGTGAATTTGCTGCCGCAGCATGCTGCATTATAACGCCCTCCCCAGCGCCGTCTCGGTCGCTCTTACTTCTTCGGCTGAAATATAGTAATCCGTGTCGTATTGGAACGAACGGATAAGAAGCGTGACTCCGACACCAACCAGTCCTGCGACCCCCATCCACACCCAGTCGAATACGAAACCGAAGCCGGCGACGAACCAGCAAGCGGCCATGATCACTGGCAGCGCTGAGTTTTTCGGCATATGAATCGGCTCGAAATCAGCCGCTTTCACAGCCGGTATAAGGCCGCCGTTGCGTTCCTTCTCTTCCCAATAAGAGTCTCGTTCATGCACTTCCGGCACGATGGCGAAGTTATAAACCGGCGGCGGCGATGGAATAGACCACTCAAGAGTCCGCGCGTTCCACGGATCGCCAGTTGTATCGCGCTCGCCATATTTGATGCTGTAGCTGATTTGCCACACCTGAAACAGAAAGCCGATTCCCATCAAGAACGCGCCTATCGTGGAAACCATATTGAGCGGCGCCCAACCCATGTCCCAACCGTACGTGTAAACGCGGCGCGTCATACCCATAAATCCAAGCGCATACTGCGGCATGAAGCAGACATAGAAGCCGATATTCCAGAGCCAAAAGGCGTACAGGCCCAATTTCTTGTTAAGCTTGAATCCAAACAGCTTCGGCCACCAATAGTAGACCCCTGCCAAATACCCGAATACTACGCCGCCGATCAGCACTTGATGGAAGTGTGCGATCAGGAAGTAGCTGTTATGGTACTGATAATCAGCAGGTGCGACGGCCAGCATGACGCCGGTAGCGCCCCCGACGACAAAGCATGGAATAAATGCGAGTGTCCAAAGCATCGGCAGCTCCATCCTGATACGGCCCCGGAACATGGTAAAAAGCCAGTTGAATATTTTCACCCCGGTTGGTATTCCGATCGCCATTGTCGCAATGGCGAAGAAGACGTTCACGTCTGCGCCCGAGCCCATCGTAAAGAAGTGATGCACCCAGACGAAGAATGAGAGAATGCTGATGATCATCATCGAGAATACCATCGATTTATACCCAAAAACTCGTTTCCTTGAGAAGGTGCTGACGACTTCCGAGAATACGCCGAAGGCCGGAAGGATGACGATATAGACCTCAGGGTGACCCCACATCCATATGAGGTTCACATACATCATCGGATTGCCGCTCCCGGTCATCGTGAAAAAGTGAGCTCCCAGGAACCGGTCGATAAAGAGCAGCGCCAGCGTAACGGTCAGAATCGGAAACGCAAAAATGATAACGACGGAGCTCGAAAATACCGACCAGGTAAACAGCGGCATTTTCATTAACTTCATGCCCGGTGCACGCATTTTAAGAATGGTTACAACAAAGTTGATTCCGGTCGCAAGCGAACCAATCCCGGAAATTTGAATGCCCCATATATAGAAATTTTCCCCGACGCCCGGGCTTCCGGATAACTCGGACAGCGGCGGATAGCTGAGCCATCCGGCATCCGGCGAGCCGCCGATGACGAAAGACAGGTTGAACAGCATCGCTCCGAATAAGAAGAGCCAGAAGCTGATTGCATTAAGAAAAGGGTAAGCTACGTCCCTTGCACCAATCTGAAGCGGTACAACCATATTGAACAGTCCGAACATCATCGGCATAGCCATGAACAATATCATGATCGTGCCGTGTGTAGTAAATATCTGATTGTAATGGTCCGCCTCCAAGAAGTGCATGTTCGGCATCGCCAGCTGCGCCCGCATCATCAGCGCATCAACTCCGCCACGGAACAGCATAAGCAGGGAAGCGATCAAGTACATCATCCCGATTTTCTTATGATCGACGGATGTGATCCATTCCCGCCAAAGCCATCCCCATTTCTTAAAGTAGAACAGGACGAATAGAATCGTTACCGAGGTGAGCGCAATAGCGACGTCCGCTCCGTAAATCAGCGGATCACCGGTCACAAAAAACGTGGAGGCAAAAGATTTAAGCTTTTCCAGCATTGTTGTACTCCTCCTCTCTAGCGGGTCTTGATACTCTGATCTTTCGCATTTCCATCTGTCGATTGAGTGTGATCCATGCCCGGCATATCACTCATATTATTCAATTTGCTCATGTCCTTCGTGTCCACATTGGTGTCCGTTTTACTCATGTTCATATCATGAGCGCGGTCGGCTCCGCCGTTCTTGGCAACCACCGAGCCAAACAGGTCGGGCGGAAATGCCGAGAATGACTTTTCAACCGATATGCCCGGCTTTGACAATTCCTTATACCCGGCATCAGTCAACTTAGGAGATGACCGTTTCACACCATCCACCCATTTATTGAAGTCGGCCTGCGGCTCCGCTATGACATTGAAGTGCATGTGAGCAAATTCCTTACCTGAGAAATTAGCGCCAGTGCCGTAATATTGGCCCGGCTTATCAGCCTGCAGCCAAAGAGACATGGCCATGCCCGGCATCGAATACTCCTGTCCGCCGAGCTGCGGAACCCAGAATGAATTCATCGGCGCGTCGCTTGTCAGCACGAAGTCCACTTGTACGCCGGCCGGGATATGCACGTAATTGACGGTCGCGATCTGTTGATCGGGATATTGAAACAACCATTTCCAGTCGAGCGATGTGACTTGAATTTCAATCGGCTTCGTGTCCGTAATAACCGGCGGCCGGGCAAGCGCATACGTATCGCGTGCCGTATAAGTACCGAGAATGCCAATAATAATAATCGGGATTCCCCACCAAACGATTTCCAGCACTTTGCTGTCGTCCCAGTGCGGCTGATACGGCGCCTTGTTATCCGGTTTATCGCGGTAACGCCAAATGATAAAAGCCGTTATACCGAGCACCGGAATAACGACTATGGCACACAGTATCGCTGACAAAATTATGAGTCGGTACTGGGTTTGAGCTACCGGCCCCTGCGGGTCGAAGACGACAAATTTGCTGCTGCATCCCGTTAACAGAACCGCAGACATCAAACCGGTGGCCAGCAGCATAACGCCGCGGAGTTTAGTCGATTTCTTCATTAGCTTATTCATCTCCTCGCGCTCATTCGAAAGGCACTACTCTGATGCTAGCATAGCAGATGTACAACCCGTTGAATCGACCGTTAACAGATCCGTCAATCTTCTGTTCTTATTCCGTCACCATTCGTTCAACGGCCGTTCACGAATAAGGATTATTAGGTTTAATTAGTGAATTTATGTAAAAAAAAAGCGCTTCTCCCGCTTAGCGCCAAATAGGCTAAGTAGGAAAAGCGCTGCAGTTTTGCCGGCAAACCGGATTGCTGCATTATGATTTTTCCGATAGAGTGCCCTCCGACTCCCGCTTGCCGAAGACCTGCGTTATTGCTGATCCGATTGGGTCGCCGGGCTGACTTTCACGATCTGGCGGGTCGGCACTACCCGGAACATCGTCCCGAGTACGAGTACCTGCGTACCTCCGATAATAAAGCCGATACCGACCATAAGACCAAGGTTCGAATCCTTAAATTCATAGGCAAAGCATAAGCTGAGTACTAATCCGAGCACCATCAACGCACAGCCGACGTTCGGCAGAAGCGACATCCAACGATTGTCATCCGTCGCTTGAATGCGCTTTCCTTCGGAAATGAAGCTATCATTGTTCTTCATGCTTCAACACTCCCAAGACAATTTTGTAACACTATTATATCACAAAATAGCCACGGAGTGTTCACTTTTTGTTCACAAAAGCTCGCCTATCGTTGGAGGTATGCACTCAATAGCCCGTATTTGCCGCTGCGGCCATTTCTCTGCGGTATAATTCCGGGCTGCTGCCTACCGTCGCTTTGAACAATCTGCTGAAATGGGCCAAATGATTAAATCCGACTGCACGGCAGACCTCTGAGACCGACAGCTCCGGCTCGAGCCGGAACATCATTTTCGCCTGATTGATACGGCGATTATATAAGTATTTAAAAACCGTCGTACCGGTCACTTCTTTAAATAAATTGGACAAATAGGGCTTCGTTAGATGAAGTGCGGATGCGATATCATCAAGCGTTATATCATCTGTATAGCGCTCCTCCAGAAAGGAGACGACGCTTTGGACATGCTGCTCTTTATGCGATCGGTGGCCGTAATCCCTCACCGGCTCGCTGCACCAGGAGCGTATTAGATGAAGCAGCTCCAGAAATCGCAGGACGAATCGGTCATAGGAAGCTGTTAAGCTAGAACCGGTGCCTCTCTTATATAACAGGTCCATCTCGGCCAATAGCTTTTCCAGCTCTGCCTGGTCCGGCTCGCTTAGCGAAATTCGTATGTTGCGCAGTTCTTCAAAGGCCTTAAGCAGCGCAGCCGCAGGCTCAGCCTGCAGTATTTTGTGCACATAAGCCGGATCAAAATGAACGATCGATCGAACGTATCTCCGCTGCAGGGCGGGATTCGGACAATGAAGCGTCATACCGTGCATAAGGATAAGGTCTCCCGGTTGAAGCGACATAAGCTTGTCACCGATCAAATAGTTGCATTCGCCTTCCTGAAAATAGTAAATTTCGTAGCAAGCGTGCGAATGGAACTGTGCGCCGGCCATTGGCTTATCGTTCCGGTAGCTGTATTCGATCGGATGCTGAAGCTGCATAATGGGCGTGAACGACACGAAGGTCTCCTCCAAACAAAAGCGCTTTATCGTGCGCATGCTTATGAGAAAATTGTACCACGCTTTTACTCTACGCGAACTGCCATATTTTGTGCCGTTACACACAGTTCCGCCGCCTTGAACGCATGCTCCTGCGTCATAGCGTTTTCGGTTCGGTTCAGGCAGTCGAGAATAAGCTCGCCGAAGAACGGATACCCGACCTGCCCCCCAACCGAAAAATGCGTCTCGCCAGTCTTGTTTACCAAATAGACATGATCGCCTTTTTTGTCTCGCGCAATATCGATATATTTACGGAGCTCGATATAACCGTCTGTGCCCATGATGATCGTTCTCCCATCGCCCCAGGTACCGAGACCGTCCGGTGTAAACCAATCCACGCGGAAATAGTTCGTCGCTCCATTATCGCCGATCAGCGTCGCATCGCCGAAATCCTCCAGCTCGGGGTAATCCGGGTTTCCGTAATTCGCCACTTTGCTGTGCACAACCTTTGCATCCTTGCAGCCCGTAAAGAATAGAAATTGCTCGATCTGATGGCTTCCTATGTCGCAAATGATGCCGCCGTACTGCCGCTTGCGAAAAAACCAATCCGGCCGCGACGCTTTGTTCAGTCGATGTGGACCGGTCCCGATAACCTGCAGAACGCGGCCGATAGCCCCTTCTTGAATAAGCCTGCCTGCGTATACAGCGCTTTCCACGTGGAGACGTTCACTGTAGTAGACCATATACTTTTGGCCCGTCTCCGCTACCTTCGTTTTGGCTGCGGCAATCTGATCAAGCGATGTGAAGGGTGCTTTGTCCGTAAAATAATCCTTGCCATGGTCCATAACCCGCATGCCGAGCGCCGACCGTTCGGACGGAATAGCCGCTGCCGCGACCAGCTTCACTTCTTTATCTTCAAGAATAGCTTCAGGTGATAAGGCCGCCCGCGCTTGCGGGTAATTCTTAAGGAATTGAGCGACCTTCTCCGGGTCCGGGTCGTAAACCCATTTCAGTGTGCCGCCCGCTTCGATTAGCCCGTTCGTCTGGCCGTAAATATGCCCGTGGTCAAGCGCCATGGCGGCGAAGATAAACTCGCCCGGGCCGCATACAGGCTCCGGCTTGGTCCCTGACACAGGCGCGTAATTCATTCCATCGTTGCGATTAATATCTGCCATATCCTTGTAACCGCTCCTTTGCTCTTCAATAAAATAGTTTTGCGGCGATATAAAATCCGCTGCTTGAGATGTCCCGATCTGGCGCCGGGCACAGATTAGAATGTGCCGCTAAGATCGGCAGGCATGGAAGCTGCTTCAGGCTTGTTCTTCCGCAAAGTGGATTCTGCAATACGCTTGTTAAGCTCAGCCTCGTGCAGCTCTTCGTCAAGCGGCAGGTCAACCCAGCCGTCGAGCCAGGTCGACAGATGCATGGCATTGGATATGGTTAAACCATCAATGCCTTCTTCTCCAGGTGCCACAAGGGGAACGCCCTTCAAAACGGCATCGGTGAAGTTCTGCAAAATACCTGCATGCTCCGGATTTTTTCCCTGGGAAGGAATATCGATTTTCCAGCATTCCGGCGTGCCGAACGGAGCTTTGTTCCGTTCATTAAAGGCGGATTCGGATTCCCGCAAGCGCCAGAACGTCATGTGCCCATCTTCGATTACGATTTTGCCTCTGTCGCCCGAAACTTCGAGCCGGTTTGTTCCCGGCGCTTCCGAGGTTGCGGTAATAAATACGCCGGTTGCCCCGTTCGCATATTCCGCATAGGCCGTCACATCGTTCTCGACCTCAATGTTGCGGTGCTTGCCGAACTGGCAGAATGCGCGTATCCTCACCGGCATCATGCCGATCGTCCACTGCCACAAGTCAAGCTGGTGCGGACATTGGTTAATGAGCACACCGCCGCCTTCGCCGCTCCACGTAGCGCGCCAAGATCCGGAATCGTAATAAACCTGTGACCGGTACCAATTCGTAATAATCCAGTTGGTGCGGCGGATTTCCCCCAGCTCACCGGAGGCAATAAGCTCGCGAAGTTTCTGATACAGAGGGTTCGTCCGCTGATTATAGACAATGCCGAATTTCTTGTCGCTTGCCGCCGCCGCTTCGTTCATCAGGCGGACTTGCTTGGCGTAAACGCCGGCCGGTTTTTCGATCAGCACATGCATTCCTTTGCCGAACGCCTGAATCGCTTCGGACGGATGATCGTAGTGAGGCGTTGCGACTATGACGGCATCCACGAGTCCAGAGTCAATCATGGAAGCAGAGTCTTCAAAAACGGCAATATCTTTTAAATGCTCCCTCGCCCACTCCCGTTTGCCCTCGAATCCGTCGCATACGGCAGTGAGTTCGGCACCATTAATAGCTCCTGACATTAATATTTTTGCGTGACCGGTACCCATGTTCCCGACCCCTATAATTCCATAGCGAAGCTTGCTCATCCGATCTCCTCCATCCATCGGTTCATCTGATTCGCATAAATTTTAAGCATTGTCCTCGTGTCGTAAGCGCTGCTGAAATCTTCAACACCGAACCAACCGTCATAACCGACTGCCCGCAAATCGCTCAGCACCTGCTTCCATGGTACGATACCGCTTGCAATAGGCCGCCAGCCGCATGACCATGCAATCGGGTCGAGGGCATCGCCTTCGGAGCCGCCTTTACCGCTCGCTTGCGCCGCGTTCGGGTGACCCGGCGCCGGCATCCACCCGGCATTCTTCACATGAACGTGAGCAAGGTACGGGCCGAGCAGCTCAAGGCCCATCCGGTAATTCTCATATCCTTCATAGACCATGTTGCCCGGATCGTACAATACGCCGATCTGGTCGGGATTGAAGCTGCTGACAAGACGGTGGGTAAGTGCGGCGCTTGGTACAATCGTGTTGTGATGCGTCTCGACTACCGCTTTGACGCCATAGTCTCGAGCAAGCGGTTCTACTTCCCGCAGGTAGGCAGCGGCCAGATCGAACAATTCATTGTAGTTCCGGGTTCGGTCGTATCCCGGCACTCCTACGCGAATCATCGATGCGCCAAACCGTTTAGCCAGGCGAAAAATGTTCTCGGTTGCCTCTATATCACCGCATGTAAGATAGGGCGTAATTGAGATTGTCTGGCGTTCGTGCTTGGCTGCAGCCTGCTCGAACCTAACAATGTCTTCCTCCGATGCATCGGGAGATATAGTTGCAAGGTTATTGCCCCAGAAGGACGGCTTCTCGTTCAATTTGTCTGCTGGCGTCTCTTTACAGCGCCATTCCATGCCTTTAATGCCTGCCGCCGCAGCAGCTTCACATAGTTCTTCCGGCGTCAGGTCGGGAGATGCAACCGTAAATACAGATAATTTCAACACTGGTTCTCTTCATCCTCTCGTTTATGAATCTCCAAATCGTTTGACTGTCATTTTCAATTTAGGCAATTGTAAAGACGTCCGAAAGGTCTTGACTAACACATCACCCCATGGTTAAGAGGCAAATATAAAACGGTTACATATTAAGATTCCGATATGTTCAGAAACATTGTATCATATGGAAAATAGGTTGGCGGTTCGATTTCAGTTTCAATTAACCACAGTCAAATGAACAGGTGAATTAAGATATCTCAGTAAACTCTGCCCGTTAGAAACGCACTCAGGCATGGTTGCTCTGGGGTGTATGATGGCTCATTATTTTCGGCTGATTAGGAGTACGTATACGCTGGAGAGGCGGCTGTGCTGCAGAAAAGGAGCGGCTGATTCGTGTGCAGCGGCGCGTCTCAGGTTCAATATCGGATTAGAATCCTATCGTGATCCGGCGCGCCGCTGTTTCGTGTGAACGGGAAACGGCCATTCTGTACAGAAAAGTAGCTATGGTAACACAATTAGCCCCTCGGGTGATTTTGTCAGCTGGCGCGGTCCTTGCGAGGTGATGAGGTAACTATTCTCGATCCCGACGACGCCACGGCCGGGGAAAGTGAATTTGGGCTCAACAGCGAGCACCATACCGGGCTCAAGCGGCTCTGCAAAACCTCGGGCAAGCACAGGCCATTCATCAACCTCCAGCCCGATGCCATGTCCGAGAAACTTCACCTGATCAGCGCCAAATCCCATAAAATGCGCAGATAACCCGGCATCCGCAGCCTGCTCAAGGGAGGCGGCATATAATGAATTGCAAGAAGCTCCCGGCTGCATTAAACGTTCCGTTTGCCGGATGATAGCTTCCGCATGGGAGTATGCGGCTGCCAAATCATCCGGCAAAGTGCCGATCACCGCCGTTCGCGTCTGATCGATTACATACCCGTCTATGCAGCAGCCGATATCGATCAGAATCGGCTCATTACGGCCGATCTGTCTTCGGCTTACGCTTTGCGCCGCCGCCGGACCGAGGCCCCGTCCGCCCGCCGGACCATCGAAAGCGGACGGTTCGGCCGCCGCCTCTCCGGATCCGAGCATCCCCGTCATAATCTCCATATTGTAGCTACGCGTCCTCATAATACCGGTATGTCCGCGCAGCCTGATTTCATATTCAATGCGAGCCATAAGCTCAAGCTCGCTCATTCCTTCCTTTAACATGCTTACAGCAGCACCCAGTGCTTCAGCCGCCGCTTGCGCGGCCCCCTCGATCCGGTGGATTTCCGAAGCCGACTTGATCATGCGCACACGGCGAATAAGCGCAGAGCCATCGACAAGGCTCCCGCCCCCGGCGCAAACAGTACTCGACAGCTTGTCATAAGTCAAAGCAGGTAGGACATCCATCTCGGTCGCTACTTGAAATGCTGAACCGGCAGAGAATACAGCCGGATAATCCTGTTCAAGCACCGTCCGAAACTGCCGAAGCGAAGGCATCGGCAGGACACGTACAGCCGCTTCCCGCCTCGCACGATCCACGCTGCGGCGCACATAGAAGGTTGCATCCCCTTCGGCTGGAATAAACGCATAACCGGCCTGCATCGAGCCCGTTAAATAATATAAATCCACATGCTGGGTCACCAGAAAAGCGTCAATTCGCTCCTTCTCCATCAGCTGCTGCAGCCGATGAATACGTGCTTTCAACTCATCGTGGTGCAATAATCCATCTACCATAGCCGGTTCCACTCCCCGTGTTCATCATGCTCCTCCCATTACAACAAAAGAACGGCTTCCCCGTCAACTTGCAACGAGCTCAGCCGTTCCTTTAATCGTCCATTCGATCGGTTCGATAACCTTGAAAACACGCGGATATACAATTCTTGCAATCATGACAACTCCCGGCCTCTTCAGCGTAACCTTGTAATCGTATGCGGCATTAAGGTATGTGAATGGAAACGACCTGTCGTCGTTGATAACCTCAAATACCAATATTTCCACCCGCTCCCGTAAATAAGCGCCCGGCAGCGGTTCACCGCTCGAATCCAACTGGAGGTTCGCCTGCAAATAGCGTCCCGCTTCCTCTGATGCGGCTGATTCGTCAATATGAAGTCTGCCGTCGGCGAGCGCTTGACGATCCACCTGCTGCGCCGCGGCATGAGCGGCACGGTTGACTGCATGTTTCCCTTGAAACAAGGCGGACATCGCCATTTCCTCATCTAACTGCAGCGCGTGCATGAGCATCCACACCACCATCATAAGCATGATGAGTACCATCTTATGCATACTTCCTCACCCTCTCTGCAGCTTCCATGAATAAACCGGCGGGATTCTAGGGTACAAATTCGCTCATCTTCATCCCTGCCGCCCTGATTCGGGCATCAGAGGGAGGCGGCGTCAGTCCGATCAAGCGGTCAATCTCAAACAATCCTTCAACCGGATAGCTGATAGCAAGTGTTAGCCCTACGCCCCTTGGCAGCGGGTTTAACGGATTTGTCGCATCCCACCCGTTCGTTGAAGCTACTTCGAAGCTGACATTTCCCGGCAGCAACCCATACCCCTCCAGCCTTTCGCGAGATTGCTGCATCATAGCGGCATCGATATAACCATGATCTCCGTTGGCACCCGTTTCCAGCAAATAGTCGACCTCCTGCTGCAAAACCGCTTGCCGGACGATAAGCACATGCTTATAAATCGGAGAAAACATAAACCAACACATCATGGCGGCGAAGAGGATGAACACCAGCAAGCCTCTCACGGACTCATCCCCCTGATCGCGTCGCTCATATGGCTGCCCGTCTGATCCAGCTGCGCTTTAGTCCCCTGCTCGCCCCCGGTCACGTTTGTATAAATAATGACGACAACAATAATGAGCAACAGCGACATTAACAGAGCCCGCACAGCGCCACCTCCTTAATAGACGATTAAATTCTCCAGCTGTGTAAATCGTATTTTAAGGGTTAATCGCACCGATTTTAGTATTCGCTGCATTCCCTTGAGTTTCGATCTGAGCTTGAGTGCCTGTGGTATCCTTTGTCACGATCGCATTAAATAACAGGACAACAACCACGAGCAGCATAACGGTCATCAAAATATTCCGCATCCTCTCACCTCCTTGTATAATCGTAACGTCAGTTGAAGCTTAGCACCCGGCGGTTAATGCCTACCTAGCTCAATGAGCCGAACAGCTTCTGCCCTTCTCTAACCCATGGATAAATAAAAATCTGGAACGTATATAGAATCGGAATTCCTGCAAGCACGAACAGCAAGTAGGAGGTTGATTCCTTGCGGCTATCTCTTGCCAGTTCCAGCTTCTCCTTGTAATCGTGAATCCGGTCTCTAAGCAGTACATAATAATGCTCGCTCTCGTGCAGCCGAAGCGAATCGATGGTTTCGACGAAACTGAGGCCCTCTTCGGTACCAAGCCTGAGCTTAAAGCGGCGGAGCGCCCCTTCCGCGTCGTGATACCATTCCCCGAGCAGCATTTGCAAATCTCCCCGCATCGTACGGGTAAAAGGCAGACAGCGCATCAGCTTTGTATGGATGTGGAGTGACGAGCCGGCAAGATAGAGCAGTTGGCTGCTCACGATATAGATCTCCTTGGTCATCCGCTCCGAACGCGCCCTGCGGAATGCCTCCAACCACGGCAGATCCCAGAATAAAAGAATTACAGCGACAGCAAGCACCATTGGAGCGGTAAAGCGAGGTAAAACTTCGATTGGCAGACGGGAAAAGCCGAAAGCGGCTGCAATCCATAATGGAATCGCTGCAAAGAAAATCCGCCTAGCCAGTACATACACCGCCGCATCACCTGTAAAGCCGCAGCCGGCCAGGAGCCGTTCCCGTTCCTTAAAGGACGGGTCGTAGCGGCTGATGCGCGCAAGTCGGAGCCATTTCTCCGGGACACGTTTATTCTGCCAACGAAACGCCGCCAGATACGCAAAACGCGGTCTTCGTATCAGGAACGCACGCAGCAGCGAAGCTATAAATACGCAGCCAAGCACATACTGGCCAGCCAGCGCTCCCCACATCACCAAGCGGGAAATTGAATAATCCATTTTATTTGATCACCTCAGATGTTTTGCGGAGCAAAACATGGCTTCGTAAGCATTTGCTTGATGTTTTGCGGAGCAAAACACGGCTTCGTTTTGACGCTTTGAAAATCTACTTACATCTTTCTTCGTGAAAGCCACAGCCCCATTACAAACGAAACAAAAATAAGTACGATAGCGTTAAGCAGCAGGTCCCTTCCTTTCGGGTCGACGATATAGTACAAATAGGCGTTTTCGGGGGTGTAATGAAAGTTGATTCCGACGAACAACCCAAGAAACAGCACCGGCGAAAAATTGGCGAGCCTGATCTCCAGAAGCTTGTTGCGCTCCTGCTGACTGGCTCTTCTTGCTTTGCGCATATCGGTTATCAGTTCCTTCAAGTTGTCAGCTATCGGATGACCCTCCGCCAGTCCTGCCCTGACAATATTCACAAAGTAGTCCGCCCATACATGTCCGAGCGATGCCGCGAATATCCGCAAGCTAGCCTCATCATCGCCCCGAACCGAAACATTGCGGTACAGCTGTTCAAAAACGGACTGCATGGGTCCGAGCAGCCGCTTCTCATCCACTGTCCGCTGCAGCGCCGTCCTTATCTGCTTGCCGCCGCTGACGAGGCAGCATTGGTAAAACAATTCAACCGCCGGTAAAAAATCAATGCGCGTCTTCATTTGTTGATGGACAAGCATCATCCGCAGCAGCATGTAGGGCAGCGCTCCCAGTACGGTACCCAGCAGCAGTGTTCCCTTCAGACTTTGAAACAGCATGGCTCCGCAGGAGGTTCCGGCAAGCAGCATCAGAACGGTTGTTATAATAACGGATCCCGGCTGAACATTGAACTGCAGGGATTCAAGAAGCTCGGACAAATGGCGGTATAATCTTTCATTGCGCGATACGAAACGGGCAAACCGATGATTCAGCCTTTGATTTTGCCAATATTGCAGTCTGCTGACCTGTTGATGCCTCACTAACCAAAGCTGCAGCAGCTGCCGGAAAGCAATAAACAACGTAATAAACAGCGTGATGACGATAACAGATATGGCGAATCTCAGCATGGCGAATGAACACCTTTATTCATGGCAGGGCAGTTCCAGGCAGCAATCTGGGCGCCACCCTGTTCAAGCCTTAATGCAGCCCGGCTGGAAGGCTTGCTCGGGTAGATCCACTCTCCCGAAGATTCGTCGAATATCGCCCAGTCCCGCACTTTGACCTCACCGCTCTCCCAGCTTAGTTCAGCAAGGCGCATGACCCGGCGCTTACCCGCCGTATATCGCATTTCGATTCCGATCTGCGTCACATACTCGGCAATCCTCTTCGTCAGGCGCTCGGGATTCATCCCCCGGCCGTCGAGCATGCACATATCCGTGATTGCCTCCGGAACATCCTCCAGCGCTATCGCATGAACCGTTGTCATGCTGCCCGAATGGCCTCTAGTGCAGGCCCTGACATAGATGTTAGCATCTTCATCGCGAATTTCGGCATGAATGATTCGCTGAGGCGATTGCCGGAGCGCCAGCTTAAAGGCTTGGGTCGCACGGTGGAAAGGGTCTTCCTCGTCAGCCTCATACTCCACCGTGTTCTTGCTTGGAAAATCACGGCGCAGCATCATCTCATGACGGCCTTCGATCGTGATGATACGCTCTTCATCCGGGAGCTCTCCGATCATCGCCTTGATCAAATGAGTCTTACCGGAGTTGGTCGGTCCGATGACGACGATATTAAATCTGGCCTGAAGTACGGCAAGGACCATATCCCGGAGATGCGGACTCATCGTTCCGTATTCAGGGCTGCACAATGCTGCCAAATCAAACCGCTGTACCGTATAGAACCGAAGCGTCAAGGTTGGCTGCGCGGTATAACCAAAGCCGGTCATCGTTACGCGCGTCCCGTCCCGAAGCATGACCTCCGCCCATCTTTTGCGCGGATTAAATCGGTCGTTATTGTAGAGAACGAGGTTTTGTTGAATGCGCTCCACTTCCCGTTCCGATTCAAATCTGTACTCCGAGGGCCTGCTGCGTCCGTCCCTCACCTCAAATATCCTCGTTCCGACGACTTGTATTTCCTCCAAACCTTCACGTTCCCTCAGCACGAGCTCAAGAACACTGAGCCCGATAACTTCCGCGAACAATGCTTCAGCAAGCGACGAGTACGGGTGCTTATGGCCGGGAAGTTCATGAATCCGCTGACGGAGAAGCCGGTCCGCGATAACGGCTAATATCTGCTCCCGCTCTTCCGCATAACCGAGTACGGCCCGGTTCAGCTTCTCGTTATACTGCCGCCGCTCATCTTCCGTAGCACCGCGCGGCATCGCCAGATAGGTGCGGACATCCTCGGCAAGCCGAGCGAAATCACGCTGCACCTCCGTATCATTTTCCGTCTGCCGCTGCTCCGTGTCTTGAGCAAGCAGCTGCGCCGAGAATGTGGACGGGGAAAACCGCTGCTCTTTGCTCATCAAGTACTCACTCCGCTCCGATGAGTGAGCAGTTTTTTATACCACGGTTGTGCTGGCATGCCCATTCGCCGCTGGAGTCCGTATCTGCTCTGAAGCTGCAAAGCAGGCTCCTTCATCGCTTCTTTTCCCTGCTCACTGAGGGTCAGCCACTGATCAAGGCTCCCGGTATCGAGCTGTGAGAGCATCGGCTCCGTTAATTTCAACTCACCGATTAACGGTACCCCGAGCTCGTTGCAAATATCTTTCACTTGAAATCCTCCAATCCTCCAAGGGGGGTGAATTATTACCGTTTCGTATTGGTCGCTTGATATGCCGAACATGGGTGAAAGCTGCTTGATCCACCGCTGTGCGTCCTCCTGAAAATGCGACAAAGCTCCTGTCGTGACAATCATTCGCGAGCTGGAACGACGCAAAGCGCATAATGTAGCCGCATTGTCCCAGTAGGCCCCGACATCCGCGATGATAATATCGAAGGATAGCCGGGCAACATCCAGGAGATGATCCATTTCTTCCGCCGTAAAGAACTCAGCCTGATCCCGCATGATATTCCCGAACATGACATGCAGACGACCCTCAATGCTTGCCGGGTGCATCGAGCGCAGCAGCTTTTCAGGGAGCAATGACTCTGAACGAAGCTCAGGCCGGAGCGAGTCAAGGGTGGCTTCGGGCTTGTCCACTCCCAAATATCGGTGGGTCTTCGAGCTCTTCAGGTTGAGGCATAGAAACCCTACGGACGCTTCGCTCCCCTCCGCGATCCGGCAGGCCGCGGCGAATGCGGCGATCGTGGTCCCGATATTAGGCGTCGTTCCGACAAAAGTAATAAGCGGTGCTTGCGTGATCACGGTCCTTCCTCCGGCCGCCCTGCGGCTTGTTCAATATCAAGCGATTGCGGGGAGTACGCAATGACAATCCTGCTCTTGCCGGTTTTGCAAAGCGAATCGAGTTCAAGCCACTGCGCCTCAGTCAAATTCAAGTTAATGTAATCGATCATTCCGTTTGCATCGCGTCTGGAAGCATACATCTTCTCTTTATCCCCGCTCGCCATCGACATCAGATTCGGATTCTCCGTATCGTCGATCTCGATGTTCGCCGATGTTTTCACCGAAGCGACCGTCACCGGCTGTTCAAATAGCCGGGCTGATTCCACACCCTCCCCAGACAGGTACAGCATTACCTTGTCCCCTGCGCGAATACCATTGGAAACCGATAATACGTACTCCCGCGGAATCTGAAAAGTAGACTGGGACCGGCTAGGCAGCAGTCTGAACTTATCAACCTTCCATTTGAGCAGCGGCTCATTCAAGCCGAGCGGCACTACGCTTTCCAAACCCTTCACCTCTTCCGCCTCAAGCACCATTTCGGGTACATACGAAGCCTTCGCGATTTTCTTCGAACCCAGCATATCGGCCGTTATCCGTTCACCTGCGGAAATAAACCGGTTAGGGACGATAACCGTAACGGTTTCCTGGAATTGAACCTCGCGCAGCTGCAGCATGTACACGCCGTAAACGAGCAGACCCGACAAAACCGCTGCGGCAGCACTGATCAGCGCGTTCCGTTTTCTGTTCATCGCTTATCCTTTCTGCAGCTTTTAGCGAAAAAAAAAGAACGCAGCCGGGCATAATGCCCAAGCATGCGTTCTTCGCATAGCGGTCGCTATTGATCTGCTCTATATAATGACATCATAATAGCAGACAACTTTTCAACTGTCTATACATTAATGGAAATTTGTCGTAACTTACCCAGATTTGTCGCCTGTGTAACGCAAACCGGAAAACACAAAATCGTTCAAATCCTCGATCAACGCCTCAGCGTTCATTTCTTCAGGTTCCAGCAGCGGAAGAAAATACGCCGTATGTTTGTGGAACATTACGGCTCCCAGTACCGTTAATAACGTATTGTTGAGCGACCTGAAGCGAAAATGCCCCTGGTCACGGCCTTCTCGCAGAAACTCGCGCAACCGGATCCACATCGGAAAAGCAAACCTGCGTATAACTTCAATCCGGGCCGAGTTAAACAAAATTTCCTGCTGGAGGATTTGAATCATGTCCGGCTCGCGAAGCCGGAAATAAGTGACCCCGCGAATAATCTCCCGTATCCCCTCGACAGGGGTTGATTCCTTTTTAGCCAGTTCTTCGATTTCCCGAATAGGTACAAAATTCTCAATCAGCGCTTGAAATATATTCTCTTTGCCGCCAAAATGATACGACACAAGCGCGATGTTGGCTCCAGCTTCCTCGCATATTTGTCGAACGCTCGTGCCTTCATAGCCTTGTTTGGCAAAAAGCCGCTTAGCCGCATGAAGCAAACGCAGTTTAACATCCGGTTCATCTGTTGGCATTACACTAAGGCCTCCCAGATCGTTCATTAGCATAGCTATAATTATGAACTCGATGTCAGCAAGAAGCAAGAATTTCAATCCTGGAGGTTATACCGCCTGCACCGGCTTTGTCTGCTGCTGAGGCATACGGCCTTTGCGCAATACCGCAAGCGCCCCGACCAAGGCGGCTGAGGCCACTATTATAAGCAGGCCCAAGGAAGCATCGCCAATTCCGGGTCCGCCGAACAGTATGTTCATACTTCCCTCGACCGCATAGGTTGCAGGAAATATTTTGCCAAGACCCAGATAGAAGTCTGAGAGCAGTTCACGAGGCACCATCGCTCCGGACGAAACCAGCTGAGCGGACAGAAGGATGATATTGAACAACATGCCTGCCATGCCGAATAAGATCAGGAACATTTGAGTCACGAACAGAAAAGTCAATAAGAACAACGCCTGAAATCCCCACATTGCCAGAAACCCTTGCTCCGCTTGACCGCCGAGCGCCATCACAAGCGAGGAACCGACGAGAGAAACAACAATCGCTGCAGCGGCATTAATAGCGCTTCGGGCTGCGAACAGCTGGAAGCGTCCAACGTGAGGCGCGACCGCCATAGACGACTGCTGCAGGTTCATACCCATAATCAT
Source organism: Paenibacillus sp. sptzw28 (assembly GCF_019550795.1). Classification (NCBI taxonomy): domain Bacteria; kingdom Bacillati; phylum Bacillota; class Bacilli; order Caryophanales; family Paenibacillaceae; genus Paenibacillus; species Paenibacillus sp. sptzw28. The sequence goes on from NZ_CP080545.1 coordinate 5,155,393, forward strand.
CGCGCCGACGAACGAAGCGAGCACTAACATCATCGGCACCATCTGATTGTTCATTCCGTTCACTTTATTTGAATATGTAAAACTGGACGTTACTCGTTCGGATAACTCGGCCGCAGATCCTTCCGCCTGCCCGGCCGGCAGCTTCGTCTGCGTCAGAAGGGCCAGCGCCCCTCGACTGATCGCCTCCTTGTTAACGGTCGCCGTTACCTGAGAAGCAATCGAGCTCATCATGCTCTTAATAAGCGCCGGATTCGACTCGTTGAGGGTGTACTGCAAAGCTGCTTTCCCGCCCCGGGTCATAAGCGCCTGGCTGAAATCGGCCGGTATCGTAATCACCATCTGCAGCCGGCGTTCATTGAGCAGCCGTCGCGCCTCTTCGGCGTCAGCGATTAGTTCGCTATGCACGGGAAGTGATTTCTGAAGCTTCTCGGCTATGGCCGGCCCCATTTGCGCATCCAAAGCTACCAATCCGACACGAAGCTGCTTTAACCGGTCAGCATCGGTCACACCGTCGTAGCCGGTCATCCATATCACCGAAAAGATAACCTGGAACATGAGTGCCGTCATAATGCCAATCAACGTTGTCGGTTTTTTCATAAAAGCTTTAACTGCAGTGCCCATTCTCTCCACTCCTTAACGCAAATTTTAATCGTTTGTTTAAAACGTTTATTTTAAACATCTGTTTGAAATGTACTCTGTCATACATTGTTCTGTCAAGCGGTACCATTCAAAAAACCGCCGACTCATATGAGTGCGGCGGCTGCAGCAGCATTTATATTTTGGTTTCCCGGCGCACTCAAGCGCTTTTGTTAGACAGCGTCGGAGGATGGAAATCCACCTCCGACTGGAGACAGAAAACAAAACAGGGCCCAGAAGGCCCTGTTTGCACTGGCATATTCTTATTAAAAATCAATCAATCCGACGCTGATTTGCAGCGACTCATCCACCTTACGCATCGTTTCATCATCAAGATGCGTTATTTTATCCGTCAGACGCTGCTTGTCGATCGTACGAATCTGTTCAAGAAGGATCACCGAATCACGGTCAAATCCATGCGATGCCGCATCGATTTCAACGTGGGTTGGGAGTTTGGCCTTTTGTATTTGCGCTGTAATGGCAGCCACAATCACCGTAGGACTAAACCGGTTACCGATATCATTCTGAATCACCAGCACGGGACGAACGCCACCCTGCTCCGATCCGACAACTGGAGACAAATCCGCAAAAAACACATCGCCGCGTTTAACGATCAAGCTCTACACCCCGCTTACGAGTCGGCCGAGCGTATCGCCCGCATCTTCCTCCGCTTGAAAAGCTTCCGATGCCATGACCAGGTTGATTTTCGCCATTTCCAAATAACCGCGCTGCATCGATTCGCGAATTTGACGCTTTTTACGCTCGACTAAATACAATTTCATCGCCTGACGAATAAATTCGCTGCGGTTCGAGTTCTCCTTGGCAACGATCCCGTCGACTTCCTCCAGCAAATGATCCGGCAAACTAATCATTATCCTCTTGGTGTTTTGCAAATTGGTCACCGAACTCGCACCCCCAAAACATTTCCAGCAAAAAGCGCACTATCAGTATGTCATTGTTACCATCGTATTATACACCACCATACTATGCACCCGATGCAGCAAGTATGCTGCTACCGGAAGATAGACGCAGTGTATACATTCATGTAAGCTATTAGAAGTATTCGCGCTTTTTTTCGAATATCCTCTAATGTGTAACGAATTTTGTCGCAGGAAAAACCATCCATACCCCTATACTAACGGGTTCGCTACAGCAACTACTTCTCCACCGCGCGTATAGACACGCGGTACACGGGAAGCTATCATGCACGTTACCTCATAATTAAGGGTGTCAAGCAGTGATGCGATATCCTCTGCAGAAATCGTCTCGCCGCCTTGCGAGCCGATGAGAACGACTTCCTCGCCTGCCTCGGCAGGTGTCCCGTCAGCCAGCGAATCCAAAGCGATCATGCATTGATCCATGCAGATTGTCCCCAGCACAGGCACACGACGACCGCGTACCAGCGCTTCGGCTTTTCCTGTCAGCATCCGGCTGTAGCCGTCCGCATAGCCAATCGGCAGCGTACCGATACATTCTCCTTCGCCCTGAGTCACGTACCGCGTGCCGTAGCTGATCCCCCATCCCTGCGGAACCCGCTTCACCATCACGATCCGGGTCTTCAGCGACATTACGGGCTCAAGCGTGATTTGACTATGGTTCACCTCAGCAGAAGGATATAAGCCGTACATGCTGATGCCCAGCCGAAGCATGCCTCCCGCCCACTCCGGCGTGTCGATGCCGGCGGCGCTGTTGGCTGCATGAATAACCGGAATATCGATGCCGCTGTCCCGGGTCAACCGGACAAATGCGGCAAAGCGCTCGTGCTGCAACGCCGTATAGGCTTTATCCGTTTCATCCGCCCGCGCGTAATGCGTGAACAGCCCTTCCACGAATATATTCGGTTCGCGTGCCGCCTTTTGAATGAAGCTCAGCGCTTCCGCTCCGGATACCAGGCCTAATCGCCCCATACCGGTGTCGACTTTCACATGGACATGCAGCGGGGGCCCGCTGCGTGACAGAGCGGCTGCAGCTTCCAGTATATCTTCGCGAAATAATGCAATGGCAATATTCAGTTCCCTGGCGAGGGCGAGACCTTCCGCCGGTACGAATCCAAGGACTAATATCGGAGTCAGAATACCGGCTTGCCGGAGCTGAATCGCTTCGTCCAGGAATGCAACGCCGAGATAGTCGACGCCGAATGCCTCTGCTTCTCTTGCCGTCTCGACGGCCCCATGTCCATAAGCGTTTGCTTTCACCGACGCCATAAGGCGCATCCCTTCAGGCATTGCAGAGCGAAAAGCGTGCAAATTGCGCCGAAGTGCATCAAGCGATATTTCAGCCCTTGTCGGGCGATAGTATGCGTCCAAGCGTCCACCTTCTTCTCATTCCGAAGCGTAAACGCCCGCGCGTCCCGGGATTGGATCTTTCCCCCTGAAAACGGGCGGGCGTCTATCTCTGCAACCCATAGCCTTTATGTTAACGCCGAGGCTTGAAGCTGTCAATGAAACAGAAGGTAATATTTCCGCGATTTGGGGTGGAAAATTTTACTCCCCGTTTTATTTGCTTATTTCACCCTGAACCGACTGCGCAACCTTGATCATTTCGGTATCCGGGAGCGTGCCGCTTGTTAGACGATATTCAATACCGTTGTAGGTCCAGGTCAGCGTCAGCTGTTCGTCGCCGCTAATTTGACCCAGGGTAAAGCCGAGGTCGACCATATCGCCTTTCATCTTTGAAGCGGCTACGTCGTGAGGCTGTGTTTGAATCAGCGTATAATCATATTCGCCAGTATAACGAATCATCAAGCCGGGATTCCCACCGAACACGATTTCCTGCTGATCCTTCTCCGAGACGCCTTCCGGCAAATATGACGGTTCCATGGCGGTGAAGGTTGGGGATTCCGCCTGCTTATTGCCGTCCGCTGGCGCCTGCGTATTATCCGCATCCTCACCTGAGGCCGAAGTACTGCCGCCGGCGGACCCGTCATCTGCATTCGGGCTGCTGCCCGCTGCGTCGTCAGGCTTTGCATTCGCATCATTGTCCGGCTGCGGCGCGTTGTTTGCTCCACTATCCGGCGTACCGGCATTACCCGCTTTCGGATCGGATGTCGTTTGATTATCAGCCGGATTCTCAGTTCCATCGCCCGGCTCCGCCATTGTCGGTTGATTGCTCGTACTGCTGTCCATATTATGCTTCGTATCGAAAACGCTCTTGTCGAGCTTGGAGCCAAACTCGAATTTATCGAATTTAACCTCGACCATAACAGCCGCATTCGTATCGCTCACTTGAACCTTGCTCGGCGTATAGTTGGATTTATTGAGCCAAATTTTCTGACGGGCAAGCGATCCGTTCTGATAATTGGCCATGACATCGAATACGTACGCATCCTTGTCAACGGTGAATTGACGGGAATTGTCGAGCAAAATGCTTGAGATCAGCGTCTGGTACAAGTACACCTGACCTTGATTGGACGGCCAATCGCTTTGGAAACGGAACACTTTGTTAAGCCGCGGCGTCAATACGAACACACCTTCATCGTTGCGGAGCACAATTTGCGTAATGTCCTTCTTCGCATTCGTCAGTTCGATCCGGTAGTAGGACGGCTTCTGATAAGACACGTCCACATGGTATTCGAGCGGCTGCTGTCCGGTATGCAAAATCATCGTGCCTGTGCCGTGATAGCTCTCCATGTTGTTAACCACTTTGTCCAAATCCTTCACTACCGAATCCGCGTCCTTAGTCCCGCAGCCGGCGAGAACCGCCGTAACGCACAGCAGGATGGCTGCGATGAAACTGATTCGACGACGCATGAGATCAACCCCTCATCACAAGTTTTTTTAAACGTATCCGGAGCTGTACATGACCGGTGCGGATATCACGCACAAGTTCGTACGGGACGAGGCCGTTTACGCTTGACTTGTACCATGTCTATGAGGGGACTTGGACATTTATGCAGACTAGCCTCAGCTTGTATAAATAAGAGCGCCGCAGGCCCATGAAAAAAATAAAAGACACCTTGAATGAAGAGGTGTCTCAGACTGAAGAGAAAAGCGCTGTCTAGCGGGACAACAGGGTCTGCCGAACGATATGGTCGGCCGTACGAATGGCCAATGCAATCGTGTTTGCGGGGTTTGCTCGGGGATATTGACGATCATGCCGCGAATAGCCGAATCAGGATCCATAATTTGCCGGTTAATGGAAAGGATCTCATGCAGGGCAACCTCGTGGGTTTCGGCTATTCTTCCAAGGTATTTTTCCCTCATGGTGCCCGCTATAACCTATTGTATGAGCGCATGAAGGGATAATGAACCGCCCTGCGACCGGGCTCCCGCTCCCGCCGAACCCTATTCCCAGCCCATCCGTTCTTTGAGTGAATCGATTTGAGCGATATGATGCCGTGCATGCCAGGCGTATCTTTGAGTCGCAATATCGAGGGTCATACGGCCGTGCGTCGGACTTGTAAAGGTTCGTTGAAATTGATCCGGAGACAGTGACCGGAGCAGGACGACAAACCGTTGATGCAGCGACTCAATAAGCAGTAATGAAGCTTCGATCGGCGTATCCTGATAGTCGCTGAGCTCGGCCCATAATTCTTCCCGATAAGTGCCTGCAAACGGAGCTTCTTCTGTTAAGGCTCTTTTAAAACGGATATAAGCGTTCATATCGTTATCGGCCAAATGATGCACGACCTGCTGAACGTTCCACCCGCCAGGGCGATAGGGTGTCAACAGCTGCCCGGAATTCAGGTTTTGCACAGTCAACCGAAGCATTCTCGGAATTTGGGCAATATCTTCAATCCATCTTTTACGGTGCTCTGATGTCGGCTGCTCCTCAGGTACGAATTTCCCAAGGGGATAAGACCTTGAATCCATGCTTTCCACCTCTCGATCTGTATAGTCTATAAGTATTTCTCGGCGTCGCCAAGATTTCCTTTCCGGCATGAAATTTAACCGTTGCCGCTATTATGTAATCGAAATTGCGGCCTTACTTTCGAGCGGAAAGCTTGATTGAAGCCTGGTAAGGAAGGGAAAATACTGGGATGAAAAGTAAATAATGAGGAATGATAACAACAAAAGGGGGGCAGTATTTGTGAAAGCACTCACTTCCTGGCAGTTGTACGGTCTCATGTTTCTTTTTCAGCTAGGAACGAGCGTCGTTTTCGGACTTGCCGGTCAAGCCAAGCAGAATGCCTGGATCACCGTCCTTATCAGCGCATTGCTGGGAATGGGGCTTCTGTGGATGTATTCAAGGCTGTTTGCAGCAAATCCGGGCGCTAATTGGAGCGACCTGCTCCATCTTGCGTTCGGGCGTTTCGCGGGCGCCGCCCTGAATGTGGTTTACACCTTTATCTTCATCTATTCCGCGGCCCGGGATTTAAGAGATGTCGGTGAGTTAACGAACACTTTCCTGCTGCCACAAACACCGATGCCGTTCACAATGTTCCTCTTTCAGCTGCTTGTCGCTTACGTCTGCTATGCCGGCGTTCCGCGGATGGGACAAATGGCCGAGCTCAACGTTCCGGTTATCCTGTTTTTCTTCGCGGTGGAAATCGCTCTGCTCGTCGGTTCCGGACACACCCGGCTGTCTCTGCTTTTGCCGGTGGCCGATAAGTGGAGACCGATTCTGACGTCCGCAATTCCCGGCAGCATCTCGGTTCCTTATGCGGAAGCCTTCGCTTTCGCGACATTTTGGACCATGATGAAATCTCCCGCTCAGTTTCGAAGAATGGCTGTTCTCTCGGCCGCGTCTGCCGGCGGCGTACTGATGATACTCGATCTGCTCGCGGTCAGTACCATTGGCCCTGAAATCTTCTCCCGCTCCTTTTTTCCGCTGATGACAACTTTTCACATGGTCAATATCGGGGATTTCGTACAAAATATTGATCCGCTTATTGTCACCAATTATATGGTAGGCGTGCTGTTTAAGGTATCGGTTTTCACTTATGCGGCGTGCGCGATGATCTCGGGCTTATGGAAGGTGCCCGGTCACAAGGCGGCTGCTATTCCCGTATCGATCCTTACCCTGCTGTTCGCCCTGTACATGGCGGAAAACCTCAGCAGCCACCTCTTCACAGGGCACCAATGGGCTACTTGGGTCATTTTTCCACCATTTTTTATCGTCATGCCAATGCTTGTTCTGCTTATCCTCAAAATTAAAACAGCAGCCGGAAAGGGTGGTGGATAATGTGCCCCAGCAATCGATACGGTTGTCGACACAGGACGATCTGGACCAATTCGCAGGAGCGCTGCGGCTGGCCCTCGGATCGATGCCGGATTTGGTCATCCGCAAGGTGGGGACCTCACAGGTAATTTATATTTCGGGGATTGTCGACCAGAAACGGATCGAACGGGAAATCATTGAGCCGCTCTTGTCGTCTCCCTCTCCCGAATCGGGTGCTCTTCCCGTGACATCGCCCTCTGTCGAGCTTACGGACGATATTCAGACGGCGCTCGAAGCGCTCCTCTCGGGGGAAGCCGCGGTCGCCGTTTGCGGATTCGGCCGTGTTATGCTGGTTAATGTCGCCTCCGCCCCGCATCGCGCCGTATCGGAGCCGGCGACGGAAAACGCGATTCATGGCCCCAGGGAAGGCTTCACAGAGGATTTGGACATCAACGTTGGAATTCTTCGGCGGATATTAAGAAGCGAGAAGCTTAGAATGAAGGCTTGGGAAGTGGGGACATCGGCAAAGACCGAAGTCCGGATGGTTTATATGGAAGGTATCGCCGACAGCAAGTTGGTAGAGGAAATGACGGCAAGGATAGACGCCGTGAAGCTTGAGGCGCTCATCGAAACGAATTACCTTGCGGAGAACATTAAGGACCGGCCGTTAAGCCTGTTTCCGACGATTCAGACGACCGAACGCCCCGATATCGTCCATGCGGCTCTCATGAAGGGGAAGGTCGCGATTATGGTCGACAATTCCCCGTTTGTCCTAATCGTTCCTTTTACATTCTGGAACGCTTTCCAGGCCAATGAAGATTATTACCTGATGTACAGCAGTGCGACGTTCGTGCGGGCGATTCGAGCCTTTTTCATCATATGGGCGTTGACACTTCCATCCCTTTACGTAGCCCTCACTACCTTTCATATTGAGATGCTGCCGACGAATTTGCTGCTTGCCATTGCGGCGTCCCGCGAGCGCGCTCCCTTTCCGGCTATGCTCGAAGCGCTGATCATGGAAAGCGTATTCGAAGCTCTGCGGGAAGCGATTGTGAGATTGCCGCGGATCTTGAGCCAAGCGGTCAGCGTCGTCGGCGCCTTGGTCATCGGACAAGCGATTGTTCAGGCCGGCGTCGTATCTATACCCATGGTTATTGTCGTATCGGTTACCGGTATCGCTTCCCTGATGATTCCCCGCTACGAGATGACATTCGCCATTCGCATCCTTCGCCTGGCGCTGCTTCTGCTCGCAGGGTCGCTCGGCTTTTACGGCATTGCGCTAGGTCTATTTTTTACGCAGGTTTATTTGACCGGCGTACGTTCGGCGGGAACACCGTATATGACGCCTGTCGCACCGCTGCTTCTGAGCGGCATGAAAGATTTTCTCATTCGCAAACAGTTTGGACGGAAATAATAGCCTTCAGGGAGTGGTGCATCATATGCTGAACCGGTTGATACCCGCGTTTCTAGTACTTGGCCTCAGCGCAGCGCTTACGTCCGGCTGCTGGGACCGGAAAGAAATTTTGGACGTCGCTATCGTAATGATTACCGCGGTGGATGAAGGCAGCAAGCCCGGTACATACCGGGCACACGCGCATATGGTCGACCCGAAAAGACTAGTCAGTGCCGGTTCCCCCGCTCAAGGAGGGGCGGCACAACCGATCGTTCATGTTCCTACTGAAGGAAGGAACATCAACGAAGCCCGGAGTAAAGCGGAATTATCGCTGCCAAGGGATATTATGAGCTCGCACCGACGTGTGTTCCTTATGGGCGAATCGCTTGCCCGGAAGGGTGTCGCCGAGGTCCTCGATCAGATCAGCCGAAACCCGCAAAACCGCCTAAACGCGATTATTGCAATCGCCGAAAACAGCACTGCGGAAAAGATGATCGATTTGAAATTTACAATGGAAACTTTCGGGGCTGAGGTGCTGCGCGAGCTGACCATTCGCAAAGCGCGCATCCCGACGTCGATCAAAGACTTTTACATCGCATCGACAACTCCCGGTCAGCAGCCGGTTGCAGTGAGCTTCGTAGAGCAAAAGGGAAAAATTTCCATAAGTGGAATCGCAATTTTCAAGGACTACAAGCTGGTCGGCTTCCTGAAAGGGCTGGAAGCGGGTGCCTTGAACGGACTGCTTGGCGGCAGCCCGCGGAGCAACGTCATGCTGCGGGTGCCGGGGAGCAAGGGCGACATATCGATTCAGGTGAGCGATCTTAAGGCACGCGGAAAGGTTGATTTTCGCAACGGGAAGCCTGTTTTTACATTTCGATTTAAAGTAGCCGGGAAAGTTCTGGATAATGGTACAAATATCGACTTATCCAATCCACAGAACGTTGAAAAGGTGAATAAAGTGTTTTCCGACAAAATGGAACGCGCCTGCAACTCGATGTTTGCCCGTTTGCAGCATGAATATAAAGCCGACAGCGCAGGGCTGGGTGCAATGATTTACAGAAAAGACTCGGGGTATTGGGAACGTATTGAAAAGCGGTGGCCCAGCATGTATGTCAAGCAAAAGGTTATCTGCCAGGTGGAAACGACAATAACAAACGTCGGTTCTATCGGAGCGCCGCTGTATATCCCTGAGAAAGAGGTGAAGAAGTAATGTGGACTGGAGTAATTCTTTATACGCTGGGAACGGTGGCCGTAACCTTCCACCAGTTCCGATATTGGCAAAAAAACGGGCAGGGAGCGGAGAAATGGGTATTCGCAGGATGGATGCTCACGGCTTGGGCTGTCGGCGTCCTGCTAATGGCCGGGGTTAAATTCCCGGTGCCTGTGAAACCGCTTTTCCCTAACTGGAAGTGATGCGGCGCGGAAGCGCATTATCGCGGATCGCGGATAATAATGTGTTTCGTTTGCGTTCCGGCCGCTCACACCTTAACAACCGTCTTGTGCGACGCATCCCACCGCCATGCCATTGTTTCCCCTTGGAATTGAAGACCTCCAAACCACTCATCCATCCGGTTTACCGCCGCCCAATCCTGATTTCCCGCCAGAACCTCCCGTCCGAGCTCCGTTAAAGTGATGACGCATTCACCAAAGGACGGCACCGGCAATTTGAAGTTCGGAAATGCGACTGATCCTTCGATACTCAGTAACGGATAAGGTTCTTCCGACATTTTGGCCAAGCGGTACCAATATTCCAAATCACCCATGCCCAGTATGTTCAATTTATTTCCTGCCTGATCAAACAGCTCGAATGGTTTATTTATTCCGCCTGCAACCGTCTCCAAAGTAGTTTGCTCTATGCTTCCAAGTCCGTTATGAGTGGAAGGCAGCCGTACGAGATGAGCTTCGAAAGCGGCGCGTACGAAAGGTAGAGCCGAAGTGTCTTCGTGAAGGATCCGGGTATGCCGCTGCGCATCATTCGATGCATATGCTTCCCAAACTTTGCCTCCCAGCTCCAGCTCGCGGCGGCCGACCGGCTGCCAGGTACCAAACAGCTCTTCCAGCTGCTTTGCGGTCAGCTGCCCGAGACCCCGAAACAATTCAATCCCCGGGTATCCGCCGATGCACAGTAAATTTAATTTCGTTTGTCCCAGCTGCTGCTTTGCAAACCAATGAAGCAAATAGCAAAGCATCGTCTGATCGAACAGATCATGCTCAAACCATAATACGATTTCTTTATGTTTCCTGAAGTCCTGCAGGGTTTTTTCTTGCGTTTCGCTTATATTGATAAATTCACTCTGCGGGATCCCCAGAGTCCGTTCCAGATACTGAGCGCGTACCGAGCGGTTGCCGCTCTCTGCCATGTCGGCGAATACAGGCCCAACCGGGTACACTTCCCTCCATACCAGGATTTCCCCTTGAATATCTCCCTGCTTTAACTTGCTTGCGACGGAATCGCCGTTCACGATATGAAGCATGCCTTCACCTCCTTCTTTAAATTATTAAACACGCGGATCCGAAGTCCTGCACTCTCATGCACGAGGCCGAATGAGAGAGCAATATTTCAAAAGCCGCCCTGTGCTATAACTGAAACTGTAAATAGAAGGGAGATGGGTATATGAACAGGTTGAGAGGTAAATCCGCATTGGTTACGGGCGCAAGCCGGGGCATCGGTCGCGGTATCGCGCTGCGCCTCGCGCAGGAAGGCGCAGTTGTTGCGGTCCACTATGGAAAAAACCACAGCGCCGCGGAGGAGGTTGTGCGCGAGATCCGGCTGAAGGGAGGAAAGGCATTCACTATCGGCGCTGACTTAACGTCCTTTAGCAGCGTACATGAATTGTTTGCCGTCCTGGATGCATCGCTTGAGGAACATACGGGAGAATCACGCTTTGATATTCTTGTCAATAATGCAGGAATCGGGCAGTACGCAACCATTGAGGAGACGACAGAACAATCATTCGACGAGGTAATGAACCTTCATATCAAAGCGCCGGTTTTTACGATCCAGCAAGCTCTGCCGCGAATGAAGGACGATGGCAGAATTATTAATATTTCATCGGCTGTTACAAGGATCGCATTCCCAAACCTGTTGGGGTACAGCATCTCGAAGGGTGCGCTCAATACACTGACCTATGTCCTGGCCCAGCAGCTTGGGGATCGAAAGATCACGATTAATGCGATTCTTCCCGGAGTTATCGATACCGATATGAATGCCGCAACGCTGCAAAGCCCCGAAGGACAGAAATTCGCCTCGGGCCTGTCTACCTTCGGCAGGTGGGGCCAGCCCGAAGACGTCGCTGATATCGCCGCATTTCTTGCCTCGCCTGACAGCCGGTGGGTAACCGGCCAGTTGATCGACGCAAGCGGTGGCTCGCACCTGTAGAATGCATTCCGAGAATGACTAACATTACACTAACGTCAAAACGGCTGCCCGGTGGCAGCCGCTTTGATTCGTTCTTATTATTTTAATGTACGTTTATATGCTGTTCGCCGTCTATTTCAGCTTCACCCGCAGCGAATAAAGGTCTAGTCTCTTCATAGAAACGGTCTTGATTCTCAGGAGAAACGTATCCGAGCTGAATACCGGCTGCCTTGGCTATAAAGGGGTCAATCGTGCATACGTCGGCTTTTGATATATCCGTCAATGCGGTTTTACCAAGTGTTACGGCTACCTGCTCCATTTCCACGACACATGCGTTTAAATATCTGGTCAAGTTCATGGCTGCCTTGTCGACATCCAACTGGTCTGTCAATTTACCTGAATAAACGACTAAACTGGTAGGTGGTTCAAAGGGTAAGGCTTCCACCATCTGTTCGCTCACAAGCGCCATAATAGCCGCCGTTCCGATGTAGACGCAATCTGCGCCTAATGCAATCGCCTTCAGCATGTGCCCGGGTGTAATCAATCCCCCTGTTGCTATAAGGTTGATATCCCGAAACACTCCTTTTCGCGCAAAATATTCAGATGCCCTGGTTATTGCGAATAAAGTCGGTAATCCAACATCATCCTGTAAGGTTGGCGGCCCCCCGTGGGTGCCGCCTTCCGCACCATCAAGAGTGACGAAATCCACTTCCGCTTCTATCGCAATTTGCAGCTCTTTTTCAAGATGATGGGTAGCGGCAATTTTTAAGCCCACGGGCACTCCGGTTTCATCTCTTAAAGACCTGACCAATTGAATAAAATCATCCTTGGTATTAACTCCCGGAAGTCGGGAATGAATTAATGCGTCTTCGCCTTCCTGTAATTCGAATACCTCTCTAAACTCCTCACCGATATTTTTTGCTGTCGTGCGCTGCGGAGCAGAGCCTTGCGCCCCTTGCCCCAATTGAATTTCAATGGCGTCCAGACGTCTATATTTGTCCGGGGTGTTCATCCAGCCGCCCCGATTATACTGCCCGATGAACAATTGAGCCGCCTCCCGCTCCTCCTCCAGCAGTCCCGCTTCACCGGAGTTTGTTGCAGTTCCCATTGCGGTCGCGGCTTTAGCTAAAGCAATCTTGGCGCTTTTGCTTAACGCACCGCCGAAAGACATAGCGGCGATCATTATCGGGATGGAAATTGTCATGGGCCTTCTTGCCCGGCGGCCGATCGTAACGGAAGTGCTTATTCCGACGTTTTCCGGTGTCGGAGACCGGAAGAGGTGTACGGGGTTGAACAGAATTTTCTCCCACGGAGATAGATGAATAGGGCTTCCAAGAGGCCTGGAGACAGGAGTTCCCTGATTCGCCCGCATCGCAATCTCCATAAGATTGGTAACGCCTACCTTGGTGGTTGAGGGAATCATTCCAAACAAATTTTCGGTATACTGGTCTCTGATTGCCCTTGTCATTGCTTTGTCCACGGTCTCGTTGATTGCGGAACGGATTAAATTCTCAATGAATCTCAACATGTTGGGCACTCTCCCCGAGTTCACCGCTGTCGATTGAATGTCTGATTCCTTCAATTTGTTGAGCCATTGCCAGACACATTTGCTTCATAGTTCCAAGCTGGCGGGCGGCGCTTTGTTCTTCAACCGCAATATCCACTAGCTCGCGATGGTCAAAATTTGTAAGTTTATTATAGTGTTCACGTTCTATAGTAGAAAGCGTACCCGCCATTGTTTCCATGCGGTTTAGTTCAGAGTGGATATAAGTAAGCGTGTCTTTAAGATCTTGGTTATTTTGCATTTATTTGCACCTGCCCATTTTTTATTGTTTACTGTTACCACATAGGCAGAATTATATTCCAGCTACTTCCGAGCTTGAGTGAACCGTGCCGCCGGCCTGCGCTTGCCGCCGAATTCCGTTATGCGTATTTTCCGCAAAACAAAAAACCGCGTTCTCACGCGGTAGCGGCGCTGTATCCAAGGGATGTGGTCTACTCTTCCCGGGTTCCGAACCTTCGCGCATTCCTGGCGCGGGCGCGCTCGATCTCCACCTCTCGGCTGCGGGGCCCGGCATTGGTTACCAGCGAGTCCAGCAGGTTGCGGGCAACGTCGGTCACCTCCCGGATGGCGCGGTGGAACGCCTCTTCGTTCGCCTTCGAAGGCTCATTGAAGCCCGAGAGCTTTCTTACAAATTGGAGCGCTGCCGCTTGAATCTCATCTTCGGTAGCGGGAGGATCGAAGTTGAATAGTGTCTTTATATTTCTGCACATAGCTTTCTCCTTCTTCATAGTTTTTATATTGAATTACGGCACTGCGGGCTTCCTATATCCATTATAGCACGGAGCCTATGAACAATTTTCTTATTGATTGCTGCTATCAACACGCCTGCAGGCGAATTGAAGCTGCTCTTGTTATGAGAACGTACGTGCGATAAAATTGTGTTCATTCGGCGCAGCAGCACAAGGAGGACTTGATATGGATAAGCAGCTGCATTTTCGGAATTTTTTAAAAAATAACGTCACTGGAAGGTTACATCGACCGGCATGCTTGTAGAGCAAACCCTGGAATGGGTATAATTGCCTTACATGAATTTTAAATTTTCTCTGGGAGGGATTGTCCTATGTACAGAATAAAAGTACCCCGCTAATGCCGAGGTCCGCCTCCTTCTTTTACTTTCTGTTGCGATAACTGAAAATAAAGAGGAGATGGACAAAAATGTGGCCTAGAACGATTGATTGGAAACAGATTCGATTTGGAGTTGAAATTGAGTTTGTCGGCGGGCACCCCCAGGAAGTGGAGCTCTTGCCCGGCTGGGAAATGTCGCTTGACGAGAAGCAGATTGACGAAACAGGCGCCGAATCGGGCAGTGAGCTCAAGGCACCGCCTTTGGTTTGGGAGGAACGGGTCCAAATCCGTGAGATGCTTAGCCGGCTGCAGCTGCAAGGGGCAGCGGTTAATTGGAGCTGCGGGCTCCATGTCCATGTCGATTTGAACACTTGGGGACAAGCGATTGTATTGCCAATGATCGATGCTGCTCTATCGGTACAAAACGCACTCAAGCTGTTATTGTGTACCAGTGAACACCGGCGCATATTCTGCCCTCCGGTAACTGAGGAAATGAGGCGGCGTTTCAGCCTTGAGCCTGGTCCGGCCGCACTTCGTAATCATGGTCGCCCCCAGTCTCATCGCTGCGGAATCAATACGGCTGCATGGTTTGATATCGGGACGGTCGAAATTCGATATGCCAATGGGTCCTTGAACTATGACGAAATCATTAGAACGGTGGAGCTCTGCCTGCGCTTCGTTGCGGCGGTTGGGGAGGGACGTAAGCTGCCCGCCGATCCCCATAAGCTGGCGATCGAATTGGGAGCTCCCACTGACGGTTATCCGCCTGATGCCCCGGCACCGCAGTGGTATAAGGAAAGAATGTGGCTCGAGGAAGCGCTCATACCGATCTTTGCTCCGATTGCAGCTCAGCTTGTGCAGCAAGGTGAAATTCATCATATCCTGCCTGTTCCGGAAGGGATTCTCGTTGCAGTCGAACGTCCGGATGAAGAATTGAGCAGATATATTTTTCGTCCGTCAGTGACCGGCTGGAAGCTCTTAGATATTGCACTGTGAGCAGCACCGGATGTAGAACTTATGGGATCAAGCGCCTTTAACGAGGCGCTATTTTTTTTGGATTCTAAACTAATTAGAGTGAATTAATAGAAGCGACCGAATATGAGGAAGGCTTAGGAGGAAAAAAGTTTGGTATTCGGATACATAGGTAAAAGTAAAATTTGGTATGGTAACAAATGCATTTATGGCTATCAGCTTCTTTATTTTTATGTTCATTGGCTACTTGATTGCTAATCTATTCGGCGGGAAACCGTAGCTCGAGAGTGAGGCAGGTACTCCAGTCGGAAGGATTTCCACCTGAAATGAAGAATATAGCTTTTTTAACATTCCTTTTAATTAAACAGGAGGTTTGACCTTGTCCCGAACTGAGTTGGAGCTTATCAAGAGCGCGAAGGATGGAGATCCTGCGTCATTAACGGAGCTCATTAACGTCTACCGCGCTCAGGGGCTGAGATGGGCGGAAGCTATCGTTCGCGACCCCTATTTAGCGGAAGATGCCTTTCAGGAGGCGTGTTTAAGAGTACACCGGAAATTGGATGGACTTAACGATGCCTCCCTTTTTCACGCATGGTTTCGCCGGATCGTGCGGCATTCGGCGATGAATCTTATTCGCGGCGAACGGAATCGGATCCCGCTTCTCGCAGATCCCAATGAGCCGCCATACCCGGATACAATTTCAACGGAGTCTGCTTCAGTTGATCCCTTATTTGCTCTGATCAGCAAGGAGACGGAACAAGAATCAATGAATAGTATTGATGCCGTTACGAATAAAAAAGCTCAATCCGTCATGAAGACGTTAATTGCGGAGGATTCGTCCCCCAAAGAAATTGCCGAACGGCTGCAAATTGCCAAAAGTAATGTCTACAACATCATCTCCCGCTCCCGGAACAAGGCGAACGAGGAACGCTTCCGTTTGGAGATGAACCGATATTTGACGGGACGAAAACAATCAGCTTTACCGGGAATGAAGCTGCTCGAAACCCCGGGCTTATCCAGGCCCTATTCCATATTCTCCGTAGCGCTTCTCGAGGTGCTGCGTTATGCCGGAGAACGGCATTGGACGCTGACCGACATCATGGGAATTTCCGGAGATGCGTTTCGCCTTAACGTCACGGACCGGTGCCACTGGCGGGGAATTTCAACGTTCGATTGGAGCTATGCCGTCTATCAATGCATGGAGCGATTAGGATGGAGGGTCGATTGCTTCGGAAGACCAGGCCGTAATCAGCTCTCGCCCGAACAGCAAACAAAGGTGCTGTGTCTGATCCACCAATCGATCGATAAAGGACTTCCGGTAATCGCATGGAACATCATAATCAACGAGTTTTCTCTTATTTACGGTTACGATGATGAAGACCGCTTCATTGTATGCCGTAGTTTTCGCGAGAAAGAAGTACGCTGCTCTTACGAGCAGCTGGGAAGAAATTGCGAGGAGCCAGGGCTGTTTGTTGCCGCGTTAGATCGAAGAATGGCCGGACCGGCTTCCGATCGAGCCACTCTTCAGGCTTTAACGGAGCATGTGAAAGGAAACGATCCGAAAATTCCAGGCTTCGCGTTTGGAATAAACGGGTATCGATCATGGCTCGAATCGATTCAAAACGGCAGTCTGGATCTGCTCGGACACGCCTATCAAGTCGCTATTTTATGCGAATCACGCCAGTATGCCCGGTGCTTTCTGGAGAGCTTGGGAAAACGGGCCAAGCCGGAGCGGATGAGGGATGCCATCATGCATGCTGCTCACTGCTATGGGCGTGTGAATGATTCTCTTCGCTTACTGTATCCTTCTTTTCCATTCGGTTATAGCGGTGCTTCCGGCATAAACCACAGCCTGGCAGATGGGCTGCAGAAGGCGATGGAAGCGGAAATCGAGGCTGTATCTTATTTGGAGTATTCCTTGACCGACGATTAGTGAAAAATATTTTCACAGAAATGGATAGAAAATTAAACCTCCTTGTGTCTGATAGTTATTCAAATTTTCACAAAAAACTTTTGGAGGTTTTCTATTATGTCTCATCCGATTTTGCCTTTTATGCCGACTGTTTTTATTCCTGTGAGGGAGTTGAAAAAATCGATCGAGTGGTACTGCGGGCTTCTCGAAATGCCTGTTCAGCCGGCGCAGGATGGCGGGGGTATCTATTACTTCAAGCTCGACGGCACGGATATCATTCTGGACAGCAACATGTGGGGCTTCCCCCCGATGATTATGTACGATACCCGGGACATTGACGCTGCCTATGCGTTTTGCCGCGAACAGGAATATGCGCATATGGGCGAGTTCTTCCGATATCCGAATGTAGCTCATTTCAGTGTGGGAGGGAGCATGATTTGTCAGGTATCGGAAGGTCGTGCCGCATCCGACAACCCCAGACCGGCACATCCGCTGCTGCAGCGAATTGCCCGTGTCCTCGTTCACACCGATGATATTAAGGATATGGAACAATGGTACGAGAAATTTCTGAACAAGACGGTTGAATCCGATCCCTGGGTTGAAGGCTTGACGGGGATTCGGATGTCTTATGGCGCCCATCTGCTAATCGACGATAACCGTCTCTCCCGCACCGAGAAAATTCGCTACGAGAAGCTTCAGTTGGATTTACGGGCAAATCCCGTCGCAATCATCGAAACGCCGGACATCGAAGCCGCCAGGTCCCATGTAATCGCAAAGGGAGCCTCAAACGTAAGCGGAATTGAAACGCGGTCAGGGCTGACACAATTCACGTTCTATGATCCCGACCGCAACGGCCTGATGGTTTGTGAGTCCAAATAAAAGGCTTGTTGTTTAATCGTTATTGATGTATGAATAATTGTTTTTCTCATAATATCGCGCTGCACGGTTAATGACTTGTCAAAGAAAGCATCATCCTTGCTTAGCTCCAGCAGCGCCGTCTTGGTTGCCTCGGCGGCCAGTTCCTCGTCTTGCAAAATATAATAAGAAGCCTGATAGCCGTATGTTTCAAGCCTCTTCAATGCTTCGACTTTTCTTATCAAACCGACCGTTTGACGCATTTCACTTACCTCGCATATGTGTCGTTCGGTTCAGGAAGCCGGATCAATTGTCCGGCTTCTGCCCCTTTTATCATACTGATTTCAGTTCTTGATATTCATATTTAGCAATTGCAAGTTCTTCATTTGTTCATTAGCCTCGGAATCCGGACCTTCAAAGGTCACCTGACCTTTATATAATAGCTTTCCATCGGTCGCATCCAGCACGGCAGCCATCGGGATTTTATTCTTGTGAAGCAGGACGTATACTCTGTTATTTTTGATTAATGCATTTCCGAGCTGGTCTGCACCGAGCAGCTTCGCCGTGATCGGTGGCAATACCTTTTCTTCCTGCTCGATATCCAGATTATAACGCGATACCGAAACTTTTTTATTTTCAAATGCTAACAGATCGATCATATTGCCGTTTAAGCTGTAACTCTGGTAAGTTTTAGGGCCAAGATTTCTTTGAGTCAAGGAAGCCGGTAAAGCTGTAAGGTGACCCGTTTTATATGAATACGAATAGAGATGCCTCGCTATCGTTACTCCAGTGTACGAATTGTGATCTTTTTCAGTAATTTTCTCTTCATCGACTGTCAACAGCACATACTCGGCAGGTGCAGAAGGAAGAGCGTTCGTAACGGCGCGGATGTTAACTTGAACGCCCTTCTTGCCGCTGATATCATACGACAGCTTCTCATTTCGAATCAGGTTTCCGTTGTTTAAGTCCACTACATAATCGCGATATTCAGAAGACGATTCCGTGAACTTCCCTGCCGTCTGATTCGGTTTCTGTTCGTAGCTAAGAATATGAATCTGATTGCCGACTCGCTGCACATCCGATATTTCCTGGATATAGACCGTATTAGCAGCCGTTTCATAGCGCTTGGTTTTACCCGATGACAGATTTAATAAGTCAATAATCAATATTCCTTTCCGTTTTGTAGAATTAACAATTTTCACGGAAGAATGCGCATAAATAAGCCATTCCTCATCCTTGTAAAAGCCTCCCTGAAGGCCTTTTCCCCTCATGAAATTGCGGTGATTCTTTATCAGATCCCGGATGTCGGAACTTCTGTAAAAGTATGAACGGGCATTCAAAAGGGCGCCTAAAAAATTTTGCCGTAAAATAGAGTGATCGCCGTAATAGCGGGAATAGCGGGCTCCGTCAGTGGTAACAGTTAAGGATTGGGAACGCA
This sequence comes from Paenibacillus sp. sptzw28, assembly GCF_019550795.1. Lineage (NCBI taxonomy): Bacteria > Bacillati > Bacillota > Bacilli > Caryophanales > Paenibacillaceae > Paenibacillus > Paenibacillus sp. sptzw28. Next base: position 5,174,685 of record NZ_CP080545.1, read on the forward strand.
TCCTTCCGCTATAATTACCGGAAAGCTCTAATGCCGCGCCCTCTTCGGTATTACCCTGTATCGTAGAAAGCTTATATCTCGGCAGGTTGTCAACAGCGCCGTATACATAATAGGTACCGATTCCTGCCGCTATAAACAGCCCTAATAGAATCGTTAATGTGTAACGCTTCATGGTCATTCTCCTTACACCGTAATCTTTTTGGCAAGAAGCCGGAATCCGAGCCACACCGACATAACAAGCACGAGAGCGCACATCACCAGCTCGATTGCGACTATCTCTGCGGGATACAAGTAAGCAGCCGCATTTTCAAGTCCCAGAGTTGCCACCGGGAACAAGACGGCAATGAAGCATACAGACAGATACAGGATGGCATAAACAATACCTAATCGCCGGTAGCTCCTTTCCAGCAATATAGCGGTGAAGATTGCCAGTATTGCGATAGTGCCTATTCCATAAGAGAACAGAAATTGATCAAAATTACGGGGTAATAGTAAGCTCAATCCCTGATTCGCGGAAATAACGTCTGTAAAAAACGATGCGACTCTCATTTCGGAAGGTACGATAAGGTTGAAAATCATATTTTCAACAGGGAGCAGCGTCAGTTGAAATGAAACCATTCCGAAAACAAACATGAGAATTGCCGTCGCTTTGGCCATGTAAATATGACGTCTGGCCGTCGGCAGCATGAGCAGCCTGTATATAAACGTATCGCGTCCTACCCAATCGCGGTACCAGATGAGGAAGACGTACAATATCAGCACTGCAATGCTGAGCAGAACCGGAACAATAAACAACTCCTGTGTATTGAAGATCGCCCAGGCAAACGAGAGCTTTCCGCTTGGAAAAAAGGGAGTCGGCATTATTAGCATCCCGTTGTCCAATGGCTCGTTTTTTATTCTGGACAATTCATCCATAATCGTCCATATGAGTGCTCCAATCTGGCATATCAACGTTATGGCCATCATCCCAGCCAGCATATAGCGGAACCGGTGAACCTCCATATGCACCAGCTTCAAATATCGGTTCACGCCCGGTACACCTCCCTCATTACGTCAACAACAGACTTGCCTTCTTCGTTGCGGATTTGTTCGCAGTCAAACTCTCTGCTGACTACCCCATCCTGCATCAGTACCGCTTTATCGATAAGATGCTCCATCTCCCCGATCTCGTGCGTCGTTAGAAGGACGCCGCGGTCTTCGATCAGATGGCTCGAGAATACCTCGGCAATCAGTTCTCTGCTGAAGATGTCAATGCCTGAGAACGGTTCGTCCATCAGCACGTAATCTGTGTCCTGCGCAAGGCCTATCACCAAATTGAACTTCGCCGCCGTACCCTTGGAGAGATTACCGATTTTCTCGCTCTCATCAAGCCGAAAGAATTTCATCAGTTCAGCAGCCCGCGCCGTATTCCAGCATTGATAAAAGTCCTTCATGAACCGGAGTCCCTCGGACATCTTCATTCCGGTCGGCATGGTAAGATGATCCGGTATGAACGCGACCTTCTCATACATCTCTTTGCTAAGCGGCTGCCCGTCGATCCGGATCTCGCCTCCCTTAAGCGGAGTGAGTCCCATGATTGCCTTCAGAACGGTCGATTTACCGGCACCGTTAATACCAATCAGACACGTAATTTGCCCTTTCTCAGCCGTAAAAGAAACACCGCTAAGGACGCTGCGCCGCCAGTAACGCTTGCGAATGTCGATCACCTCAATCATGCTGCTCTCCTCCCGGCGCGGCTTGGCTCTCAATCATTCTTGCTTCCACATATTTGTCTTTCACCAGGTCAAGCAGCTCCTCCACCGTTACGTCAATCTTCCGGACTGAAGCGATAAAGGCATCGACCGCGCCGACGAGGAGCTCTGCCCGTATCGTACGGAGAACATCCATCTCATGTGTAATTCGGCTGGGAGAGTTCCCTTCCGTTATAATCAACTGCTGCTCCTCCATTTCCTTATATGCTTTCTGTGCGGTGTTAGGATTAATCTTCAGCAAGGCCCCCAGTTCCCTTCTCGAAGGAATGACCTGCCCAGCCTTCAGCCGCCCGGTTGCGATCTGCTCCTTGAAATGCCGGACCACCTGCAGATAGACCGGATCCCGATTGTTAAAAGCGATTTCCGTCCACCCTTCACTTGTTTTCATTCGACTACCTCTCATTCATGGCAAGTGTGTGTACCAAGTAGTTCATACACTATGGTTGTATTATGTCCGTAATACAGTAGTTTGTCAATAGCGGCATTGATACCCAGTATTTTGCTGGGCGGGCTCCGGTAAATTCCAATATTTATTTGCCTTCCAGCCCTTTTATGATAATTTCAATATATCCCACTAAACGTACTGGATTTATATACTTTAACCTAAGGTTGGAGGTAGCCTATGTCGAAGATCGCTAAAAATTTAACTGATTTGATCGGTAATACGCCTCTGTTGGAGCTTTCCAATTACACTGCAGCTCACACTCTTGAAGCCCGTATCATTGCCAAGCTTGAGTACTTTAACCCTGCAGGAAGCGTGAAAGACCGAATCGGCTTTGCAATGATCAAAAATGCCGAGAGGAAGGGATTGATTGACAAAAATTCGGTGCTCATCGAGCCCACCAGCGGAAATACCGGCATCGGTCTCGCGTTTGCAGCAGCCGCGTTAGGATACAAACTGATCATAACACTGCCGGAAAGCTTCAGCCTGGAGCGAAGGAAACTTCTAAAGGCTCTCGGTGCGGAGCTCGTCCTTACGCCGGCCACGGAGGGGATGCCGGGTGCGATTCGCAGAGCGGAAGAATTGGCGGCTGAGCTGCCGAATTCTTTTCTTCCGCAGCAATTCAAAAATCCGGCAAATCCGGACATCCATCGGACGACCACTGCCGAGGAAATTTGGCGGGACACAGATGGTTCGGTCGATTTACAGGGGGAACTATTACCGGAGTGGGCGAAGCTCTTAAACAAAAAAAATCTTCCTTGCAAATTATCGCCGTCGAACCCGCAGACTCACCTGTTCTTTCTGGAGGCGACCGCGGAACGCATAAAATTCAAGGAATCGGAGCCGGGTTCGTACCGGATAATTTCAACCGGGAGACAGTTGACGAGATCATTACAATTACGAATGAAGAGGCTATTCTTACCGCCCGCGGGCTGGCAAGAAGTGAAGGTCTGCTTATCGGTATTTCCTCCGGGGCGGCGGTATATGCCGCTGTACAGGTGGCCGGCAGATGGGAAAACAAAGGGAAAACCATTGTTGTCATACTGCCTGATACAGGGGAACGTTATTTATCTACAGAGCTGTATGAAGAGATTTAAGGAGTAATAGTCCGGCAAGCATTAAACAAGGGCGACCCGCTAAGGATCGCCCTGTATCATTAAAATTGCTGTGCAATAAAGCCCATAAATTCTTCATCCGATTTTTCTTTCCGCATATGGAGCAAGAATTCGGCATCTTGACCGGCAGTATATCTCAATCGCGTCTTATTGTCGTTAGCAGCTTCAAAAACCACTTCGGCAACAACTTCCGGTTTGGATACTTTAGCCGGATCCTTGAAATTTTCTTCGACTTTCAGCAGAAACGAATCATTATATTCCTTATAATCGGTCAACGCTTCGTCGTAAGCATAGTCTAATGACCTCCCCGTGAAGTCAGTATCTATATTACCGGGTTCTACGAGTTTGACTTTTATATTGAGCGCAGCTAATTCATAGTACAGTGATTCGGACAAGCCTTCGACAGCCCATTTTGTGGAATGATAAAGCGATAAGAGCGGAAATGTAATCCGTCCTCCAACCGAGGATATATTAATAATCGTCCCCGCCTTATTTGCCCGGAAATGCGGCAGAATCGCTTGCGTCACATTCATTAACCCAAATACGTTCACGCCAAATTGTCTATTGATTTGCGCTTCCGTCGCCGCCTCGAATACTCCGCCCACACAATATCCGGCATTATTAAGCAGAACGTCTATCTTGCCAAACCTGTCAATTCCCTGCGCAACGGCCTCCCGGATCGTCTCTTTCTTCTCAACATCGAGTTCCAGGACCATTACCCGCTGAAGGTTATGTAGTTCGGTTTCCTTTTCCGGTGAACGCATCGTGGCTACAACGTTCCATCCTTTTTCAGCGAAATATTTGGCCGTTGCTTTACCGATTCCCGTAGAAGCGCCTGTAATTAGAATAGTTCCCATATAAACTCCTCCAATTCGATATTAAACGGCTAGCGTTCACCGCCTGAATACAGTGTATCATTGTAATTGAACAAAGTAAACTATTTATACACTTTTAGTATACTTAGTAATATTCGTTTAATTTTTCGATATTTACGCTATAATAAGTGAAGGGAATTAAAACAGGGGGCTATTTTCTATGAAACGCACGGAGACCACAATCAAATATATCGAAAAAATAAAACCCATATTAAGAAAAAGCAGGCTCAGCCAGCTGACGGTAGACGAAATAGCCCGGCATATGGATATCAGTAAAGCGACCTTATATAAATATTTTTCGTCCAAGGATGAAATTATCGAAGTGTTCGTAGAGCATTGCCTGGAGTATGTATCCAATGTCGATGCCTTGGTGCTGGATGAAGGGATTTCCTACGGGGAACGGTTCCAGCTAACTTACGACCAATCCATAAAGAGCGTACTTTTTGTCCCCGATATCCTTTTGGAGGATTTAAGAGAGATTTATCCGAAATTATTTGAAAAACTTAATTTAGCGCAGCAGCAGCGCTATAAAAATTTACAGCGATTTTTCGATTCGGGCCTGGAAAAAGGGATCTTCAACCGGATTAATTTTACGTTGTTTATGGTGCAGGATGAAGTTGTTCTCCGTCATATCTTTGAACCTATGTTCGCCATCCAGTATGACCTTACCTTAAAGCAGGCTCTACTCGATTTTTACAAGCTTAAAAAGATTCAACTATTCAAGCCCGAAATGCTGGATAAAGTGGATGATGCCGCAGCGGAGCAGCAAATCTCGGATGCGCTGAGAAAGATATCCTCCGGCTTATGAGGGCTCATTCATACCGGCGACCGGCGGGCAGCCAAAAAACCTCCAGCGCCGCTTTACAGCGGTTCTGGAGGTTCTAAACGTTCTGATCCGGTAATTTTCACTCGCTCCGGTTCAATGTGTACAAGTAGACAATATAGTCCGTCGGTGTGCCGGGATGACCCTTTTGCCGCAGCATATCTGTTATGTTTCCCCGATGGTATGTTCCGTGGTTGACGACATTCTGGACAATCTCGAAAATGTTCGTCTTCAAGCTCCCGTAACTGGGATGCTTGAACTCGATTTTCGTATCGCCGTCCATTCTTTGGTGAAGAGAGGACCGGTACCGGTCAAACAACTCCTCAAACTTCGTCCGGATCTCTTCCAGGCTCAGCCCCTTTAACTCTTCTTCCCATTGGAAGGCTTTTGCCCTGATATTGTCGAAGCTCTCACCGGATATACCGGCCAACCACACGTTATCAGCTCGGTAAATGTGAGATAATGCTTGAGAAAAGGAAGAGAAAACGCTTTGAAATTCTGCTTCATAAATGTCCTGCGGAACCTCTTTCAGATGTTCAATTAATTTCCGGGTTGCCCATACATGATAATCATAGAATTGTAGGATGTTCTGATTCAGCTGCTCCATAGTAGCTATCCTCCCTAACAACTAATGAGTATATTTTCATTCATCATACCCCATCTTCGCCGGCAAATACAGTCGGGTAAGATGGTTGCGAAGCATTTCCCGGCTCATTCAATATGTGGTAGTGTAAAATAAAATATCGCCATAGACTAAAAGAACTTTCAGAAGCGAAGGGGAACATTCGGATGTCCAACAATATAAAACATGACAGGCGGAGGCGAATTCTGTTCACGGGAGGCGGTTCGGCCGGCCACGTGACGGTTAATGCAGCATTAATTCCGGCCTTCATCGCTCAAGGATGGGATGTCTCTTACATGGGGTCCATGCATGGCATTGAATCGCAGCTTATTCAAAGGTTCAGCGGCGTTGCATATCACGGTATATCAACCGGTAAGCTTAGAAGGTACGCGGATGTGCAAAATCTTAAGGACCCGTTTCGCGTAGTGAAGGGGACCCTGCAGGCGTTTCGGATTATTAGAGAGCTGAGACCGGACGTACTTTTCTCCAAAGGCGGCTTTGTATCGGTTCCCGTTGTACTCGGCGCTTGGCTTAACCGGGTTCCGGTCATCATTCATGAATCGGATCTTACTCCCGGCTTGGCCAACAGAATCGCAATTCCCTTCGCGTCAAAGGTGTGTGTTACTTTCAAAGAAACGGTAAGACAGATGAGTCGCGACAAAGCCGTTCATATCGGACCCATTATTAGAGAGGAGCTCTCGCGCGGCATTCCGGAGCGGGGGCTCAAATGGTGCGGATTCACGTCAGGCAAGCCGGTGCTGCTCATTATGGGCGGGAGCCTCGGCTCGCAGAAAATCAATCAAATGATCCGCCGGCATGCGCAGCAGCTGACGAGGACTTTTCAAATCATTCATATCTGTGGGAAAGGCCAACTGGATACCACCGTGCAGCTGCCCGAATATAAGCAGTTTGAATATATACATGACGAATTGGCCGACGCGGTCGCTTGTGCGGATATTGTCATTTCAAGAGCAGGCTCAAACTCGATCTTCGAGTTTCTTGCTCTCGGCAAACCGATGCTGCTTATACCGCTGTCCAAGGAAGCAAGCCGGGGCGATCAGATATTAAACGCCCGGTCGTTTGAGGAGCAGGGCTACTGCGAGGTGCTGCTTGAGGAAGAGATGACTGATGATTCTTTCATGCGCGCCGTTGCATCGGTTTACGCCAGACGTGGGGAAATCAAAGAAAGCATGACCCGGATGATAACGGGCGATGCAATAACTCAAGTAATCGAATTGATCCGTGATATCGCCAAGAAGCAATAAAGGTATCGCCTAATTCGTCGGCGCAAAGTACCACTCGTTTCCGAGCTTGTCTGGAATGAATCACACTATTGCGGTCGGTTAATGTACGTTAGCTTAAAGTTGTGGAAGTTACTTAACCGCTGCCCGTCGTCTTACTCGTTGACCGATCAAAAAAAGGCGCACCATGGCGCCTTTTTCCGGTTACACTCTTATTGGTTTACTCGCTACTGTCTTCTTTCGGACGAACCCGCTTCATATAGGAGTCGTACCTATCATCGACTTCCTCTGCCATTCGCCGGTACAGCTTTGTTTCCTCGACGATCGGATCGTGCTCGGTTTGTATGCGGATTTCATATTTGGGTGAAATGACCGCCCTTACCTTCCGTTCTTGATCTTCTTCGATCAGCGGCGCGGACGTCAGCCTGTCGGCAAGCTCCTTCTCCATCTTTTCAGCAGCGTTCTCCGGTTTGTTTCCCGAATGATCCATATCCCCTTACCCCTTTCCGCCAAACGATCGTGCGCATCGCATTTCATCTTTATGCTTTGCTATCCTGCTATCCTTTAACCGCGCTTAATATGATATTACTTTCATCCTACCATACTTTTTTTTAGGAAAACATATTTTTTGTTTGATTTTATCCTGGCTTATGATAACATCTTGCTCATAAAGGGGTGACTATATGGAATCAGTATCACAAGAGCTACACTTCCTTGATGATCTGGCCAAGGGGATCGCCGCCCAGTTCGGTGACAATTGCGAGGTGGTCGTGCACGACTTGACGCGTCCCTACGACAGCACAATCGTGGCGATCGAGAACGGACACGTAACGGGACGAAAGGTCGGCGATCCCGGCACGAATCTCGGCTTGGAGATTCTGCGCGGCACGACGGAGGGTGACAACCGCCACAATTTTGTGACGCATACAAAGGACGGACGGCTGCTGCGCTCCACTTCGCTTTATATGAGAAACCCGGCCGGCCAGATCATCGGGGCGATCTGTATCAACTTCGACATAACGGATCTCACCGCAGCCGAGAGCGCACTTCATTCATTAACGGCAAGCGGGCTTCAGCCTGTTCGCGAATCGTTCGTGAGCAATGTGAACGACCTGCTCGACACGCTCATTCAAGAGGCGAATGAGGTAATCGGCAAGCCCCCGGCATTAATGTCGAAGGACGACAAAATCAAGATTATCCAGCTGCTCGACGAGAAAGGCGCTTTTTTGATTAAAAAGGCGGGGGAGAAAATTTGCGCCTATTTGGGCATTTCGAAATACACGCTGTACAGCTATTTGGAAGAGTCGAAAAGCGCCGGAACAATGGAGACCTAGGGAATAAACCGCAGTGAGGCTTTATGTGGATCGCCATATTTGCCTTAGGCCGAAAAAAGAAGCGCCGTCCGCGGCGCTTCTTCATTTTGACGCACTTTGCATCCATTATATCCGGTAGAGAGCCGAAAACGCACTGGGCGGGCGTTTACCGCAGAGCTGGCGCTTTATGCGGGCAGGCTCCTCCCAGCGCGCGGTCTGGCGTTGCATAATGAAATTCCACCTTACGCGGACACCCGGTACCTGCGGCTCGCTCGGCCCTGGGCTTAGCGCGCCCCCGCTTTGCGCTTCTCTTTGCAGGCTGCGCGAATCTCCTTGCGCAGCTGCTGCGCGTTCTTGCCCTGAATCTCAATGCCCAGTCCCTTTGCGACTTCCTGCAAACGGACCAGGCGCTTCGCTTTTTGCTCCGCCTTAAACCGGTCCCACTTGGCCGTGTCCGCTTCACGCGCGGCTTTTATTTCCTTATGAAGCTGCTGGGCGGATTTGCCTTCCGTCGAAATGCCAAAGTAGTCGGCAGCTTCCTTCAGACGCTTCATCCGGTATGCTTTATAGTCGCGTCCGGCTTTCGAGTGTTCATGACCGCGCTCCAATTGCTCGCGTTCCGCCTGCTCGTTCAGGGAAGACGTATTTGAAGGTGCAGCATCGCTTTGCGCGTATACCGGTACAGCCGCCAGCGACAGAGCAGCGACCGCTGCCAATACAATCCACTTTTTGTTCAACCATTTCATGTTCTGTCAGCTCCTTGGGGATTGGAATATCATCCGTCACTTGGATAGTTTGTCCAATAGCCCCAAGCTGTAAACACAATTATCTATGTCGAACTATCCTAACTCAGAGATTCCAGTTCCCGCTCCAATGCATTTTTCGAGAAATGTTCTCCGATAAATACCGCAACGTCATGCACTTGTCCCTGGGGATTAATTCGGGTAAATTCAAGCTCACGGTATGCGTATTGGAACAGAAACCTGCTGTTTGTATCGGTGAAAGTGACGATTCCTTTCGCCCGGTACACATCCTTCGGAAGTCTGGTGATAAACGCTTCAAACGAATGGCTGTCAACCGGTCCGGCAAAATAATGCGTCAGAGCCATTACATGCGCATGCGATCCATTCGAGTCATGCGATTCATGGGGCTCGTGCGGTTCATTCGACACATGCAGCTCCGGCGACATATGCGGTTGATTTGACTCATGCGACTCATGATACAGGTACGCTTGGTCCGACACATCAGGCACATGCGGCGTATGCGGCCCGTCCGCCCTGTCCGCTTCATGCCGCTCTTGTGAGTGAGAATGATTGCAGTTCGCTCCGCAAATATGACGCTCATGGCTACACAGCGCCGGGTCCACCATCTGTCCGCCGCCGGACCTTGACTCAAGATCGAAGATATTCATGTCCGTAACGCAGCGGACTGTAACAGTAAGGGGTGCATAACCATTGAGCTCCCGTATCAGCTGCTGCACCTCGACAAGCTGCTCCGGGTCCAGCTTGTCTGCCTTATTCACGATCAAATCCGTCGCGCACCTGATTTGATCCTGCATCAGCTTGTAAGTACGCCCTCCCCTGCGGCTGCGCGCAAGCAGCTCCGGCCCGTCTACGACTGTAGCAATCGTACGCAAATCAACCCGGGTCAGCAGCGCAGCCTCCGTTACCGCGTCGATTATTTCCATCGGATTGGCTGCGCCTGTCGATTCGATAAGGACGACATCTGGCCGGTGATCTTCGATAAGCTGCCTCAGCTCCATGCCGAGATCCCCGCGAATGGTGCAGCAGATGCAGCCGCCCAGCATTTCGGCCATAGGTATTTCGTCGTCGACGAGCTGTCCGTCCAAATTAACATCGCCGAGCTCATTCATAATCACTGCAGCTCTTACATCGGCGGCTTTATAATAATCGATAACCCTGTTTAATAATGTGGTCTTACCGCTTCCAAGAAAACCTGAAAGCAGATGAACCGGGATCGCGCGTACGTCTGCATCGATCTCTTTATGCTTGTCCGCCTCTATCATCGTTTTTATATCTTCCTTCCTTCATCTTGCAATTAGTCCTCTATGCTGGATTATAACGCATTGAACGACCGGGAATAAAGTGGGAAGGGGTTAGCGGCCGTGCGCTTAGCGGAAAAATATAAAAATTCGCATCCAGTCAGGCTCATAAGACGTTTGAAAAGGCGAATCACGATAAGGCGGGCAGCATATTACAGTCCATCGGAGCTAAAGGTTAAATATTTAGAAAAACCTTCTTGTTGGCGTTGTCCCAAGTCAACTTCCCGCCGAACAATTCCGCAGCCTTCCTGATCTGAACGTATGCCGAGCCGTCGATCATGACGAATGCGTCTACAGCCTTTCCTTCCACATAAGCCAGCTTCCTTGCGTTGTCCCAGGAGACTGTTTTACCCAGCGCCTGACCTAACATCCGCAGCGGAAGGTAAACATGTCCGCCGATTATACGGCCATATGCAGCCAGTTTGCCGTTCACCACGATTTTCACATTATCATCGGGACTGGCGGCCGGCACCGGATACTGATTGTAGAAGTCGAACTCCATCAAATCCAGATCGACGTTCCCCGAAACCCCGTTGACCTGACCCTTATCCGTATATTGAAATATTGACCACTTGCTCCACGTACCGTTCGGCATAGGCTGAGCAGCCCCATAATGCGCGATCCAAAGCGGATAGGAGCCAAGCTCTTTGCCCAAATAGGTATTCGCAAAACTGGCGCCCGTATAAATCATGACCGGACGGCCGGTAAGTCTATTGACTTCTTGAAGCCACTTCAAGCACCAAGCAGTCAGTGCGGCTGATCCAATCCTAGAAGCGTTGCCTTCTACATCGAGCACATGCGGGAAATCCGAGTTATAACTTTTGACTGCCGCGGCAAAATTAGCGGCCTCAACCACAGCATCGTTTGATTCCGGATGCGAATAATGATAGAATCCGATTTTCAGACCAGCGTTGAGGGCTCCCGCTGCATTTGCTTTGATTTGCGGATCTACCGTAGTCTTACCTTCAGTTGCTTTGATGAAAGCGAATTGGATGCCGCCGGCCGCCACCTTCTGCCAGTCTACAGCACCTTGCCAATGGCTTACGTCAATTCCCTTGACATTGTCCGCACTTCTAGCCTGCACGTTCACTCACTCCTCTTTTGCATGGATACTGTATTATAGTCAAGCACATTCGTTTCAATCACGGCTCCTATCATCTCCCGTTTTTTTGTACTCTTGCACAATCGATATGCCGCTAAACGATAGGTGGAAATACATTTTTCGGCTGTGAACAGTCGATAACAGCTGCTCTTGAATATGCTGCGTTTATGAGTCTCTCTATGAGGAGGATAGCAGCGGTATGAAGAATCGGCACAAGCCCGCCCCCTACTACCCCGTAAGTACGATTTCGTATTATAAGAAGCCCGTCAAGAAACAGACCAATGTAATAGTTCCAAAGAAGCAAGCAAGCAATGCCAAAGAAAATAACGCTAACAATAAAGAAACAAAGCAGAATACAGTTAAACGGGAACGGACCGCTACACCTAAAATAATTAAAACCAGGAAGCCGGCCTCGAATGAAAAACGGAATGAAAAGATGAAGAAAAACCCTCAAGGCCTCCCGAATACAATTGGAGATCATACTCAAAAGACCAGCCATGAAGGCGAAATAATAGACAGCTCGTTTAATGAATTGGACTTCGGCACGAATGCGAAACCCACTCCTGGCTCAGGTTCTAAATCTAAATCTAAATCTAAATCCAAATCCAAATTTAAATCTAAATCCGGTCCTGGGCCTGGTTCTGATTCTACTGGTTCTGGTTCTGGTTCTGGTTCTGGTTCTGGTTCTGGTTCTGGTTCTGGTTCTGGTTCTGGTTCTGGTTCTGGTTCTGGTTCTGGTTCTGGTTCTGGTTCGGATTCTAGTTCTGGTTCTAGTTCCGGTTCATATTCGGATTAGGGCTCGGAAAGGCAATAGGCTTTTCATAAGTTAAGTCAACTTATGAAAAGCCTATTTATAGTTTATTGGATAATAACCGTTGCCGGCAAGCGTCTTAGATCTTGCCGCCCATCTTTTAACCGCATTCAGAAGCTTTCTGAAACGCTCTTTACAAGAGATTTGACCGCTTCAATGGGGCAAACAGAATTATGACTTTGCTTTATTTCATATTCGAACGAAGTTTTCGTGACTTTTACGTCAACGATTAGTGGAGGTGAATCTTTACTGAAGCCCCCCTTTGCAATTTCGACAGATACGGGCCTAACGACAAAAAGCCTTATTCCGATAAGATACCGAAATAAGGCTATAATCTATTTGATGGATTTTAGGGAGCAGTGTTAATTTGAGTTGATCAACTAACCCTTAATAACTCTTCTGCATCACGCAGTAAGATAGATGCCGCTTCATTTGAAATATGTTTTCCACTCTGTGCTTTAACTTCCTGCATGAAGCTTTGCAAATTACCATTTGTCAGCATGGCCTGCAAGCTTTCGGCAATCCCTTGATTATCAATCGAGCCGCTGCTTGTAAATAAGGCTACCAAGGACTGCAAAGATTGCAAGCTCGTCTTAACTTGGAACAACGCTTTGACGCTGCTTTCATTCCCCGCCTGGTCCGTTGCGGTTACGATTAACGTATGGGAACCGAGGGTAAGCGAATAAAGAGCGATCGTTTCACCCTGCTGCAGAGTCTGACCATCCAGCGTAATTGTGGTTTTGCTCGCGTCTACACCTGACCCGTTATCGTACGTCGTGAATGACGGGATGAAATCCTCGGAATCGTATACAGATTCCGTTACGGATAACGTTATATCAGGAGCGGTTCCGTCCCGTTTCAGATTAAGAACTTTCGTTGTTTCGACGTGTCCTACTGTATCGATCGAACGGTAACTGATTGTATGCGAGCCATCCTGATCCAAAATAACGGGTGCAGTATACGTACTCCACGTTGTACCACCGTTCAAACTATAACTCGTGCCCGCTAGGTCGGAAATAAGGTCTGTGGATGTCAGTGTCACGCTCACAGCCCCAATATACCAGCCATTGAGTCCATCAGGAACAGCCGGAGATACAAGCGCTTTCGTAACTGGAGGCTCGGTATCAATCGTGATCAGAGCTTCGCCTTGAACATCCGAACCATCATCAGCTTTCGCGAGTACCCTAACCTTCCCGTCTTTCTTTGCAGATAATAGACCGTTCTCACTGATCGTGGCCAAATCCGTAGGGGTTCCGTCTAGGTTCGTTACAGACCAAGTCACCGATTTGTTTCCAACATCCGACGGCTCTACAGTTGCTATCATTTGCAAAGTTCCACTTTTTTCTGTAATTGCTTGGCTTCCTGCGCTTCCTTGTACAGTAATCGAACTTGCCTGCACGGCTGCACCATAGAATTCAATCTCGGCTATGTTGCCATATCCCCCGTCAGGAGCGACATAGCGCAAATAAGCGCCCCCGGCCTGAACCGATCTGCAACCTCTTGGTAATCAGGGAATTTCTTCAAGTTTAAAAGCGCGTTCCGCACCGCGAAATCGATCGGCACTTCGCCTTCCACACCAAGTGCGGCATCCGGAGCCAGTCCCGCCGTATTGGCAAGCAGCAATGTCTGCATTTGTCCCGCAGGAACGACATTCACATTGACTTTGATTCCCGTTTCAGGCGTGCTATATTGCCATCCGTTAACTTCCTTCCTGCTCGGATTGAATTCGTTACCCTGGTTGTCAAACCAGGTTTTGCCGGACTCGCGCCACATCCGCCCGAATTCGATCTTTTTAGCCTGAAAGAATGGATATTCGCCGTCAATTTGCACACTTCTCACGATGGAAGACCTTTGCCCGGCAACGTATAATAGCTCATTCCCATCTGGTAGTATCCGTCCTGCGGAACTTCGATGGTATAGTCTGCCCAGCTGTCTTCGTCAATTAATGCCAAAGTTGAACCTGCTTGGCCATCAAGACCTGATTCAATGCGCGTTCCCGTCTTGCTGATTGCGGAATAATCAGTGGAGCGGACCGAAAGCTTAAATCCCTCGGTATCTTTGACACCCTCATCGTTATGCGCTTTATAATAATCGAAGTAAGAAGGCTCGAGCTTGCTTTGGATGTCATCGTCAGCCAGAATCGATTTCATGTCTACATCCTTGTACTTGGGAATACTGGCCATAACCGTATCGTCGAAGCCCCTGGATTGGTTCCACAACGTCAGCGATATCGTTAAAACAAGTACAACGATAATACTTACCATGTACTTGCGCATGAATCTTAGCACGAGGAAGTTCCCCCTATCTTATTACCGGCTTTCCAAACTGCCTCCGGATCATCGACATTTACGAATGAACAATGTATTCGCCCCCTGGGAAGGGGGCGAATCGAAATGACAAATGCCTATTTACCCAGCTCTTTCTTCATTTTTTCAATATCCGGCTTCAGCTTGTTCTGAATATTGTCCTGAATTTCCTGAAGGATCGCTTTGGAGTCGAGGTTCTTCTTGATCGCCTTCTGCACGCCTTCGACCCAGATTGGCCAAGCTTTTCCGTCAAGCGGATTGAGCGTCCTCTTCGGAATCTGCTTCTCGAGCTCCAAGTAGAGCTTAAAGTCTTCTTGTCCGCCCAAAAATGGATCGCTGTGTTTTTGGAACCAGTCCTTTTCCTGAATGTGCTTCCACCCCGAAAGTGTTCCACCATCGTGCCAAATTTTCCAGGCATCTTCTGAAACATTGGCCCACTCGACGAATGCCCACGCCGCTTCTTTGTTCTTGCTTTGCTTTGGGATTACGAACGTGGAGCCGCCGATACCGGTATGTACGCCAAACGGCATCGCCGTCGCTCTCCATTTGCCTTTCTGTTCGGGTACGAAATTATTAAGGGTACCCGCGCCCCAGTTTCCGAGGACCACACCCGTAAGCTCACCCTTCTTGAGCATTGCTTTCCCCTCATTGCCCCAAATACTTTTATACGGCGACCATTTGATTTGCTCGCCTCTCTTCGTGACATCCAACAATTCGACCAGACGGTCGCTGTCTCGCGTCCAGTTCAAATTCGTGTCGAAATAGCCGACTTCGTCTCCGCCCCAGTGAACCGGTCCGTCTCCCCATTCCATAAAGTACTTTCCGTCGGCTTTCAACGTTTGCGCAATCGTGAATACGTTTTCAGGATCTTGCATGTATTCCGCCAGTTCGGCCGGATCGCTCGGCAGCCCCAGCTGTTCATAAATATCCGCCCGGTAGAAAAACACGCCAGGTGCTACGTCCCAAGGAAAGCCGTACTGTTTCATGCCGTCAACCGACTTCCAACGGTTCCAGTTGTAATCAGATACATAGTCCTCATATTTCCCCGCATCGAACGGCTGCTGCAGCAAGTCCTCCAGCACATCGCCGGTGACGTATCTTGGGAAATGTCCCTGCTCGACAATGGCCACGTCCGGAGCGCCCGAACCGGCCGCAAGCGTTGTCGCCAGCTTATCGTGCATTTCCATGCCCATTTTCACCACGTTGACCTTGATGTTCGGAGATTGTTTCATGAATTCTTTAGCGATGTCTTCCAATCCAACGAATGTCCAAACCGTAATTTCTCCTGAGAGGTTGGTTTTCTTCATCATGAGATCGTTGCTGTTCGTTTCTTCTTTCTCTGCCGGAACAGCTCCCTTTGCTGGAGTTTCGCCGGCTGCATTTTCCGTCGTTTCCTTTGCATTCTCCGTAGTCTTCGAGTCTGTAGACGTTGCAGTGCCACCACCTCCGCAACCGGTAAGAACCAATGAAATACTCATAAACAGCATCAATGCGGTACTTATTACTTTTCTCATTCGAACCCTCCCCTGAATGTATGCCCTTATAAAATTGCATGAAGCCCTCTCCGAAACCCCGTTACAGCCTGAAATGATCTTTAAGATGTACGCCCGTCGCATTAGCTCATCGAACCACAGTTAATGTCCAACACCAGATTGCACTTGACGATATTCATTTTGCAGGCGTCACGGTCCCATCCGAACTGTCGCCTCTCAAATCGACGATCCCGTACGTAACCGAATTGGCTCTGTCTGTGCCAAGCGGGTGCGGGCCGCCTGAGATGACGAACACCGAATGCCTGTCGGGCATGGGCACAAGCCCACGGCTGTAACCTATCTCCGCGTTGGATTTGATTTTGGTCCAGAGTCCCTCACCGTTTTGCGTATTCAGGAACAGTGACTCATCGGAAAAAGCGGAGACGACCAACGTTCCGTTCGCACCTCCCGTCGGGAGCCATACCACATACGATGAGCTTTCTGGGCTCGTACCGTCTTCCGCAAGTAATCTGGTTCCTTTTACCGAACCGAAGTTTTCCGGATCCGGCGTGATCTTGTAAGAAATCTTACAATTTTCTGAACCGCAAACCTCGTAAGTCATGATGTAGTTTCCATTCCCCATTTGCGCGACTACGGGCATTCCCGGACGGTCAACGTACAATGGGGATGTCACATCGTCAACGACGGGCCCCCAGTTTACGCCGTCCGCAGATGTTTGATGCACGATCTTTTGGCCATACTGGGGGTCGCGTTGATCGGCATAGTAAACGATCATCTTGTTGTCTGCCACTAACAGGAACGGTTCCCAAACCGGCGTGTAACCGTTTTCCGATTTCGGCTGTCCGCCGGAAGCGATCGAGCTGACGAACGACCATGTCCTGCCGTGATCCGTGCTCTTATAGAGATCGAGCTTCGACTTGGAATAGTCTCCCGGGATGGAATTCCCTGCGCAAAGGATCGTGCCTGCCGGCATATTGCCGATTGCCTGCGGCAGCTCGTACAATTGAGGCTGCCAGCGCATCCCCCAGCCATTCACTGATCGGTCACAGTAGAAATCGGCACCCACGTCTTACCGTCATCCGTGCTTTGAAAGATCGGAAAGCTCGGCGTGCCGTTAACATATTGCTCGAACGTGGCCAGCATGGTTCCGTTGGCGGACTTGGAGTGCTGCAGACGTAGCGCTCGGCCGTAAAGTGCACCTGGACTCGGGTCGCCGAACGGTGTGTTGTACATCACTAAGGGTCCGAATGCTGCAATGACAGGATCGGCATCAGTAAAATAGGCTCTTAAAGCTGCTGCGCAGCTAATGGCTGCTATGCACGCCAACAAAACAAACATTAATTTTCTGCCCCTCTTGCTAGCAACAAATCGTGAAAATGTCATAACAAATTCTCCTTCAGTAAATGATCACTCTGCATCCGGTGAGGGTGGTATGTAAAAATGGTAAAGTAGGACGCACCATTCAACATGGCGCTTTCGTCCAAAGATACCGCCGATGACGGTACCCCGGCAGCGCCCGCGGTTGCCCGGGCATCACCCCGACGCAAATTTATATAGAGTAAATAATAGGATATTGCGAATGTAATCAAAATATTGCGAAATTGAAAATCTGCCGTAGGAATCGTGGAAATTTTCTCTTCATTGCAGCTCAGTGATAAAATATTGCGAGCAACCCTTCCTGATTTTCCATTCTATCGCTAAAACCTGTAAAGTAAGTTATGGAATCTTGTGAAACATCTTAATTTATTGCAAAATATAAGAAGCCTATAATAAATCGAGGTGAGGCATCGTGTTTTGGCAGCTTTTTTATCTGCCGCAGCCCAGCAATTTGCATTATGTCTGCTATCCAGAATCATGCGGCCGGTTTCATCTTGATCCCAGGCACCGCGTGCGGAGACCGGCCGGTTTGTGTAAGGAATACAATCTGCATCTCGTTCTATCGGGCAAAGGATATGTGGTGGCCGGGGGCGAACGGCATGAGTTGTTGCCTGGCTCGGGTTTTCTGTACGGACCAGGCGAGAGCCACGAGTATGAGTCGGATCCGGACGATCCTTGGGATGTATGCTTTGTTCACTTTGCCGGGAATGGGATTGAGCCGTTGTTGGAAGGCAAAGGTCGGGGTAAGGTTTGGCTGTTTACGCTTGCGCAGCAGCGAAGTCGCGTCGAACAGGCGCTGGAAAAGTTAAGGAGGTTGTCTGAGACATTTGAGAGTACGAATGAGCCGGCCGTATCAGCGGCTCTGTACGAGGCGCTTTCCGCACTCATGCATGATGCCGGACATCATCGCCAGACGGCGGGAAAAGGCACCCGCGAGAAGATGTTCGAAGTCGCCGACTATATCCGAGCGGGCTGTACCGGGAAGTTGAATTTGACGTCGATTGCCGACAAAGCAGGTTACAGTCCATACCATTTTACTCGTATTTTTCAAGAGTCCGTAGGAAAGTCACCCACTCAATACTTGACGGAATGTCGCATCTTGCTGGCCAAGAACTTGCTGGTATCTACTCCGCTCGCCATTAAACAGATCGCTTATGAGACGGGATTTAGCCAAAGCAGCTATTTTATCAGCATATTTCATCGGATGACCGGAATGACGCCCCAGCAGTTCCGTGATTTGTACGGATAACACTCACAAATAAAAGTAAAACGCCCCATTGGCGGGACGTTTCAGTTAAGGAAAAACTGTAAATATTTACGACGTTACAGATTTATACTCACGTTACGGAGAAGATGCAGTTTGGGACATCCTGAAGGCCCATAGATTGCAAGATTATAAGAAAACGGGACCCAAAAAGGGTCCCGTTTTCTTGGTATATAAGGGTTTCTGATGCAGTGATTACATCATGCCGCCCATTGCGTTATAGCCTGTAACATCGTTAACGATATGTCACTAAAGCGCATAGAATCAGGGTTTTTCAAGAAATGGGCTGTAACATCGTTAACGTTAAATAACGGCTTTTCATGTGCTTGCGTTACCTTTTTGTTACCCTGTTTCTAACACGATTGATGTGTCTTGCAAAAAGTCTCCCGCGTTGGAGGCTTTTTCTTAGAAACTCTTTTTATGCTCGATCGCTTTAATCAGCCTCTCGTTTCGCTTGTCTGCCTTGTGGCTTGATACTACAAGCATTGCATGGATAACTCCTGGAATCCAACCTAAGCATGTAAGGATGATATTGAAGATAAATTGAATCGGTTTACCACAAAGCAACACGGCTAATGGCGGTAATACAATTGACAATAAGTATCGCATATTTGTATACCCCTTCTTGTAACATTTTCCTACAATATTACCGCCTTTCTCCCTATTTCGCTAGACCTAAAACCAACATTTTCTTCAATACGAGGCCTTGTCGAATCCTTCGATGAAAAAGGAGAGGTTTTTGCGAGAACGCAACTTTTGTGGAGGATGCTCGTATTGGTAAAGGAAGAAAATATAGGAAGGGGAAATAAAAATGAAAAAGAAGGTCATCTTTACATCTATCATTGCAACGCTCATGCTCATGTCAGCTGGGGTCGGTGCATATGCGGCTGCGAAATTAACGCTCATCGTAAACGGCCAAGTCGCAAAGGTTGAGCCGAAGGTCATTGATGGGACTACATACGTCCCGCTGCGGGCAGCTGCCGAATTGCTTGGAGCGAAAGTAGGTTACGATGCGTCGACTCGGACGGTAAGCATTACGAGCGCCGGCTCAACGCCTACTCCAACGCCTGCCAATCCTGCGAAGTCATATTCCGTTAATGTGAAAATGACAAGCGGCCCTATGAACCTCACCATCTCAAAAGTAACGCTCGATCCTGCCTACAAGGCTGATGAGTATAGCAAGCCGGTGAAAGCCGTTGTATTGGATACCGTGGCGGAGAATACATCGGATGATACGGTTAGCTGGTATCCGGATCAAGGCGAGATCGTCACAAACACGAAAGAGCAGATTAATGCAGCAGTATTCTTGTCTGACGATGTTGGCGGCGACTTTAAAGGTAAGGTAATTAAGAAAGGAAAAATCGTCTTCGAAGTGTCCGGAGATATTGACGCCATCACAAGCTTCAATTATTTCGTATCCGGAGCGATCGGCGGAAGCTTTGAGCGCATTGGTGAAGATGCGAAAACCGAAATCATTTTACAGTAAAAGGGAGAATCAGAATTGTTCAAAAGCGGCTTCATCTTGTCGACCGGTGCCCATATCGATGCGGCCATGCATAACAAAACGCCGGTTACAGTCTGGATGAATAATGAGATCGTGGATTACGGCGGCGTGATTGAGGGGCACACAGAATACGCCGTACAAATAAACGGTGACTGGTTCCCGAAGAAGATCGTTGCAGATGATGCCGAGATCCGGCCATGTCAATTTAGGGTTCGTTGAAGAGCAGTGAGGGTCATCCCTCCTGCTCTTTTATGTATTCAATCAACTCCCCGATAGTTTCAACCCCAAGCGCCTGCATGATCTTATCCAGGTTTTCAGGCGACCAATGCCTCGCTTTGTTCTTTGCCATATCGTCGACCGTATTCCAGCGGATCCCGGTCATCTCACTGAGCTGCCGCGTATTGATTCGTTTTTCTGACATGATCTTCTCTAATTTCATTATGAGCATCGCCCTCACCTCACACCAAATATACCCGAATTCACAAAATATATCAACGAAATTCGCTATGTTTTTCAACTATTATCGTTGACATTAAACGAATTTCGTTGTATAATAAAATCAAGGAGGTGATACAAATGGACAAGCAAGCACAAACCGCATTCGATAAAATGCAAAAAAGAGAACACTCCCTGCGAGTATTACGCGACCAGATGGGACTGGGACGCATTACGCGGGAAGTGTTCCGGGAAGAAAGCTTGAAGGTCATCGAGAGATTCCGACTCTCTGATGACGAGCAGCGCGCTTACGACCTGCACTCCAAAGTACAGGAACAGCGCAAACGCAAGTAAGAATGTTGGAGGGAGTTAACGGCTCCCTCCTCCATCATAACATAAATGAGATGAATGATAAACTGCAGGCGGGCAAACAAAGGGAGGCATGATTATGAGCGGCCTAAAGCAATTGAAGCATCTGGATTACGCGGTGTATGGCAATCTCATCGTTCCATTTCTTATGTTCGAGGCAGAAGTCTGGTTTCAAATTGATGACGACATGGACGCAGGTAAATGTCGGATCGTTTGTCGGCCGCGCAAGAAGAAATAATGCCCGACGATCCTTAAACATGGGAGGTATGAGGTATGTATAAAGAGGAAGTTTTAAAGAGCTGCGTCATGCTGACAAGTGAGTATAAACGTCTGCATCAAATGCGGAGGTATTGCGAAGCGCGCGGGGATCGGGAAGATGCGAAGGGTTATTTGCGCGAAGCTATAGGCATTGACCGGGCAATTAACCTGCTAGCGGAATCCGCTGGTATCGACCCATTAGAGGTAATGGATGCATACGCCGAGGTAGCAGCGAACGAGGCAAGAAAGGTATGATGCTCTGGATAGCAATTGCGTTCATGTGGGCCTTGGTCATTATCGGGTTTATCATAACTCGAGACAAAGACAAGTAAAGCAAAAAGCCCTTAACCGGCACTCGACCGATTAGGGGCTTAAACTATGGCAACAACAATCATGCCAGCCGATGGCAGGGGGATAAAAACCGCATGCTATGCCAGCAGAAATCAAAACGATTCAATGCAACAGCCCATTCATATCATCAAACGTAATATTTCCGGGTAAACTTAGATGTCTAAGTTGCTCGGTTCTTTTCGAAAAATCAATAATTGTAATACCACTAAGTTCATCGGTATCCATATCATATCTGACATAGACTCCATCCGCATAATCTTCTGTAAAAGATGGTCGAGGATCTCCAAAAGACAGGTAAAGCACATCACTAACGACATCATAATTCACTTTAACCTTCTTCATGGATAAATCACCTTCCCATCTTTTCCCAGAACAAAATTTCTAGGAAAGAAACTTGTTTTTACATAACCTGATTTTGTACTTTTGTGATCAACCACAGTTTTTATATATTTATTAGGATAGGTTGATAAGGAACTCTTTGCAATGTATATTTTTGAAGTTGGAACTTGATGACTCTCGATAATATATTCAGGATTTTCGATACTGTCCTTGATCGCAGCCAAATTCTGCTCCATTTCTGGGTGTCCGGGTAATATATGAGCATAAAATGTCTGGCTTTTTAGTTTTACAGTTTCACCAGAAACATTCTTTGTTATAAATAAATTTTCTCCTGTTCTATCAGTGTTCATTCACCTTTCTCCTGTAATAAGCCCTTCCTTTGCAATTCCTCGATTTCACGGTAATCGGGAATTTTAATCGATCCGAACATTTCTTCATACTTCGCAATATTTTCGGCTAAAACTTGCAGAAAAGACTTAGCATGCTGCGGACTTACAGTAATTGTACCATGGGTTATCTTTTCCCCGTTCGGATTGTTTTCTTTAATTTCAAAAATAAAATCATACAGCGACACTGTAATGCCCAATTCATTTGAGTAAGTCCTAAATTTTTGATTTGATTCCGACATACTATGTACCCCCATAAATTAGAATAGAGATACATATTTCGACAATGGATAGTAAATTCCTTCCAAACACACGTTTGCTTTAAGTTATTTTCATCTGCTTCCTAAAGTATACTTACACATAACCTCATAAAATGAAAAAAAAATAATGGGACAATCATCGATGCCTCATATTTTCTATTTTCTGCTCAACTGACTTTATCACCATAGTAAGGTATAAATTTAATTCAGAATCTGATATCTCGAACTCGTCGCGGCGTCTTTGTAGCGAATACTGATAGCGATGCTCACTTATTGGATTTTCATTCACCCATATTTTGTTATGTTTCATCGACTTCCTGGATCGGGCCAACTCACTTACAATCAACTGACCAACGATCTTTCCGATTGCTGATGTCAGCCCTTTAGATTCCTTAACGAGATATTCCGCCTCATCAAACATTTTTAAAAGCGCTATGTGTGTCTTTAGGGAGATCATTGGGTCGAATCCGTTCATTGCAACAAACACCCTTTTTTCATTATTATCCCCATTATATGCGAACATTAGTTTGCATATCAATGGGGATAAGTATAAAGCCCCTCCAATAATGGCATTCGTATATACTAGTTTTTACCTAAATGGTATAATACTGCGAGTAAGTCATTAGGACAAGGAGATGAACCAGTGGACCTGTCTAAAAAGGAAAGATTGATGTTGTATAATCAGTACGAGATTCTTGAGCGTTTGAATCCTCAGGATGCTGAAACTTATAGGACGTTTCGAACTATACTAAGTAATGGATACGAGGCCCATTACGGAGATTTGGTTGAGTCGTTCTATGCCGAAATGAGTAAGGAGGCATCAGATCTAGTTGTTGACGTCTTGGATATGTACAGCTGTCTACATAATTCTTATGCTGCCTTAGAAGATAAATCAGGTATAGAGGAGTGGCAGATCGACTTCCCTGGATTTGATGGTAATAATGAGATAAGTGAACTGGGGTACACGAGATTTTTCCTTCATGATTTGGATAGATTCTCTGAACTTCAAAGAGACGGCCATGCTCAATACAACAGCCATAGCCGGATGAAAACTAAATATCGCGCAATGCTCGAAGTGTGGAGAGCGAAAGAAGAGCGATATAATCTATCCAAAGCTGACATCATCGAAATCATTAATACCAGATAAAGACCCCCTGGGTCATTTTTTACTGCGACCGTATAGTGGTATCTAAGGATTTGAGGAAGATTAGCCATACACCCTGGATTAATAAAGATAACCCCGCCAGCCGAAGCCAGAGGGGCTCGTACTATTTATTCGCAACCAGAATCGTATTAAGCCAAGTCAGCTCAGACAGCGACAACGTGCCGCTCTTCGCCTTCTCGATCCAAGCCGGGTCATTGATGACTTTCCGCTCCAGCAGCTTTTGCAGCGTCGCCACAAGCGTATCGCGTTGATATTTCGTCATCTCCAATTTGTCCTCATCCTCCCTATCGTATTGCACCAGATCGTTAGATCGAATCAGTGATACCAGTTTGCCGGGATATGCGGAATCTGTAGCATAGCCGCACGCCTGCAGCATGGCCGCTTGCTCTTCCGGCGTCTTGGACAACCTTACGCGGTGGTAACGGTTTGTACTAAGCAAACGGTCCTGGTCCTTATAGAAATTGTACACGCTTGAATATACGCGGAAATAGGCGACTGTCTCAACCCGGCGGCCGTTATATTCCTCCCATGTCGGTTTAGCGATCGTCCGACCGTCCCACCAGGGATTAGGCGTACCGCTGCCGGCTTTGATGCCGCCCAGGTTAAACCAAGGATGAATCTCGGCGCCTGTCTCCAGGATGTTTTGCGCGAGGCGAACGGACGGGAAGAGAGGGCTTCCCTCTCTCCACGCCTGGATCGCATCCGGAGCCAACGCCGCAATAAACTGTATGCGGTTCATCGCCCGTCATCGCCTTTCTGAGGACCGGCGCCACCCTTCTCGCTCAATTGCTCCAGCCATTCCCGCATGCGACCTGGAAGAGGTACGCCGATCACGCCCAGGTTCTCAACCACGCTCAAACCTTCCCGGCCACCATAGAAATAGATCGCAGCGGTCCTGAAAACCGGAGCCCCCGGCTGCACCCATTCATCAAGCAGGGACGCGAGGCCGACAACAAAAAGGACGGTGACCTTGCGGATCCCGCCCCAGAACATGATATCGCTATTCACTTTTTTGTTTTTGATTGCTCCTAGTACGCCGGTGATATAATCAAATAACATTAGAACGAGTAAAACCTGCAGCGCCTTGTCCCAACCTCCAAGCCAGTCAGTAATGAAAAGCCCGGCCGATGCAGCGATCGAGCCGATCGCCGTCTCCCTTCCACTTGCACCTACTGCTGCTGTAAGAATCGTCGATCCTGTTTCTTTGATCATCCTAGATCAACCTCCCTAGTTTATTTTGGCTGCAGCCTTACGGATAAGCAGCTCGACATAACGAAAATCTTTATACTGCTCCGGATTTGCTTTAAATTTAGCTAGCAGGTTAAGCCAAAAAGACGGCGTCTCAATCACACCTGCAGCGGTTAGGATGTCAACGGCTTGCGCGATGGTGATCGCCTCCCACTCTGGCGGCGGTGAGTACCCAACTGTTAAACGGAGTACACCCGCACCCTGCAGCCTGCGGTCATAATCATAAGTAATGGTCCGCTTAATGAGCTGAGCGTACAGCTCCGGCTCCGTGATCTTGCGTCCGTAGTCATGCTCCCACTGGTTAATGATTAAAGCAGCCGCAGCGGAAACGTGTGGTGTGGCCATAGACGTGCCGGAATAAAGCGCATAGCCGCCGCCCGGTATCGTGCTTTTCACCGCTACGCCTGGCGCGACAAGGTCAACTTGATCATTGCTGCTTGAGAACGGCGCGACATGTCCCCAAGTGTCTGCGGCTCCGACAGACACGACCTCATTGTATGCTCCAGGATAAGAGAGCTCATCTGTTGAAGCTGAGCCATCCCCATCATTGCCTGCCGCGCAATTTATGATGATGCCGGCATTGTCACAGTCGATAATAGCTTTGTGCAAACCGGGGTAGTCAGTCGGACCACCGAGAGACATGTTAATGATTCGCACCTTCTCGCCTGCTGGACCGGTCCAGTTCCTTGCATAATCCAAGGCGTCAATCAGACTCATAACGGAGCCCTGACCGTTCCGGTCCAGCACCTTAAGCGCCAGGACTCGAGCAGACGGTGCAGCGCCCACGACGCCAACGCCGTTTTGCTGTGCGGCAATCGTCCCGGTTACGTGCGTACCGTGGCCGTGCTTGTCGCTGATATCCTCCGGCGTGCTCTCCGTGGTAAAGTTACGCCCACCGATTACGACGTTGGTCAGATCGGGATGAGTCGCATCTGCGCCGGTATCGATAACGGCAATAACAACGCCCTTCCCGGTGTGCCCCTGCGCCCATAACTGAGGCGCCTGAATGAAGTCGATGCCCTCGGGGATCTCCGCCGAAACAGAAGAAGCCGCGAGCGCTATGCGCTGCGGTTGAATCAAACGTATTTTATCCATGTCTGCCTCCTTAAATAAAATAAGCCCCGCATATTATGCGGAGCCGATTACATCGGTTCACCTTCGTCAGGTTCTATTGACTTATAACAGTGATCTTTCTCGAACAAGCTTAGAAATTTACATAGAAGGATGCAGGCTTTACAACCTTTCTCGGCCCGCTTGCCTGCCCTGGAGGATATCGTCTCGTCCGGATCGCCTCCGGCCAGAGTGTTAAAAAACTGATCGATGGATATCAGCATATTCCATACATAACGCTTTACCATATAATAGATTCGATTGTTGCTGAATCCTCTGCCGATTTGACCTGCGCTTCAAGTACGAAGTATTTCATCTGCTGAGACTTATCGTGAGTTGCCCCGTCTTTGATGACTTGGATGAACTGGTCCCGTGAATGCGACGTAAAGGCCGCGTCCTCGATAACATACCAATCGACGCTTGTTATCGTCGGGTCCAGGCTGAGCAGCGTTCCCTGAGCGCGGAAATTGTCCGCCGCCTTCTTGTCGTAGTTATACGTTTTGGGCGTTGCGCCGTCCAGGGCCGTAGAAGTAAACGACGAATAAATGACATTATCTCGGGCGGCTTCTAGCTCTGCGAGCTTATTTGCCTTTACTTCGTCCAACGATGGCGGCGGCGGTACTGGCCGTGTCCATGCTGTGCCGTCGTAGACGTCGCCAAGCTGCACATCGTCAGTCTCGGAAAGCAGGAGCATGTTAGCCGCTTCGACTTCACCAGATAGATAAGATAGACTTATGCAGCGCCCTGCGTCGTCTAACTGTGCGTACTTAAACATTCATTTCCCTCCTTAGTAGGATTCCGCTATTTCCCAATCTATGGTAGCGGTTTGACCAAGAAATGTTCCGCTTGTTGAATATACATAAAGTTGCAAGTTCGTCGCGGTCGTTAGTCTTGCATCTACTCTTGTATTAGCAGGAAGCGATCTGTCGAAAAGCGAAGCCACGAACGTTTTCGACATAGCCACGCTCGATATCGTAACGTCAAGCGTAACATTAGATGCGCCGTTTGTTAGTGTTATGGCCGATTGACCGCGCTGTACGTTTTTAATCCCTCCCACAGGAGTCCACGTCCCTCCGTTGTTCATTTCAAAAACGCCATTGTTGTTCCTTATACCAAAAGTAGCGCCGCCAGATTTTGCAAAAAAAAGATCGTTATTTGCGTCGATACTCATTCTGCCGTCGAAATCCGCAGCGCTTCCTACTCTATGAAAATCGACATATTGACCAATCTCCGCAACGCCGTCGCTCCCAACTTTGACTATGCCAAGACCGCCTGCCGAGACGCCCATTCCTTTAAATAAATCTGCATCAAGGCCGCTACCGTCGCCGTCGTTTCCAGCGTGCCACATTTTATACCCCGCAACCCCGCGATGCGTAAAATACGGATTGCCTGTTGGATTGACTTCTATGATGTATTTGCTGGTTTGTTTTACGCCCGCCGAATCTACGACAGTAAAAAATATACCTCTCGACCAACTATTGGCTGTGTCTGCCTGGGAGTCAAAGATCAAATCTGCCTTGATTGTACCGCCCGCAGAAGTTACAAAATCTTCCCAACTGGACCAAGCACCGTTATTGATCTTGTGGCGGTGCTTTACTGCCATATCCGCTGTGTTGTACGCTACTTGGAAGAGCCAGTTCGTAGAGCCGTTGTAAGTGTCCCCGCTGCTGACGAACACCCTGATAGCGCCGAAGCGACCAGGCCAAGGACTGTTAAGCGTTGTATCCGTGAAAAGCCAATCTCCGTAGCTTGTGGCGTTGTTACAATCGCCCCCCGGCATGTTTCTGCCGCTCGTTTTGTCGTGAGCGTCGAAAATACCCTGCTCCATCTTGTTAAGGTTTGACGCGTTGATCGGTGTACCCGCCTGCGTGACCGTGCCGGGATCGGCTGTTAACGTTACGCTTGTGCTTGTCTCATTGGACTTTGTAAACCGGTTTACGAATTGTACAGCCCGATCCAGCCAATTTGTTTTTGTGTATGCCATGTCTTCACCCCTTTAAACAAGCGGCAGCGCGCCGCGTTGATAACCGCAGTTGACGGTGCCGCAATATATAAAGCCGTCATAAACGAATCCGGCATATTGAAAGAGTAGCCGGATATCTTGCTCCAGCCGGTTCGCATCCGTAAAGTCGAATCCTTTGCCAACCGTCCAAGATTCCGTGCCGGGATATCCCGGTGGCGTGACGAAGTTCGTCCGGATGCTTTCGAGGTTCGTTTCGACCCGATTGATGCCGGATAGAAGCTCGATATATGTCTGGTCCCGATTCGTAACAAATGTGAGCGACGGTATCGCGTACTGAATAGCGGTCAGCATATTCCTAAGTGTTTGGGAATTTGTTTCGATCCGGTTGAAGTCGGAAAACGCGAGTGCGTCCTCTTGTATTCCTGCGACCCAAGTCCAATCTTCTTTGACCGTGATCTGGTAAGTAGTTCCGCCGATCGTTTTCGAATATACATCCATCAGCCCGTCGCCCCCTTCGCTTCCGTATTCGCGGACAAATAGCCTTTATAAGAGATGTCATTTTTCGTATCCATCGCCGTTTTGTCCGCCCCGTATGTGTTCTCGAATCCCAGAACGTCGGCCAGCTCGTGAGCCGGATTCCCGCGCCAAATGGAACGGTATTTCGCCCGCAGCTTGGAACGATCCAAAAGCCATTGCGCCACGGCCTGCGCGCGCGTTATCGTATCAAGCAGCTTGTTTTGTTCAAGCTTCAGCACGCTTCCATCCAATAAATTCGGATCCGTCACAGTGACGGGAGTTGACGCGGTGGCAGACGTCCAATAGCTCACGACAACCTGTCGAACGACTGGATCAAGCGTAATCTGCGGTTCATTGTAGGCATTGTCCAGGTCAATTGTATCGACAGCCGTCCCCAGCAGGTTAGGTAGCTGCTTGATCGTGATGACGTTACTCCGAGTGACGTAAATGTTTGCACAGCCGGCGATAGCGATCATCTGCAGAAGTTGCCGACGCGTAACATTGTCCGAAATCGAGTTCGTGTTGATCGATTGGAGAGCCGTGTCAATGCTGTAATTCGTGATGCCGCAGGCTGCAAAGTTATCGACGGCAAGCTGGTACAATGTCTTAACGTTGGCCGTTGCCTGCTGGTATTCGAAATTATCCATGAGGTCGAGATTCGTGCGAGCTTTGAACGATGCCGTAAGGCTCCCCTCATCGCTCTGCCATTCCCACAGTAGATAGTTCCCGAGCGGCACCCATTGCACTGTGCCGTTAACATCTACCCCGAGTTCCGCAATAACCTGCTGCCTCTGCTGCAGGTAAGCATAGAAGCCGGTCGGGTTAAGGATGTTGAAGGCACGGTCACTGTTGTCGACCATGAACCGGAATTCAGGCGAAGGCAGTTGCGCTGATAGCGGGTCCATTTCCTCTATCAAGCCCATCTCAATAAGCTGATCATCGGTATAAACTTTTACGATACCGAAATCGACCTCAAGCACGCGCGCCCGGCGATTGCTGACGCTCCATTTTTTTATCACGATCACGATCTTTTTGTAATTCGAAAGCTGGCCGAGCGGGGTCGCGATTATTTGCGTGTTACCAGTTACGCTGACTGTCTGTATAACGCCTCCGCTTGCGTTGTATGCCGTGACATCGAAATCCGTGGCGTATTCGCCAGTATTTTGATCAAAGGTTATGGTTAGGCCTGCGGAAGAGTGTGTGCTGTTAAAATCGATCGTTATAGTGGGCTGCGTGGCAAACGTCCCGGATCCGTCGCATAGAGGACTGCTCACGAATCCCATCTGCCCGTTGTTCGCAGGCGCACTGTCCGGAAATGAAAACGAGCCGTCCAATTTAAAACGGCCCGTTTCCCATGTTGCAAAGTTATATGTTGAGCTGCGCTTATTATCGTTGATCTGGCTCTTGTCACTGATTGAAGCAGCTTCGGTTGTGGTCGTGATACTGGATACGTCGCTGGTCGCGCCGACATCTGAGATGTCGAATGTGACGCGCCCGGCAATGCGCCGGGAAGATGCGTAAATGTTATCTTTGAAAGTCTGTGTCGTGTTATACATGGCCGCTTATACCTCCACGAGCGAAAACCGGCAGTCCTTATATCGTGGAACACCATTCATAAAATCGATCACGCCAACGTTACGGTCCCCCGCATAGAACGTACCTGTCCGGCTGGCGTTGGTTATCGGATCGGTATAGGTGACGGAAAAGGCGTTCGGCGCCACAGCAGTTAGAATGGTTTGCAACTGTGCTGCCGTGAGAAATGACCAGGACAATTCAAGTTTTCTCTTCGTAGTGATCAATTCGGATATGAGATTGCCCCGGGCATTTCGCTCCGCCTTCTTTATGTCTTGGATCCCGAAGCTCATCTCAGAAGGGCTCGGAAGATCCGTACTACCGACTTTGATGATCGCCATATACACCTTCACCTACCTTTCTACGTTGACGTAATCATTGAACCGCCGATTCGCTTATTTTCGTTTGCCGCGAATGCGTTATTAATCCGCGCAAATGCCACGCCATCGATCGATAGAACAACGTCTCCGGACTGTCCAGCACGTCCTCCCCCGACCGTCTGCATGGCCGTCATGACCGCGGTGCTAATGGCGCCGGCGAATTTATCAAACACGTCTCCACGCTCTAGCGGTACAACCGCCTCCGCGCCAGCCTCGCCTAGCATAGCCACGGTAGGACTCGATACTACACCACCGCGGGCGAGTCTCGGAATTGTT
The DNA here is from genome assembly GCF_019550795.1 of Paenibacillus sp. sptzw28. NCBI lineage: Bacteria > Bacillati > Bacillota > Bacilli > Caryophanales > Paenibacillaceae > Paenibacillus > Paenibacillus sp. sptzw28. The sequence continues at coordinate 5,205,414 of NZ_CP080545.1, forward strand.
CCTATGTGGACGCCGAAAGACTTGCCGCCGAACTCCGGTACCCAATCTGGTACCGAAATACTGATGCTGTTCAAGCCGCCAATCACCTTGTTAATCGCATCGATGATGAGGTTCAGCGGGAACTTGACCAGATCATATAAGCCGTCGAAAATCCCTTTGAAGATGTCTCGGACACCTTCCCACGCTTTTCTCCAATCTACAGTGAATACACCGGTGATAAAAGTCATGAGCCCTTTGAACGCCGTCTTCAGGTCTTCGATGAGCTCACCGAGCGTCTTAAATACCTCGCTGAATATGGTTTTGAATGAACCGCCCATGTATTCTGCAAGGGGCTTAGCTACGTTTTCCCAAAGGAACTTCATCACATCGACAATACCTTGGAATGCCGGTTTGAGGTTGACAGAAAGGAAAGCCCCGAACGGTTTAAGCACATTGTTCCAAAGGAAAGCAAAAACGGTCGATAATGCTTCCACAGCGGGCTTGACGCTCTCTTTCATAGCAGTAGCGAGCGGCACAAGCACTTCCTGCCAGAGCATTTTCGCCACATCCGCCACGAATAGAAAGGATATTTTTAAAGCCTCAAGCGCAATGTCTGAGAGCGGCGTAAAGACGTTTCCCCACATCCACAGAAGGAAGTTTCCGAGCGGTACCAATACACTCTTCCAGAGCCATTGAGCAGCTGTCGCAACAGCACCCCAAGCTGCCACTAAGGCTGTGCCCAGCCACTGGCCGAACGGTACAAGGACATTCTGCCAAAGCCATTGAATAGTTATCCCGATTGCATTCCATACAGGCATGGCGTCCTTTTTTATTTGCTCCCATGCATTCGCAATAACACCTTTCAGCTCAATCAGCTTTTCGCGAGAACCCGGAATGAGGGCGCCAATCCCGCCGACGACGAAAGTGTCGTAGAGCCCCGAACCAATCTTTTCGATCCCTTTAAGGAACATAGCCGGATCGAGCGTAACAAGCCCGCGTATGGCGGTTGCAACCCCGGTTAAGATTTCAGCGAGGCCTGTTAGTCGATCGAAGAATGCAGCCCATCCATACGCCCCTATTGTCAATAACCACCCGGTAAGTTTGTCACCATCAAGAGCTCCCCATAATTCTTTGAGGGACGTTCCAAGCTCCCTAAGCGCTTCCTTGAACCGGCCGAAGGCGTCAATGACAGGCTGCATGACCTCTTTAAACTTGGCAGCCATTTCCGCGAATTTGCTTGTGGCTTCCTGGCTTTGGCTTATTTCAACAGGCGCGGCCGCCGCTGCACTGGTTCCGGCTCCGGATCCTCCGCCAGCGCCCCCTCCAGATTCGGAGAGTTGATTGATCTCATCAAAACCGGCCACAGAATTTTTTGCTTGTTTGCCTGCCTCTTCGTACGCATCGCCCAAACCTGAGACGGCGCTGGCCTGCTGTTGTGTCGCCTTCGTCTGCTGTTGCTGAACCTTAGTACCAAACAGTGCCGACATGAAACCAGCTATGGCATTCATGGCATTGGCAAGTGCAGCAGCCATCTTCGTGAGCGCCGGCAGAACGGCATTGTAAATGGGAAGGAATGCTTGACCGAGTGCAAGCTGTGTATTCTTGAGCTGGGCGATAAACTGTGCCTGGCGGGATGCGGTATTGTCCGTGATTTCCGTTCCATACTTCTTCGCCGCTTGCTCCATAATCGCAAACAAACGTATCTGTTGCTGTGTATTGAAATCCAACTGCGCCCAATGCTTCCCGTTGGCGAATTTTTTGAACGCATCGGTCGATTCGATCATCGCGATATTCACGTTGATGCCGAGGTCCTCGATCGCGTCTGTCTCTCCTAGCAGACCGGAGCGAATGCGATCCATAACGTCTTCCATCGAGCGCCCCGTAGAGCTGGCGACGACGGCCGATGCTTTAAGCAGGTCCTGCGTCCGCTTAAAAGTCTCTTCCGTACTGGAGGAAAATCCGCTGATTAGGTTTGCATACGTCGCACCGAACTGGACCGCCTGGCTGCGGCCCAAGCCGAACGCACCAGCTTGTTCATCAGCCCATTTTCGAAACTCGTCCGCACTGGATCCGAGCATGCGATTCAATTGCCCAATTGCTGCCTCGAACTTGATCGCGTCTTGAACGGCTGCTCCGATGCCCATACCGGCGATAGCCGTGATTGCAGAAGCAATGGCAACCTGAATACCTTTCATCGAATTGGAAATATCCGTTTTGAAAGAGTTTGTGTCTTTCTGAAACTGCTGCATTGATTTCTTTGCCGTACCGAAATCGGCCCCAGCCCTTATGAGTAGGTTTCGTACTACAGCCAATTATCCCACCCCCTTACAAACAAAAAAGAACAGCCTTTAGCTGCTCTCACTCTCCGTTTGTTGCAATATGAATTGAAGCATCTGTTGCGGTGTCTGCTCCCGTTTCGGTTTCTGCGCACTCTTTACCTTCTCCAAGATGACCTTTAAGCTTGGCAGCTTCTCTGCCCTGGACCACGCCGCGTTAAGATACGCTAACACTAGGCGTTCCTCGCTGTCCCTATTCATGCGCTCTTCAAAGGCGTGGATATGAAGATTCAATTCATGGGGGGTCATCTCATCATAATCACGAAGAGATATACCTAGCCGGATTGCAGCTTTTAGCGAGTCTTCCCAATCCCACGGCGCTGTGCCCGATTTTGTGCCGGCTGTGTCGCCGCCGGCGTCAACCCGTTTCCCTGCGATGTTCCGCTAAAAGAAATTCTTAGTGCCTCCTGCATCTTTTCAAGTAGGTAATCTAATGACGGCGCATAATCAAGGATGTCTTCCATCATTTCTAATGTAAGTGTCTCCCCGCTTTCTCTCGCGTCTCGTTCTAAACCGTAAAAGAATATGGTTTCTAATTCTTCCAGATCGAAATCGTTTTGAGTTCCAACCTCTTCGACGCTTGTGCCGGTAAAGGCAGTTAATTTTTTTAAAGCTTTGTGCCCGAATCTGAGAACCCGCGGTCTATCCAGTTCGATGATTACGACATCATTTCCAGCTTTACTCATAACTTTCCCTCGCTTTCAAAAGTAAAAAGGCCGGGATAGCCCCGGCCCCGTTACTAGCTCGACTTGTTGACAATGATTTCGTATGTTTTGACACTCTTGCTCGCTTCCTGAGCCGTTATTGTTAGCTTTTTCGACGTGTTCAGGGCCACGGCAATGCTGTTCGATGCGCTGCCACTGGTAAGATCCTGCGAATACACGCCATCGATATACAACTTAAGTGTGTGACTCGCTGCCGTCGCTGTGACCGTGATCGGTGATGTGATCGCGCCGGTATAAGCGTAGTAGTACGTTCCGTTTGCAAACACCGGAGCGAGCGTGCCACCGCCCGAGAGCGCCAGCGCCGTCAAGCCGCCGGAATCGGATGTCGCAAGCGTTGGCGAACCGCTGATCTTGATCGTTGCCTCGAATGACAGCAAATCCTCTAGCGTTGCGCTGCCTCCCTGAAACGCTGTTACGACGCCTCGGAACGTCCACGACGCTCCCATTTCCGACGGAAAAAGGACTTGGAAGTCTTGCAGCGCGCCCGCCTCGAATGCGTCGTTGAGAGCGTCTTGTCCGGCATCACCCGGTTCAAAAAAGCCGCTGATCGTGATCTCTCCACCATCTTTAAAGCCGCCGGTGAAGGTCCGGTATCCGCCGGCACTATCCAGCGTCGTCGTGTCAAGCGTTTCAGCTGTGCGAGGCGGCGCGTCTATCGATGTCAACTGGGCAATATACGTCGTGCCGATCTTTATTTTTGTTCCTACGGAACGTTGGGGCATGATTGATCAACCTCCTAATAATAGACTTCATATTCGATCAAACAACGGTAAAGCTTCGGATCTTCTTCATAAAGCTCTACCGGCTGCTGATATGTGACTTCTTGGATAAGCGGCCCATCCGTCCCGATTCGGCGCTGCTCGAACGAGATGAGCTGGTCGATCGCAGCATTCGTCAATGATTTCAGGTCAGCATAGCGGTTCGAAATCACGTTCAACTCGCCTCGTACTTCCCGGCCTGACTGGTAGCCGTCCTGTGTCTTCGTTCGGCGCCCCGCGCTCGAGGAATAAATGAGATAGGGGATGCCTTGACCGGCGTTCGCTTTCGGAGAAAATAAGGGATATACCCGGCCACTGAAAGCCGTGATTGTTTTCATTTCCTGATCCAACGCCTGCTCAAAATCTTGCGCCATCCTATCTCAACCCCTTCTTGCGCAATACCTTGTCGACCTCTTTCCCGGCTACGTCCAGCACAGTACGTTCGATCGCTGTTTTATTGTCATCAATCGCCCGGCGCATATAGCGGTATCCCGGGATATACCCACCATCCTCGGTCAGAAAGCCATATTCCTGAGAAGCCGGATAGTATGACCGCTTGCCTTTCTTGCTGACCTTGACGAAGACATCGTTCATCGCTGGGCTCGGCATAACGTCGTAAACGGCTTTCCCTGCTTGCGACTTGCGCTCCTTTTTGAGGATGATCCCGCTTTTGAGCGCCCCGGTATCCTCCGGTGCGTTCGCCTTTGCTGCTTTCAGCGCAATCCGAGCACCGGCGCGGGCGCCTTTCGTTGCGGCCGCTTGTGGTACCCGGCCGAGCAGCTTAATGTCGCGCTGCAACTCCTTCATTCCGAGAATTTCAGTTCGGCGCGCCATCGTTATTGTCGCTCCTTGCACATGAGCTGCAGCTCCTGTTTGGCAAACTCCGGATGGATGATATGCCCGATCTCAAACACCGTTCCTGATGCATCATCGACGGCAATCATAGTCCGGTCGATCCCGTGACGCCAGCGGATGCGGATCCGCGTCGTCACGTCGGCGTTCTCCTGCATCGCAGCGAAGTATTCCCGCCCACGGAGCGGCTCAATTGCCGCCCAGACCGTCGCCACGTCCGTCCATCCCACATCAAGAGGCTGCCCGTAAGTATCTGTGTCCGTCGGCGGCCTGCGGATGGTCACGCGCTTATTCAAGCGCCCTGTCAGGCTGTTTTTACTGCAGTCTTTACACGTCATACTGGATACCACCTCTCTTGGCTGAGAAGCGATACTACAGCTGCCGGGGCATCACACATGCCGTTTTCAAACCAGTGCATGACGAGTAGTATAATCGCTTGACGTATCTTGAGCGGCACAGCGGTGGCATCGTTTCCGTATCCAGCTACGAAACGTACTTTGATGCCGTTCGCAACCGCCAGCTGGACGGAAGGCCATGCAATCCCCCACTTTTTGACGACGCGGCCGACAAATGAATAATCATCGACAATATAATTCGCTGCGTCCCAGGTCGTCGTCGCGCCATCGCTATCCGTATAGGTCAAGCTCGTGACGGACTGGAGGAGAGGCCGGGGAAGTTCGATCGCGTTTTCACACGGCCATTCGTCCAGAGCCAACTCCAGCGTTTGGGTAATCAGCGCCCGATTCAGATACCCCTCGCTCCACTCCCGCGCAGCCGTAATAAGCGGCGTCAGAATCGCGTCCGGGGACGTATCGTCGACATCGTAGCGGAGTTGAGTCTTTACATCTCCAAGCGATACCGGCTCAACGGCCGGCTGCGTAATCACCTTGATACCGGCCATTGACCGTCACCTCTTTCTAAGCCGGATTAGTTCTTGTCCGGACGGTAAGCGACGTCCTCGATCATCGTCACCGTGATCAAATTTGCCACGTTGCTGATGGCTGACGAGATGCCGACGAATTTACCATCCGGAATCGTTGCTGGGTCGACGCAGAAGTCCACGATCACATTGCCGGAATCGTCGGTAATGGTGAACGCCTTGGCGTCCGTCTGGCGTGCGGTACCCTTGTAAATCGGTACGTTTACCGGGTACGCCGTTGCGTTCGTACCGCTGGCATCGTCGGCATATTTGAGCGACAGCGCCAAGTCTGCTGCATTGCCCATCTTGGCAACAACGCGAAGCGTGATACCTTTTACGCCCGGTGTAGGGGCGAGATACGACTGCAAGGCAGCCGATGTGTCCGTCGCATTAATTAAGACGCGGGTACGAAATTTTTCGGATATGTTCGTAATTGCCACTTTTATCATCCTCCAAGATTAGAATAGGAAGAGCCGCCCGATCAGGACGGCTCAGCTCTTACGCGCTATTAAGCGCGAGTGTCAAGCGTGATGAAGGAACTGCGGTTTTTCGTCGAGTTCTTGATCTTAAGCGACTTATTCCGCTTCGGCATGCCGTTCGCACGGAAAATAAAACGGAAACAGTTTTCAGCCGTCAAGAATTGCACATGAATTGACGTAGCCGCGTCAACGCCGCCTTTGTACGCGAGCATGTATTGCGACAAGTCGGCGAAGATAATATCGCCTTTTTCACCGAGTTCTGAGCAGTGGTCGGAATCCACGATCGAACGGCCACGCAGCGTGTCGATCGTGCCCGTCTGCGTTGCCGGCAAATAAACCGGAACACCGCCTGTCCCAACCGGGAACGAAAGGAAATCGAACTGCTCATGTGTGTCTGGATGTGCCAGCCATATCGAATTCGATTTATCGAAAGCGCGATGATACATTGCCGAGAGATTCGCCCAAGTGATCGAGTCAGCTTCTTGGCCGGCCTCTTTCGCCACGGAAACGAGTGAGCCGCCTTTCAGAATGCCGATCGGCTTGCCTACTCCGTCTCCGGAGATGATCGCGCCTTCCAGCGTCCGGCGAATAGCCAGTTCAAACGCCCGGGTATACAGCGTGTTAATAAAACTCGAATCGCTGTCCAGCTCGTAGGTTGCATATGCAAAGCCCATCAACTTCTCAAGCTTCAGCTCGCGCTCCTGCAGCTTCGGCTGCGACTTGGCAACCGTTGCGGCTTCGGACGCCCAGTATACTTTTACTCCGCCGAATACGGTATCGGATACGTCATCCTCATCGATGTCCACCCATTTGACCGAATTCGAGCCGTCGGTTACCTGGTAGCTGTCGAGGCGCGGAAGGATGTTTCCGGCCGAAGCGGCACTTTCCATCATCATACCGGCGAAATCCGTTTGCACCGCAAAGCCGCCGTCCTGGCCGACCTGCGTATTACCGCCCATCGCATTCTGGACGATGCGCAGGTTCTCAGACACGTTACCGTGGGCCGCATCCCGGATGTCTTTCAGTTGCGCCGCCAGGCTTTTGTACGGCTTTGGCATCGGCTCATTGACGCCGTCCAGCACCGGATGATTCACCGGTTGTTTGTCATCAGCTTCCCGCTTGGACTGCTTCTGCAGGATCCCGATTTGCTTCTCGTTGTTGTCGTACTCCTTTTCCATCGCCTCATAGCTTGCGATGTCTTCATCCGTCATACCGTCCTTGTCTGATAGCGCACGCATGTCCTTGAGCAGCGCGTCCTGACGGGCAAGCATCTTCTTAAGTTTTTCTCCCATTAGGAAAACCTCCTGTGTTGTTTTTCGCGCACGCTCACGCGCCGCTGTATATCGACAACCCGGTTATTGGCCGGGCTCTCTTCGGGGTTGGTATTCGATTTCTCGGTTGGCTGCATCTTCTGCCATTGTTCGAAAAAACGCCGCATCGCGGAATCGGCGCTGTTTTGGATGGCGAGCCGGCTGAACGAAAAGGAATTCTGCACTGGCTCATTGTCATCTGCGGCCACATTAGCGTACAGCATGCCGTCCGCGAATCCGTCGGCCATAGCTTTGCGAGCACTCATCCAGGTTTCATCATCCATTAGACGAGAGATTTTGTTTCGGCTGAGACCTGTCTTAGTCTGATAGGCGTTAATGATGGTCTCTTTGACCTCATCCAGCACATCGGCTGCGTGTCGCATATCCTTCGCCTCGCCGCGAGCACCAGTCCACGGGTTATGGATCATGAGAATGCTTGCGGGACTCATCAGGATTTCATCAGCGGCCATTGCAATAACAGATGCGGCTGAAACTGCCTTGCCGTCGATCTTGGCCGTGACTTTGCCTTTATGCTCTTTCATGGCGTTGTAAATACCAGCAGCAGCGAACACATCTCCGCCCCAACTGTCGATCCACACCGTTATGTTCTTCCCTTTATGCTCGGCGAGCGCCGTCCGGAATGCGTTCGGTGTGGCTGCCGGGATCCCGAACCATTCGTAGATCCAAGCATCATCGTTGCTGATGATCTCACCTTCGATGCGAAGTTCCACATCTTCATTGTCTGCAGCATTGCGAAAACTCCAGAATAGCAACTTAGACCGCCTCCCTTTCCGTGATCATTTTGAAAATTTCATCCGCGAGCGCTTTGGCATCGCTCGACTTGCCAGCGGGCTTAGGTTTGCCGGCCTCGCTCATGTTCAACGGCTCCAAGTAGATGTCACCGTTCGGGATCGCCGGCATGTTCTCCAGGCGGCGGATGTCATTGACCGACAGCCACCCCCACTGGCGACCAAGTGCGTATGATTCGGACCGACTCTTTGCGTCGCCACGAAGGAGCCCATCGATCTTGAACTCCACATAAAAACCGGCCCTTCGTTCGGCCGGCGTGAGGAGCTGCATATTCATGTTTTCTTCGATCCGCTTGAACCACGGGAGCATCGTATACATGACAAACTCAAGCGATTGGTGCTCGATGTTGTTGTTTGTCGATCGGCTCAAATCTTGGATCAAGTGAAGCGGCACGCGATAAATCCGGGCGATATCCTCAATCTGGAATCGCTTGTTTTCAATTAACTGTGCATCGGCCGGGTTTATGATATACGGTGTGAACTTGCCGTTTTGCTCGAGGAGCATGGGTTTGCCAGTGTTGAGCATACCGGTGTAATTCTTCCCGAGATCTTCTTTCAGTCGATTGAATGCCGGTTCGCTTAAAACACCCTCGAAGGAGAATGCACCGGACGGGAACGCGCCGTTGCGGTACAGGTTGACACCAAATTCCTCGTAGGACTTCCCGAGACGAATCGCTGAGGACGCATAGCTTATAGGCGATAGTCCGATAACGCCGTCCAGACTAGGTCCGGCTACATGGAAAACCTGGCTGCGAGTCAGAGTCTTCGCTACCGTCCGAGGCGAAGAGCCTATTTTGTATTGAAGCTTCTTCGTATCCGGATTCCGGTCGATCGTCACCATCTGCCACTGGTACGGGTACAGTCCGACCAAGCTGCCTCTTCGGTCGACGAGCCGCTCACTCACGGAGTTGCCACCGAGGTTCAGAGACATCATAAGCTGTTCCTTGAAATTGAACGGGCTCATTTCCTCGTTCGGCTGGCTCCGGAGGATATCGGCGACGCCGAGGTCGTTTCGGATTTCCCGCTCACCGTCTTCCTTCTTACGGTAAAGTACGATTGGAACACTTGCGGCCGTTTCGGAGAGTACGCGCAAACAGGCGAAAACGGCCGTATATTTTAGTGCCATTGTCGCGGTGACGGATCCGGCAGGAAGTCGTAGCACGTCATCCCCGATCAAAAACTTCTGAAGATCATCATCCCGATTATTCTTCGGCTTCAAAAAATCGAACAGCCCCAATTTCTCACCTCCTAAAGCAAGCTCCGCATGCCGCGTGTCTCGTATACCGATAATTCCATCTCTTCGAATAGCATCGCTGTTGCCATCGCGTTAATCAGCGCCACGGTTAGGTCGATTCGGTCGGTCGACTTATTTTTCATCGGCTTAATGTTCTCGTTCCCGTCCACGGCAATCACGACATTCCCCCAGCACCAACGGGCAAGGGGGTTTACTTCATGAGACAATTTCCCCGACTTCATCAGCTGCTCGATCATCTTCATGGCCGGCGACATGTGCTTCATGTTCTGGGGGATCTCGACGATCTCTAGCCCGCCGCGCATTAAACGCTGCGTGAGCATACGGCTATTCCACGGGTCGGCGCCGCCGGTTGGTATGTTGTACTGTTTATTCGCCGCCAGCAGCCGTGCCTCGACGAAATCATAGTCCACCACGTTGCCCGGCGTTGCATGCAGATATTTTTGACTGACCCAGCGGTCGTAGGGGACGCCGTCGCGCTTCACGCGCTCTTTCATGTTGTCTTCCGGAATCCACGCATCGAATATCGCCCGCCAATCGTCGGCGCCTTCCTGTGGAGGGAACAAATAACACACGCCGGTTAAATCCGTCGTGCTGGACAAGTCGATTCCCGGATAACACTTCTTTCCGATTAGTTCGGCATGCGACCATTTCCCTTCCGTCTGATCCCAGAGCGTAAGCGCCTGCCAGCCGACACGCTTCAGGCTTACCCACTGATTCAGCCGGAGCCAACGAAAAAGACGCTCTGCAGCTTCGCTGTTGCGGGCTGCAAGCGCCTCTTGCCTTACGCTCTCTATGCTGATGGTATGTCCCAAGCTCGGATTCGCGTTGTACCAGGTGTTCTCGTCGTAAATATCGGCATCTTCAGGGGCGCCGTAAATCTTCACATACCAATGTGGATCGATTAGCTCGCCGCATGAAATCTTACGCGCCTGCTCGTGGATCTCCCAGCCGATGGAGTTACGGTCCGGATCGTCGCCGGCCGTCGTGATAACCCACCAAAGCGGCTCTTTCCGGGCAGCACCGGCACCGAAGGTCATAACGTCCCACAGATTGCGGTTCGGCTGTGCATGAAGTTCGTCGAAGATGACAACTGTCGGGTTGATACCGTGCTTTGTGTATGCCTCAGCCGATAAAACTTTCATCGTCGTGCCGGTAAGGCTGTTTTTAATTTCCTTCCGGCTGTCCGTGACTTTCAAGATTGTTTCGAGCTCCGGTTCCTGTTCGATCATCCCGACGGCAGCCTTATAAACCAGTTCTGCCTGCCCGCGATCCGCAGCGCAACAGTAAATCTGCCCGCCTGGACCGTCACAAACCAGATGGTTTAGCGCGATGCCCGCAATCAGCGACGTTTTTCCGTTTTTCTTTGGGACTTCTAAGTATGCGAATCGGTATTGACGATATCCATCGTCGTGAACCGTGCCGTATACGTCCCAAAGGATTTGATATTGCCAATCCAGCAGGATGAACGGCTGCCCGTAAAAATCATCAACGGCGTTGAGCATTTGGATAAACTCGATCGGCTCAAGGGCTCTTTGCTTGTCATGGGGCATTTCCGCCACCCGCTCGGCGGTTCATGAATTTCGCCATCGCTGACTCTTTCTTCTCCTGCTTCGGCTTCGGCACATTCTTGACCTTGGCCAGAGGATTTAGGAAAAGCCGATCCTGCATCTTGAGCAGCATGTCCATCTTTTTATTGATGGCCGTTTCGATCTTGAGCACGCCTTCAAGGCTTGCGAGCTGCGACAGATATTGCAGGGCTTTATAATTTACTTGGTCGGCAACAACCGCGCCGTCAATAAACTCGTGCAGCACGTCCTCGTCGATCACAATGTTCTCGATCCGTTGGTATTGGATGAGCAATCGCTCATACTCCGAGAACGTCTTGCAGTACATCGCCAGCATCCCGATGTCTGAGCTGGTCAGTAATTCGACCCCTTGCTTAGCGGCAGACTTGTATTCCTTGATCAATTCATTCCAGAGCTTATTGGCTGCTTTATCTTTAGTGATAAAACTCGGCTTTTTCAATTTCGCCAAATCTTGTTCACCTAATTTAACCTCAGCTGCCTTCCGTGCCTCGATCTCTTCTTTCGTCAAGTGGCTCGGATTCCCTTCGGCCAGATGCAGGCCGATCGATTTCGCGTTTCGACCCGGCATAGGGCCACCTCCTTCGGAGCGGATGAAACTAATTCGCCGACGTGAAGTCGACGTAATATTCTTTACCTGGTTCGAATTGATTCACGGCATCTGGATTCGTGATCGTAAGAGTGATTTGCCCGCCGGGCGTATATTTCCAGAACGTTTTGTTCTCCTCGCTGCCATCCGTAACTGGGTGTAGCGTAACAACACCACCGTGATTGCTCCAGCACTTGAATTTTGCACGTACCAAGGAATTCATCTCCTCTCAAAATCTAAAAAGTTTCAAAACCCGAAAAAAATTTGTGCGATTGGGGGGACGCGGTCTTCACCGCCGCCTTTCGAAGGATTTTGCCCCCCCTACCCTTAGCTATTTCCATTTAATGCTTTAGCGCGGTGAAGTGTAAATGTGATCTATTCGATCAACAGGTACCGCCGACCATCGATAACCGCGATCACTTGCGCTTCCCCTTCGAACTGGATCGCCTCGGGAATATGTTCGAGGTAAAGCCTGTTAACCTCATCAACAGACACGTCCAGTCTAATTGACCGGATATTCTTTCCCTCTTGTCCGTCCAGGTAGACCTTGGCTTGTGAGTGTCTTTCCGATTCTATTCTGACCTTCATCGACCAAAACCTCCATCCTCTCTCGCAGTCTTCCTGTTATGGCATCGCTTCGCCATCGGTTGATGATTGCTCGGATCCCAAAACAGATTCGTGTCTCCGCGGTGCGGCTTGATATGATCGACTACTTCGGCCGGCATTGGTACCGGCAGCCTGGCACATTCATCACATGCACACAGCGGATTCCGCTTCAGGTATGCCCGGCTGTACTTCTGCCAGCGGGAGTTGTACCCTCTCTCATGCGCTGTTCCTCGCTCCCGATCCTGTTGCTGGCGGTACTCCCGCATATGCTGTTCACAGAACCGTTCAGTCGCAAGGTTCCGGCATCCAATCTTATTGCATGGTCGTTTTGGTTTAATCGGCAATGGTATCACCAAGCGATATACGGTCTCTGTGGCGCTTCGCCCATTTAATCGCTGCCGGCAGATCGATATGGTGTTGACCGTAGCAGCTGTGGAAGGTGATCGCTTCCTGGGAGATTGTCACCCGCCACCAAACACCGCCCGTTTGCAAATAGCCTTTATGATGTCCGTATCCTTCTGAGAGATGATGCGCCAGCCACTTACCGAGCTCCTCGAATGGTATCGGCTCAACTCGCTCACAGTAACGATCGTGTGCATGCCGATCTATTCGGAGTTCCAGACTTTCAACTCGCATCCCCCTCACCCTTTCGAGATAAAAAGGCCACTCGCAGCGGAGTGATCTTTAGTTATGAATCAATGTTAATGCGATGCGTGAAATCCGGGCCCACTTCGCGCCTGCCGTAAGGTTTTTAATGACAATGGCCGGTTTGATGATACCGCTAACGCTCATTTCAGTCGATGCAGCTTTATACTCCCATCCAACTACATCACCTTCTACAATAGCAATCGTTCCATCACAACGAAGATGAATTTTGATATTACTCTTACGTTGCTGATCGTGTTGGAAAGACGTATTCTTTGTCACCTGAGAAGTATCAGCTTTGACCAAGGATGCTTGCTGTGCCAGAGTTTTGAGAATAGCTCCGCAGTTCGTTCCATTCATACCCAGGAATGTTTGAATGCCGCTCGGACCAGCACTGCAATAAAAGCTCTCGAGTTCCATAATCGCCTCGCGGAATTGGCCCACATTGGGGCCAAAGTTAAACCCATTCGGAAGAATATTAAGGCTCGGCGCGTCATTGATGGCAGCACCCGTATTGATTTGTAATCCATAACAATCAACCTCGGGAGTGGTGATAACAGCCGAACCAGTACCCGTAAGTGTCATCCAAGTCGGCAGAACGGTACTGTCTAGAAAGTTTGCCTCAAGTTTGCGAGAGGACTTACCCAAAGGTACGATAGCTCCTGAAAGATCTCTTAACATGAATCACACCTCCGCTATGGCAAGACCGAATGCGGCATTGCCATCCAAGCCCACGCCCTGGTAAAACATATAAAGTGCCCCGTCCCATTCAATCACATGGGGACTTGCGACCGTTCCCACATCCCATGCCCCTGCAGATCCTACGGGTACTGTAGGATACAAGGCTGCAGGCTTCCGCAAATCTTTAAGCGGTCCTACATAGATGTTGCGGTCCGTGTTCACCCCGCCAGATTCAAGAAGCGATGTGGAGTAGGTCGTCCACAATTCACCCCGGAATTTGAAAGGAGTGCTTACGGATTCGATTTTCCTATAATCAGATGCTTCAGTCCAATCCGCAAAGTTAGACATTGGGCGTGGATCTGTTTGCCAAGTAATGCCGTCTTTCGAATAAGAGATGCCGAATCGACCATAGTTTCCGCCACCCATAAGATGCTGTGCAACCCAAGTCTTACCGAGACGGAATACCTTTGCATATCCGGTGTGACCATCGCCGGGAAAATCCACATCCTCAACATGGATACACCCTTGCTTTACCAACGTCCAGTTGTTAAACCCGTTTGGACTTGTAGCTAAGCAAGTTTCTTGTGTGCGTCCTACGCCGCTTTGCTGATAATACAAGTGAAAAAGATTGGTATCGGGGTTCCACACGACGCAGGGCGTTTCCGTCTGGTTCCCAAAGCTGAGATCGACGTAAATCATGCCACGATCCGTATATGGCCCCTCCGGTCTTGGGGCAGTAGCCAAGCCAATTCCGCCGTTACCGGAAGCGTGGTCAGAGGAATAGTACAGATAGATGTCATCGAGTGCTGCGGATCCTAAAATCGATCGCATGTTTGGGACAACCCACGGCCAGTACATCTTATAACCAGCATTTTTTAGCCAAGGCGCATCGTTCCGTTTAAAAACGGGATTGTTCTTGTATTTTTTAAACGTTGGCGGTTCGACCATTTGACGCCTTGCCTGGGAAAGCGGGTTGTTATACTGTTGACTATCCGGTCGTAAAACGGTTCCGGTCGTTTTGTCGTAAAAGACGAGTTTACCGCCGACCCATTTGCATCTAACATTTGCTACCGTCATCTCTATCGTCCTCCAAACTTTTATTTGCTGCTAGAAGCTTGGGGTGTGTAATAGGTCGATAGCCTTGATCGTTGTTGTGATTATTGCTTTTGACATTTCGGCATACTACACACCTGCTTGATGCCGGTCCATCTGCCCCAGACGCAGCCTTTGCATTTTACCGGCGGTTCAGGTTTATCATCGACCTTTTTCATGTTGTATTCCTCCATGCAAAAAGCCGCCCAATTTGGACGGCTTTACGCTCTTAAGCATTTCGTTCGATAATACCATAATAACACGGGAATTCCGGCTTGTACTGGACAAGTTACTGGACAAAACACTGGACATATTTCATAAATCGATCAATTTAGCGAATTCGGCTACCGCCTCGACCCTCCACCGAAAATAGGTTTTCTCCACGACGGCCAACTTTTTATGTGTATCCACAACACTCAGTCCGTCGATGTATCTCAAGCGTAGCAGCTTTGCATAATCCGGTTTGTACCCCTCCAACGCCTCAAGCGCGTTGTCGATCTGCTCTTTCTCACGGAGAAGATCCTGCAGCTCGCTGATCCGCTCGATTACGGCATCGAAGTCGTCCACATGACCGGCACGGGCCTCGATCACGTTCTCAATCTTCCTCCGCAGTTCTTTAAGCAGCTTCTCGTCTTCCGAATCCGCACCGCGGGCTTGTTTCATCTCCGCCAGCTGACTGCGGGTGCCGTGCGGATATTTAGTCAGATAAGCATGTGCGACGGTTTCCAGCTGCTGTTCTCGCTTATTGAGATACATGTACGATGGCATCCCTCGCAGCCGACGGTGGAGCTCCTGCAGCTGATCGTCCTGGTTTAACCGGCTGACCGTTATACCGTTGCCGATCGAGTACTTTTCGAGTATCTTAATTCTCGCCACAATCTGCCGGTAATTTGTCAGCTGGTCTATTACTTGTTGTTCGTTCATGTTGATCCCCTCCTCAAAACAACTCCATCTGGCCTTGTTCCAGGTCTTCGAGTTTGACATAGTTCGGCGCCTGCTCCCAAGCATCCCCACCATAACCTCGAAACTCACATTCCCGGCGAATAAGCTCCTCGTATATCGTGTAATGATGCATTCGGCCCTCAATGCAGCAGATGCACGATCCTTTGTAAAGCTTATTGACGGCTACCAGTTCAATATCATGTCCTTTGGCAGTTATCAGTGCTTGCAGTTCTTTTGCATGCTCGAGCATCTGCGGCTTGCTGGCTTCGACTGCATGCGGTGAACCTCCGTAAAAATATTTGTGCAATTCCATTCACCTCAGTCCAAACAAAAGTATCCCTTGCTGATTCGCTCGATATCTTCATCCGTGGCCGGCACCATGTCGACGGTTCTAACGCCGCTGAAGATGCACATCGTTCCTTGGCAAGCTGGACAGATCGGCTCTTCGACTTCTTCTCCCTCGACTTCTTCGACCGCAAACCGTTTCAGACAGTCGTCGTTGTCGCATTCGTAAAACGCGAATTTCACTTCCATGTTTATCACCTGCCGTTAAAAGAGTAATTGCTGTCCTACCGCGCCTGCGGCGACCGGGTTTATCCAAAGGACTTCCTCCCGCGAAGCGCCGCCTTCTGCTTTAACCTTTTTCGTTTCCCGATGCCAATGTTTCAGCCTCTCGTCATACATTTGGGTTGCGTAACCGGACAGAATGACCGGGCCGGGATGACTGTCGAGCGCTTCAAGCAATTCAACATGTTCAGCCTCGGTCATTTCATGCTTATAGCTTGTTGTCGTCCTGGTTGACATGATATATGGCGGATCGGCGTAAATGAGTACGTCCGGGCGCGCATAACGTTCAAGCATCTGGAGTGCTGGCTGATTTTCAATCTGAACCCCGATAAGTCTTTCTGAAACAGCCATCACTTTATCAGGGAACACCGTCCACTCTTTACCCGGCAACGGTCCATTGGGCTCAATCATACTGCGCCAGCCGGTACGGTGTGACGTTTTTCCACCTCTACCTTGCCATAGTCTGACGATCAACCGCCTTGCTCGTTCCAATTCGTTCTCCGCAGGTTGATAGCTGAGATAATATTCTTCGCGACTATGCGGCGTCCATCGGACAGCATTCGCAAGTTCTTCTGGCCGCTCCCGGATGATGCGGAATAGATTTACTACTTCTCCATCGATGTCATTAACGGTTTCGAGCTGGCTGCGCTGTTTGGAAAAGAGTATTGCTCCGCTGCCGAAGAACGGCTCTAGGTATGTTGTGTGGGGTGGCATGTGGCTGATAATCCACTGCGCCATGCTCCACTTGCTGCCGGGGTAGTGCAGGATGCGCGGTACGTTCACATCTCCACTACCTTCCATCCCTGCTCTGTAGCAAGCTTCTCCATTCGCTGCATGTGCTGGGCGTTATGGTCGCTGAAGAATGCCTGCACCGTAGCCGGTACTTCCGCGGGCCGAACCATGTCCGCCGCTCGGGCGTGAATGATGCCCGCAATGACCTGGAAAAGCTCGAGCGTCTCATCCATCAATCGCCGGGTACTGATCCCACGTATATCGAGCTTATCCTTGAGCTGGCCAATCATCTGCAGAGATTCCAGTCGCTCCTCGATGTCTTCCCCGGCATCGATTAAAGGGAGAGCGAGTGAGACGAATGCTTGAGGCTGCTTTTCTTCGATGGCGGCCACTGGCTTCACATCAATCTTCAGCCGCTCGATTTCAGCCTTTAAATATTGAATTTCTTCAGCACGTTTCAAATCATTTTCCGTCCAATCCTGGATCTCGTCCTTCAACCGCTCGATCTCTCGTTCCTGTTTTCGGCATTCGTCCTTGGCTTTGACGTATTCGAGTTGGTTCGAAACCGCAATCTCCAAGTTCTTATTGCACACCTCAATAGCCTTGGACAATTCTTCTCGCAGCCGCTCGATTTCCGTATCCTTGCCGTCATCTGTTGACGCTTCCGGAGATTCCGTTGCAGGTTCTGCAGCCGGCTCCGCTGCTGGGGCCGCCTCTTCCCCCATCTCATCAAGCAACTCCCGCGCCTTGCCCGGCGTGATCCCTTTTAGCCCCCAAGTCTTTACCCAATACGGTAACGTCTGGTTCTTCATCTTCCACGCCCGCTCGATGCTCGAAATTGTTTCTCCGGCAGCAATGGCCTTTAATAATTCAACCTTCGTCAGACCGCACGATGGACCTTCTTTGATTCTTCCGTCTGCCACCTTAATCTCCCCTTCCTTTTGTTTTGGTTTGCCCCTTCCTTCCGGTAGATCAATCGGTTTATGATGGCTTCGCGGGATCGGCTGCCCTGGTGTCAATTTCGCAATCTCTTCTGGGTTGAGTGTATATCTCGTAACCGGCCCGGCACCCCGCGCAGATGATGTTTCAATCCGATTACTCGGTATCGGCGTTCCCATTCATTTCACCCTTCCTTGGTCGAACCTGATACATTCGGTCCGGTTTCCGCGGTTTTTAACTCAGCATATTCGGTCTCGTCGATCGTCAACGTCATCATACCGTCCCATGTCTCGCGGATCTCATGCGCCTTTGCTTCGACCTCGGCTTTTTTCTTTGGTGTCAAAACGATGTCCATGGCATACCCGTAATGTTCTTGAGCTTTTGCATATGCTCTGGAGTGCAACACGTTCATAGTCATGAGGAACTTTTCCAACGACATCGATTTGATTCGTTGAAAGAAGCGACGTTTTAAATCAAGACTCATCGCGGATACACCGCCTTTTCCTTGTTTTGCATCCGCGCATGCTTTACCCGGTTTCGCCGTTTCAACTCAGCTGCAGCCGCGCACCGGTGCTCGAGCAACGCACCCTCGTCGAAGTATGCGATCTCAACCAACATCTGGCGGTTAGCTTTTCTCCAATTCATGCGAAACACCTCGTTTCAAGAATGGTTCTTCCTGCTTTGGAAAACTTCTTCAAGCCATTCGACCAGCATCATCATTTGCTTAATGACCAACCGATTGTCCTGATATTTTTTACATAATGCGCTGGAAGAGTCGGCTACCCACTTCCAAAAGTCTTGATGATCCATCCCGTGTTCCTTGGCTGCTTCGTTCGCTTCCTGAATCCATTTCTCGACGTCTATGAAAAGCGCCCTATAATCCATCGGCTATACCTCTTCGATCTTGACGTAAATGCCCGGCATCTTGGCCCAGAACTTCTCGATGATCTCGCTAGCGACAATGGCATCATCCGTCCAGTATCCCAAATCGGTCATGATATCGAACGGCAGCTTGTTCAGGTTGTGCGTATCGGGCTTCGTCGTTTTCCACTCCCCGTCGTAGTGCTTGCTGCCTTCCGGGATCGGGAACAACCACTTTACAATCACCCGCAGCGCTCCCGTGTATTTCTCCTTCGGAACATGCTGCCCAAGGTGGGCTGTCAATTTCGACCGCGCCGCCTTGAGATCGTCCGGCTCGTAGAAGACCGGTTTACCATTGACGACGGCAACCTGCTTCTCCTGGTGCGTAGCGGTCGGCGGTTTCATCGGCATGAAGAATTCAATCACCGTATCACCAACTTCCATTTTTTAACTTTCGTCGTCGGCGGCCTTCTTAATAAATGTAGGGGAGGGGGTGTGGCGCTTGCGACACGCCACACCCTATCCTTATATATTTATATATACTGGTCCCCGCCTCCCGGCGGCGTCGACCATGACGTACCAAATCCCCGCCGTTAATCCGCCGAATGGCGGCAATCATGAAAAACGTATATTCGCCGTGCGGCATTGACCATGAATTAATGATAGCCGCCGCCGTTCGGCGGAATTTTACTGCGGCGGATTTTAATGGTCTTCGCCGCCGTCTTTCTTTACAACAACGTTGCCATTATTCTTGTCGATCACGTATCCATGCTTTGCAACCCAATCCCTGATTGTTCGTTCTGCGACCGACTTGCCAGTCGAAGAAAACCACTCGGATAAATCTTTGACCGTCGGCGGCTCGCCCATATTGCAGTTATTCACCGCGTCTTCGAACTCCTCAGCCTTGCTCCTGCGCTCCGTATTGGCCTTGTCTTTCCGCTTACCCGTGGCCTTCTTCCAAGGCGGCTGTCCGTCACCTTCCGGCTCGATGTCCTTCAGGCTGCCGACGTTATCCACCTTATGAATTGGATACTGGAACCACATGTTGACTGGTGCAAACTTCGCATATTCGCGCAGTGTGCCTTCCACTCGCCAGGCGGATCGATTGCGGACGGCCTCCAGGACGCGTCTGATTTCCTCCTGCGCTGCAGCCTGCTCCGTGTTGTAAATGGCCCGACGGGCATGCTCTTCCATCTCCTTCGCGCTGAGCAGATCGTCTTGCGAGACGGAATCCCGTAGGTAGCCCGGATTATGCTGCGCGAAAAACCGCTGGTATACGCAGCAGATGGCCTTGTTTTCCTCTTGCTTCAATAACGCTTCCGTTATATTCAACTCCACCAAATCGATCAGGGCGTCCGGATCTCGGGCGAATACGCCGCTGCCGCTGGCCCGGTCCATCGATTTCTTGCCGCCCTGGGAGCCCTTGCTGTGATGGTGACAATAAATGACGCTGGCGCCGAGTTCCGTTGCAATCTTGTCAAACTGGTTTGTGAAATGCGCCATCTGGTCAGCGCTGTTCTCGTCGCCGGTCAGCACCTTGTAGATCGGGTCGATGATGACAGCGATATAGTTCTTCTTGGCTGCGCGACGGATCAGCTTCGGCGCCAGCTTATCCATCGGTACCGACTTGCCACGGAGATTCCAGATATCAATGTTTCCGATGTTCCGCGGCGGCAGCCCCAGCGCCTGATATACATCCTTGAAGCGATGCAAGGCGCTGGCCCTGTCGAGTTCAAGATTGACATACAGCACCTTTCCCTGCGTACAAGTCCAAGCCAGCCACTTGCTGCCCTCGGCTATGGCGATACTGAGTTCAATCAGCGCGAAACTCTTACCGGCCTTGGATGGCCCCGCCATAAGCATCTTATGCCCCTGACGGAGTAGACCTTCGATCAGCGAAGGCGCCAATTTCGGCATGTTATCCCAATAGTCCGTCAGGCTCTCCGGATCGGGCAATTCATCGTTTACGCCCTCGATCCATTCATGCCATTCGTTCCAATTGCTTTTGCCGATGTTCGTATCAACGATGAATTGCTTTTTACCATTACGCTCAATGCCTGGCATTCGGGATAACCTGGACGGATTTCGGTTTTGATTGTCGATGTTCAGGCCGTTTTTTTTGCAGACGTTATATAGATAGTCAACGCGCTTGCGGTATTCGTCGTAATTGCCGGCTTCCACTCGCACGATGGCATGCAGGCTCTTTCCGCCACTGTAAACCATGACGGCAATCGGCAGCTCCAGCTCGCGCATGATAGCGTTTTGCTTCTCAATGTCCATCGTGTCGGATTCTACGAGCGCATACCGGAATTCGGTAACATTATCGTTTTTGACACCTTTGCCATCGAGTGGATTGAACCGGATCCACGCCCCTGCCTCTGGCTTGTAATCGCCCATGACTGCTCCGATATCACCGTTACATTGGTTAAGCAACTGGATCAGCTCGCCGGCCGTCCTGTCACATGCCCCTTTTGTGGGCAAAAACTTGCCTTCATCGTTCTGCCATGTGTCCGTGACGTATCCAACGTTTTCAGATACGTCGAACAGCGTCTCGAGATAAGTGGTAAGTTGCTGAACTGGATTCCAGGCAGCCGGCTCGTGGATCTCCTTACCCTCAATCCAATTGCGATCGACCACAACATAATCGCCGCCGGAAATTTCGTCATCCCACCCCAGCTCCCGGTCATCACGCTCCGAGGAACGTGGCGTCCAACCGTTATCCTTTGCCATTTGCGTAATGGTCGCACCAGTGACCGGATTGCCGGTGCCTTCAAATGACGTCCATTTCCGGAAGCATTCTCCGGGATGGTAACGTCCCCCGTCCCGTTTGCTCCACTCATCCCAATCGCTGGCCGTATAGCCTTCATATTTCAATGCCATGCCGACATTAACCCATTCCTGATATGACAGATAGGCGGGATCGACGTAGGTCAACAAGGAAATGAGGTCGATTTTATGTTCCATAGAGCCTCCCATGTATTTCCGTATTCAAAAACTGTCCGTCAGAAAACAATTCCACCGCGAGGCTGATGGACCCCTTTTCTTGCAAATAAACTAAGCTGATTCAAAAGGATTCACCTCTTGTCTTGTCGAATAATCATGTTAAATACAATTTTTGGAGGTATGCATGTGCCAATCCGTATTCGAAATTTCCGAGATGAGGAAAACAAATTTACAATCCACCCAAGCGAAGAACTTACTCCCAAAGTCGCTGCATTCTTACGATCGAAAGACTTCTGCAGAATAACTAGTGAAGATCCAAGACGGGTTAGTTTTGCTTCTGGAGCTACGCACTCTTTTGAACCTTTCTCTGAAACCTGGTCGGGGGAAATTGTCGGACACATAGTTGATACCACCGTAAGCTTACAGGACATGGCTGAACTGCTTTCAAAAGAATTGAGTGTTCCTTTTCGCGTCATCCTTGATGGGGAATCTTAACCGATGATGGCGATCAGTCCTTTTAATAGAAGTCACATTTTAAAGCCGGCTGCATTTAACGGCAGCCCGGCGCCCAATCAATCGGCCATGCTCCACTTGCTGCAAGGGTAAAGCAGGATGCGGGGGGTGGTCATTTTTCAGACTTCACTCCCCACGATACGTTTTTGGGTCAATCCCATCCGGCACGCGCCAGCCGTTGCCGGCGATCCGATCGATCAAATTCTTCGCGTTATCAAACGTCCATGTGCCAACATGCTCGAATCCTCGCTGTTCAAGGAAACGGATTTGCTTTGGCGTGGTCAGCCCTTCCGTCCGCCGCTTATCCAGGCGCTCCAGCAGCAGTGATGCCTTGCCAGCGTTATCGATCTCGTCTGGCATGATGCCCAGCTTCTCCAGCGTCTTGATTTGCGTATCACTCGGCGGCGCCATTTCCCAACCGAATGATGGAACATAACTCGAGAGGTCTTCCGCCTGGATGCTCATTTCAAATTGCAGCGGATCGACGAGCTTGCGCTTACGTCGCTTCATTTCTTCCAGCTGCTTAGCAAGCGCTTCCTCGCGCTGCGCGATCACATCTTCAACGGCTTGCTTCTCGACCGTTTCCAGGTCCAGCGGAATACCTACTTCTTCGATTTGCTTGGTCATGACTTGGGCAACTTCTTCATTCTCCGCAATGAGATGAGCCGGATGACAAAGCTCGTGTCTCTCCGTATGCCATAGGAAATCCAGTAATAACAGTTCCGTTTTGCCGGGAAACAGTCGGGTACCTCGCCCGACCATCTGCGAATAAAGGGAACGTACTTTTGTTGGACGCAAGACAACGATGCAATCCACGCTGGGGCAGTCCCAGCCCTCAGTAAGCAGCATGGAATTGCATAGGACGTTGTACTTGTCTTTATCGAAATCTTCCAATATCTCGGACCGGTCTTGTGAGTCGCCGTTGACTTCGGCGGCTCGGAATCCAACCTCGTTCAGGATGCGAGTGAATTTTTGCGAAGTTTTGACGAGAGGAAGGAAGACGACGATCTTCCGATCCTGTGCTACGCGCCACATCTCTGCGGCAATCGATTCCAGATACGGATCCAGTGCCGTTCCCAGGTCACTGGATTTGAAGTCGCCGGCCTGCTGTCCGACTTTGGTCAAATCCAGTTGCAGCGGAATCGTCATCGCCTTGATCGGGCTGAGAAAGCCCTCTTTGATCGCCTTGGGAAGCGTGTATTCATAGGCCAAGCTCTCGAAATACGATCCCAGATTGCGCATGTCTCCCCTATCTGGCGTTGCGGTTACCCCCAGCACGTTCGCGTTCCCGAAATACTGCAGCACGCGCTGGTAGCTATCCGATAGGCAGTGATGCGCTTCGTCGACGATGATCGTATCGAAAAAATCCTTGTCAAACTGTTCGAGCCGTTTCTCGCGCATCATCGTCTGCACGCTGCCCACGACAACCCGGAACCAGCTGCCGATCGACGTCTGCTCCGCCTTCTCTGTAGCGCATTGCAGGCCTGTCGACTTCTTCAACTTATCAGCAGCCTGGTCCAGCAGCTCGCCGCGGTGGGCCAGGACGAGCACGCGCTCGCCCTTCCTTACCCGGTCCTCGGTCACTTTGGAAAACACGATCGTCTTTCCGCAGCCGGTAGGCAAGACCAAGAGCGTACGCTTAACGCCTTTGTCCCATTCCGTTTGGATGGATTCCCGGGACTCTTGCTGATATGGTCTAAGCTCCATAAGCGCCTCCTAAAACTGGCCCGGGACAAATCCGCCATTTTGCGTTCCAGTTGGGAACGGAGCTTGATGTTGTGGCTGGACCTCGTCCTTCGGGTAAAACGACTTCACTTTGTTGTTGGATTTCTCCACGCCATCGTTACCGGTGAATTTATCGACAAACAACTTTAATCGCCCCTTCGAGCCGACGACCGTCTGCCAATTCATCTTCAGCTTATCGCCCTTCTTCTTCTGACCGATACCAGCGAAGAAGTTTGATAAGAATCCTTCCGTCTTGGTATGCAGCAGCAAGGTGTGAATCACAACAACGTCGCCATGCTCAGGGGAGTGCACCGTCAGCTCTAGCTTCGCCTGATTGCACGCCGGCATTTTTTCGCTTCCGGCGAAGCGACCGCGTTCAAACTTTGTAACCGTGAAATTGTAATCACCGGCAGGGAGGACAATAAAGTCCCCGCCGTCCTTTTCAATCTCGTCGTCCCAACCTAATTCGCGTTCAGTAGTCATGTATGATTCCTCCAATTTGTTATGGTTTTAAAACGGCACATTTTTTTTGGCTTCTTGAATCATCCCGTACACCTGCTGCCACGCCCCAACCAGGACACCATTGATAAAGCCCGGGTCGTAATTGATGATCGGTGTATCGATCGGATAATAGCCCTTTTGGCTCACGACGATCTGGATATCGATTTCCTTCACTTGATGCTGCACCATCAAATCGCGCAACGATCGCGGAATACTCGGGTCTAAATCCGACGTGCTTTGCTGCATGTTCGTCTGTTGCGATGGTTGAACAGGCTGCGTCTGTTGCTGACTAGCTGGCGGCGTGACCGGACTGGCTGGAGCCGTAGCTGCAGCTGCCGTAACGTTGATGATATGTGCGATATGGGCATAGTCCAGTGGAAACTCGTCCGGCAGCCCGTGGCGGTTCTTCGCGTCCCACGCCGGATGATGCGAGGCGTAGACGGTGCGAACACCGCCCTGGCCCTTATGTTTGATGCCCTTTTGGTCGGCAGCAACCGAGAACGTTTTGTAATTGATGAATAAAACCATATCGGCCCATTCTTTGACGAGCGGCGCCGTCTGCGAGCTGGTTTTCTTCCCCAGCTTAAGTTGATATCGATCATAGGCGCCCATCTCGTCCGGCTGTTCGAACTTGATGATCTGCGCATGTGCTACCAGCACGACATGAATACCGGCATCGACGATGTCGCTCAGGAGGTTCAAGAAGCGTCCGAATTCTTCTTTCGTGTAGACATAGCCGTTGCCATATCCGAAATCTTCGATCCCTTTCTTCCCGTGCCTCGCGCAGATGCCTTCTACGCAAAGCATTTCCGCCCAGTCGATGGTGTCGATAACGAGTGTACCGAATCGGCCCGCCTGTTGCTTCACCCATTCCACTTGCTGCCGGAGCATTTCCCAGCTGGTCGGCTTCGGCACCCGGTCAACATTCATTTCCGTCGTGGACCCTTCCGTATCAATGAAGATCGGCCGCGGGAACTGTGCGGCCAACATCGATTTCCCGATTCCTTCCGGCCCGTACAACACGACTTTCTTGGCCTTTTCAACCTTTCCGCTGATGACTTGCATCAGAATTCACCTGCTTTCCATGTTGGCCCCGGGTCGATTTCGCCCGGCGGCTGCTGTAATTGAATGCCTTCCTGTCCCGCACCATATCCGTCTTCAATGATGATGCTGCACTCCTCGCCGGTACTAACGCGCGTGGCGATCGCCTGCAGTCCTTCCTGCTCCAGCCACTGGCCGAATTCGTTCAGCGTCTCCAGATCCATCTGCTCGAGCTTATCGAGCAGGATGAACCCGCAATTCGGCTTAAGCTTCCGTACAATGGCCGTGGCAACCTTAAGCTGGTCGGAACCGCTCATGTTGCCCCAGCGCTGGCCGTTGTAGGTCAGTTCGCCATCTTCGACAGACAGGCCCGGTAGCGGAAGGCTCGCATTTGTCAGCAGGTCCGTTTTTTTCTGGCGAACGGCGTTGATCTCGGCCGTCAGCTGATCATATTGGATGCGGTATTCGCCAGCGTCGGATTCAGCCTTGTCCTTGTCCAGATTGGCCCGGACTTTTCGGTTGATTTCGTCGATCTGCCGAATGTTGGCCTGCAGCTCCTCCGTGGATTCGTCGATCAGGTCGAGCGCATCCTTCTGCGCGATTGCCAGGTCGTTCTGCAGCTGTCCGTACTTTTCCTGAGCGGCATTGAGCATAGCCGTCAGCCGGGCCACTTCACGACCTTGTTGATCAAATTCGGCCTGAATCTGGCCAACCCGCTGCCGCTTACGCTGGTTTTCACCATTTCGCGCAAGGATCTCTTGCTGCTGGTTGATGAGGTCTGATGCGGAAATCGGCTCCTTTGGAGCATCCGTATAGTAAAGTTGTTCCTTGGCGTACTTGGCTTTCTGATCCGCAATTTGGCCGATCGTATGCCGCCGGTTGTAAAACTCCTGTTCCTTAACCTCCAGTTCATGCAGCCTCTCACCAACGCCGATAATGCGCAGTAGAATGTTGGCCTTTTCCTTATTGGTAGCGTTCATGAACTTCGGCAGATCGATCGCCAATTCTTCGACGAATCCGTCGAGCAGCTGCTGGCCGCCCTTCTGACCGTTTGGGTCGATGACTTTCAGGTCGCTGTTCTTCCCTTTACGCTCGACGATCAGGCCATTGGACAACACGATATGGAGATAGGGCGGAATCGCCGATCCTTCTCGTTCCGGCTGGGAAGGGCGGTACTTGTTGCCGCCCAATCCCCATGCGATGGAATCCAGCACACTGGTCTTCCCTTGATTGTTCTTCCCTCCGACGATCGTCAGCCCGGATGCCGTCGGTTCGATTTTCACAGCCTTGACACGCTTTATATTTTCAATCTCCAACTTATTGATTTTGATCATGGATATCCTCCCGTTCAGGTAACTTGTAACGCCCACGCATAGCCTCATAGGCTGCGCTATGGAATTTTGTTTTTGCTTCGAACACTTGATTAGCAAGCGAGTTATATTTTGCAGCCTCTTGCACATTGCTACAGCGGATCGCCTTCAAACGAAGAGCGTTGATAATCATGGATGACATTTCGCCGTCCATTTCGAAAGGGAATCGGTTTTTCAACATTTCATTGCCCACTTTCCAGCCGGTTATGATATAATGGCGGCAGAATCGTTTTCCCAAAACGTGAATATGCTTTTCAGCGAAAGCTTAGCGGCTCCTACCCCGTTAGGCTTTTTCAATGTTGCTATCTCTCCATTCAGCCAATCAATAGCGGCAGGCCTTACCTCTGCGTCGACCTTGTTCGGGTGACTGTGTATCCAATCCCGAATGTGCTCCAGGTTCTTGATGCGTTCCAGCACTTCCGCGCTGATCTCAGCCGGCTCACTCTCCAGCCGCTCCATACATACAGCGCACATGGCAGCAGACCGATGCTTATGTTTTCCGCAATCGCATTTCATTTGCTTCTCACCTCCTTATCCGCCGGCCTAATTTTCTTCGGCGGCATGCTTGGTACAAAATCAGCACCATTCGGCAGCTGCTCACATACGCCGACAATGACGCCTTGTGCGTTTCGTTGAACCCATAACGGTTCTTGTTTCCACGGCTTCTTATTCACGGTTGTTCACCCCCTTCAAGGCGGCTCGCTCAACCATCCCGGACACGAACCAGATGTTAAACACAATCCAAACCGCGGCGCCGATCCACATGGTAGTCATATAAGCTTCGCTTCCAAATCGTCAATCTGCCGGCATAGGTCTTGCTCCCAGCCATAATCCTTTATGGTGTGAGCGTAAAACGCCAGTTCTTTGAGCGAATCAAGCTTTTGCATCAACTCAAGATTCTCACGAAGAAGCGGCATGATCAGTCTTAGCTCCGGGATACCCATTACCATAACTCCGTTAACAGTGCTCATTTGGGCAATTTTTGCAAGCTTACGATGGCATTCGTGAATGCCGATCATAGGGTCAGCCTCCTTTTTGAGACTCCTTCCATCGGATGAAGTCTGCTTTATCAACCCGTTTTGAATTTCCAAAACTAAAGTTCGGGATGCCTCCCGCCTCGGCCTTGAGCTGAAAATGCTCATAAACCCTGCGGCGGGAGACGCCTAGATAGTCCGCGATATGCTGCGCCGTAAGTATCTCAGGCAGATCGTCGAGCGCAAGTCCTTTCACGTTCCGCCACCTCCATTAGAATTCTTTAACTAATCCGGCGTTTTATCCGAAAAAATTCGGATTTTATACCGAAAAAAATATTTTTCGTTGGCAAGCCATAAACTTCTTGGACCTTAACCATAAAAGTCCTCGGCACCCGCGTCGAATCCTGCTCGTATTTCCAAAGCGTATCGCGGTGAATACCGAATAATTCTGCGGCTTGGACGAGGTTGTAGCCGTTGTTTATCCGTGCTGCTTCAAGGGTTAACAGAACGTTTTCCCCGTTCTCCATCTGCTGCGCACCCCCTTCCCTCTCCTGGCGTAACTCAATGGTATCCGATATTTTTCGGATCGTCAACCGAAATTTTTCGGATTTTTGTCTTTCTTTTTCGGTTTACATCGGATATAATAGCAATCGATAAGACTAACATACATATATAGTAAATTACTTAGCACATATGCTTTTAATTTGAAAAAGGAGCGTTTGAAATGGAAAGAGGTAAACTCACTGAGTACGAGCTGGAGCTGAGGAAGAGTATCGGGAGAAATCTCAGAAGGTTATTAAAAGAGAACCGTATGACTCAAAAACAACTTAGCGAAGCTACGGACATACCGACTAGTACAATCTCTGACTATCTAAACGCTAAGTCCTTAGCGGTGCCCGGGAATATTCAGAAAATGGCCATCGCTTTAAAAGTATCAAAAGAAAAAATCGATCCGAGCTTTGGAGGCAGTGAGGAGTCCGCCGCGATTGATTTGAAGATGCAGTTTTTCGAAGAGCTGGAGCGCGATCTAGGGATCGATCTTACCGATCCGAGCGTCCAGAAAGCGCTCAAGCGAGCTGCTAAAATCTTTTTCACTGATGAAGATTGATCGCACATCCATTAGTTTCTCAAGTACCTTCTCAGTGTACAAGCTTTTCTCATCTGCGATCGCCGCATCTACTCTATCAACGATGGTTGTGCGCTCTCTCAAAATTAATGCCCCCTGTTCGATACTGGAATTTCATTCTATCACACATGGCCAAAAAACAGAACACCCGTTCTCATAAATTTATACAATGCGTCATATTGTATCGTTTACATATGCGTCAACTCTATCCATTTATCCAAGTAAATACAATGTAAAATCTGGAAAGGAGTACGGCATGACATGGCCCTCCGTATGGGGAGGAGCCTTTTGAGATTGAGAATTAAGGAGTATAACACAGCTCGTCCCCTGAAGGACCATATAACGCAAAGGAAGATTGCAAAAGAGTTAGGCGTATCTGAATCTTTCATTGCGATGGTCGCTAACAACGAACGGGAACTCTCATATGAACGAGCTGCAAACGTTGCTCTACTCCTTGGGTGCGACATGAAAGACTTACATGAATGGCATGAAGTACCTACTTCTAAATCGTCGAAAAGGCCAGAGTAGCATTTAGCTGCTCACCCCTCCGAGGGAACTTCACGTATAGGTGAAGTTTTTAGCCATGTATTGCTTATTATCGGGTAAAATATCCCAAAAATGAAGAGGTAATATATTACATTTGAGAGAGGTGATATCCTTGAAAGGGCATTTCTATAAGCCGCATTGTAAGTGCGTGGATTCTAACGGAAAAAGCAAGAAAACAAAAAAATGCTCCTGCGGTGCATCCTGGTCCTACATTCTGGACGTTGGAGTGAATCCGGCTACAGGAACCCGGAAACAGAAAAAGAAGGGTGGGTTCGCCACCAAAGGAGAGGCCCAGGAAGCCGCTGCCCTTCTTGTCGCTGAGTTGGCCCAAGGATTGCACATTGAAGAGAAAAGCACCACGTTCGAGGCATTCTCTGAGGAATGGCTTATGCTCTACAGCGGCACTGGCAAGGTTAAGGTTAGCACATTGAGAGTAAGGCGCCATGAGCTAGACAAGCTTATGCCGTTCTTCGCTAAACTCAAAATGAAAGATGTAACAAAGCAGCAATACCAAACTGCTCTCAATAAGTTAAAAGCTAAAGGCTTTGCCGATAATACGCTCGACGGCATACACCGGACCGGTCGAATGGTATTCAAGAAAGCACTGGAGCTGGACGTTATTAAAACCGACCCGACCGCTTTCGCCTACGTGCCAAAGGTACAGAAGACGGTCGAGCAGATCGAGCAGGCCGAGGCCGTCGTTAAGTATTTAGAAAAGGAAGAGCTTGCACTATTCCTTCGAACGGCTAAAGATGAGGGACGGGATCGGGATTACGCTATATTTATGACGCTGGCGTATACTGGTATGCGGGCCGGGGAACTGTGTGCCCTCAAATGGAAAGATGTCGATTTCGAAGAGCACTCCATAACCATAAGTAAAACGTACTACAATCCAACGAATAACATCCGATCGTACCAAATACTGACGCCAAAGACGGCCAGTGCTAACCGGAGCATCGAAGTGGACGTGGCGGTTATCCGAGAGCTGGAGAAGCTTAGACAAGCTCAGGAACGTCTTAAATACGGCAAGAGCAATTACCACGATAAAGACTTTGTATTCGCTAAGACGGGAAACAGCGCCGGCTATCCTGAGTATATCAAGATCATCGAGAACAGAATGCGAAGGCTGCTGCAGCTCGCCGGGCTCAATCCGAGTTTAACACCTCACTCGTTGCGACATACGCATACTTCGCTCTTGGCTGAGGCTGGCGTCGAGCTGCACGATATCATGGACCGGCTCGGACATAAAGACGACGATACTACCCGAAACATTTACATGCACGTCACCAAAACCAAAAAGAAAGAAGCCGTTCAAAAATTCAGCGAACTAATGAATAGCTTCTAATGTTACCCCAATGTTACCCGTAGTGGTTCATACAAAGAAAAAACCCCTTATAATCAAGGGGTTTTCGTCTCTCTTACATCATGCCGCCCATGCCGCCCATTCCACCCATGCCGCCCATGTCAGGCATGCCTGGTTTGTCTTTTTCCGGTTTGTCTGCGACAACTGCTTCGGTCGTAAGGAACATAGCCGCAACGGAAGCCGCGTTTTGCAGAGCGGAACGCGTTACTTTCGCAGGGTCAACGATACCTGCGGAGAACATGTCAACCCATTCGCCGGTAGCTGCGTTATAGCCTACGCCGATTTTTTCGCCTTTCAGACGCTCAACGATGACGGAGCCTTCTTGGCCTGCGTTCGCTGCAATCGTGCGAACAGGCTCTTCCAGCGCGCGAAGCACGATGTTAACGCCAGTTTGCTCGTCGCCAATTGCTTTTACAGCTGCTACTGCTTTGTATACGTTCACGAGGGCCGTACCGCCACCGGAGACCATTCCTTCTTCAACCGCTGCGCGGGTGGAGTTCAGGGCGTCTTCGATGCGCAGTTTGCGCTCTTTCAATTCGGTTTCAGTAGCTGCGCCAACTTTGATAACCGCTACGCCGCCGGAAAGCTTGGCAAGACGCTCTTGCAGCTTCTCACGGTCGAAGTCCGAAGTGGTTTCTTCCAGTTGAGCGCGAATTTGGTTTACACGTGCATCGATATCGGATTTGTTGCCGGAGCCGTCAACGATGATCGTGTTTTCTTTCGTGACACGGATTTGACGAGCGGAGCCAAGCTGTTGAACCGTCGTCGATTTCAGCTCAAGGCCGAGTTCCTCGGTGATTACTTGAGCGCCTGTCAAAGCTGCGATATCCTGCAGCATAGCTTTGCGGCGGTCGCCGAAGCCAGGAGCTTTAACGCCTACGCAAGTGAACGTGCCGCGCAGTTTGTTGACTACGAGGGTAGCCTGAGCTTCGCCTTCGATGTCTTCTGCGATGATTAGCAGCTGCTTGCCGGATTGAACCACTTTCTCCAGAACCGGAAGGATTTCTTGAATGTTAGAAATCTTCTTGTCGGTGATCAGGATGTATGGGTTATCAAGTACGGCTTCCATTTTGTCCGTATCGGTAATCATGTACGGGGAAGTGTAGCCGCGGTCGAACTGCATGCCTTCAACCACTTCAAGCTCCGTTACGAAGCCTTTCGATTCTTCAACCGTGATTACGCCGTCGTTGCCGACCTTCTCCATCGCTTCCGCGATCAGTTGGCCCACTTCTTCGTCTCCGGAGGAGATGGAAGCGATTTGCGCGATCGATTGTTTGCCTTCGATCGGCTTAGCGATGCTTTTCAGCTCTTCAACAGCTGTGCGAACGGCTTTCTCGATACCTTTGCGGATAACCATCGGGTTAGCGCCTGCCGTTACGTTTTTCAGACCTTCGCGGATCATCGCTTGCGCGAGAACCGTAGCGGTTGTCGTACCGTCACCGGCAACATCGTTAGTTTTCGTTGCAACTTCTTTAACGAGCTGTGCGCCCATGTTCTCGAACGCATCGTCAAGCTCGATTTCTTTGGCAATGGAAACTCCGTCATTCGTGATGAGCGGGCTGCCGAATTTTTTCTCCAATACTACGTTGCGGCCTTTCGGTCCGAGTGTAACTTTAACCGCATTTGCAAGTGCGTCAACCCCGCGCAGCATAGCGCGGCGAGCGTCTTCGCCAAATTTAATTTCTTTTGCCATCGTCGATTACCTCCTAATAATATGGTTCCAGGCAAGCGCAATATTGCCTCTGCATAAGTACGTGAAGCCATTTATATTCCAGTCAAAGCCCGAAGCTTATCCCAAGATGGCGTGGATGTCGCTTTCTTTCATAATCAAAAGCTCTCTGCCTTCATATTTAACTTCCGTGCCGGCATATTTGGAGAAAAGGACACGGTCGCCTTCCTTCACTTCAAGAGCAATGCGTACGCCATCCTTCAGCGAACCGCTGCCTACTGCGACAACTTTGCCTTCTTGCGGCTTCTCTTTCGCGGTATCCGGCAGCAAAATGCCGCTAGCGGTCGTTTCTTCTTTCGCGATCGGTTCGATCAATACGCGTTCACCCAAAGGTCTGATCATGAAAATAGCCTCCTTTTGATTTTGTTGCTGAATATTTTTATTAGCACTCGCAACTGTTAAGTGCTAATAACCATTTTTAATAATACCGATTTTGATTCCGGATTTCAAGTGCCTATCCGATAATTTGCGTGAATTTTACAGTTTGCCTCCGCTCTCATCTCAATAGTGACCCGGTCAAAAAAAAGAGCCGGCCGACGGCCGACTTCAGTTGCTATGTTTCATATTGTTCTTCAAATGCCCGGTCCGCCTCCAGCTGTTTTCTGTAGACGACGCTCGAGAGGATAACGCTAATCTCGTAAAGCAAAATAAGCGGCAGCGCAACAAGCGAATCTGAGATGAAATCCGGCGGCGTTACGACAATACCGATAAAAATAAGTATAAAATAGGCTAAACGCCTCATCTTGCGCAGCCGTTTCGGTGTCAAAATGCGCAGTTTAGTCAGAAACATGATGACTAAAGGCAGCTCAAAAAGCAGCGAAATGGGGAGCAAAATGTTATACATAAACGAAAAATATTGCGTGATGCCATAGGTTTCTTTAAGGTTCAAATGCTTGGCGACGTCCGTCGTAAATTTAAAAGCCATCGGGAATACGACAAAATACGAAAACGACAAGCCAATCAGAAACAGGATAAGCGCAAACGGTACGAACAGAAGCGCTGCGCGCTGTTCCTTAATGCGCAAAGCCGGCTTCACAAACGCCCATACCTGGTAGAAAGCAAAGGGCAGCACAAGCACAAGCGAGATGACGAGCGCAAACTTCATATACATCCCAATGCCGTCCCACAGAGAGAATGCATTAAGCTCCATACCGTTTACCGGCTCTTGACTCATCAAATAATTATAGGCGGGATCTGCGAGCAGAAGCCCGATAATCATACCCAGCACCAGAACAAGTATTGTGTAGATGAGTCTGCGGCGAAGCTCGCCGATATGTTCAAACAGCGTCATCAGCTGCTCTTTGCCGGAAGGGTTCTGTGTTTCGGATTCGGTCACCGCCCACCCACCTCTCTTTCTTCAATACGCGCGCCTCAATAACTTCTCCCTCACAAAAAAAGCGAGCCCCGATTACTCAGGGAGTCGCTTATTGTCCGCCTGTTCGTCGGTTTTGCTTTTCAGCTCAGTCCGGCTTACTTCTTTGCGGTCTTGATTCTCATCGTCCATGAGGTCTCTTGCACCGGCCTTGAACTCTCGCAGTGTTCTGCCGAACGCCCGGCCGAGTTCGGGAAGCTTGTTCGGGCCAAAAAGCAGCAGGGCGACAAGTACAAGCAGGATAAATCCCGTTACGCCAATCCCGTTAAACATGTTGTTAACCTCCTAAGAGTTTTACGAAGTAAAACTCACTTCGTAAGCATAAACTTGAGTTTTACGAAGTAAAACTCACTTCGTAAGCGTAAACTTGGTTTTACGAAGTAAAACTCACTTCGTAAGCGTAAACTTGAGTTTTACGAAGTAAAACTCACTTTCCATAAAGTTTTGAGAAGCGAGACCCGCTTCGCGATATTGTAATGAAGGTAATCGTTCATACTCCGGCTTTCAGCATCCATTCAGTCCGCCATAGCCCATCTGCACGATATCTTCCCGCTTAATGACGTCACCCGCAAGTACCCGCGGCAGCAGCACATTAAACGAAGTATAAGGGTCGTGCATGACACAACCCGGCAAACCCATGATAGGAACACCTTGAATATAGCCGATCAGCAGCATCGATCCGGGAAGCATCGGCGTGCCATAGCTGACGATCTGCGCTCCGGCTTCTTTGATCGCGGCCGGTGTGCGGTCATCGGGGTCGACCGACATACCGCCTGTCACCAATATCATATCATATTGCTGCGACAGCAAGTAGTCTATTTCCTTGACAATTGTATGTCGGTCATCAGGCGCATAACGCTGCTCGATCACTTCAGAACCAAGCGATTCCACGATACGCCGCACCGCAGGTCCGAACTTATCTTCAATGCGGCCTGAAAATACTTCGCCGCCGGTCGTGAGCAGACCTATTCGAAGGCTTCTGAGCGGTCTGAGCCGCAGCGGACTCCGGCCTTCGTGCAGCAAACGATAATTGCTGACCAGATTCTCCATACTCACTATCTTGGAGATCGGCACAACAAGCGGAATAACTCTCGTAGCCGCCAGCTGGCCGTCCGGCATGACGACAGCATGTGTCTTTATGGTAGCAAGCGCGATATCACCAAGACCGTTAATGGCGTGAACCAGCGAGGCATCAATTTCGGCAAGCGCCGGAACGGACAAATCGGACTTGACCGCCACTTTACCCTCATGCGGCTCCGTCAATTTCATACCATCCCCCTGCAAAGCAAGCGCCATCCTCAGTGCTGCGTCGTCCTCATGAAGCTCGCTTTCATCAAGCTCCATAATGTAAATATGCTCTTTGCCGATGTCGAGCAGCTTAGGAATGTCGGATTCCGTGACGATGTGGCCTTTTTTAAACAATCTGCCCTTGAATTGTCCGGGGATGATTTGCGTTAAATCATGTGCAAGCCGAAGCCCAATAGCTTCCTGTATCGGCACTTCCTTAAGCACGGTTCCGTTATTTGGGATATTCATTCGTTATGATCCCCCGTTCGTCCGGATAAAATGCTCAGCGCATGCGGCAGTTGATCTATGATTGCCATTAAATTCTCGTGCACACCCTTCGGGCTGCCCGGCAGATTAATGATAAGCGACCGTCCGCGGATTCCGCAAACGCCCCGTGACAGCATCGCCGTCCGTGTACGCTGCATCGCGCCGATACGCATCGCTTCGGCAAGTCCGGGAACAATCCGGTCGATCACCTTGAGCGTTGCTTCAGGCGTCAAGTCCCGCGGAGCAAGCCCGGTTCCTCCGGTCGTAATGACGAGATCCGCTTGAAAATAGTCGGTCATTTCGATGAGTGCAGCCATAATTTCATCCTGTTCGTCAGGAACGATGCGGTAGTCGACAATTTCTCCGCCCAGTTCTTCCTCCACCAGTTCCCTGATTACCTGAGCGCTGGTATCTTCCCGTTCACCGCGGGATCCTTTATCGCTAGCTGTCAATAACGCCACTTTCCACCGCATGAGTTCTCCCCCAATCGACCGATCGACTGTCCGAATATACTGCTATAGATGAACGTAATCTCCGCTTTTTCCGCCGCTTTTGGATACGAGGTAGGTCGCCCCGATAATCATATCCTTTTGCAGCGCCTTGCACATATCATAAACGGTAAGCGCTGCGGCCGAGACAGCCGTCAATGCCTCCATTTCAACTCCCGTTTTACCGGTCGTCTTTACCGTTCCTTCTATATATAGCTCGTCCGCCCCGTTATCGGCAAACGCAAGATTGACGCCGGTCAGCGGAAGCGGATGACACATCGGTATCAAGTCCGATGTTTTCTTGGCCGCCATGATGCCGGCGATCTGAGCGACGGCAAGCACATCGCCTTTTCCTACTGTTCCCGATTTGATTCGAGAGAGCGTATCAGGTGCCATCTTCACGCTTGTGCGGGCTACTGCGGTCCTTGCTGTGATTTCCTTGTCGGAGACATCGACCATACGCGCTCTTCCTTGTTCGTTAAAATGCGTCAAATCCATTGTTTGCTCCTTCCTTTGATGAACGAGAATTATCCGCCTTCGTGCTGCGCACACCAAGCTCGGTCACAACCGCGTCTACCCGTGCATCGTGACTCTCCATCGGTACGTTATCCATCCACTGGGATTCGTATCCGATTCCGATCCAAGGAGGAACCATTGTCCCCGCCGCCACTGCGCACAGCCGGTCCCGGAAGCGGTCGTAATAACCGCCGCCATACCCCAGTCTGCCTCCGTTCGTGTCAAAGGCCAGACCCGGGACAAAGACTACATCCGGAATGAGCAAATCGCCGCAGCGCTGAGCGCGCGTCGCATCCGGCTCCATAATGCCGTAAGCGCCGGGGCTAAGCTCCTCCCAGCCGCGAATGACATACAATTCCATGGATCTGTCCTCTCTTATACAGCGTGGGACAATTACCGTCGTACCGGTCTGCCAGCCCCACCTGGCGAGCAGCGAAGTGTCCAGCTCGGAGCGAAACGGTGCATAAGTCATGAAGCTTTGCACTGTACCAGGCGCCTTGTGTTCCATCCATTGAATCGCCGCTTTACATGCCTCTATCGACCATGCTGCCCGAAGCTCTTCCGGCAAGCTGTCGCGTGCAGCGGCTGCGGCGGATCTGGCTTCCTTCTTCCTTGCGGAAAGCTCCGTCGGTTCACCACTTTGAGCCATAAATGTCCTTGCCTTTCTCTGACATAGTTGTTATTTAGTTTACCACTGTTGACCAGTTTTCGCCAATGGCCCAACGGAACAACAATTGTTAATGAAACAGGTGTATTCTGTCGCGCTGAGCGCCGATTTCATGTAAACTATCAAGAAGAAAGGGTTCCTACCGTTCGTATACTCAATAGTAGTTTTTCTGAAACTATGGCGGTTTAGAACCGGAAAAGATATTAAATGGCCTAAAATCGGTTGATCTTCTGGAGGTTTGTAACTGTTATGCTTCTTCAAATTTCTGGTCTATCCAAAAGCTATGGAGTCAGCAGTGTGCTCTCTTCAATCACGTTCCAGGTGCTTCCCCGGGAGCGCGTCGGTCTTGTTGGAGTGAATGGAGCGGGTAAATCGACGCTGCTGCGAATTATCGCAGGTGAAATATCCGCCGACTCCGGCACGGTCTATAAAGCGAAGGAAACATCGATCGGCTATCTGGCGCAGTCGAGCGGCTTGCAATCGGATCGCACCATAGATGCCGAGATGCGCTCGGTATTCGCTCATTTGACCGACGCCGAACGAGAGCTGCGTTCGCTGGAGCAGCAGATTGCCGATCCCATGCTGCAGGCCGACTCCAAGCAATATGCAAACATACTCGAGCGTTATGCAGGGTTATCCGACTGGTTTCGGGAAAAAGGCGGCTTCGAAATGGAGACCCGTATTCGAAGCGTACTGCATGGGATGGGCTTCAGCCAATTCCCGCCCGATACGGTTATTTCGACGCTGAGCGGCGGGCAGAAAACGCGGCTTGCCCTTGCCCGTATTTTGCTGCAGGCTCCTGACCTTCTCATGCTGGACGAGCCGACCAATTACCTTGATATCGCGACTCTGACTTGGCTTGAAGACTATTTGAGAAGTTATAGCGGAGCGATACTCGTCGTATCGCATGACCGGTACTTTCTAGATGCAGTCGTGCAAACCATAGTCGAGATTGAGCGGCATACGGCAAAGCGCTATCCGGGAAATTACAGCCGGTTTATTGATCTCAAATCGGCAGAATACGAATCGCAAATGAAACTTTACGAGAAGCAGCAGGATGAAATTGCCCGTCTCGAAGATTTCGTGCAGCGTAATATAGTCCGTGCCTCAACTACGAAGAGAGCGCAAAGCAGGCGTAAGACACTGGAAAAAATGGATCGTCTCGACAAGCCGGCAGGCGATCTCAAGAAGGCGCATTTCTCTTTTGAAATCGAGCGTCACAGCGGAAACGACGTGCTGGATGTACGCGAATTGTCGATCCGCTTCGAGGAGCGGGCGGAACCGCTTTTCCAAGACGTGTCTTTCCGCCTCGAACGCGGCGAGAATGTAGCACTTATCGGTCCGAACGGAATCGGGAAATCAACTTTGCTGAAGGCGCTGGTAGGCCAGCAACCGCTCGAACAAGGGACGATTCGGTGGGGGACGAACATCAAAATCGGCTATTACGACCAAGAACACAAGGAGCTTAATCCTTCCAACACGGTACTTGAGGAGCTCTGGAACGCTTATCCTCATATTGAAGAAGCTCGTATCCGGACTGTACTGGGTAATTTCTTGTTTAGCGGAGATGATGTGCAGAAACGCATCGGCTCTTTAAGCGGCGGTGAGAGAGCGCGAGTATCTCTGTCCAAGCTTATGCTTGCCAAAGCGAATATGCTCATACTTGATGAACCGACAAACCATCTTGATCTTTACAGCAAGGAAGTTCTTGAATCCGCCCTGCTGGACTATGACGGAACTCTTTTCTTTATCTCTCATGACCGTTATTTCTTGAACAAAATGGCTGAACGGATTGTCGAACTAACCCCGCGCGGCGCGCATCATTTCCTGGGAAATTATGACGAAATGGTTGAGAAAAAACGTGAAATCGATGAACTCAGAATGGAAACGCTGTCATTTGCCCAAGGAAAAACGGGAACTGTCGTTTCAACGCCTGAATCCCCTGCTCCTACGTCGTATGAACTCGATAAACAAGCGAAACGGGACGAGCGAAATCGACAGCGCAAACAGGAGCAGCTCGAACAGGAGATTGCCAAGCTGGAGGAGGAAATTACCGGTTTGGAGCAGCAGTTGGTTAACCCCGAAATATTCAACGACTATGTGCGGGTGCAGACGATTCAATCCGACATCGATACGCGAAAGACGATGCTTCAAGCCGCTTACGATGCATGGGAGGATCTGCTCTCGTAATACCCTACCGCCTTGTCGAAGAGAAAATAATTAAATATATTAATTCTTCATTAGTTCCACTTGACTCCGGACAGCTTAAAGCGGTCCGGATTATTTTTTTAGTTGGAGTTCGTTATTCGGAAAGGAATTCTGGTTGCCGGTATATGCAAACATGATGTACTTGGGTGCAGGAATATTTACTAACCGGGTAAGCTGTGACTTTCAGCCCATCAATACTGACAGAGTACAGATTCGCAGCCCTTCTTCTTGCGTATTTCGAGGGACCGGAAAATTTATCCACAAATCACTACCTACTATTAACTGCAGGCGTATCGAAACGGAAAATGAAGTCGAGCACGGCAATATACGCACTCAACGATTCTATCCACCTTTTCCACAGTGTTATCCACAGAAATCGGTGAATTGTTCTGCAATTCAGGCATTACTGACTGTTTGCGTAAGCTTATAATTCGGTACTTTTTCTTCACTCACTTTATATCCGATAAGAAAATGAAACTTTTGCACCCATTATCCACACTATCCACAGATGGGCTGTGAAAAACTTATCCCATTTTTGTTCACATTGTAAACGCCCTGTAAATGCGCGTTTGAGCTATTTATTCACATCTATGCACATTTTCTGTGGATAAGTTTGTGGATATTGCTTCATTACCTCTTTCTTCCGATGTATAGTAAATGTGATGAAGCTCCCAAATTATATGGATCAGCCGCAATTTCGAATACCATATCCATTATTTTACGGTATGAATCCTCACCCTGACCCCGCCAATAGTCCCATTGTTCCGTCTTCATCGCTCCAGCGATACTCCCTGATCCAATAAGCCCGACCGGTTCGAATCCGTTCTCACTCATAAAAGGATTAATGTCTTTAATATGAAAAAAATAAGCCCCGGTAAACCGGCCCTCGTCGCTGTGATTAAATACTCCCGTCTCCATAAATTCCGATAACCCGTGGATGGTATGATTTGGCTTCCATGCTTCAGGAAACAGCAATGAAGTGGCAAGCTTGCGAATTCTTGTCATAAAAGCGACGAAGACCATTCCCTGCTTCTTAGTAACGCGATGCAGCTCCTTGACCGCTCTTACCCGGTCTTCTTCGGTTTGCAGGTGATACAAGGGACCGAGCATCAGAGAGGCATCGAATTGTTCGTCCTCGAACATATGGAGATTTCTCGCGTCTCCAACATAGAATCCTTGAAACCGGTCCTGCACGTTAAACTCCATGGCCTTTTCCTTTGCAATTTCTACTAAACCCGGCGTTAAATCGGCCAATGTGACATTATAGCCTTGTTTCGCCAGATCAATCGCATATTTCCCCGGTCCGGCTCCGTTATCCAAAACATGGCCCTTTTGTGGAAGGAACTTTGTTATAAAGTGGCGGTTGACAATAAACTCTATCGGTTCCCGGTCAAGCCGCCCCCATTCGTCGAATGCGCTATAATATTTAATGATTTTGTCCACATGAACCGCTCCTTCCTCCAGATTACAGAAATTTCGCTTGCTACTTATCAGTTCGGGCTTGAAATACGGAACGGGGTATGGTCCCCGTTCCGTATTGAACTGTAGCCTGCTTGAGAAGCCCGTTATGCCGAAGCCCCGTTATCCGCCGGTTTCACACTGAGCAGCTGCTGGTTACAAGCTGCGACGTAGGCTTGGGCTGCCGCTAATATAATGTCATTGTGAATCGCTGTTCCCCGATACCGGCGGTTGTTGTGCACAATGCTGACTACAGCTTCACCGCGCGCATCCTCTCCTGTGGATAAGGAATGAAGCTCCAAATCTTCGAATTCGGCTGCGACCGGGATCGCCTGTTGGATGCAGTGAATAACCGCTTCCAGTGGCCCGGTCCCCGTGCCCGTGTAAGTTCGCTCCTGTTCGGAGTCGCGTTCCCGGATGGTGACGGATGCGATGCGCGACCGCTGCGTCCCCGCCAACACCTGCAGATCGGTCAGCGTGTATGGATCATGCTCCGTAGCGGTCGTTTCGCTAGCCAGACGAATCAGTACATCGTCAGGCACCAGCTTCAGTTCGTCAGCCTTCACTTTGAAACGGTTATACAGATCCTCGAGCTGCGTTTCGTCAAGTTTAACGCCGTATTCCGATAAACGGTGTTTCAGAGCGTGACGTCCCGAATGCTTGCCCAATACGATCATGCTGCGGGGAATCCCCATCGCGTCAGGGTCCATAATCTCGTACGTGCTGCGGTTTTTCAGCAGGCCGTCTTGATGTATGCCCGATTCGTGCTGGAATGCGTTGCGCCCGACGATCGGCTTATTATATGCGATCGGGAAGTTCATCGCCCGGCTCACCATGCGCGATGTTTCGTAGATTTCGCCGGTGACGATACCTGTCTCAGCGCCTATTGCCGATTTGCGCGTCTCGATTGCCATTACAAGCTCTTCCAGAGAGCAGTTGCCGGCTCGTTCTCCTACGCCGTTAATCGTCACCTCGATTTGCGTCGCACCTGCACGTATCGCCGCCAAGCTGTTGGCGACCGCCAGCCCCAAGTCATTATGACAGTGGGCGCTGTAGCTGACCTTATCGCCGCCGCGGGCCTGCTGCCTGACAATACGAAACATTTCGCCGTATTCCTCCGGCATGGCGTAGCCTAGCGTATCCGGCAGATTGATGATTGTCGCGCCTTCAGCAATGACCGCTTCCACCATTTCGATAACAAATTCCCGTCCAGAACGGCTGGCGTCCATCGGTGAGAACTCGATTTGATCAACGAACTGTTTGCCGTACGCCACCATTTCACGAGCTATTTGCAGCACCTGCTCGCGCGATTTGCGCAGCTGGAAATCCAGGTGTATATCCGATGATGAAATGAACAGGTGCAGCCGCCGCCGCGCAGCGTCCGCAGTTGCACGGACTGCCGCATCGATATCAGCTTTCATAGCGCGGGCGAAGCCAGCGATCTCGACAGTTTGCAGTTCACGGGATACCTGCTGCACCGCCGCGAAATCCCCCGGGCTTGAGATAGCGAAGCCCGGCTCGATGACATCAACGCCGAGCTTCGCCAGCTGGCGGGCGAGTATGATTTTCTGCTCCGGCTCAAGAGAAGCGCCCGGTGACTGCTCCCCGTCGCGAAGCGTCGTATCAAAGATGCGGATGCGTTTATATGCGGACTCGTTGCTGTTCTGGTGGTTGTTCGGGTTGGAATTTACGGTCATAATGTTTAACCTCCTTAAGTGTGTGCGGACTGTTATCCAGTCCAACAAAAAAAGCCCGCCGTCTCTTGTTGTTCAAGAGACGACAGGCTAAATATTAGCTTGCCGCGGTACCACTCTCGTTGTCCGGACCGATGTCCGAACCCGCTTATGCAGCCTGGGCGCGCGCCTCGCTCTTCGTATCGTCCCATCTCGGTGAGAGTCGCGTACCGGTGAAAGCACAAAATATATGCCTCATAGTACGACCGGACGATACGCTGTTCAGGCGTATAACGCTTCAGTCTGCACCCGATTACGGGGGTAAGCCGTTCCGGAGTACGCTCAGCTCACGCTTGCCTTCCGGCAATGCGCGGCCGTATTTCCCCCGTTCCGCTTCCAGGCGAGTTCGGATATCCATCGGCTGCGTCGCACCTTCCCGCAGTTCTCTGACCGCTTACCGCATTGCCGCTTCAGCCCGGTTAAGAGGCTAAGCAACGCCGCGGTATGCTTTTAATCCCGGATATGATCCTAATGCTCCTGTTCATGGCGTTTGTTAATATGCAGTTTTTCGGTTATGTCAGCCGATATTGCCCGGCTCT
Organism: Paenibacillus sp. sptzw28; assembly: GCF_019550795.1. Classification (NCBI taxonomy): domain Bacteria; kingdom Bacillati; phylum Bacillota; class Bacilli; order Caryophanales; family Paenibacillaceae; genus Paenibacillus; species Paenibacillus sp. sptzw28. The sequence goes on from NZ_CP080545.1 coordinate 5,248,439, forward strand.
TTCGTCGTTTCACGCGCGCTCTTCGGACAACAAGAAAAGCCTGCCGTCTCTGATTCAAGAGACGACAGGCTGTTAACAGGCCCGCGCGGTACCACCCTTGTTGACGTCTCACCCTCGCATGCGAGAGGAAGTGCGCCCACTTATACGCGCCATCGACTCTAGAAATCGATGATCGCGCACCCGATTACGGGGGTCAGCCGTTATGACGTACCATTACGACGACAGCCTTGGCCTTCGGCCGCCTCGTCATAATCTTCCGCCATTCCGCTCCCAGGCGAGATTCCGGCTGCCTTCGTCTGCGTTGCACCGTCCCGCAGCTCTCTAATCCCGGCAATGCCATACTACTCCTGTTCTTCGCGTTTAGGATGTATGACTACAACTGAGTTCCGCATTTGAGGAACTAACAGTTGCAGTGGTACTGACAACTGAGTTCCGCATTTGAGGAACTAACAGTTGCAGTGGTGTTGTTTGCTATTATATGCTCCGCGAAATCGTCTGTCAATTCGCAAAATTAATTTTTTTCCTGAAGCCGGAATAGTACGCCTAAGTGATTGGTCCCCTCGACATTACCCCGTTTAGACGCGAACCGACCATTCCTCCAGGGAGAACGTGGGCTCGGCCTTCATATCAAGAGAGGTGAATTCGCCGCGTTTCCACTTGAGGTGAGCGGCTGCGCCGATCATCGCTGCATTGTCCGTACACAAGGATAGAGGCGGTATGAGCAGCGGCACTCCTTCGGATTCACAGCGAGCCGCGAGCGCGGCGCGCAGTCCGCGGTTGGCAGCAACGCCGCCGCAAAGCAGGAGCTGCCTGGCGCCTTCTGCGTGAACGGCGCGGAGCGCTTTTTCCACTAGAACATCGATAACGGATCTCTGAAAGCCGAGGGCGAGCGCGGAACGCATCGGCGTTTCTCCGCGCATTTTGGCCTGGTTGATGACGGCAAGAACCGCCGATTTCAGTCCGCTAAAACTGAAATCATACGAGTCCTGCTCAAGCCATGCCCGCGGTAGAACAATTTCCTCTTCGGCTTCCTGCGCCAGACGGTCGATGTAAGGACCGCCCGGATATGGAAACCGGAGCGCGCGGGCGACCTTGTCATATGCCTCGCCGACCGCATCGTCGCGAGTCCGTCCGATAATGCGGAACATTCCTTCGCGCTCCAGCACCACAAGCTCCGTATGTCCCCCCGATACTACAAGCGCAATGGAAGGGTACACCAGTTCATGCACAAGCTGGTTCGCGTATATGTGTCCGGCGATATGATGAGTGCCGATCAGCGGCAGATCGTACGCCATTGCAAGACTTTTGGCCGCGACGATACCGACGAGCAGCGAGCCTACGAGTCCGGGTCCCTGTGTGACCGCTATTGCGGAAATATCCCTGAGCGAGACTTTTGCCTCCTTCAACGCCTGCTCCATGATGACCGTAATCGTCTCCACGTGCTTGCGCGAAGCGATCTCCGGCACGACACCGCCGAACTGCTCGTGGGTTTCGATTTGACTCGATATAAGGTTGGTCAATATTTCACGGCCGCCGCGCACGACCGCGACTGATGTTTCATCGCAGCTTGTCTCGACGGCCAGTAACAATTCATTTGTCGTCATGCTCTCTCCCCGCCCTCAAGCGCGCTAAGCTCCGCCCACATGATGAGGGCATCCTCTTGATTATCCGAATAATATCCCGGTCTGATGCCGGCCGGCTCAAAGCCCAGTTTCCTGTACAACCTCTGTGCAATCTCATTACTTACCCGAACCTCAAGCGTCATTCGTGCCGCCCCGAAGAAGACTGCCGTCCGCTGCAGCTCAGTCATCAATTTCTTGCCGAGACCCTGCCCGCGATAGCCCGCTCGAACCGCAATATTGGTCACATGCGCTTCATCCATAATCGTCCACATGCCGCCATATCCGATAACATCCCCATCGTACTCCATAACCATATAGCGGGCAAAATGATTGTTCGTGAGCTCGTTCATAAAGGCTTCCTGGGTCCACGGACAAGTGAAAGCTTCGTGCTCAATCTGGGCGATAACAGGAATGTCGGAAGGCGTCATCGTTCGGAAAATAAGCCGGCTATGCTCGATTGCCGTCATCGGGATTCGCCTCCCTTTCCCTCGACTTCTGCAGCAGCTTGACTTCCGCCTCGGCCAGCTGGGTATAGTTAGGAACGAAGCTGTGCACATCGTCACTTTCTCCTGCCTCAAGCCGGATCGCGCCCAGCACCGCAACCGAGCTGCCCTCCATCGTAAAGGGCTGCAGGCGCACTTCGCACTTCGACCCGCCCTCTGCACTAATCGATTGAAGCCGCATCCCTTCAGCCTCATGAAGCGTCAAATCGCCTATAATCCAAATTCGTGCAGGTTCCTCTCCCGCGGCCGCGTCACGGCTCATTTCATCAAGCCGGTCAACCCATTGATGCATCAGCCGCACGCCGTCTTCGGCAAGCCTGCTCCAACCGCCCGCAGCATTCGAAGCAAAGGCGGCTGTGTACACTTGACCCCGCCTGGCATCCATAATGGGAACGAACCAATCAGGACGGCCGGTAGCTTTGTTACCGGCAAACTGCGAAGCATGAGCCTGCCTGGCACCGTACGCCAGAGACTCCAAGCTCGATACGCCGACAAGCGGCTTATTCCATGCCCAAGCGAGCGTTTTTCCGACAGAGACGGCAATACGCATCCCGGTATATGAGCCTGGCCCTCTGCCGATCACAATTCCGTCCAGCTTATCCGGTGGAACGCCAGACTCGTCCAGCAAGGCCTTCAGTTTCGACACGGTTTCCACCGAATGGTTTCTTTCCGCCAGCGACTGCACCGAACCGAGCGTCTCCCTGCCTCTTACCAGCGCTGCAGCCAGCGATGCCGTCGACGTATCGAGAGCGAGTACCAGAGGCTCTCTAATTTGATCCTTCATTGGTCGCCGTCTCCTATCGCTTGAAGTTGTTTGCACCATCCCGCATAAGGAGCCCCGATGCCCGTCAACGCGATGCGCCTCCGTTCTCCTCCCAAGTCCTCGATATACAGCTGCAAACGTTCGGGCGGGAGCAGTTCCCCGATGAGGCTAGCCCATTCGACTATCGTGATGCCGTTCCCGTAAAAATAATCGTCGAGACCAAGCTCGTCCGCTTCTTCCAGCGTAAGCCGGTACACATCCATATGATAAAGCGGAAGCCGCTTGCCTTCATATTCTTTAATGATCGTAAATGTCGGGCTGTTCACGATTTGTTTCACGCCCATAGCCTTGGCAAATGCTTGCGAGAATCGCGTTTTGCCCGCGCCAAGATCGCCGTCCAGCGCGAGTACCGCGCCGGCTCCCGCCAAAGCGGCAAGCTTCTCCGCAAGACGAACCGTACCCTCTTCGCCGCTCACCATCCACACGGCTTGTCCCGTTTCAGTCATTGTGATACCACCTAAAAGTTTTCTGCGATTCTTCTTTGACTATACTCCTTGGAGAGCGGAAAACTCGCTTCGGAAGCATAGGCTCAGTTTTCTGCGATTCTTCTTTGACTATACTCCTTGGCAAGCGGAAAACTCGCTTCGGAAGCATAGACTCAGTTTTCTGCGATTCTTCTTCGTCTATTACTCAAAATGATTATATCCACGTTTGGCAATCTGCTGCCGCCTCTCGGGAGACATGCTTTTACCACTCTTGCCGCGAACTCCGGTGTCTTCGCGAATTAGTTCGACCCCGGCGGGGCCGGCTTCCACCTCGCCAATGAGGTACATCGGCAGCCCGGCTTCGGACAGCGCCGTCTTCGCTTCACGAGCATCCGCCGCAGCGATCGTTCCAAGCAGCACATAGTCCTCGCCCCCGTACAGCATCCACTCCAGCGGATCGACACCGCTGCGGGCAGCGTATGCGGCCATACTGCCGCTCCTAGGCAGCATCGGTTCGCGCAGCGCAAGCTTGACGCCGGATGCTTCGGCGATCTCCCACGCCTCGCTGGCGAGGCCGTCGCTGACGTCATTCAGCGACGTGACCGTCCCGCGCGCGGCGAGCATCCGCGCCGCGCGCACCGATGGCGCCGGGCGGCGGTGCGCCTGCACCAGCGCCGCCGTTCCGGCCGCCTCCGCCGCGGCCAGCGGCACGCACTGCCCGCCGCCCGCCGCCGCTGCGGCGAGCAAAAAATGCAGACCGGCCGCGGCCATGCCGACCGGGCCGGTCACGAACACGGCGTCGCCGGGCTGCGCACCCGCCCGGCGTATCGCCCTGCCGGCCTCGACGGTGCCCACCGCCGTCACGGCCACCACAAGCTGCGCCGGCGACGATGTCGTGTCGCCGCCTATAACAGCGACGCCGTAATGCTCGGCGCACGCGTACAACCCGTCATAGAGCCGGCGTACCCTCGCCGGCTCCCATGCCTGAGGCGCGCTCACGGACACGAGCGCATGCCGGGGCTCGCCGCCCATCGCCGCTATGTCGCTCACGTTCGCGGCCAGCGCCTTCCAGCCGACATCGGCGTCCGCCATCGTCGCTGCATTGAAATGCACGGTCTCCACCATCGTGTCTACCGCCAGAAGCCACTGCAGCGGGCCGCTCGCACCAGGCGGCGTCTCAACAACGGCCGCATCATCCCCGATGCCTAGCACGACGCCCTTCTCCCGCAGCCGCTCTGCGGTTTGGCGGCCGTCCGTCCAATGACGGATGCTCGCAAATTCGTCCAGACCGACCGCCTCCTATCATTGACCTTATTATATCGGTCAGCTACACGCCCCGCAACAAAGCAGCAACACCGTCTGCGTCTTGCGGCCGCGCACTCAAGCTTCCACCGTAAATATATAACGGAGAACTAATGCTATTCCGCTTCTGAAAAAGACCATCCTGCGCGGATGGCCTTTAATCAAACAGTCTTACTATTCCGTAACCGCTGCTTGCCGGCGCTAATGAATATCTCGCTTCTTGAAACGTCCGCCCTTCACGTCGTGAATGTTGCCCACAGCCAGAAAGGCCGAAGGATCCAGCTCCTGGACGATCGATTTCATCTTGGCTTCTTCCAGACGGGTAATAACGCAGAAGATAACGCGCTTCGTTCCGCCGGTAAACCCGCCTTCGCCGTTCAGGAAAGTGACGCCGCGGCCAAGCCTGCTCATGATGGCCTCGCCGATCTCCTTGGCTTCGTCGCTTATAATCCAGACCGACTTCGACTCGTCGAAGCCCTCAAGCGTCACATCGATCATTTTGAATGCAATGTAATACGCAATGAGTGAATACATCGCACTATCCCAGGAGAACACAAAGCCGGCGCTTCCAAGAATGAAGAGATTGAAAAACATGACGACTTCGCCGACCGAGAAAGGCAATTTCTTACTGAGTAGAATCGCTATAATTTCTGTGCCGTCGAGCGAACCGCCAAACCGGATGACAAGCCCGACCCCTATACCTAAAATCACTCCTCCAATTACAGGCGCAAGAAAGGTGCTGTATGTCAGCGGGTCTACCGGGTGGAGGAGCGTTGTGCCGATTGACATTACGGATACGCCGTACAGCGTGGAAAGTGCGAAGGTTTTGCCAATCTGTTTATAACCGATAACAAGAAACGGTACGTTAAGCAGGAATAGAAAGACCCCGAGCGGCAGGCCGGTGAAATGGGAGACCATGATCGAGACACCGACTATGCCCCCGTCAATAATTTTGTTCGGAACAAGAAAGATTTCAAGTGCAACGGAAACGAGTGCTGCTCCGACTGTAATAAATAAGATGCGCAGCATAATTTCCAGCTTCGTCAATTTGTAATGCTGTTTCGCCATTGTTCCCCCTTGCATGCTGCACCAAACAGCCTATAGCAACATAGGTATAATCTAAATTTAGTCTAATACGTTCATTATACTGGACTTTAAGCCATTTTCCAATGTTAATCCTGCCTTATCATCGTTTTTCTTTCTTTTAAAAAGCACTCTCGTCTGTTCTCATAATTACATCCCTGCCGGAGGCGTCCATACTACCTGCCTTTTTTTATAAAAAAACAGCCCGGACATCGTCAGTCCGGACTGTATTACAAGTCTTAAGAGCTGTTCCTTTCAGCTTCAGCCTAATCCTCTCAAAACATCGGAAACAAATAACGAACCAGGAAATACAATGCGATGAGAAGGATGATAATGTAAGCCGCATACTTGATGAAGGTTGCCGCGACAAGGCTGGAGTCTGATTTTTTCTCTACGTGGCGCTCATCAATATCAATATTGCGATCTGCCATTTCGGGTCATCTCCTTCGGTCGCCGTCAATACGGCATATTTAGGAACTTTACGACACCTATTTTTACCCGATGGGCGGCGGAGCCAAACAAGTCATCCCAACTGAAAGGTGCCTTCAGGCTCGCTTGCGGTAAAACAAAAAAGCTCTCTGCCCCGCTAACTGCGAGCTGGAGAGCCTGTATTTTCATAACATTGAAGCGACTTTATCTTAGGCGTTGAATCCGCTGCCTTCCTGCAGCCGGTCAACCGGAACAGTCTGAGTGTTTAGCGGATTGGACTCGATCTGCACAGTGGCCATGCCGTTTGCTTCATCGATGTTTTCGATCCATACCGGCTTGCCTTCCAAATGAACCGCTACGGTGTCCTTTGATTGATAGATCTGCTTGGCGCGCTCCGTTTTCATCGGCTGGCTGCTCCTTTCATTATGAAGCTAATCCTTCGGCTCCGGCACCATCGTGTCGGTAGTCGACTCTTCAATCATCCCGTTGTGCAAGGTGACTTGACCTCCGCCCAAACCTTCGTTGACCATACGGTCGATGTCCATGGAATAATCATCGCGGCCTTCGTGCCGTTCCTCATTATTTGATCCCGCCTCGGAACTGCCCGCTTCGGTCATGGAAATCCCTCCTCTAAGTCCGAGATGTTTGCCCTTACGAAAATATACCCGCTTCGATTGCATTTCATGCATTCAGGGAACACTAAATTCATAGCCTGTAAAAACAAACCGCAAGCTCATTACTTCCAGGACGTTTTAACTCAATTTTACATGCTTTCGAAACGGCTTTGCCTGACAACACTTTAGGAGGGGAAATGTATGCATACTGTATGGAAAGGAGCCATCAGCTTCGGGCTGGTGCATGTTCCGGTCAAAATGTTCTCGGCTACCGAGGACAAGGATATTTCGATGCGGCTTATTCACCGTGAATGCGGAAGTAACATCTCCTATGTCCGTAAATGTCCGACCTGCGAAATCGATGTCGACTGGGAGGGCATCGTAAAAGGCTATGAATACGAGAAGGGCCGCTTCGTACTGTTCGAGAAAGATGAGCTCGAGCAGCTGACGGACGATGCAACGAGGACCATCCGCATTTTGGATTTCGTGGCGCTGGAGGAAATCGACCCGATTTATTTTCAGAAAACGTATTATTTGTCCCCCGATCAAGCCGGCGGGAACGCGTACAACCTTCTTCTGGAAGCAATGAGACAATCCGGTCGTATCGGCATCGCCAAGGTGTCGATCCGCACGAAAAGCTCCCTCGCCGCGATCCGCGTCATCGGAGACTGCCTTGCGATGGAAACGATTTTCTATCCCGATGAAATCCGGTCCGTTGAGCAGGTGCCTGGGCTTCCCGATGCAGTCACGGTCAATGAAAAAGAACTCACTATGGCACGAATGCTGATCGAGCAGTTGTCGACTCCCTTCGAGCCGGGCAAATATAACGATGACTACCGCGCGAAGCTAATGGATTTGATCCAGCACAAAATCGCCGGCGAAGAGGTGCGCGTCGCACCGGAGCAGCAGCGCACGAATGTGCTTGATCTTATGGCCGCGCTGCAAGCCAGCCTTGAAGCGGTCAAGCTGCCGCCGGATGCACCGGGCAGCCTTGACAGAGGGACCGCAGCGGGGGCGGCTGCGGATGAAGGAGCTGCCGGGGCCAAAGCGGACGGCAAGGCGGCAGCTGACGGGGAAGCTGCGGCAGCCGCACCAAGACCTCGTAAAAGGAAGGGCGGGTCGTCGAAGGAGACGGTATCGTAAAATGGAACTGGAACAGCGGCAAAACGATACAGCCTCATTCATTGTAAATGCGGCCGGGTTAGTGTCCGCTTGTGCGCTGCCGGAAGAGCCGATGGCGCCGCTTGCAGACGACGAGCTGCCGAGAGGCGACGACTGGGGCTTTCAGCTCAAATGGGACGGGGTCCGCATCATAGCCAAAATAAATTCCGGCGGCAGCGTAGAGCTTTATTCCCGCAGCATGTATTTGAAAAATGCGAAATACCCCGAAATTGCCGATTTGTTAGAGTCTAAAGCAGACGAGCTTGGCCCGTGCATTCTTGACGGAGAAGTGGTTTGGTGGGACGGTTTACGGCCTAAATTTCAAGAAGTGCTGAAACGCGAGCGCAGTGCGGGAGTAATATCACGTCAGCGCTCTCCCCAGCATCCGCCAACCGGCGGACTGGTGTATGTACTGTTCGATCTTCTGGCAGACATAAACGGCGATCTGCGTCATCTGCCTTACGCGGAACGCCACAGCCGCCTGAGTCAATTATGTCCGCGCGGGAATGGACGGCTGTTTGTCGCCGATCTGTACACGGACGGCGAAGCTCTATGGCAGTGGGTGCAGCGTAACTGCTGGGAAGGCGTAGTCAGCAAAAGGTTGTCCAGCCCTTACCGCCAGGGCAAGAAACACCGTGATTGGTTCAAGAAAAAAACGGCGCTGCTTATGGATGTGGATATCGTCGGTCTCAAGTGGCGAAACGGCATTATCGCCAGCCTGATCATGTCTTATGACGGCTCCTACACGGGCTCCGTCTCGCTCGGCTTAAACGATGCGCTGCGCAAGGTAATCGCGGCGATATTTAATAGCGGCTTGGAACCGCCGGTCGCGCAGGTTCCCTGCCCGTTCAACGTGCTTCCTACCGAACTGAAAAATGAACACGTGCAGTGGCTGCCGCTTTCCTTCAGATGCCGGGTAACCGGGCTTGAACGGACTTCAGCCGGTCTGATTCGCCACCCGAAGCTTGTCACCTTTCTGCCGAAGGAGCCGCTTCCATGAGCCGCGCCGTGAAAGGAACCATCGTAGTTGACGGACAGGAGCTGACAGTCAGCAACCCCGACAAGGTGCTTTGGCCCGAGATGGGTATCACAAAGGCTGTATTTCTGCAGCGGCTGGCGGCCCTCTCTCCATGGCTGATCAAGCATTGCCGGGACAGGTATCTGACGACGATTCGGTATCCGGACGGGGTGACGGGTAAATCCTTTTATCAGAAAAATTGCCCTTCGCCTGCTCCCGACTTTGTACCCACCGAGACGCATGCGGGCGTCCGCTATGTTGTGCTTCAATCGCTTCCGGTGCTGCTGTGGCTGGGCAATCTGGCCTGTCTGGAATTTCACGCTTCCTTCGATCGTGTGAGCGACCCTGTCAGGCCTACTGAATGGGTGCTGGATATCGATCCCTCCCTGGAGGAAGAACCGAGGATCATGGAAGCAGCGGTGCTGGTGGGTGATTTACTTCAATCGCTCGGCATTGTCTCCACGCCCAAGACCTCCGGTGCTACCGGCGTGCAGATCGTCGTACCTATCATACCGGACCTTACGTTCGATGAGCTGCGAAAAATCGGGGAATTTGTTGGCAGCTATTTGTGCGACAAGCATCCGCGGCTGTTCACGATCGAACGGTTAAAAAAGAACCGCGGCGACCTGATCTACATTGATTACTTGCAGCATTATCAAGGCAAAACGATCATCGCCCCCTACTCGCCGCGCGCCCGGGCCCGGGCGACTGTCTCCACGCCGCTGCACTGGGAAGAAGTTCGCCGCAACGCCGCCATCACTGATTACCACCTCCTTAATATCGAAGACCGCCTTCTTGCGCAGGGCGATTTGCTGGACCGGGTCGCCCCGCAGTCATTGCGCCAGATCCTGACATTTATCCGCTCGACAAGACGTTAGTGGTTGCTGATGCCCGCGGGTGCCCCGTTAAAAGTGGGGGCCACTGACTTTATGCTTGGGACAAGGCGTTGCGGCTTGCTTTTTTCTTGTGGATGACCGGTAGTATAGTGGGCGAACTGACGTTTTGCTCGGTTCCATAAAGCTTCGCGATTGTACCTTGCCTAACGGGAACGTAATAAAGTAATGGGACGCGAAGCACGCGCCGTTTCTCCGGTAGCCGGATGAGCGGCGCTTTATTGTTTTCTAAGGGGCGTTCTAGAGGAGTAGTTGAGAATGAGCGGGGGTAACACCGGATTCGAGCATGCTTACGAACTATTTATTCAGTTTCATCGTTGTCATCGAAAGGGCGAATCGAAGGACAGGCTGACTGCGGGTCTCGGCCATGCAGAGAAAATATTTTTGTCGAATGTATGGTGGCCGGCGTTTGGAAATTTCAATGAACTGCATCCCGAATATGAGGTGAAAGACTTTAAAGATGGCGTGCGCTATCTGGATTTCGCTTACTTCAAGCGAGATGTGAGTTTGAAGCTATGTATCGAAATCGACGGCTTTGGGACACATTGGCGGGATTGGGAAGATGGCAATTTGCCGATCAGCTGATGCGCCAAAATCATTTGGTTATCGATGGGTGGCTGGTGCTTCGCTTCGCCTATGATGATTTGGCGGAAAAGCCGCGCCGATGCCAGCAGGTTTTGCAGCAGCTGCTTGGCAAATGGCACGGCGGAGGTGGAATACTGAGCGTCAATCATGATAGTCGTCCCGGGAAGGTTGGACTACATATGCAAAAATTCAATTCCATGGAACGAGATATTATACGATTGGCCCTAAGGGATGGAACAGTTAGTGTTGCTCGTGCGAGTCAAACGATAGGCATGTCGACAGGGAAAACAAGGCGTATACTTCTTGCTTTAATGTCAAAAGGCCTACTGGTGCCGTCTACTCCCAACCAGAAGCGCACTCACTCTTACAAACTTTCACATAGTTCCGAACATCAGTTTATTTGAACTATTTCACGCTCCGCACACGAATTCGGGTGAATTAGTCGCACCCGTGACACTATTTCACACTCCGCACACGAATTCAGGTGAATTAGTCGCACCCGTGCCACTAATTCGCGCCCTTTACGCGACAAAACCGCTGAGCTGGCGAAAAGATATGCTTTTCGTTTCGCTGCTTAGCGGTTTTACCGTTAGCGCATGAGTCTCCCTTTAAGCTGCCACTATTGACCGAGCTTCAAGCACCACGCTCAACGGACTTCTAACGCGGGTTATAAGATCCGTTCCGCTCCACAGCGGCGAAATGCCTCCTCGGCTTCGCGCGATAAATCCTGGCCGATATTGTGCTGACTGCCATCCCCCGTGTCAGCGGTAACCACGAGTGCCCCGTCTACGATAGCCTCCCTGCATACACCGGCGTCGTCGCCTTTTATACCAAGGGCATGAATAGCATCCTCCATGCCGTTCTCATCGACAAGCAGTCCGCCCACTGCCAGAATTCCGGCTCCATAAGGCCAGGCTCCGCCGGTCAGCGGCCCAACCATACCTACCGTGCCTGCCAGACCCACTGGCCCCAGATTACCAAATCCGTAGCCATCGTCCATCTGATCGCGGGTGTCCGCGAGCTCACGAACTTCATCAGCATCGACATCCGTTTCGGCTTCAATACGGCGCGAGTGATCGCCATCCTTCGCAAGCACCTTGATCTCATTTCTCGAAAAACCGCTTTGTTCTAAAGCTTTAACCGCCTCAACCGCCTGCTCCTCCATTTTAAAAATGCCGATTTTCATTGTCATCAGAATAACCACCTTTTTATAAGTTCGTTACCGCCATAGGCTCCAAACGAATCACTTACTTGACCTCCGTCATCGCCCGCTGCGCTTGCCCGGCTCATGTCCGCCGGCCAGCGCGCATTTTATCGTTGTCGCCGTGGCTCAAGACGAATCGTTTACGCTTGGTATACCCTGTTTCAGCGCTGTTCAATCGGCCTGATAGAAGAAACTACCTCAGCCGAAAACTGTTTCAATTGCTGGGCGCAAGGGTATACAATGTTATTAACCGGTTGGGAATTCGGACTTGGGGTCCTACACTCAGGTTCTAATTTTGGGTACAGGAGAGGTAATTATATGAAGCAGACAGACAAACTATTTTTACGCACCGAGAATAAAGACGGCAAATGTATCGTGTATATCGGGGGCGAGCTTGACCTCGAATCCGCCGCGCAGATGCGTGCTGCAATGTCTCCGCTTGTAGAAATGGCGGACTGTGAGCTGACGCTGAATCTTCGCGAATTGCGGTACGTGGACAGTACCGGCATAGGTATTCTCGTATCCGTACTCAAAGCTCGGCACGCCAATAATGCGCCTTTCGCAGTAGAAGCCATACCGCCGAATATCCGCAAATTGTTCGATATGACGGGCATTACACCTTTTCTGCTCAAGCAAGCTGGGCAAGCATGACTGTGATGAAGAAAGGAACGAGAATACGCCATGAAAGCGAATGAAGAAATCATAACACTGCAGGTGCCCGCGGCTGCCGAATACATCGATCTGGTCAGATTGACACTGTACGGCCTTGCGGTCAAAATCGGATTTTCCTACGAGGAAATTGAGGATATGAAAGTAGCCGTATCGGAAGCGTGCAACAACGCTGTCCTCTATGCATACGGGGATTTGCCGCATGGCTCAATATCGTCGGCCCCGCAGCACGGTCCGCATATCGAAGTGCGCTTCGTGAAGAAATCAGACGCTCTCTCCATTATTGTCAAGGATAACGGTCGCAGCTTTGACGCCGCGACTGCGGCACGCAATGCGGAACCGATGCACGGCAAGACGGTTGAAGAGCTGCAAGCAGGCGGGCTGGGCCTTTATCTCATGCAAGCATTGATGGATCAAGTAGAAGTGAACAGTGATGCCGGAACCGAAGTGGTTCTCACAAAACGCCTCGTTAAGAGTGGTGAAATGGCATGAGTTTACAACCGGCCAAGCAGCCGCCGTTATCGAATGCGGAGCTCATTCTGATCTACCAGAATAACCCGAATAATGATACAGCAACGCTGCTTATTGAGTCTTATGAGCCGATGGTTCGAATGGCGGCCGGTAAAATTTCTCGCAATCGTCCGGATTTATATGAGGATTTGATGCAGGTCGGACAAATTGCGCTCCTTCGACTGTTCAGACAATTTGACGTCACCTTGGGCGTCCAGTTCGAACCTTATGCGATGAAAAGCATTATCGGCCATATGAAAAATTATTTGCGGGATAAATCGTGGTATGTTCAGGTGCCCCGTCGTATCAAGGAAAAAGGTATCGCCGTCCAGCAAGCGGTAGACGATCTTACGGTTAAACTGGAACGGTCGCCGCGGATTGAAGAAATCGCCGAGCATATGGAGCTGACCGTCGAGGAAACGACTGAAATCCTTGCCGGGCGCGAGCTGTACCACTATGTCTCGCTTGATACCCCGATCTCCGAGGAAGAGAACACGACGACTCTTGGAGACCTGATCGGCTCTCCTGCCGACGATTTCGAAACCGTGGATAAAAAGCTCGATCTGGAAGCGGCCATGTCCAGACTGAAGCCGCAGGAGCAGCAGGTGCTGCTGCTTGTATATCAGGAGGGACTGCCTCAGCGCAATATCGCCGACCGGCTCGGCGTCTCGCAAATGAGCATATCCCGAATTCAGCGGCGCGCGATCGATAAGCTGAAGCAATTTCTCAGCGAGAATGATGCGGACAAGCAGGGTGAATGACTGATTGGATTCATGATTGTCGAGTCTCGCCAAAGCCGACAATGCACAAAGCGCCGTGTCCGGTTGATCCGGACAGCGGCGTTTTTAATGCGCTGATGACGCTGCCTGCGCAAGCGCGTTCTTCGCGGCCGCAGTTGTGAATAAGGCGCGTTCGCGTTATGATGGTTACAGTTAAAGCATGAACGGACAAGCAGGAGGCTCGTATAACCATGATGCATCGGATGCTGCGATTTCCATCCAATTGGGAGTGGCACGTGCTTCACGAACAGCGCCCCGTAACGACCGGTTTGAGTCGCGTCCGCAAAACGCATTCAGCCCGGCATGGAGCTGACGCCGCCAGTAAAGCGCAAAACCGGGATATCGACCGGCCCGGTTCGCCCGTTTACGCCGGCAATTCGGAGGGCAGCGCGGATGCGCTGCGCGAACTGAAGAAAACACATCCCGAAATTGTCGATTGGGCGAAGGATGCCGTCTCGTCCAAAAGCAATCATATCGCCGTCTCCGAGTATGCCGGCGAGCCGGCCGTATACGGAACCCTGATGTGTCAACTCTCCGAGGATTATAGCGATGTGGTTCCGCTTCATTTCTGGCTCACTCACGGTAAACTCGCGACGATACATACGGATTTGCGCTTGTCGATTCGAATGCAGCTTGAGCCTTGGGCTGAGAAGCTGAACCGCTGCCAGACCGCACCCGAGGCTTTATTCGTCATTCTCGGCGCTGTTCTGGAGACGTTTCATGCCGGTTTGGATGTATTTGAGACCCGCCTCGGAGAGCTGGAGAATTCCATGCGCCGACACAACCGGACGGGGCTGATGAATTCAATATTTGAACGGCGTTACGACCTGCTGCACTGGAAACACCTGTTTATACCGATCCGGGAGATTCAAGGCGCGGCGAAAGAAGCATTCCTTGAGAAATTAACAGATTTGGAAGAATACAAGCGAATGGAATTCAAGCTTGACCGCATCCAGGAGCTGCTTGCCAGTTATGCAATGGAAATCGATACTTTGCTCATGATGGATGACGCTATTTCAAATTTTCGCGGCAACGATATAATGAAGACGTTAACGATTTTTACCGCCCTGTTTATGCCGGCTACCGTCATCGGTGCCGTCTGGGGAATGAATTTCGACAAACTTCCGTGGGCTGATGAAACCTGGGGCTTTGTGAGCGTAACAACGGTTATTATAGTGACGACATTTGCTATTTATTGGTGGCTCTGGCATAAAGGCTGGACAGGCGATCTGTTGTACGCGCGCAAGCCTGAGCAAATTGTCGCCTCTTCCGACAATGAAGAGCGGCAAACTAAGCAGCAGACAGAGTCGGAACTGCCTATCCGGCGCAGCCGGACGGGACTACAAATAAAAGAAGCGGAAGAGCGCCCGCTTCCCTCCCTGCCTTCACGCTCGAACAGATAGCTCAAAAAATCATAAGGGACATGCGCCTCTTGCAGACGCATGTCCCTCTTTGCTTAACCGTTACTTAATATCCACCGTAACCAGACAACGGTCGTCGGAACGATTGGATTCATTTTCTCCATGAAAAAGCGCTTCTTCAAGCTTCCCGGTCGGAATCTTGCTGCCTAAAGGCCTGAGCGCTTCCATCAGACATTCAACCTGATCGTCTTCCTCTCCTGCCACCAGGTCGAGCATGCCGTCCGTAACAAGAATCATTCGGTCGCCGGATGAGATGCTTAATGTATGCTTGTTCACCTCGATTTCATTGAATAAGCCAATCGCAACTCCCCCTTGCTCGAATACTTCGACGCTTCCATTACCTCGCACGATGACTCCCGGAGGGTGTCCGGCATTGACGTATTCAACCGTTCCTTGCTCCAAATCGACAAGCGCATACAGGGCGGTAAAATAATACTGGATTAACTGGTCTGCAAATTGCAGCTGCTGCGCGCGCCGGTTCAGCTCTTTAATAACCTCACCGGGCTCTATCAGCTGCGTCATCGCTTCTTTGAGAACCGAGGCTATGAACATGCAAACCAGCGAAGAGGAGATTCCATGCCCCATCGCATCAATGACGGCTACACCGTACCGCCTGTCGTCTATTCGGTTCCAGGCGTAAAGGTCGCCGGACAGCTCCTCGGAAGGGCGGAATATCGCCTCTATGGCTATGCCTTCCTCTTCAATCGGCTGGGATAAAGCGGCGCTCTGCACTTCTTTGGCAAGCTGCAGCTCTTCCCTGACTCTGCGGTCCCTGTCCTTGTGCCAGTCCTTCTGCTCTTTCAGCCGCAGAGCGACCCGAATACGGGCAAGCAGCTCTATCCGGTTTATCGGCTTCGTGACATAATCAATGGCACCGGCATCAAGCGATTCCGCCAGCTTTTTGGAATCGCCGATTGCCGTTACCATGATGATCGGAATATCTCTGAGCCGCGCCGACTGCTGGATCGCGCGGCATGCGGTAATACCGTCCATGCCGGGCATCATCATATCGAGCAGAATCAAATCAACGCCGCTATCGATTCTGGATGGTCGGCTCGGCTCATGACCCTGAGCGGTAAGGCCGAGCAGACCAAAGAGCTCGATGCCGGAAGCGGCCGCTATAATATCCGTGTAGCCGGCCCGTTTAAGGATCTCTTGAACAACGGTGATATTCATAGGATTATCGTCGACGATAACTATACGCATCTTCCATCTCCTAGCCAGAACTCCTATGATGTGGGTACATTAAGCAATGGTTCTTCTTTAATAATACCTTGCTGAAGATGAATGTGGCTACTACCGCTTGGCGAACAACCGAGCTACATGCACACCCGTTTCCATCCAAGCAAGCCATGCCGGCGTTTGTTCAGCCATAGCCGAAGAATGCATATAACCGTCTCGGCCGGAGCCGGTGTTGATGGAAGCTCCTTCAGAGGATGGGGCGCTCTCCATGGCGGCTATAGATCTGCCTGTAATGGCCTCCTTCTTCTCGGCCTCCATTTTCCGCTTGGCCGCCGCTGCCTTCGCTGCATCCTTCGCCGCAGCTGCTTCAGCCCGTCTGCGCAGTTTGGCCGACCAGAGCGACGAGAATCCGTGCGCCACGCCGGCTACTTCATGCAGAGCCGCGCCTGTTTCCCGCACTGAGGCCATCAGAGGCTCTATCGCGCCAATCTGTTCATCAACCCTGTCCGTAAGCTTACGCGCGCTTCCGACAAGATCGCCTATATCATCCTTCCACACATGGATGACCTGTTGTACTTCCAGCAGCGTTTTGCCTGCTGCATCCAGTGAAGTTTGCACCTTCCGCAGCGTCTGCACCATAAAGACGGCAAGCACGGCAACGGATAAGCCTATAACCAACATCGCAATATCAGATCCACTCATCGGTGACACCTCCTTAGAAATTACGGGGTAAACCGCTTCTCAGGCATAAACTCTAAGTTCTTTATGCCAATATGTAATTCGTTTTACCCTTTACAGGCTGACTTGAATCGAATTTTAGAGCGCTAAGGTTGCGGTAAATATCCGTCCCGCCGGGAAGGAAGCGTTCCGCATGACACTTTTACCGTAATCCGGCGTACTCCTGAATAAACTCCGAATAATCCCCTGGGACAGCTGAAACAGGAGCAGCCGAACGTCGGCTTGCTCCTCTTATGCCTGCCTTCGCGGCAAATGTGCGATTTTGGCTTGAAGCTTTTACATATTTATACCCTGATTGTGAATGTCATAAGCTGCGTTTCCGAAACAGGCGGACGCCTAAAGCGCTATTGCCCATCTCATCATACAATGCTGAGAGGAGCGTGAACGAGAACAATGGAAGACACGCGCAAAATGGATATGCAAACAGCCATATTCCTGGCCGCGGTATGCGGTCAAACGTATGTCCAGTTCGAGAATATACAACAGAATTTCCTTCTCCCGGCCACTTACCGTGTAGTCGGTTCGTTCACCGCCGCGGCTCACGGCAGTCCAATGGAACCTTTCGGTTTCTTAATTGAATCCGACCGCGCGGCTGTACTCGCGTTTCGCGGCACAAGCTCGGCGACGGACTGGGTAACCGACATGATGGCCCAGCAAACGGCATTCAAGCCGGTGAAAGGCGCCTTACAAACGCACCGTGGGTTCACCGATGTCTATATGTCCGCTCGCGGCCGAGTATTCAGCTTACTGGAGCAATTGCCAAGCAATAAGCCGCTTTATATTACCGGCCACAGTCTGGGCGGGGCGCTTGCCACGCTGGCTGCCTACGATATTGCTGTGAACCGTCCTAGTGTCCGGATACTTGTGTACACATTCGGTTCGCCTCGTGTCGGGGATCCGAAGTTTGTCCGCAGCTATAACAGCACAGTGCCGGCCCACTTCCGCATTCAGAATGAATTCGATATCGTTCCGTACTTGCCCCCGCTCATCTACCAATTGCCGAAATCAGAGAAAATTTATTATTATTTACACGTTAAGGGCGAAGTGAAGCGCAGCTTTCGAATCGGATCCGTCGGAGGCAATCACATTTTAAGCAATTACTTTGCGGATTTGGCGAAAGAAGAGCCAGCTTTTGCCGCCTCTTTATGCGCCATGCCGTCCGGTTGGTGCCCATAACGATAAGCGAAAGCGGTTAACCTGCGATCGGCGCCCGGCTCAAAATCGTGCCTGCTTCGAGTATTATGAGCTATGAAGCTCATTTTTGTGTTTGAGATTTCTCATTAATCCGGTTTTGTACTGCCTTCGGCAGCCCTTTGAGGACAAGCCCGTAGGAGTGGTCAATCATGTCCCGCAGTTCTTCTTCGGGAATTGAGCCGTCGACATGAATCGAATTCCAATGCTTCTTGCTTAAGTGGTAGCCTGGCGTTATCGCCTCATATTGCTCGCGCAGGTTTTCGGCAATGACGGGATCGCACTTTAATGAAATGCTCGCACCGGACACAAGCGCGAACATTTTGCCGCCTACTTTGGCGACAAGCGGTTCGGGTCCGAACGGGTATTCCTTTGTTGCCCCCTGCTTGGCTAAACAGTAATCAATGAGTGCCTCCATAGCTGCCTTGGTTCCTCCATCCGTATCGAATTCTTCAAGCCAGAGCGCCTTTGACTGCGACTCCTGCACCCAATGCAGCATAGAATTTTCATTCTTTCGCTCATTACGATGAAAAATAATCAGCATTACGATGGCGATAACCCCTGCGATGAGCGCCGCTGTCGGATTGCCGCCCCCTATCATATGCATATCCATCCTCCATAAATTTTCTCCATAACTTCCCTCATATATTCACGTTTCATGAACTATCGTCTCATTTTACCGTTTACAAACGAAACTTTCAACCCATAATAACATGTATCGTGAATCCAGTCTTGTCCAAAGGCATTGGTCCGGCTAAAGCGTGTACAATTGTAGGTACCATTACAACCACTTTGATTAAAAAGAGTTGATAGCTATGATCGGCAAGCGATTGAGAGAGCTGAGGAAAGGCAGTTCCATGACGCAGGAACAGCTGGCGTCCTTATTGAAAACCGCCAAATCGACTATTTCCCAATATGAAAATAATATAAACGAACCGGATCTTCATACACTTGTACGCATTGCCGATTTGTTCGCCGTAAGTCTCGACGACCTCGTCGGACGAGAGCTTCCCTATCAAATGAAGAAAGACCGGAGTTCCGGCAGCTCCTTCAAGGAAGCGTTAACTGAGGACGAATCCAATTATTTGCGGGACAGTCTGACGATATACCGCAAATGGATTTCCGGGAATAAGCAGGAGTAGCTCCAGAAAGCAGGACACCCGAATTGAATCGTTGGAATCGTTTGAATCGTCAACCTCCCGTCGTCCTCATCACCGGCTGCTCCAGCGGGTTCGGACTACATACTGCCATAGCTTTTGCCAGCCGCGGCTGCCGGGTTATCGCGACCTTAAGGGATCTCGGCCGGGCACAGACGCTGCTTGACGGTGCAAACCGGGCAGGGTGCGCCGGGCGGATCGTGTGCATGGAGCTTGATGTCACGAATCATGAACAAGCGGGTTCCGTCATTCAGCGTGCCCAGCTCGAATTCGGCGGCATAGACATTATAGTCAACAACGCCGGCTATGCGCTTGGCGGCTTCGCTGAGGAAGTGCCGATCGAGCGCTGGCGGGAGCTGCTTGAGACGAACGTTCTCGGCGTAATCGCGCTAACGCAGGCGGCTCTGCCGGGCATGCGTGCGCGCGGGCGCGGACTGATAATAAATATAAGCAGTATCAGCGGTCTGTTAGGACTTCCTGGATTTGCGCCTTATGCCGCATCCAAGTACGCACTTGAAGGCTATAGCGAGTCATTACGCCATGAACTTGCGCCATGGGGTATTCGCGTCGTCCTTGTCGAGCCCGGCGCATACAGCACCGACATATGGAGCAAAGGGCTGAGCGCCGTCCGCGAAGACGCGGCAGCGGATTCCCCGTACGCACCTCAGCTCGTCAGGCTGCTTGCACGCACGCGCGCCGCCGCCGAGCGTGCCGCCGACCCGCGCGAGGTCGCGGAGGCTGTTGTCCGCATCGCGGGCAAGCGCTTACCCCAGCTCCGCTATCCGATCGGGCGCGGAACCAGGTTGGCGGTACTGGCCAAAGCGCTGCTCCCATGGCGGCTGTACGAAGCGATTGTGCAGCGCATGCTTCGCTAGAAAAATTTTAATGAAAAGATGTTTCCCCTTCAATGTTAGTCGTCAACGAGACAATCTCCCTTTGTAATGAGATCAACTGGGGTTTCATGCTCTATAGCATACGTTTGACGATCGCTAAGCTCCCGTTTTTCACATGACTTATTCGCTGACCTTTGTTCGGGTTGAATCGTAATCCGCCTCCTTCCAAAGCAGTCTGTGACTCTTTTTAACTAACCGTTCCCCGGTACCCGGATGAAAAGGTGATCTACCCCTCCTGTTTTCTTCCTGTAGCCCACGCAATGCTGAAGCCGCGGATTGGTTCCTTTCCAATTTTAGTCCCGGAGGGACTGCGTTAGCAAGTATCCGCAGCCCCTCTCTGCAAATAAACCGAAACCCAATGTTTAATTCAACAATCCCGCATATTTCATTAACCTGCCGAGAATGACGGCCGCTTGGGCTCTTGTGGCACTATCCTCCGGAGCGAACTCGGTGTCGGAGCTTCCGGTCATCAGACCGATTTTGATATTGGCGGTAATGGCATTCCGTTCTTCCGAAGCAAGGTTCCGAAGATCTGTATACTTGTCGATAATCGGCTGGTCGATATTCGTTAAGGGGATTTTACCCACCGTCACTTCCGCCGCCCTGTAGATCATAATTGCAATATCTGACCGGGTAATAGGCTCATTCGGATGAAATTGCTCCGCACGGTCGATGATACCCGCTGCATAGGCGGTCGCCACAGGTGAGTGGAACCAGCTTTGCTGCGCGACATCATTATAAGGAAGATTGTCGGCGGTTCCATACAAGCCGAGTGCGCGGGTAAGCATGGTGACAAATTCCGCCTTGCTGATCGACTTGTTCGGGTTGAATGCAGATGCTGACACGCCGCTTACGATCAGCTTGGAGGCTAACCGCTGCACGTCCCCTTTGGCCCAGTGGGCCGCCATATCGGTAAATTGCTTATTCGTCTTGACCGCTGCGTACGTGCCGTTGGTCATGTGCTTGATAACCGCTGAAGTTCGTCCGCCCGAGCGATCGAGCAGCGCCGGAACGTAGACGGGCTGTTTGGAAACCGGATCGTACCAGACGACTGTCGTATCCTTGAGCGATGTTTCCGGAGTGATAAACAGCATCCTGTTTATATATTGGTTGAAGCTGCTAAGCGGATAAGACTTGCCTCCGGCCACAACAAAGGTATCGTAAACGATCGGCGAACCAAGCATTTCAAGGCCGGCAGCCTTGGCTTTCGCTGTAATTTCATCCGTTAGGCCGGTCCCCGCGGTACGAATGACGATCCCGATATAGACATCGCCGGGTGCTGCTTTTAATTGAGCGGCAAGCGAGGCGGCATCTACAACCGTGATCGGGAAATCATACTCGCCGATCGGCGTTGCGACCTTGAAATGAACGGTACTCCCTTCACTCACGGATGAGAATGCGGCAGCGGGAATTAGCGTTTTAACGTTTTTGGAATCGCCTCCGTCCACGGTAAATCCGATCGTAAATGCGGTTTTCCCTTTCATTTGCTGAAGCGCATCAGCGATCGAGCCGCTGTCTACCGTATAAACGGCCACCGCCTCTCCCTGCTCTGTCGTTTCATCCGACTGCGCCGCAGCGGATGCCTCGAGCATAACGTCAACGACATCCGGCTTCTGCTCTCCAGGCGCCGTTCCGGTCAATTCCGATTCCTCTTCAGTCTCGGATATTCCGGTACCGCCGATCGCCGCAGATGCCATGTTAACCGTGCGTCCCGCAAAAGCTGCGACCATGTTGCCTTGTTCATCCTGCAGCCGATCTGTGCCGGGAGTGTAGCTCAGCTGTACGCTTTGCTTCGTTCCAAGGATTCCTTCCACTGTCAAAGTAAGAGTAGAGCCGGTAATCCGGACATCGCTCACTCTCTTTGCCGCATTGCTTGCCGATACCGAGAAATCCGCGGCACCCGGCATAACACTTTCATTCAGCGGGCGCGAGAATGTTACGGTAATGGTTGAACCTTTTCCTTCGACTGTTGTTATATTAACCGGTGTGCTTGGAACCGTGATAGAGTAGCCTGTCAACGCCGCGGCTTGGTTGCCGTTCGTATCTTTAAGCGGATTTCCGCCTGTCGGTGAGTAGCTGACTTTGAGCGCCTGTCCTGCAGGAGGCGCGGATTGCATGCTCAGCTTGACTGTCGAACCGCTGATATTGACCGTACTGACGGATATGGTTGACTGGCCGCTCGTTACCGTATATTGAGAGGCATACGGAGCTACACTCGAAGAGAGGCTCTCATTGTATGTTAATGTGATTGTGCTGCCGCTTACCGTGGCGCTGGAAATCGTCGGCGGCGTCGAATCGGAGCCATTGGTCGTTACAGGCTGGCTGTACAAGCTCGACGCCAAATTGCCGCTCAGATCTTGTAACCCGCCGCTATAGGGGGCAGAATAACCGACAGTGAGCGTTTCGCCGGTCGTTACCGGCGTTCCCAGCGTGAGCATAACGGTTAAGCCGTTCACCGCCACGCTTGTCACCGTCCGGTAACTGCTGCCGTATACCGAAAAGCTGGCCGCCGATGGCACCTGAGACGAATCGAGCGTTTCGCTGTAGGTCAGCATCACAAGTGCATAGCTTGCCGAGGCTCTTATGAACGTAGGCGCAGTAAGATCCGTTTGATTGGTCACAGCCTGCGAGGAAAGCTGCGCCGCCTTATTGCCGCTTACATCTTGAATCGCCGAGCTCCCTGACGGTGTATAACTGAGCGTTACCGTATTATTGGCGGCGGCGGCTGAAGAGAGTGTGAGCGTAACCACCGCACCGTTCACCGACACATTCGTAACCGAACGCTGCAAGCTCCCAACAAACACATTAAAGCTCGAAGATGGGGGAGTGAACCCCGTTCCCGTTCTAAGCGCTTCGCTGTATGTCAGTTTGATCGAAGCGCCATTGATAACGGCACCGGTAAGCGTAGGGAGAGTATGGTCGTTAGCGTTTCCCGCCGTAAAGCTGCTGAATGAATCGGCTTCATTCCCGTTCAAATCTTTCACAGGATTGGCCTCAGGCTGAGTGTATGATACCATAACGGATGCGCCGCCGGCAGCGGCCCTGGATAAAGTCAGGCGAAGGTCGGACCCGCTTATCGCAGCTTGAGTTACGGGCAGCGCAGCGGAGCCTGAAGTCACCGCAAAGCTTCCGACCGCCGGTACTGACGCGCTGCTCAGCGGTTCACTGTATGATAGGGTCAGTACGGCTCCGTCCAGAGTCGCGCGCAGAAGCGCAGGCTTGGTAGAATCGTTCCCCCGCGCCACCTGCTGCTGAACAAGATTATCCGCTCTGTTGCCGCTCAAATCCTTCACGGCGTTCATATCGGGCATAGAGTAGGACACAGTCAGTATGCCGTTTGCGGCGGGAGATTCCGCAAGCTTGAGCGATACCGTCGCATCCGCCACGGCAACACTCGCTACCGCCTTATATGCTCCGTCCAAAAAGACGGAATAACTGCCGGCACCCGGAACGGATGATGTCAGAAGCGGCTCGTTATAAACGAGCCTCACAGTGGAATCCGTTACTCTTGAGCTCAGCAGCAGCGGAGGCGAATCGTCGGTTCGATTCGATGCGATTTTATTATCGAAGGAAGCCGCGTTAATGCCCATACTGCTTACCAACGGATTTACCCCCGGGGGCTGATAGCTGACAGTGACGGTTTGGCTGCTTGTAACGGGACTGTACAATGTGATAGTAACGACCGGACCGTTAACGGCCAACCGCGAAATGGCTACGTGCTGCGTATCGGCGGCGACAATGAAGCTGCCCTTGGCAGGAATTGAGAGTTTATTCAGGTTTTGATTGTACGTAAGCTGTAAGGTATCGCTGTATACAACCGCCGAGACGACCTCCGGCGCGGCGGATTGAGAAGGGTTAACAGCCGCCACATCGTATAAATTGGCCGCCGCGTTCCCAGCAGTATCCTGCAGCGGCGAGCCGCCTTTCAAATAGGTAATCTGGACGGTCTGGCCCGCGCCGACCGGCTCCGCAACCTGCAGCCGCAGTGAAGCGCCGGTAACCGATGTCGATGAAATGGAGGTTGGAACGCCGTTTACTTTGACGACAAAGTTAGCTGCCCCCGGTACAGAGCCGGGGTCGAGCGTTTCATTATACTGCAGCGTCACATCGCTGCCGGAAGCCACTGCGGACACAAGCAGCGGCAGCGAATTATCCGGCTGCGTCACGGGGCAGTCAACCAAGTTGTCGGCGGTATTGCCCGACAAATCCTGCAAAGGCGGATTTCCCTGTAAATAGGTAAGCCATACCGACTGAGTGGGCCCGGGCGCAGCGGCGAGCGTTATTTCAACAACACTGCCGTTGATGTGGATGCCCGATACCGCCGATTGGTTATCATCGACTCTCGCATACATATTCTCTACGCTCGGAACAGCGTCCGGTTTGAGCGGCTCGTTATAGCTCAGCCTTATGACAGCACCGTCGAGAACCGCGCTTTGCAGCTCGGGCTTAACACTATCAAGCGCGAAAACGGCATTCGACATGATATACAATAATACCGATGCTACGATAAGCAAACGAATTGAAAACGCTATCATCCGCCGACAAATTTTTTTCACATCATCTGCCTCCTTAAGCCCTTCTATTCTGCTTCGTACGACGGGGACGCGACATTGAATCAATGAAGCGTCTGCAGGACGCCCCCTTCCAAATTATGTGATTACTCCTAGTATATACGATTGGGAGGGTCTGGACCATAAGAAATCTTGCTCATTCTGGTGGGCATGTACGAAGAAAACCGCGATTACAAATACGCATAACGCGTAAATGCCGCGGCTTGTTCTACATATTTTCCCGATTCATCCCGCAGGTTCCATACAACCACATCTTGAATGCTAAACCGCAGGCCGACGCTGGAAATATGGATACACGTATAACCGTCATATATCCTAGCCGGCCGAAGCCAAGAAGTAACGGCTAACGCCGTCCTTGAGTCGGAGATTCGATTCCCACCAAGGAAAGATAAGAAAAGGTATACTGGAACTTACACTCTTTCTTATATTTAAAAAAAACCGGGATTCTGCCCCGGTTTTCCGATATCTTCTAGACACCCATTTTTTTACGCTGATTGTTCACTTTTTTTGTATTTTGGCTTTTCAACACTTGCTGATTACCGCCTGGGCCATGCTTCTGCTGCTTACCGCCGTTTGCCTGGTCCTGCTTCTTCTGGGCGAGCTTCTGCTTCACGGCTTCTGCGAGCGAAACCTTCTTCGGTTCTGGCTTCTGGTCGTCATTCGGGGTTGCTTGTTCCTCTGACACAATATCACCTCATCTGTGTGTACTAGTTATATTGTATCGCTTTTTCGTCCCGCTTTCCAGCAAATAATCCGCAGGCTTTCCTATCTGTTCATTCCCGAAGCGCATCCTTCAGCTTCGTGGACATCGTATCCTGCTGACGAATACGGAGCAGGCCGCGAAGCTTGGCAACCTCAGTCTCAAGCCGCGCCTTCTCCGCCTTTAGCTCTTCGATCTCACGCTGCGCTGCTTCCAGCTGCCCGGCTAAGGTCATTTCCTCCATGTGAATCCTCCGTTCTGCGCAAATACTCATACCATCATTGTATACCTGATATAGTCCACGTCACAACTAAGCCCAGGCGGGAATTGTCCGTCTTCGGACCTTGGGTTATACTCGTAACAACACAGAAACCGGGAGATGAGACCTATGATTAATTGGAAGACATCGTTTAACGACGAACTCGCCATCGTATTCAGTGAAGCAATGACTATCGTTTCGGCATACCCCGCCCCCCTCGGAACCCAAGGTCTCGCCTACATAGACAAATTCAATCCTCTGCTGCCCGGCGGCACTAAAAACTACATTTGTTATTTGCTTCCGTACTGGCTGAAGGATATAACAGCGGTCGACGACCGGATGTGCCGCAAGCTTTCTCTGGCCAATGTGTTTATTATGCTGTATTTTTTCATACAGGACGATCTTATGGATTCGCCTCAGACGGATTGGAAGGAGCAGCTGGCGCTCGGCAACCTCTTTTACCTCGCCTTTCTCGATATTTATCAAGCCGAGTTCCCGGCGGGGTCGCCATTCTGGGATTACTTCCGGACCTATATTATCGATTGGGCATCGGCAGTCGCAACAGAAGGCCGAAACGCCGGTATACTTGAACCGGACTTGCTCGAGCTTGCCAAGAAAGCGGCGCCGGTTAAACTGGCAAGCACCGGAGCGCTGCTCCATACCGGCCGGGACATACTTGTCCCCGCTGTGTCGGACTACATTGATCAAGTTCTCATTACTCTGCAAATGGTTGATGATTGGGCCGATTGGGAAGAAGACCTTGTCCACGGCAGCGGCAACAGTCTGCTCGCCTTTATACGGTCCGAGCTGAACCTTCCGGCAGATTCACCTCTTTCCCCTGCTCAAGTAACGGACTCCATACGACTGCAAGGGGGCCTCCGCCGATTTGCGGATGAGGCCGAAACCCGCTATAAGAGACTGCAGAGCACACTACCTGGCGCATCCTGCTTATCAGCCTTCCATCACTCGCTTTCGCAAGAGCTTGTTCAGGCGGCAGATCGTTATGAACGGCGCAAACAGTCGCTGCTGCGTGGCGGGTTTGTAAACTGGCTCTCCGAATCTATTAATGAATAGCCGCTCATTATCGCCGCTGACGGCAATGGAAGAAACGAGCTGCAGGTTATGCTTTCTTATCCCGCCTGACCCAACGGATAATGATGAACATTCCACTGCGACTTGACGCACTGGTAACCAAGCATAAGGTGCCGTAGCCATCGGATCGATATGGCACCTTATTTAATTCCTGACCGCCGGAAATCGGACAATCGCTTCAGTGCCTTTGCCGCGTTCGCTTTTAAACTCCAGCTTCCCATCCATAAGCTCAATAATTCGGAACGTTACCATCAGACCGAGTCCGGTTCCTTTGGTCTTATTGGAGAAATACGGCTCTCCGAGGCGCTTTAGCATGTTTTCCTCCATGCCTTCGCCGTTGTCCCGGACATGAACGAAAACCTCTCCACGCTCCTCATACGCCCAAAGATGGATACGTCCGTTTCCACGAAGCGCTTCGATGCTGTTCTTGAGAATATTAATAAAGGCTTGCTTCATCTTCGATGAATTCCCTTGTATATACAAGTCCTTCGGTATGCTTATCTCAATTTTCCCCCCTTGTAAATTAGCCAGCGGGACAAGAATCCCTTCCACTTGGGACAGCTCCTCTGCAAGGTTGAGAATAGTAGTTTGCTCCATCTGCGGCTTGGCGAATGTCAGGTAATTCGTAATGATCGACGCAGCGCGGTCCAGTTCTTCAATTGCCAGCTTCAAATAGTTCCTTTCTCTGCCGCCATGCATCGAGTCTCCCAGCAGCTGAAGAAAGCCCCGGGTTACCTGCAGCGGATTCCGCACTTCATGCGCAACGGAAGCCGCCAGCTGACTGATGACTTCCATTTTCTCGGAACGCTGAAGCTGATGATTATACATTTCCAGTTCTTTGGAATATTTTACAATTTTATCATGATTATAGGCGAACTTTTTACCTAGCAGGATGATCAGAGAAAATATGAATCCTACAATACCCCATTTCCACAAATACAAATTGTACTGCCCATCCCGGGCAAAATACAAAGCAAGCTCACCGATACCGAATACCGCAAATATCCCAAATCCCACAGTAATAATAACGGCGTCTTTATTGCCCTTGCAAACGTAGGTTATCAGCATTCCAATAATAAGGGCAAATTGAACCATCATTATAATGCCAAGGACAGTCACTGTAATCAGGTGGTATAAGCCGTAGAAGCGGCTTGTCGATATGTCGTTCAACACCATTCCGAGAAGGCAAAGAACGGAATAGCCGATCTGGAACTTTCGGAATTTCCGGAAAATCCCGAAGTACCCGCCTTCAAACATTTTTTCGAAAAAGAAGGTCAGCGAGACGAGAAATACGACCAGCGCACCATCGAAGAGATGCAGGTACACTTTCCCGTATTCTCCGTAATAGGTATACAGAAACGGAGAGTACATCATGATGAGCACGCCGACCGAGAGAATGATCAGGCTAAGCGAGATCCACCCCGGAAGCTGCATTCTACTTAGAAATGCAGAGCAGATAAGCATGACGACCGCGATAAATAGAAATGCGCATCCAAGCACGATATCCAGTAAATCCGCTTTCATATATTTCTCCGATATCGACTGATAGTCACCGATCTGTATCCCGTTAGTGAGTCCCAGCATGTCCATCGAGGATGTGGTATGAATCAGCAAGATCTTGTCCGAATCGCTGCCGGAGAGAGGCAGCAAGAGCCGATAGATATCATATGCATATGGACGGCTGCTTTGATAGATTGGTTTATCGTCTATAAAGACTTTTATTTCCTGTCCGTAAACTCTTTCGATTAATATGCCGGACCTCTCCGGCAATTTCGGCAGGGTGATTTTTATCCAAGCGCCTGTAACCCCCGGAGATTTGGACGTTACCGGTTTATCTGCAAGAACTGTGGACCATTCTCCCTCGTTCAAGACCGCCTGCGGAGAATCCTTCTCATTACCGCTCGTTTCCCACTTCATTTCCCATTTGATAATCGTTTCTGCGGAAGCGGGCGGATCGCTATGGGCGGCTGCGAGTGTGAAGGAAAATAAGGATAACAGGATAATGCAAATAACCAAAGCCTTAGGCATGGTCTTCATGGGAGCACCTCATGTCGTTGTTACATCCGAGATTGTAACACTTTCGATATAAGCGTTAGCGTAGCCCTGGCAGGTGCGATGTCACAGCTGTAATTAGGCAGGTTTTACGCGGACGCGGAAGAGACCGATCTGGTTATAACGTTTATTTTACTTGGTTATGCGGGTATAACGCCAGTGTTTTCCAACGTCGTTAAAGTCCAAAGTATTAGGAACGCTCAGCTTATGCCGGGCTGAGTCGTCCCACTACCAAAGTTTGATGCGAGTATGTCCAAAAATAGTTCTTAAGATTTAGTATAAATAAGTTATATAGTAGAATTTTATCATTTTTTGATAGAAATTGATGATTGTTTATGATATACTCTTCATGAAATATTATCCATTTAATGAAGGGTGATTCTGATGTCGGCCGAACAACAACTGCTGTCCCAAATTATCGAAAAAGCATGGAACGATCCAGTATTCAAACAAAAGCTGCTGTCAGACCCTAAAGCCGCACTTTTGGAATCGTTCAACATTACGGTACCAAGCGATATCGAACTTCATGCGCTGGAGGAAACGCCGAACAAGTTTTATATCGTTATTCCCCCGGCTCCTCAGGCAAATGCAGCTGGAGACGAATCCCTAGCCATGTGGTAATCCGCTTCACTTGTTTTCAATGTTTCAGCTCGCGCCATGCGGATCATCCGTACGGCGCGTTTGTTTTCTTCGCGGACGGCAATGAAATGACCGCTTCGGTACCGACTCCCCTCTGGCTCTTGTACATCAATCTCCCGCTCATCAGTTCAATGATTCTGAATGTGACCATAAGTCCCAGACCAGTCCCCTTTGTTTTACTGGAGAAATAAGGCTCTCCGAGTCTGGCAAGCATCTCCTCGTCCATCCCTTCGCCATTATCACGAATATGAACGGCTACCGTGCCGTTTTTCTCGTACGCCCACAGACTGATATGACCGCTCTCTCCCAATGCTTCAAGGCTGTTTTTGATCAGATTGATAAACGCCTGCTTCAGCTTATCGGCGTTCCCTTGGACATAAATCCCCTTCGGCACATTCATTTCCAGCTTGCTCCCCTGCGCATCGGCCAGCGCAATCATCATGTCGTGAACCAGCTTCAACTCTTCAGCCAAATTCAGCGTGTTAATCTGCTCAAGCTGCGGTTTGGCAAACGATAGATAGTCCGTGATAATGTTGGCCGCTCGGTCCAATTCTTCGATAGCCAGCTTCATGAACCCCCGCTCGCGTTCCGATTGCGATCTATCTCTTAACAGCTGAAGGAAACCGCGTGATACCTGCAGCGGATTGCGGACCTCGTGCGCGACCGAAGCGGCGAGCTGGCTGATGACCTCAATTTTCTCGGATCGTTGAAGCTTCTGTATATAGATTTCAAGTTCTTTCGAATAGTGAACCATCCTATTGTGGGTATAGGCCATTTTGCGGGCAAGCAATATAATCAGAGAAATGACAAAGGCGATCATTCCAAAGTTCCACCATTTAAAATCGTAGGTCGGGGAATGCGTGTAGAACCATACGAGCTCCCCGACTCCGATTGCGGCAAACAACCCGATTCCGGCCGTAAGAATGACCGCCTCTTTGTTGCCCTTCACAGCATACACTACGGTAGAGCCGATAATGTACAGAAACTGGATGATCATTATGATGCCAAGAATCTTAACCGACAGGAAGTAATAGATGCTGTTATATTGGTAACCTGTCCAATCATTAAGCAGCATAGCTGCCAAACAGCAGGCCGAGTAACCGATCTGAAACCTGCGAAGCTTGCGTGTTATCGCGAAACGGCCGGGACCGAACATATTTTCAAAAAAATAGGTCAGCGCCGGCAAGAAAAATAAAAGTGCCGCATCGAACAGATAGATGAAAAGCTGCCCGTACTGCCCGTAAAATGTGTACAGAAACGGTCGGTAGGTGACCATTAATAGACCGATCGACATAATCATCAGGCTAAGTGAAACCCAGTTCCGCCACTGCGCCCGGTTCAAAAAAACCGAGCTGAACAGCATTACGAGAGATACGAGCAAAAACGCGCAGCCTAAGGAAATATCAAGCAAATTGGCACTCGCGTAAAGAGCTTCAAGCTTCTCGTAAGGGCCAATCATGATACCGGAGGTTAAACCGATCCGATCCTTGGTCGTTGAGGCCTGAATGAGCAACGTACCTCCTGCTGCAGAAGGCTCCAGCGGAAGGACGATACGGTTGACGTCATAATTATAAGAACGGTTCTCTGAATAGATTTCTACGCCGTTAACGATGATGCTGACCCGATTCGCGTACATTTTACCAATATATAAGCCGTTATTCTTTCCGATCTCCGGCAGCTTAATGGCAATGGTTACGGAGGAGATACCCTTCGGTATGGCCGGTATCGGGCTGACGGGATAGTCAACGCGCATCCACTTTGACCCGGCTTCGCCGGAATGCTGCGCGCCGAGGAAGTCCGCGCCCCATTTTTGCTCCCATGAACTGACGGAGATTAAGGATGAACCTGCATCTCCATGGGCTGCGCCGGGGAGGAGCATCACCAGAACGATAAGGATTGCGGCAGCTGTGGATATATTCGACAAAATTTTCACTCCTGCACCTTGTTTAGTAAACTTTCCCTATTATTTCGACATAATTCGATCATTTCCCTACCTGATTCCCTTTAAATTTTTATTAAAGAACTTTTAGACTATGAAATCCTTATAGCTTTTCCGCAAACGGAAAAGGAGCTGTCTTCCAGCCATAAATGACCGAAAGGCAGCTCCTTATACAAGTGGCCTTAAAATGATGCTTAAAAAGATTGCTGACCGCAGGCTAATGCTGCATTTCTACTTCATCGGCTCCGTCATCATCATCTTAGAAGCCAGGTACATATCTACGAAAGCTTTCGTCACATAGGCTTTGCCCTTGATGTAGGTCGGCGCGTACGTGAGCATTTTCTTGTCCATCCCAACCATCGCGTCCTTGCTGCCAGGCATAATGGTAACCGTGTAAGGCTTCGCCTTCATACTGTTCATTTCCTTATTCATCGCCTTGCTATCGTTCATGTCGTTCATGTCGTTCATGTCGTTCATGTCGTTCATGTCGCTCATGTCCATGGAGCCTGCCGTCTTCTTGTCTTCCATCGCCGGTTCTTTTGTATCCATCATCATACTTTTAGTTATCGAGATGGATTTCTTGGTCCACATTACGCTGTAGCCCAGCGACTCCGCGACCTGACGAAGAGGGACAAGGCTCTGGCCGTCCTTTTCCACTACAGTAACATTGCTGTAGTCGGTTTTCGTGGTCATTCCCGCCGCTCCTGCAACCCCAGGCACCATGATAGCGGCTGCAAGTAACGAAGCTCCCGCAAGCTTTGACATTCTATTCAAACGAATCCCTCCTCAAATTGATCCAACAACTAGAGGATAAGATATCGTTCTTAAGTGGAGCTATCGAAAATATGAATAAACTCTTACATTAGTGCTACAAAACAAATTACCGCGCGATTGTATGGCATTCGATGCAAGCCGTTAACCTCCGGCATCGCCGGCCGTCATAACAAATCGCCAGGGGTCTCCAAGCCGAGTACACCATTGATACTTGATAGCGAAACGATCGCTTCCTCGAGATTTTTCTTCTTTTTGAGCTTCACGCGCATACGTATCACAAGAGGACCGGTCTTTTCACCCGGCTCAGCCTCGTCGCTTTCTATATTCAACTTATAAATTTGAATGCCCAATCCTTTTAATTCCGTCAAGATTTGATTGAGACCATTTGAGCTTCGATTGATTTTGACGATAAGCTCATGATGCTTTTTCGTTCTTGAAAACACTTTTTCCACTTTATTGAGCAGGAACAAGCTCATGACGACAAGCAGTGTGGAAATAGCGGCTCCATAATAAAACCCGGCGCCGACCGCAAGGCCGATCGAGGCCACAACCCATAACGACGCCGCCGTCGTTAATCCGGAGATGGTTAAACCCGTTCTCATAATCGTGCCGGCACCGAGAAACCCGATTCCGCTAATAACCTGGGCGGCCAAGCGTGCAGGGTCGAGCCGAACGTTAGGTTCCGCAGCGAACTGGGAGAATCCGTACATCGATAAAAGTACGATAACGGCCGAGCCTAAGCAGACGAGAATATGTGTACGAAACCCTGCCGAGTGTCCGCCGAGCTCTCTTTCAAGTCCGATCAATCCCCCCAGAAACAGCGCAAGAATCAAGCGGATCGTCATTTCCATATAGCCAATGTGCCAAACGCTGGGATTAATAGCCGATGCCATTCGCAATCATCCTCTATAGTTTGCTTTTCTTCGTTCAAAGCCGCAGCTTTCTTGTCCGACAACCGATTCAGCCTTTGACCGATATAATAACAGAGACCTCCCTTCCAGAGCAAACCCGGAGCGAAGGGCGTTTAGCCGGGATGCCGTTCAAATTGCGAAGCCCGGACTCCCTTCCCCGGTAGAAAAGAATATGTTTCTTGTATCCAAGTTAGACTTGAAACAGCTTTCACCTTAAGGGCTTGATACGAAATTATGCGCAAAGTTCTGATCAGTCAACCAGTTCCGTCGACTTCACAATTTTCTACTTGTTTGGATTTTCCGGAAAATTGAGATTAGACTTCGGAAGCGGACACCCATTATACTAAAAGCCTATTGATAGACCAATTATAAAAGATGATGGGAGTATTCAGACATGAAGGTTTTATTCGCTCAAAAACAGTATGTATTCGGGGATGACAGACCGTTTCCAAGCTGCCACGCGTCAACTCTCGTAGTTCTTCCGGGCGGGGATATATTGGCGTCTTGGTTCGGCGGTCTTCATGAAAAAGCAAGCGACGTTGCGATCTGGGTGTCGCGCCGAACCGGTGAAGCATGGTCGAAGCCGGTCAAAGCGGCCGATGAAGCAGGAATAGCTCACTGGAACCCTGTTTTATTCTTTGACGGCGCCGAAGTGGTGCTTTTTTATAAAGTCGGCCATGAAATAACGGATTGGTTCACACGGGTCATTCGCTCGAAGGACGGCGGAAACACATGGTCAGCGCCAGAGGAGCTCGTGAAAGGCGATATTGGAGGGCGGGGTCCCGTCCGCAACAAGCCGATCAGGTTAAACGACGGAACAATACTTGCTCCTTCCTCGATAGAACGTCGCGACCCCGATGAACCGGATAAGCAAATATGGGAGGCATTTGTTGACCGGTCTTCGGATGACGGCAAAACCTGGGTCCGAAGTATGCTCGTACCGATGGAAACAGCACAACTTGTTGGTACACGGCATTGGTTTGCGAAGGGGCTTATTCAACCTTCTCTTTGGTCGTCCGGCGGGTCGCGAGTCCATATGCTGCTCCGCAGCACGGAAGGCTTTATATATCGCAGCGATTCTGAAGACGGTGGACAAACCTGGTGCACGGCTTATTCGACCGGATTGCCGAACAATAACAGCGGGATTGATGCGGTGCTTACGGATAGTGGAGTTTTGGCACTTATTTTCAACCCGGTGAGCGGTTATTCTACGGAATCTCCCCGTTCACCGCTTGTGATTCGTTTCTCGTCCGACAACGGGTTAACCTGGGCGGATGAATTCGTACTGGAGAGCGAAGCAGGCGAATATTCATATCCGGCAATTGTTTCGCAAGGGAACCATCTGTATGTGACCTATACCTGGAAGCGGGAACGGATTGCTTTTTGGAAGCTGACCGTCTGAGTGAACGATGCAGGTTCGGTTGACAGGCAGGACGGTTTGAGATCGACATATGTTCCCATACTATAAGGAGTGACAGCTAATCATTGATAAACGAACAAGGAGATAATGATCATGAGCCCTTCGTCTTCACGTCTATTTGTCGCGGTTCCGCTGCCTGCGGGCAGCAAAATCGCATTTGCCCTCTTCCTGAACGAGTGGAAGCAGCTCGTGCCCTTCCGCAATTGGGTACATCCTGAAGATCTTCATATAACGCTGCAGTTTCTGGGCGATACGCCTGCCGAGAGTTTACCCGCGCTTTCGGCGGCAATCCGGGACGCTGTCAGTTCAACGCTTCCTTTCCGGTTAAGCATAGAAGGGCTCGGCCTGTTCGGGCGCCCCGAGAATCCGAGCATTCTTTGGGCCGGTATAGCAGGCGAGCTTAACCCTCTGCATGAATTGCAGCGTAAGATTTCTTCAGCGCTCTCGCCGCTCGGTTTTCAACCGGACGCCCGCCCCTTTAATCCGCACCTTACAATCGCCCGTAAGTTCACGGGATCAAGCCCGCTGGACCCCGCCCATCTTCGTAAGCTCGCAGCGCCCGAAGCGCTTTCCGAAAGTCCTATCCAATGGACCGTTGATGAAATCGTTCTGTACGAAAGCCGGCTGGGACGCCCTGCGCCGATGTACGATCCGATATTCCGCTGCCCGTTATGACGTATTCGAAATTTCTTCCTTAACGAGCCAGAATAAAGTATATTGAAGAACCGCCGTGGCGAGAAGTACGATGGGCAGCCAGATGGATTGCAGATCCTTCGAGAGTATGATAAGCAGGAGAATCGAGAGCACCCTGCCAGAATACAGGAATACCTCACGCATTACGACGGATTCAACCCGCAGTTGTCCTTTGAGCGGAAGCGTTCCGATCAGCCGGTAGTAATAGGAGGTCAAAGTATTGACCGCGAGCGGATTGCAGACTGAGAATAGTATCATAAACAGCAGCACGGTTGAGGCTTCCCGTGGAGAAAGCAACCGCCGCGTCCACCACATGGACTTCAAATTGAGCCTCCGCGTACCCGCGGCCGTCTGATGCGTTTATATAAATCCAAGTATCTCCGTATTCCGCTCCCGTGATCGGAACCCTTCCATTTGCAATCGTCCCGATATTCACTATGCTGCTATTGGAGTATCCGTCGTATGAACAGATTTCATCGCCATCCGGGTCTTCAAACATAGGCGCGGGACTAAGCAGATCCAGCGCATATGTCTCTCCCTTTCTAATAATAATCGGTGCGCCGTCTCCTATAAATTAGGAGCATTTTTTACTTGAACCTGGAAGGTATATTCCGCAATTTCACCAAGCTCATTCTTAGCTTCCACAGTCACTGTCGTATTGACTTCCATTTCAGAAGTAAGAGAAAGGTACGGTGAGGTAAACCAATTCGGTGCTTCATTCTCATCAAGCATGGTCGGGTCCGTAGTGAGTGCCGTCGCCCCAATATCTTTCACCCTGAATTGTGTTGCGGTTGGAAAAATCTCATTCAAATAAACCATACCTGTATAAATTCCGTCGTAGCTGGTCATATATTGCGTGCCGATATTGTTAACAGTAAGCCCGACAATGATTTTGAATTCGTCCGATATTTTTCCGTCATGCCCGTCATCCAAAGTCACGATTAATGTGGATATGCCAGTTTCCAGCCCTTTTATTGTAAGCGTGGAGCCGGACACAGACGCACTTGCATAACCGTTTCCTTCCTTGTTAACCACCGAGAACGACCACTTGCCATTCCCGGTGAGATCGAAGTAATCCGACAAGGAGATGGTATAAGACATTAATGGATCGACAGGTATGTATTGGTCCGGAATGTAAGTCCGGCTTTCCAGGACGGTCGCGGTAATGTTATATGCAACCCATGTGGCTCCGCCGTCATCACTCGCTTTCAACTCTATGCTCTTCGGCTGGGCTCCCGAAGGAAACCCAGCCTGCAGTGTCAACACGCCGCTTGGCGACAGTGAACCGGATAAATCATTCTTGTTGGTGAATGAGGTAGAGAACAGCAGCGGATCTCCATCCGGATCGGAAAATAACTGGGCTAAATCGATCTGAGCCTTCTGTAAGGCTCCCAGGTTAATGTTACCTCGATTGTTTAAGCCGACATGGTAATCGGGATTCAAAACCGGGTCATCGTCCACTCCGGTGATTGTGACATTGACGGTTGCCGGTTCCGAGTTTGCATCTCCATCATTCACCAGGAATGTGAACGAGTCGGTCCCAAACGCATTCGGATGAGGCGTGTACGTGTACGCTCCCGTTTTCTCATCGGTAATTGTTACGCTGCCTTTGGCGCCCTGGCTGACCATGACATAAGTCAAATTATCCCCGTCGGTATCCGCTGCGCTGAGCGTTCCGGCTGCAGTCACATCCTCCACCGCACTTAAGGTGCCATTGTTTGCCAACGGAGCATTGTTCGCCTTCGATACCGGTACTACACTGAACAACTGCGTTACGGGGGAATGGCCCGGTTGACCGTCACTTGCCTCTACCGTTAGTAGGAGCGGCTGAGCGCTTGCATACAAGCCGGTAATAGTGAGCAAACCGCTGCCGCTGTCCAATGCGGCGCCGACTGCAGCAGCCACGGGTAATGGCTGAAGCGTGTACGTAAGCGCGTCCCCGTCCTCGTCACTGAAATAATCGTGCATATACAACACAGTTTGGCTGCCCACACCCACATTTATGTTAGATACCGTTCCTTTGGAGACCGGCGTCCGGTTAGGCTCCGCAATCGTGCTCTCGACAGCGGCACCCAGGACGTTCCGGTAATCGTCGATACTGTGCAAATCATCCGGATGCGCCTTGAAGAATTTAACAACATCATCTATCCCCGCCCCATCCCCATTCAAATCCAGCTCGGCATTCGCGCCTACCGTCAACTGGAACCTCTCATGGACGGCTATGCTCTCGTTCGGTTTCTTCGCCGATACATTAACCATCGTCGTGCCTGGTTTCTTGAAGCGGAGATCAAGCAAAAGGCTGCTTCTGAGCGTGACATCCGCCACACTCGTATTTTGAATGACGACCGTATAGGTCAAATGTTCGGCTTCTTCGAAAATATCGTTCAATTCCACCGTAATGTTTCCGCCTGCACGGATTTTGCCCGCCGATTCCTGCTTGGCGATGACATCCTTGATATGCTTCTTCACAACCGGTCCTGCGGCAACCGACTGGGCCTCCGACAAGGCAGGAACCGCCAAAGCAAGCGGCGTGACGCCCGCTGTGGCTGCGATCAGCTTAGCGACTTTCTTAAACGAGCGATTCTGCTGCTTTTTTTTCTCTGTTTTCATACTTTGAAAAACTCTCCTTTGGCCGGTCTGTTGACACTATATGTATATACCATGTATTCCAGCGAAAATATGAAGATAGACCTATATGGTTAACCATCTATTTCCTAACTATAGCACACTAGTATTCCGTGGAGAACGGATATGACGCAATTTTTGTCATTTTATGCCGAATATAAATGAATGAAAACAAGAAAACAGACCGCCCGGATCGGGCGGCCTGCTGCTTATTGTATGTAAATCAACTGCTGAAGTAGTCCTCCACTCCATCGACTATCGCTTTGGCTGCTTTCTTCTGATATTCGGAGCCGCGGACGATCGATTCGTCCCTTGCATTGGACAAGAAGCCCAATTCTACGAGCGTGGAGACCGTATCATTCTCACGCAATACATGAAGATCGCCATAAGAAATTCCGTTGCTCTTCAAACCGATACCGCCTGAAAGTCTTTGTTCAACAGCACGGGCCAGCGGCCGATCTTTCGTTTCCGAGTAATAAAAGGTCAGCGTGCCGGACGCATTATTCTTCGATGAGTTATAGTGAATACTGACGAAAGCATCCGCATCCGCGGATTCGCTTATCTTCACCCTTTCGGATAGCTCGGGCTTCTCATCTTCCTTCGTTCTTGTCATCACTACGCGGGCTCCGCGTCTGCGAAGCTCATCCCTGACATAAAAGGAGGTGGTCAAATTAAGATCTTTCTCCAGTGTTTCATACTTCACTCCGATCATCCCGGGATCGTCTCCACCGTGGCCGGGGTCAATCACGATCACTTTTCCCTTAAGTCCCTTTGAGGTGCTCGAGGGGATCGATGCCGTTTGCACCGTGCCCTTCCCGATATAACGTTCCGATACCCAGCCTCCTTGTCCATCGGGCGTCCGGATTCGAACCCATCCGTCCTGACTGCCCACGATCGTAACAGCCTCCCCTTTGGTGACGCTGCCCAGAACCTTATAATTCAACCCGGCACCTGCCCTGATACGCAGCATATCCGCCAATATAATCGCCTTGCCACTCTTGTTCGGGCTGCTTTGTTGAACCGTATCGGTTGAAGCCGTAACAACACTGCCATCCATTTTCTTCAAATAATAGCCTGCTACCCAACCGGTCACCCGGCCGGACTTGATGCTTGACCATCCATGCTCCTCATCTGAAACGGTCACCATGTCGCCGTTCTTCAAAGCGGCCACCACCGGTGATTGTGCGGACGGCTCGCTGCGGACATTCAATGAGTCGGCGATTACTTTGGCCGTATAATTACCGCTTGCTTCCACGCTGTTTGGCGGAAGACCGGAAATACTAATTAGCCCACAGATCAAAATTGCCAGATATACAATTTTTTTCATAGAAGTCTCCTTTAGTATTCATAGAGTACATAGGAGTATTATTATACCAGCAAATACTAGATTCGTGCACAGTTATAACGCAAAAATTTATAGTTCTGCTGTGGCGGTCCGTACTAGCTGGAACGCTGTCGCTTCTGAATTGCGTGCACGCCCATCACCACCGCTACCAACTCATAGCTGTCCAGCCGCGAAGAATCGTTCTGCAAACAGAAAGCACCGGACTGAAGCCAGCTGCTGGTTCTAGCGAATGCAGCGACCGTCTGCCCGGAAATATCTTGAATGCTGTATTCTTGCGAAAATGCCGGTGCGGTAATTTCGTATATCCCCCGGTCTCCTGCATCGTACTCGAATCGCTTGGAGAGGAAACTCATACGCACCCGCAGCACACCAAGCAGACGTTCTCCTTCACCTGTTATCTCCCACTTGTTCGAGAAGAAGGGAAAATGTCCTGCGCATACCTTAGTCCCCGTCTTATCATAAACGTCCAAGGATGAGCCGAAGGCAGTTTTCAAATCCAGCGCACCTGCTGATTCACCTTCTTCGTTCATGATATCTCCAGTTCCTGAGTTGAAGAAATTGTCTCTGAAATAAAGCTCCATTCAATATTTCCTCCTCTTGAGCACTAGCAGGAATGCCATTTCTGCGATAGTTGATTTTTATACTTAACATCTCATTCATCCAAACGCAAAATAATCTTAAAGGTTGCATGAATCAAAGGAAAAAACCTCAACAGATTTATGTGTTTCAACCCTAACGCAACGAGTGGCTGAGCAGGGTGTTATACCTGCTCAGCCACTTTTCGCTTTTGATCCACAGCCAGGGCTATCGCCAGTCCCAGCTCAGAAGATCGTCGCTCCATGCAATTCCGATACACGCACGGGTATCGAAGATAACGCGTTCATCCTCCGGACCCGTGCCATGAAAGAACATGAGAAACTTCCCGATACCGGGTACCTCTCTGCAGTCCAATACAAAGCCGGCGGTGATTCTGCCCTTGGCCCAATCCCATTCCTGCTGTCCTAATGTAAGCACAATATCTTCATGCGTCCAACTCTTCAAGTCTGGTGATTTCATGATCCCGATCCCGTTCTCCGGAGAGTGAAACATCACATACTGATCGCGGACATTCAGAATGCAGACGTTCTCCCCCGCACTTTCGCTGCCATAATAAGTCCAATGCTTCAGATTGTAGGAAAACGATGAACTGACCCCATTTTGCTTCTGAAGGCACATGACCCACCGGTCCTTGAAACAGACAACATTTCCCGGGCTTGAGAAGTTCATGCTGCGGTCTCTCTTCGTGAGCAGCACCGGCTTACTCCAGTTAAGCAGATCCCTGCTTTCGCTTGCAGCCGTATACATATATACCTGCCCGTCCGGTTCGGTCTCGACTAACGTGTAGTACAGCCGGAATATTCCCTCATGATAGAGAGCAGCCGGATCGCGGTATGCGATCCGGCTGCTGCCTTGAAGGATTACGGATGACTGGATGCTGTCCAGATTCGGAATAATCAAGCTCCTTCCACCTCCGTTGATTCATCAGCTTTTCAGAGTATAGTTGAATCGATTGGTTGAGCAGCGAGCTGTTGATGAACTGGATCATGGAGTTGTCGATCGTTTGCAGCAGCTGCTCGACATTGAGCTGAGTCTGAATAAGCACCTGGGCATTGCCTTCGTTCACTTTCTCCTGTATGATCCCCCGTGATTTGAAATAAGAAAGACTTCCCAGCGAAACGACCGGGATCGTAACAAGGATCATACTGAATGCTATTAATCTGCGTAAATATCTTGACTTCAACATGGCGCCCCCTTGATTATTCAAGCCAATGGTGTCTCTCCGCCAGAGTTGTACAGCCGGAATGTTTCTTTGTTATATAGAAATCATGAAGGGGGTTCAATACGGAGCAGCCGGTCATCCCGGCTTCCCGGACTGCCGCGGCCGTCCGTGTTGTTCGTAATCACATAAATCGCGCCTCCGCGGATTTTGACATCTCGCAGACGCCCCTCGCTTGTTACAAGCACCCGCTGCTTACCGAGGTCCGGCGTGAACAGAAGCAGCGATTCCCCGCGCAGCCCCGTCACGAGCCATTCTCCGCGGGAATTTGCCGTCATTCCGGAAGGCGCAAGCGTATCGTCACCGGTATGATACGACGGAGGGGTTATTCCTTGCCTTGTCTCATCGCCGATCACATCCGGCCAGCCGTAATTGTATCCCGGTAAAATCCGGTTTAACTCGTCATGCCCCCCGGGTGAGCCGGACGGCCCGTGCTCGGAGCTGTACAATTCGCCCTGCTCATTCCATGCTATCCCCTGAGGATTGCGGTGTCCGTAGGAATAGATATAAGATTCCCCAAACGGATTGTCCTTCGGAATTGTACCGTCCTGCCGCATGCGCAAAATTTTACCGGCCAAGCTCGTCTTATCCTGCGCCAGCTCTTTCCGCTGCGCGTCGCCCGTTGTGATATACAAATTGCCGTCGGGGCCAATAGCCAGCCTCCCCCCGTCATGAACGGGAGCGCCGGGAATCTGGTCCAGCAGCGTCTTTTCCTCGTCCCAGCTATTTCCGTCCCCGTTCTCCGCAATGGCGACAACCCGGTTGTACAGCTGCCCGTTCTCTTCGTAGGTATGGTAAATAAACGCTCTCTTGGACGATGCAAAATCAGTTGCAAGAGCAAAGCCAAGCAGCCCTCCCTCACCCACTTGTTTGACTGGTTTGAGCAAATGGAGCTTCTGCCGGACCGCTGCCCCGTTTACCAGCTTTACGATCGCGCCATCACGTTCACTGATATAGATCGTCTCTTCGCCGGCAAAATCAATGGCCCACGGCGACTGCAGTTTGTCAGCCAGAACCTCGTACTTCGGCGCGCTGTCCTCTGAAGATACTGCCGGTTCCTCTTCAAGGTTAACCGGTTCGGGCGGGCTGCTTCCGCATCCGGCTGTAGTTATCGCCAGCATAATGAACAGTACCGCGAGCTTCCTCTGCGGGACCCGTGTGCCCTGTGATTCCGCTCTCGTCTTCCTGTCAGCTGCCTTTCTTTCCATCAAATCCCCTCCTATTTCAACTGTTCTTCGAAGCTCCTAAGGTCGTTCCCCAAATAATTCATAACCACTGACACTAAGTTGTCAGGGAAGCTGTTTTATTATTACTAACAGAGAGTTCGTTTTGTTAAGTCGTTCTTTAAAGGAGGAAAGTGTCTATCGGCAGGCAAATTTATGGAATATCGTGAGGTCGTCATCGGTGTCAGGCCGCTTAGAGAATAATATGGAGACGTGTTGACCAAAACTTTAGAATCAGCATCTTACTTTCGAGATATAATTGAAAGAATTCGGCTGGAAAATTTACACCATTTACTATTAAGTATAGCGAGGGGTATCACTTATGACAAGAACAGCGCAAGGTAATAAAGTCGGTTTCATCCTGGCGGGGCTGCTGCTCGGCATACTTATGGCCTCAATGGACAATACGATTGTGTCCACAGCGATGGGAACCATCGTCGGGGAATTGGGCGGA
Organism: Paenibacillus sp. sptzw28; assembly: GCF_019550795.1. NCBI lineage: Bacteria > Bacillati > Bacillota > Bacilli > Caryophanales > Paenibacillaceae > Paenibacillus > Paenibacillus sp. sptzw28. The sequence goes on from NZ_CP080545.1 coordinate 5,291,154, forward strand.
CTCGATAAATTCGTTTGGGTCACTTCCGCTTACATGGTTGCCGAAATGGCGGGCATGCCTATATTCGGCAAATTGTCGGATATGTACGGGCGCAAACGATTTTTCATATTCGGAATTTTAATGTTTATGTTCGGCTCCGTACTATGCGGCACTGCGCACTCGATCGTGGAACTGAGCATCTACCGCGCCATTCAGGGTGTCGGAGCAGGCGCGCTTATACCGATCGCCTTTACGATTATGTTCGATGCGGTTCCTGCAGAATCGCGCGGCAAGCTGGGAGGCTTGTTCGGCGCTGTATTCGGACTCTCCAGCATATTCGGACCGCTAATCGGAGCGTATATAACGGATTACATTAACTGGCAATGGATCTTCTACATCAATCTGCCTATCGGAATCGTCGCCTTCATTATGGTAACCTTCTTCTATAAGGAGTCGCCTGTTCATACCCGCCAGAAAATCGACTGGATGGGCGCACTAACGCTTGTCGGCGCAATTGTCTGCCTCATGTTTGCACTCGAGCTCGGCGGCAAGCAGTATGCATGGGACTCCTCGTTGATCCTCGGTCTGTTCGCAGCATTTGCCGGGCTTGCCGCGATCTTCCTGTATGCGGAAACACGGGCCGAGGAGCCGATCATTTCCTTTGACATGTTCCGCAACAAGCTCTACGCATCCAGCAACGTAATCGCGCTGTTCAGCGGTGCGGCTTTCATAATCGCATCGGTATATATTCCGATTTTTATTCAAGGGGTGCTGGGCGGAAAAGCGACCAACTCGGGTCTCGTCCTGCTGCCGATGATGGTGAGTTCAGTCGTCACGGCAACTGCAGGCGGCTTCCTCATCAACAAGTTCAGCTTCCGCTCCGTAATGGTTCCTACCCTTGCTCTGCTCGTTGCCGGGCTGGCATTGCTTGCCACTTTGTCCCCGGAATCATCGATGTTTACCATCAGAGCTTACATGATCCTGGTCGGACTTGGCATCGGCGCTTCGTTCTCGGTGCTTGCCAATGCAGCGATTCATTCCATATCGGCAAGACAACGCGGAGCGGCCACGGCTACGCTTAATTTCCTCAGGTCGCTTGGAATGACGATTGGCATTACTGTCTTCGGCATCATCCAAAGTCATATGCTGACCCGGCAATTAACCGAAGCGTTTGCCGGGACAGACAAGACGCAGATGCCCAAAGGCGTTGATTTAAGCGATCCGCACTCCCTGCTTGAGCCGGCAGCCCGCGCGCAAATACCGGCTCCGATACTTGAGACAATATCGGCAGCGCTCTCCTCCTCGATCGTTCACACATTCGCTTGGGCGCTCATCCCTGCAGCTTTATCGCTGCTTGCGGCGTTCGCAATGGGGAAAGAGAAGATGGACCCCGCAGCAGAAGGGGAAGAGGAAAGCTATCGTACCGCATCGGCGAGCCATTAGACTTCAGGTTAACCAAACAAAGCCGAAGCCGGGAAATCCCCGGCTTCGGCTTTGTAATTCCTGCTCCATACGTTTCGCACTTCATTTAACGATTGTCGATTTTCTCCGGGTACAGGTCATGGTTCATGAGCCGGTATTCCGCCATCTGCTCATACTTTGTGCCGGGACGGCCCCAGTTGCAGTAAGGATCGATGGAAATGCCGCCCCTCGGCGTGAATTTCCCCCATACCTCGATATATCGGGGATTCATGAGCTTGATCAAGTCATTCATAATGATGTTCATGCAGTCCTCATGAAAATCTCCATGGTTGCGGAAGCTGAACAAGTACAGCTTAAGCGACTTGCTCTCCACCATTTTGACATCGGGTATATAGGAAATATACAAGGCCGCAAAGTCCGGCTGCCCCGTTATCGGGCATAGGCTGGTGAATTCGGGACAATTAAATTTAACGAAATAATCCCGGTTCTGGTGTTTGTTCTCGAACACTTCCAGAATCGATGGGTTGTATTGGAACAGGTATGACGTGCCTTGATTGCCCAGATGCGTCAGTCCGCCAAGTTCTTCTTTGTTTCTCCCTGACATTGTCTCTCTCCTTCCGGTGGGGGCCGTCAACATTTAAGAGCCCGCCTTATGCGAATACCCACCGCATTCGTCTATTTAACGCAGGTAGTATACCATGTTTGCCATCATGGGTCTACCGCTTGGGAGAGGACAAGCAGGAGAGAGCTCTATACCGGCAGATGCTCCTGACAAAAAGCGGCCAATGCCGCTTCCTCATCGGCTTCCATATCGAACTCCAGATACTTGTCCGTTGTTCGCTCGTACAAGTCGTATTTGATAATTCCTGTACGGCTTTCTTCCACAAGATAGATCACCTTCGCATAGACACCATTCTCGGAGTATAACTCATCCTCCTCCGGTATTTCCAGGTCAAGCACGAACTGATAACGCTTGCCCGTCAATATTCCAAATGGATCCTTTACCTGCTCCGCACTATATTCCGTGACTGTTAACATTCGACCATTCCTTCCATCACTTCAATTTCTCGACCTTAAATACAAATCTCCATTTTGCGGTGTTACCCGAGTATCGTCCTCTATTTTCCACGACCGACACGTTAAGTATGTATTCTTTTTCCCCGGATAATGTGGAAGCTTTTACCTTCTTTACAGCCTTTCCGCTGTCCGGTATTTTATCCTGCTCCTCTGCTTCCGCCCCTAACGTGAGACTGGACGAGGGTTTGAGACTTAACACTTGATTGTCTCCTTCTTCAATCAGCTTTCCATTTACGGTGGCCTTTGTCGCCCATTCATTGCCGACATGATGATTTTCAATTAACTCGGCGCTAGCCAGCGTTATCTTGACTCTCACCGCATTGGATTTATTTGCGGCAAACACGGTTTGCCCCGAAAGCGTTGTGAGCAGCACTATGCACATCCACACTTTTATTCCAAAATGACGCACCATTCAACCTCCGTAATTAACTGTCATGAGACAAATGATGCTCATCGTCTGTGCGGCTCACGCACGCTAATCATACCCTCATTGTGAGAAATACTCAATATACTTCCCCAGCCGGTATCGTTTTCGCGAATGCTCCTGCATCGCATAGCCCCATTTGAACGAAGAGGGCTACCCTTCAAGCGGATTTAGCCGCTCACCGGATAACCCTCTATATAAATTGATATAAGTTTCCATTCCGTCAGCCCTGCCCCACCCAATCGGCCGCGGCTTTCTCCTTCCACCTCGATCGTATCTCCCGGTACTCATCGCCGGATAATAAACCGTCATTGAGCAGCTTGGCGTTCTCCAGCCAGCGGTCGGTTTTGGCCGTTCCGACAATCGCCGTATGAACACCCGGTACCGATAAGGTAAATCGAAGCGCGGTCCGTACCGAATTCCTGAGATCACCGTGTAGAAAATCATAATCCAGCTTCTCCAACCGTTCCCAGTAGGTGTGCTGGTATCGGTCTTCGGGCTTCTTGCCTGTTTTCCATGCCACGTTTGCGATAGGTCGTTTAGCCACGACTCCCATCCCCTGCTTGGCAGCTTCAGGAACGGTGAGCTCAATGGCCTCGGAGTCGGCAATATTGATGGATGTTTCCAGTGAATCGAATTTCCCGCTGCGAACCGCATACAACGCAGCCTTATGATCTCCGCTGTAGCCGATTAAACGGGTCTTCCCCTTTTCTTTGGCACGCATCAGCACATCGATCACATCGCCTTGCCGAAGAAGCTCTTCCGAGCAGCTGTGAAGATGAATGACATCGATATAATCGGTTTGGAGCCTGCGCAAGCTGCGGTCAATGCTCTGCTCCAGCAGCATCGGATTCCAATCAGGGAGATCAAAGCCGGACGCATGCCCGCATTTGGTAAATAAATAGAAGTCGTCGCGACGGTGTGAAACCGCCTTTCCGATCAGTTCTTCGCTGGAGTCATAACATTCTGCCGTGTCGATGACATTCAATCCGGCATCAAGCGCACTTCCAAGCAATCTTCCGGCCTGTTCGACCGTCGCTCCTTGAAAGCCGATTTCCGCTCCGCCGAAGCCCAAGATACTCACGTTCATCCCCGTATTTCCATACTGACGTTTCTCCATCGGTTAACCGCCTCGCCTTCATGAATGAATGATTAAGAAGGAAAAAGTTATCCAATTACCCCCTACAGGGCATGTTATGAATTACCCGTTTCGGGGTACATTATAACGGGATAGTCTGTGTTTATACGGGTAGTAAATTCTGTAAGGAGAAATTTTGTTGACAAAGAATTTTCCGATGATTATAGTTGTATGTACAAACAACATTAAACGATTGAGCCGGATGCCGACGAAACCGTATTGAAGTGTATTACCCAAACGAAGGAGACGATTAAGATGAAAACTTTAGTCATCGCAGCTCACCCGAATATCGCCGAATCCCGCATCAACAAAGCATGGCTGCAGGAACTGCAGCAGCATACTGATATTACCATACACCAGTTGTATGATGCGTATCCCGATAAAGTTATTGATGCGGCGAAAGAACAAGCATTGCTGGAAGCGCATGACCGAATCATTCTACAGTTTCCGCTCTTCTGGTATAGCTCCCCTTCCTTGCTCAAGGAATGGCTCGACACCGTTCTTGCATACGGATGGGCCTACGGCTCGGGCGGCAATAAACTGCACGGTAAACAATTTGGTCTCGCGATTTCGACGGGAGGTCCTGAAGAATCATACGCCGCTGGAGGCTACAACCGCTTCACCTTGTCTGAATTGACCAAGCCTTTCGAAGCGACAAGCAATCTGATCGGCACCCAATATCTGCCGATGTTCGTGCGGGGCGGCGTCCGTAATGTGTCTGATGAGGAGCTCGCTCGAAGCTGCGCCGATTACGTTAAGCACGTAACATCCGATTCTCTTGTACCGGTCCAATAGGCGCAATTTCTCCTAAGCTAATTTCATGCAGCGAAAGAAAATAGGACTTAAGTATAATAGTTTGACTGTATGTGCCGCCTTGATGTCCAAGCATCGAAGCGGCACTTTTTGATTTGGCAAAAAGGCTCCGAACGCAGAGTCCACTTGCACTGATTGCACTGAAAACCGCTCCAATTTCGATTAATTTCGACATTATTTTTTAAATTATTCATTCAGCTCGTGGAGGTATTTGTCGATTTGTCGCGAATTGATTTACAACATATGGGATCATTCACTGTGAATGAAAATAAATCTTTTGTCCTGAGTCCGACGACCTATCTCAAATACCATTAACTGGAAGGAGACTTCGTTGATGTACCGGTCTAAAAACGCCGCGATGGCTGATACCGCTTTCGTCAAAAGATGGATCATACTCGGCTGCGTATTCTTGTCTCTTGGAAGCTTGTTATGGTGGGTCACGGGAAAGTACGAGGAGCGTCTTATTCTGGAAACAAACCGCGATGCCGCTGCGGAGCTTGCTTCCAATGCCTCCTCCCTTACTCTGTCGATCAATCGCAGGCTTATGCTGACAGGAGGATTGAAAGGGTTTATTGACGCGGAGCTTACCACGGAAAGTCACATTGACCGAAAACATTTTGACGCGTTTGCATCCTATTTCATAAAAAACATTCAGGGTGTGCGCAACTTGAGCGTTAATCCCGATGGGATAGCGCGATATGTGTACCCGATAAAAAACAATGAAAAGCTTCTGGGTTTGAATGTCTTCAATCATCCTAATCCGGAGATTCGGATGAATGCCGAAAGGACCAAAAAGACCCACGAAGTGACGATTGTCGGACCATTCGAGCTGATACAAGGCGGTCTGGGCATCGTCTCCAGGCAGTCTGTTTTTGTTAAAGGCCGCTTCTGGGGCTTCACTTCTGTAGCTCTGGACTTGCCCCCGATCTTGGAGGAAGCCGGATTGCTGCATGGCCAGAAAGGGATCGACATCGCCGTAAGAGCGAACGGGAATGTCTTCATGGGCGATCCGCATCTATTCAAAGAGTCGAGCTTAATCGCAAAGATACAGCTCCCTGAAGGATTCTGGGAGATGGCAGCGATACCGAAGAAAGAGGAGTTCGCTTCGGTCCGGACGGATGTATGGACAATAAGGGGATCCTGTCTATTCGCCCTGCTGCTGCTGATCTATTTCTTATATGCACAGACTGCGCAGAGAGCCAGGTTGCAGGTAATGGTTCAAGAACGGACCGAAAATCTGCTTAGTGCGAACCAGCAGCTGGAAGGAAAAGAGCATGCACTGCGTTATATGGCCTATCACGATTCCGTAACCGGCCTCAATAATCGGCTTTTCTTTCACGAGCATCTCAATGAGCTGCTGGAACAGACGAAACAAACCGGCCATTCCATTGCGGTGCTGTTTCTTGATCTGGACCATTTTAAGTTAATCAATGACACGAATGGGCACTCTTTCGGGGATCTCCTTCTGCAGCAGGTTGGAGACCGGCTGTCGGCCACACTGCCGAACAATGAGGTAATTTCGAGGATCGGCGGGGATGAATTCACCATTATATTGCCCGATATTACCGCTTATCATCAAATTGAGGAATTGACTAACCGCGTAATCAACATGTTCCAAATCCCGTTTTATTTGAAGGATACGGAGCACTATATAACGTCAAGCATCGGGATTGCCGTATTTCCCGAGCATGGAGCGGATTCGCAGGCGCTGCTCAAAAACGCCGATACGGCGATGTACCGGGCAAAGGAGGAAGGTAAGAACAATTACAGGTTTTACGATTGCACCATGAATCCCGATGCCGATGAAAAGCTGGAAATCAAGAACAGCCTTCGCCGGGCGCTTAGCCGCGGTGAATTTGAGGTCTATTACCAGCCGCAGATCGGAATCAATACCGGGCTGATTGTCGGGCTTGAAGCGCTGATCCGCTGGAATCATCCGAAGCTCGGCATGGTGCCTCCGTCGAAGTTTATCCCAATCGCCGAAGACACGGGACTTATCGTTCCAATCGGTGAGTGGGTCCTCCGAACGGTCTGTGTTCAAAGTCAGGCATGGCAATCCTCCGGCATTCCGCCTGTAAAAATTGCCGTTAATCTGTCGGCGCGCCAGCTTCAACAAATTAACCTGGTCGGTCAAATCAAACAAATTATTGAAGAAAGCGGACTGAACCCGGGCTATTTGGAGCTTGAGATTACAGAGAATATGGCGATGCAGGATGCGAATCTGGCCAAACTGAGTGAGCTGCGGGATATGGGGATTACGATCTCTATTGACGATTTCGGAACTCACTATTCATCGCTCAGTTATTTAAAACGCCTTCCGGTGAACAAGATCAAAATCGACCGTTCCTTCGTCATTGGCATCTCCGAGGACCCCAAGGACGAAGCGATCATTATAGCCATGCTGCTCGTTGCGCGTAATTTGAATTTGACGGTTATTGCGGAAGGGGTCGAAACCCTGGCCCAATATTCCTTTCTGCGAACGAACCAGTGCGACGATATTCAGGGGTTCCTGTTTTATAAGCCGCATCCAGCCGGACATATTGAACAAATTCTGCACAACCATTCGCGTACGTGTATCGAGAATAGGTGAAAAAGATTGCCGGTCATGCGTTAACGTCTTCCGATTGCTGTCGGATGTCCCTCAAAACCATCTCGTTCGCGTCGTGAACGCTGCCGTGAATCGTCCCAAAATTCTCACCAAAGCCGTCATTTACGCCTAGTGCGGCCCATCGCCCGGAAGCTAAAAAAGAGCAGCCCCTAGGGTCATCGACCTTGGGACTGCTCTATATGGGCTACACGGGCATCAAGAGATGCTCTTTACAATCAGACCTTACCTACAGATGTGCGGGCGGTTCCCGCCGTCATAACGGTATTCGCCTCAACCCCCGCCTCTGCCGGCTTCTCGCCTGGATGGAACTCGTTCTCTATCTTGGAAATAACGACGGTTGCGACGCCGTTGCCGATCAGGTTGGTGATGGCGCGCGCTTCCGACATGAAGCGGTCGACTCCGAGCAGCAGAGCCATCCCTGCAACCGGAATGGTGGGGAATGCCGCGAGCGTTGCCGCCAGTGTGACAAAGCCGGAACCGGTGACGCCGGCCGCTCCCTTGGAGGTGAGCATGAGTACGCCGAGCAGTGTCAGTTGATGCCAGATGGTCAAATCTACGCCCATCGCCTGTGCCACGAATATAGCGGCCATGGACAAGTAAATCGATGTGCCGTCCAAGTTAAAGGAGTAACCCGTAGGAACAACAAGACCGACAACCGGCTTGGAGCAGCCGTATTTCTCCAGCTTATCCATCATCCGCGGCAGGGCCGACTCCGATGAAGAAGTGCCGAGCACGAGCAGGATTTCTTCTTTGATGTAACGGATAAATTTGAAGATGCTGAAACCGTAAATGCGGGCAATCCCGCCGAGGACTACGATGATGAACAGCGCCATGGTAAGGTAAACCGAGCCCATTAGCTTGCCTAGCGACAGCAGCGAACCGATTCCGAATTTGCCGATTGTGTAAGACATCGCACCGAAAGCCGCGATTGGTGATACCTTCATGATTATGTTGACGATACCGAAGAATGCCTTCCCCAGTTTGTCGAATAAAGAGATTACCGGTTTGGAGCTATCCCCCATAGCGGTTAACGCGACTCCGAACAATACGGCAAACAATAGAATTGGGAGCAGGTCGCCACCCGCCATCGCACCCACTGCGTTATCCGGGATTATACCGAGAACAAAGTCCATAAATCCATGGCTCGTTTCAGCCGCCGCTGTCGTATACTTGGTAACATCGCCTGTTGCTTTGCTGGCGTCGATCCCCACTCCCGGCTTGACTAAATTGACGACGATAAGACCGATTGCGAGCGCGGCGGTGGTGACGATCTCAAAATACAACAGCGCTTTGCCGCCGATGCGTCCGACCTTTTTCATATCGCCCATGCCCGCTATACCGTTCACAACGGTGAAGAATACGATCGGTGCAATGACCATTTTGATCAGCTTGATGAAACCGTCGCCGAGCACCTTCATCTGTTCAGCGAGCGGCGGAAAGAAGTATCCGAACAGGATACCAAGAATAATGGCAGTCAAAACTTGCACGGTAAGATTCTTAAAATTGATTTTAAAACGCATGAGAGCAACCTCGCTTCCTTTTTTGAAAACGCTTTATTGTTTTGAGTTGCCCTCATTGTAAAAGAGAAACCGCTTCCAAACAAGCATAAGGTCATATTGTTCCTTTTGGTTATTTTGGTTTGCCGATATCGTCCATCAGACCACTGCCGATGGTTGATCTAAACTGCCCGTACAATGGTGCCAGCTTCCGGACCCACTGCGCTCTTTCATCTGCGGTAAGGGTATGGATTTGCAAACCACTGATTTCCTTCAGCTTACGCAGCTCCTGCTCGTGTAACGTGTTCATCGTTTTACCCAGCCATACCGTCGTTTCATCCAAAGCCTTTTGCAGCATCTGTCTGATGTCGGGCGGAAGCCCATCCCAGAATGTTTTGTTAAATATGACCACGTACCCCAAGTAACCGTGGTTGCTGATCGTCATGTACTTCTGCACCAGATACAAGCGTTTGCTCACAATATTGGAAATGGTGTTCTCTTGCCCGTCCACACTTTTGTCTTTCAGATTCCCGTACACCTCGTTGAACGGAATGATTGATGTCTTCGCGCCAAACGCCTTAAATTGGCTGACGAGCACCGGGCTCGACTGGATGCGGAATGTCTGATTGCGAAAATCAGCCGGTACCCGAAGCGGCCGCACGACGCTTGTCATCTGTTTGAATCCATTCCCCCAATAAGCGACGCCCTGCATCTGTTGTGCCCCGAGCGTTGCAAACAACCGCCGTCCAAGATCGCCCTTCAGAGCGGCATTAACGGCATGCTGGTCGGCAAATGCAAACGGCAGATCCATCACCATCCACGCCGGGTCAATCGCGTTCATCTTTGAAAAAGAAGGCGCGATCATTTGAATATCCCCATCTTGCAGCGCCGCGATTTCAGTATCGTCAGAGTATAGTATGCCATTTGGGAAAACCTGAATTTCCACACGGTCATGAGACATGCTCTTCACCAGCTGGGCGAAATGCGCTGCCGCCAAACCTTTAGGTGTATTCTCTGCAACGACATGGCTGAATTTGATCACAATACGCTCCTTCAGACCGGTCTGCTCGTTATCGGTGGGTAGCGGGCCCGTCGATTGCGGCCGGAAGCCGATTACATAAGCGGTAAACAGTCCAAGCGCAATAAACAATCCGATGCCGAGCCAAGTTTTCACGGTAATTCCTCCCGGTTGCTATTTTACACTCATTATTTCACAATAGAGACAGATGGTACAAGAACACGGAAAGGAGCGGGACTTGTCCGTGAATCGTATACGCATTTATTGGAAAATCGTTGGGTTATCTTTCGGACTGGTGCTCTTCTCGCTTCTGATCGGCGGAATTATAGTAATCGGCAATGTAACCAGGATCAAAGAGGACGAGCTTCAGCAGCGGCTGCTGATCACAGCGCGGACAGTGGCCGATCTGCCTAATGTACGGGAATATGTCGGGCGGCGTAACGGCATGCTTCAGATCGCGCCGGTTGTCGATAATATCAGAATCATCAATAACGTCGAATATATCGTCGTGCTTGATATGGACAGGATTCGCTACTCCGACCCCCTCTCGAAACGAATTGGCAAGCCCTTTAATGAAACGGATGCGGATGAGGCCTTTGCAGAGCAGACATATATTTCCAAAGTTAAGGGAGAAGCCGGTGTCGGCATGCGCGCTTACGTCCCGGTTATGAACAATCAACACGAGCAGATCGGCGTCGTCGTAGCCGGCGGACTGCTGCCCGGACTCGGGGAGCTGATCGGGCAAGAGCGTCAGTCCATAGCTATCACCGCCCTGCTCTCCCTGCTATTCGGAATATTGGGCTCTGCTCTGCTTGCAAGGCATATCAAGCGGCAAATGTATAATCTGGAGCCGCAGGATATTGCCCGCATGTATCATGAGCGGAACGCGGCGTTTCAGGCTATGCACGAAGGCGTGATCGCGATCGACCGCAATGAGACGATTACTATCTTCAACGAACGGGCCATGCAGATATTCGGTGTAGAACAGGAAGCGGTAGGACGACCGATTCGCGAGGTTCTCCCCGAAACCAGGCTCCCGGAAATTATGCAGCTTGAGCAGCCTGTCTTCAATCAGGAGCTGCGGATCGGCAAGGCGCTCATCTGGAGCAACCGGATTCCCATTCGCGAGCAGGGGGAAACGGTTGGCGCCATTGCGATTTTCCAGGATCGAACCGATGTGGCCAGAATGGCGGAGGAGCTTACCGGCGTTCGTGAATTCGTCGATGCGCTGCGGGTGCAGAATCATGAGCACAGCAATAAGCTGCATACAATTGCAGGATTGCTTCAGCTCGATAAGAAAGACCAAGCGCTGCAGTATGTGTACGATATTTCCGAGCAGCAGGAAGAAATCACACGGTTTCTGCAGGAAAAAATTGAGGATGACGGTGTCGCCGGGCTGCTGCTGGGCAAAATCAGCCGAGGCAAAGAGCTCGGCATTCACGTCCGGATCGATCCGCACAGCCAGCTAAGACGCTTTCCTCCGATGCTGGACCGCCACGATTTTGTCCTGCTGCTGGGTAACCTGATCGAGAACGCAATGGACGCTTTGGCCGACATCAAGCATGAAGAGAAGGAAATCGATATCAGCATGGAGCAGAATGAAGACCTGCTCTCCGTGCTTGTAGAAGATAACGGCTGCGGAATGACGGAGGAAGCCAAAGCGCACATGCTCGATCGCGGCTTCTCTACCAAAAGCAGCGAAAACCGCGGAGTCGGGCTATATTTGGTGCAGGGCATCGTGCAGAAAGGCCGCGGACAGTTGAGGTGCGATTCCGAGCCGGGCCGGGGTACTTCGATCGAGATTACGTTTCCGATGAGAGGCGGGGGGATGCAGCATGACAACGAATCATGAATCAGTATTCCGTGTTGTATTAATCGAGGACGATCCGATGGTTCAGGAGGTCAACCGTCAGTTCGTTGAGAAGGTTGAAGGCTTTCAGGTTGTAGGAATCGCCGGAAACGGAAACGACGGCCTCCGGCTGATTGAAGAGATGTCTCCGAATCTGGTATTTCTCGATGTGTTCATGCCTTCGCTGGGAGGTGTGGAAACGCTTCGCCGGCTGAGGTCGATGTCGCTGCCGGTCGATGTGGTCGTCGTCACGGCTGCGAAGGATGCGGAAACGATCCGAACGATGCTGCGCAGCGGCGCATTCGATTACATTATTAAACCGTTCAAGCTGGAGCGGATTCGGCAAACGCTGGAACGTTACCGCGCGCAGCATGAAACCTGGACGGAGGACCCCTCCGTTACACAGGACGAACTGGACCGCCTGCTGATGGGCGACCTCTCCTCTGACGGCGCGAAACCAAATGCCGGCTCAAGCCGTGAAACGGCTAAATCTATATCCAGTGAGCAGGAGGATCTGCCGAAAGGCCTGAACGCTGCGACTCTGAAGCAGGTACTGCTCGTCCTGAACCGCCATGACAGCGGGTTATCTGCAGAAGAAGCGGCCGATGGGGTAGGCATTGCCCGTGTAACCGCAAGGCGCTACCTGGATTACCTGGAGAAGACCGGCAGTGTCAAGCTGAAGGTAAATTACGGCGGCGTCGGTCGGCCGGTTAACAGGTATGTGCTGGCCCGTGACCAAAACGATCAAAAATAACAATATGTTCAAAAGCTTCCCACTCTACCATGTAAACGGTAACATAGATGCACTGGGCAATAATTTCGTTTACTGGGAGTGAGTACACATGGCAATGCCGGCGACAGCAAGCACCAACATCGTCCTGCGCCTCGAAATGGATAAAGAAAAGGCAACATTCGGACGGATTGCCACTGCGATCGGAGAAGCCGGCGGCGATATTGTCGCCGTTGACATGAGCGGCGCAGGCAAGAAGACTACGATTCGGGACATTACGGTTAACATTACCGAAACGCATCGCAGAGAGTTAATTGTAAGCGTATTAAATAAACTGCCCGGCGTCCAGGTGCTTCAGGTCTCCGATCAGACGTTTCTACTGCATCTTGGCGGTAAGATCGAAGTGACGCCTAAGATGACGATCAAGACCCGCGACGATCTATCGCGCGTCTATACGCCTGGCGTAGCGAATGTATGCATGGCGATCCATGAGGAGCCAAACCGCGCGCATACGCTCACGATCAAGCGGAATACAATTGCCGTTGTATCGGACGGGACTGCCGTGCTCGGACTCGGCAATATCGGGCCGCTGGCAGCTATGCCCGTCATGGAAGGGAAAGCGATGCTGTTCAAGCAGCTTGCGGGCGTCGATGCATTCCCGATCTGTCTTGATACTCAGGATACGGAAGAAATTATTGCAACGATTAAAAGGATCGCACCGGCCTTTGGCGGAATTAATCTGGAGGATATCTCCTCTCCCCGCTGTTTTGAAATCGAGCGGCGGCTTGTCGAGGAGCTGGATATTCCGGTATTCCATGACGATCAACATGGAACCGCGGTTGTGCTGCTCGCGGGCATCTTGAATGCGGTCAAGCTGGCGGGTAAAGAACTCAAGGATTGCAAAGTCGTTCTGTGCGGCGTCGGTGCCGCCGGAATCGCCTGCACCAAAATACTGCTTGCGGCTGGGGTAACCAACATTGTCGGGGTTGACCGTGCCGGCGCGTTGGTAAGCGGCCGCAATTACGAGCATGAAGCATGGAATTGGTACGCCGAGAACACGAACCCCGAGCGGGAGCAGGGCTTACTGTCCGACGTCATCACAGGAGCCGATATCTTCATCGGAGTGTCCGGGCCCGGTGTACTGAAGGCGGACGATATCCGGAAAATGGCCCAAGACCCTATCGTCTTTGCAATGGCCAACCCGACGCCTGAGATTTCTCCCGAGGAGGCTGAGGGGCTGGTGAAAGTACTGGCCACAGGGCGCTCGGATTATCCGAATCAGATCAACAACGTGCTCTGTTTCCCGGGATTGTTCCGGGGCGTTCTGGACTGCCGTGCCTCACGCGTCACGGAGGAGATGAAGCTCGCGGCCGCCCACGCTATCGCGGCGGTCGTAACGGAGGACGAGCTCAACGAGTATTACATTATACCAAGCGTATTTAATCCGCATGTCGCGGACAAAGTGAAGGAAGCGGTTATCTCGGCAGCATATGCTTCCGGCGTAGCCCGTAGACGGGACCGGGGATTGTAACCCCTGCCGCCTGCAGATACATTTCCGTAAGCAAAATAACCCCAGGTCGAACCGGCGCTTTCCCGGATCGACCTGGGGTTATTCTCATTGCGGCTTATTGCGGGTGCGGGTATCCAAACCGGGCTCATGCTTTATTCCTTATGTTTAAATTCGCCGCTATCTTTCGATTCATCCGGATATATCTGCACAATCCGGTTATTCGCTTCTCGATAGATATATACATTATTGGGCTCATCTTTGAAAATAACCCGAATTTGATAAAACGGCAGCTTTCCGATTGCTCCATCAATATTTGAGATTTCATCTTTCTCATAATGTTTCTGAGTGGTCAAATATTGGAAAATGCGGCTCTCCAAACTGTTTAGCTTGAAATTTATATACAAAGCCGCGCCTACCGTAAAAGCAACGATTAAGATGGAAACCACAACTATTGTTCCGGCCAGTGTTCTCAAAATCACACGCCCTAACAAATCATACTTATTCTTCGCGAATAGAGTTTTTGTACCCTCGTTTCACTCGCAATTATTTGATTTTTTTCCCCTTTAAAATCTTCTTCGTGTCGGCCAGCATGCGTTTCATTAACATGTGCTGCCTTGTTTTCAAACCGGAAATGTGCCCTTCCAAGACATCGCGAATCGGGATCACCTCGGTAATTCCTCTGCCGCCCGTTTTTCTTCGACTCACATGAGTCGGGATGTAGTCCATTCCTGTTATCGCGGTTTTCCCCGTTTTACCTTTCTTAATTTTCAGGGTAAGAATGATACTGCTTTGTGTATGGGGGTTATTTCTGAGCTTTGTGGAGACGAAATTACCCAAAGAATAAATAACGAACCGCTTCTTTCCTCTTGCCGATAACGGTTGAAGAACATGCGGATGGGAACCCAGAATTATGTTGGCCCCATTTTTAAACAGAAGGTTAACCAGCCGCTTCTGGCCCTTGTTCGGTATAAACTGGTACTCCCTACCGAAATGCAGACATACGATAACGAGATCGGTGCCGCTTTTTTTGAGGGCTCGCATATCCCGGATGATCCTGCCCGCGCGCATCTTATTGACCAACCAAGGTCTGCTTGCAGCTACGGGAAGCTTGTTTGTCATTTCCGTATAGGAGAGGATTCCGATCTTGACGCCCTTTACCTTCTTGATCAGCAGCTTTCTGGACTCCTGCAAAGAGCTAAACGTGCCCGTGTGATCGATTCCGGCGCTGTCCAATACCCGAATCGTGCGGAGCAGACCGGCGGTACCGTAATCGACACAGTGATTGTTCGCAGTCACTAATACGTCGAAGCCGACTTCCTTAAGCGCCTTAGCCATCTGATCCGGGCATTTGAACAACGGACCTATCGATTGCCGCCATTTGGGGTGTTTTCTGCCCCCTCCGGGGAAGGTCGTTTCGAGGTTTCCAATCGTCAAATCCGCTTTTTTCAGATAGGGAGCGACTTTAGCGAACAGGTTCTCAAACGAATAACTCCCGTCCGGAAGCTTGGCATCGGAAATGATAGAACGTTTGACCAGAATATCTCCTACCGCAGCTATTTTCAATTCAGTCATCGTGCATCCGCCTTTTTTCCATTTTGATTAGAATATGCGGGCGGGCTGAATAGGTATAGGCACAGGAAATATTCTTTGGCTGGACGGGTATTTCACTCTGTTGAAATGCCGAAATAAGTGCGCAGAGCTTCGCTGTACTCTTCCATCGTCTGCGGCACAAAAGCTTTTACCCCCTCGGAGGTAAAGATGCGAAACTCCTTGCCTGCAATAGTGTTTCTCCCCTCAAGGGTACGGAGCGCCACCATGGCGTCTTTAGTGAAAATGGAATCCGGGGAGTTCTCGCACCAGTAAGTGGCCATAATAAAGTCCTTTGGCAGCTGCGGCTCCTCGGTGAAGGAATAAAGCCGGCTCCACTGCCCGTGCTTCAATTCACACAGCATCCAGCCGTAATAGGAATCGCGTTCAAGCCGGTAACACTCGCCGCCCTGCTCATGCTCCAGGCCCTCGGTCATTTGAATCGGCCGTCTCGGTACAATGCCGCCAACACCTACATCACAGAGAAAGAAGTCGTCTCCAGCCTGGACTTTCAAGACTTGATGCCTCCGTTTCGGCGGCGGATTCGGTTCATCGCGCCAGAAGCGGGCCATATAATCCGTTACCGGATACCCGAGCTCCCGCAAGAGCCAACCGAAGAGTGCATTGAGCTCGAAGCAATAGCCGCCGCGGCGGCGCACGACAATTTTCTCATAGAGGTCGTGAAGTTCAAGTGACAGCGGGCGGCGGCGAAGGATATCGAGATTTTCGTACGGCACAGCATGGAGATGCCGCTCCTGAATTGCAGCGAGAGCGGAGGCGCTGCCGTCAACCGGACCTTCATAGCCTATTCTCTCGAGATAGGCGCGTACCTCGGCTTTAAGAATATGACGGCTGTCATTCATTTGCGTCGACTCCTTCTACCGTTTTACTAATGATTATATGGGATGATGAATTCTCCCCGCAATCATTAGTCAGAGGGACGATGGAAGTTAAAGAGGCGGCATGAACTCAGGCGGGCCCGTTCCCGGCAGGCTGCTGACCGTCAGGCTCCCCGGCCGCCTCCGGGGGGACTACAAAGGCAGCATACGCATCCGGAATTTCTGCTTCTTTCCCGGAGCTGTGCCCCTTCTCCTCGAACACATCATGAATCCAATACCTGATCGCGTTATTCATGTCATATGCCGCTTTTGTCGGAAGCTGATGACTCTTGTTATTTAGCGTTAATACCTCGAAATTCCGGAGCGTCCGCTGCAGCAGCTGGCGATAACGCTTAAAGCGTTTATCCTTTTCACCGTACAGCAGGAGAATGGGCGCTTTTATACGCGACAGCTGATTCGTACAGCTGTAGCCGAGACTATAGCTGTAATATTGGTGGATGTTGCGGATATTGCCGCTCGCAGCGCCTCGAAGCAGATTGCGAAACGTTCGCAGACTGTCCGCATTCCCCCATGCGATCCCCAGCATCAACATAAGACTTAACGATTTCGATCTGGAGAATCCCATTGCGAGACGAATCCGGGTTCTTAGTACAATATCACTCGCTTCCGACATGGCGCTGATCAGAATTCCGCCATACAGGCGGTCCGGATAGGCAAGCAAGGCTTCCAGCGCGATCGATCCTCCCGTCGAATAACCGCATACAAATGCTTTATCTATCTGCAGGTGGTCAAGCAGCTGTATCAGATCCTCCGCGATCAACTCATAGGTAACCGGAATGTCCGACTCAGCGCTTCGTCCATGTCCCCTGATATCGAAGGTCACAACCTGAAAGTCATACGACAGCTCCGCATGCTGATAATTGAAATTGGCGCCGGTCAGCAGCGGGGGATGGATAAATACGACCGGAATCCCTTCTCCGCTCGTCCGGTAATGCAGCATTATTCCGTTAATTTTTGCAAAAGGCATACACGATCACTTCCTTGTAAACCACGGAGTTTAATGGTTTTCGAAATCGGACATCCCCATTATCTTTCCCATATTTATCAAAATAGAGAACCTTAAACTTTGAATTCAACAGCCTCCATTA
Organism: Paenibacillus sp. sptzw28; assembly: GCF_019550795.1. Lineage (NCBI taxonomy): Bacteria > Bacillati > Bacillota > Bacilli > Caryophanales > Paenibacillaceae > Paenibacillus > Paenibacillus sp. sptzw28. Next base: position 5,308,792 of record NZ_CP080545.1, read on the forward strand.
AAAATAAACCCCGCCGGGAAGCGGGGCTTTCTTGCGAATTTCAATCTGAAAAGAATCCAATTGTTGAATAGAAGGCTGATTATTCTACTCGAATTGCTGTTCGTCAAGGCTGTTCACCGGAACGCTTTGCTCCTGCTCCGGCTGCCCTAGAGGATAGATCCTCACCGATTCGGTCTCTTCATCAACGTGCTGGATATAGACCGGCGTTCCGTCATAGGTAACATTCTTCATTTCCGCAGATTCGGCAATTTCTTTCGCGCGCCTAATATTCATTATCCCAAGTCCTCCATTTTCTGTAATTTATATGGATTTGGCTTAGTATTTACTTACGCGTACCGGGTTATTCGCTCGGGTTATCAGGTCAATCTTCAGGCAGCCGGTTATTCGATTCGGCAACCAATCGGTTTCCAAGCGCCCGCGTCTTGTTTATAAGTGCTCCCCGCTTCGCCGAATCAATATATTCGCCGTCCAAGTTCGTCGCCTATTCCGCTCTTCCTGAAGAAATACGTATTGATCATATCGCGCCATTCCCTGGCATGCTGCGCCTGCTCGGTTAGCCGCTCTTCAACCTGCCGATACATCGCTTCGTCCATGCTTCCCGATAGACTGCTCCAAGCTTTCTTCAGCCTCCCAGCCCGCTCCGCACCTTCGAAGTGGGTATCGTAAATATGCTGAATGACCGTTTGGCCGGAATGCAGCACATGTGTATACGGGACATGGTGGAAGAACAGCAGCAGTTCATCCGGGCATGTATCGACCGATTCGTACATATCGGCGTTGTTTCCAATATACTGACCCGCGTAGCCCGTCCCCGTCTTCACCGTACGGTCGACACCGATCCCCTTGCAGTCGGCGAAATGATAAGTCCCCCATTTGGAATACTCATAGCCGTCCACATTGGGACCGTAATGGTGATCGGGATTAACCATCCAGCCGATGCCGAGCGGAGCCGTATACGATTCATAGATGCTCCAGGAATCCATAAGCATGCCGCAAATCGTCCGGATTAGCCGGTCGTCCCCGCCGAAGGTGAGCCTTACCCATTCCTCGGCAATTCCTTCGGCGGACAGATCGGGATTCCAGGCAAGCCGCCCGTAGCCGTACAAGTTGGCCTGCGCCAGCAGATGACCCGTCCAATTCGCATCGTCCCCGATGTTCGAGACCGCTGCAAAACCGCTGCGGCGGCTGCCATACAAGGAACCGTCAACGATGCGCTTGACGCTCGACCCTTCACCCTTGGCGAAGGTATCGAAGTCGAGCGCCTCTTTCCACTGCGGTACAAGGTAGCACAGATGCCGCTGCTGGCCCGTATATTCCTGCGTAATCTGGAATTCAATCACCTGATTCGTCGCTTCCATAGCGCCGAAGAGCGGCGATACGGGCTCGCGAACCTGAAAGTCCATCGGGCCGTTCTTCACCTGCAGAACGACATTCTCCATAAACCGGCCGTCCAGGGGCGTGAAATGGTCGTGAGCCGCCCTGGCCCTGTCCGTTAAGCGGTCGCGCCAATCCTGCTTGCAGTTATAAACAAAACACCGCCAAATTACGATGCCGCCATGAGGCTGCAGCGCCTCGGCAAGCATATTGGAGCCGTCCGCATGGTCCCGCCCATAGGTAAACGGCCCGGGCCGATTCTCCGAATCCGCTTTGACGAGAAAACCGCCGAAATCCGGGATCGCCGCATACACCTCGTCCGCTTTGCCTCGCCACCACTGGCGTACGGCAGGCTCGAGCGGATCTGCTGTCGATAAGCCTCCAATTTCGATCGGACTCGCAAAATTAATACTGAGAAACAGCTTGATGCCGAATGCTCGGAATATGTCCGCGAGCTTCGCCACGTCCGGGAGATAGTGGTCCGTGAGAAACATCGTTTCGTATTTATGGACATTCACATTGTTGATTGCAATGGCGTTTATCCCCGTGGACGCAAGCAGCCTGGCATAGTCGCGAACACGCTCCAGGTTCGCCGTAATTTTATTATTTTCGTAGAAAATGGATCTTCCCGCGTATCCGCGCTCAATGCTGCCGTCGATATTGTCCCATTGGTTAATCATACGCAGCTTGTTCGCCGGATTCTCTGACAGCTCAAGTCCGTCGACCGTGCTGCCGGTACCGAGCAATCTGAGCAAATGGAATACGCCGTAGAGGACGCCGGACGGAGTCCAAGCCCCAATCGCGATGCAGCGATCGGCCGTATTCGTCTTAATGGCATAGCCTTCCGGTCCGATCGCCCAACGGGCGTCCTCGCCGAAAGTACGATCAGGAAGATCGCCGCTGCCGAATGTTCCGAGAGCGATGCAGTAATCACTTTCGGGGCGGGCGGATACGATTGGACGTTTGCCGAGCAGGTACTCAACGCCCCGCGTGAGTTCCGCCGCAGCCGTATCGATGATGTCATGCTTCCCGCTCGCGACGATCCGTCCGCACCAGGCCGCATATTGATCATACAGCTCTCCCGGATCGAGCCGATTCAGGCCAAGCCAGCCGCTGTGTCCAGCCCCTTCGTATGGCGATGACGACCCGCTCATTTGAAGCCCTCCTTCTTATCTTCCAGCAGCCAGAGGATCGCTGTAACGCCGCGCGGATAATATTTGCTGCCGCATATGAGTCCGTTCAGAATCTGATCGCTCCAGCACCAATACGACAGCTCCGGGTGGAGCAGCCAGTTCACGTGCGCCGCATCAGCAGCTGCGCCGCGCTCATCCCAAGGCAGATCCATAATCTCGCGGGCGATAAACTGGGACAAATAGATTTTACTCAGCCAGGAGTTGGTGCTTGTGGAGGACAGCTTCCAGGCTCCGTATTCGTACAGGCAGGTTCCCGGTACGAGGACCGTATTCAAGTGCGTTTTGAGCGCCTGCAGGTAAGTCCCGAACCGTCCGTTAAAATCAAGCGCTTCCTTGCAGCCGGTGAAGTAAGGGAATACGAGCCCTTCGATTGCCGGAATGATTCTCGAATCGTTATTCTCGCCGATAACGGCCGGAATATAGCCTTTATCCGTCAGCTCCGCCGCAACCGATGCTGCGCATTTGTCCGCCTGGGCTCCGGCGATTCGGGACAGCTCCGGAAGCTCCTCATGGGCGAACAGCCGCTCCAGCGCGACATAGACGGCCCAGCATTTGCCGGCCAAATAGATGTTATTCCGCGATTGTCCCAGCGAAACGTCGAGACTGTCGTAGGTCGTAATTTCCGCGCCGCCCTGGGTGCGGGAGCTGTCCAGTCCCATCAGGCCATTGCGCTTGCCGGCTACCGGGTGATCCCGGTTCAGCATGCTCTCGAAGCAGTCGCGAATCACCGGAAGCATGCGCTGCGTAAATTCGCGGTCCTTCGTCTGCTCTATATAAACGACCGAGCAGCACAGCCAGTTGACAAGCTCTTCATGGCTCATATAGGAGAAGCAGTCGTCCAGACCGGCAAGCTCGTAAGCGGAGTATTGCGGACGCGAGAATATGCCCGCCACACCCATGTCGTGGGTGAACGTAAGTCCGCCGGGATATTCCTTATCGTCCCCCGGGAAGCGCACTTTGTCCTTATAGCTGTAGCGGTTCACGAACAGTTCAAGCTCATTGCGCACCGTCCACGGATTCATCCGCAGCTCGTAGAACAGCTGGTCAGCCGTCAAATCGAGCGTATTCATCATGCGATATTCGCCTTCATTGACGATCCACACCGGTTCTCCGCCTGCGTCAAGCAACTGCGTGCTGCCGTAGTAGCTGTGAATGGCGTGAGCGAGCATGAATGACTGATCATCCGACAATCCCCCGCTGTCGATCCAAGCGTTGGCCTGTTCGCAGGAATCGGTCAGCTCCTCGAACCGCTCGAGCGAGTAGCTCGCCACTTCCTCAATATTGGCAAAATGCCGGGTATAGTAATAAGAAGCATCCATACCTGCCGTAACGATTCCGCCGCGATAAAAGCAGATTGCGAACCGGAAGGTCCGCTTCTCGCCGGGAGGCACCTCCATGAGAAGGGCTCCCGTACCGCCGAGACCGAATGCGAGATTGTGCGCGAGCTTCTCTTCCAGAATCTTCTCCATTGTAAAGCCGAGCGCAGGCGTAACGCCGTCGTCTTTGGATACGATTGCGGTCAGTCGGCCTTGACCGATTCCGGTGAACCGGCCGTCGCCTGTATCGCTGAGCCGCCGCATTGCGCTGTAAGGGTCGTTTCCTTCGTAACCGAAGAAGCCCGTGCGCGCAAAACGGCCTTGCGTATTGTCCAAAGTAAGCTCGGCAAATACGGATGGAACGATAGCAGCCTTAAGCTCCTCCGCTTCCGCTTTCCCGGGCTCAGGCACGCTGCGCACCGGTGAATAGATGCGCAGCGTCAAGTCCCCCGCCTGCCATGTATCCGTTCCCGTCTTGAATACACGGGAAATATCATCCGTTTGGAAAGGTGTGATCACCGCAGCCAAAGGTCTGCTGCCGCCTATTTGCCGGCTGCCGGCACCGCCGTCCTGGTGATGAACTATTGCTGCTTCATCCGTTTCCTTACCCTTTTCCCCCAGCCTCTCGACGTCATACCGCGCGCTTGCGTCCTCAGCCGCTGCGAAGAAAGGCAGCGTCTCGTAAACGGCGCCGCTCCGTGACTGGAAGCCGATATACATATTCTGGTCGGCCGGCTTTCCGAGCTCAAGCCCGAGCCCGCCCTTCTTTCCTCGAAACCCCAATGTAAAACTGGCAAAAGCGCCGATCGGCGAATGGTGAGCGTTATAAAATATATTGGCTTTCTTCATGCTTGAAACCCCTTTCGCTGGCGGTAATTGGCTCTAGGGCCAAGAAGGCTCACGCTAATCCTAGCATGTCGCAAATGAGGGTGACCATTGTCAAATCGATCAGGAATTTACCCAAATCGGGCGAAATCGGATATACTATTGGCAGAAAATGCGCAGTAAAGGGGAGATTCGCCATGTCAGCTTCCTTCGTGCCTCCGCCACCCGGAGAGAGCATTAGTGAAATTATGATTCCTGATGTGAAGACGACCGTCAACTTATTCGGCATGCATCTGCGCCGCGTCAGCGGCGATTGGCATTATCCGGCGCACGAGCACCCCCAGTATGAAATCAATTATGTGCTGGAGGGCGAACAACTTATGACGGTAGGCGGATCCAGCTGCCTGCAGCGGTCCGGCGATCTCGTTCTTCTCAGGCCGGGCGACGTTCATTCCAGCCGCAGCGGAAATAACGAGCCATTCACCTACTTCTGCATCCACTTCGATATTGACGATAAAATATTTCTGAGTCTGCTAAGCCGGATGGAGCAAACTCTGTTCCCGGGGGACAGCCCCGTTACCAGGCAGGTGCAGCCGGTCATGTCCAGGCTGATCGACATCGCGGGGCAAGCAGGCCAGAAGACAATGACGCAGCGGATGCGGCTGCAATCCGCCATCTTTGAGCTGTTCGGCCATTTGTGGGAGGCGATTTCCAACGAAGCCGTCTCGTTGTCCTCCGCCGCATACGGGAAGGTAGAGCTTGCCCATCAAATCCGCCACCGGCTGCAGGGACTCGTCAGTCAATCGTTCAAGCAGGGAGTCGCGGCCGAGCAGCATTACGGTATCGATGACATCTCCTCAGAGCTTGGTATAAGCACATCCCATTGCGGCCGTATTTTCCGGCACATATTCGGCATGTCACCGCGCGCGTACTTATCCGGCCTTGTCCTTCACGAAGCGAAGCTGCTGCTGTGCAATACGAGACTGTCGGTGCAGCATATCGCATCCCTTCTCGGCTACAGGGACATCGCCCATTTCAGCCGCCAATTCAAGCGGTGGTCGGACGTATCGCCCAGCGAGTACCGCCGCCTAAACGCAGGATCGGAATAGTAAGCTGCACGCTCCTGCCTTGGTGCCTGCCCGGCAGCATGCAGCATTTCCGACGCCGCAAGTTGAGTTCGCTTCCAAACTGCCATACAAGTATGGTAGTATGGAAGTATACAGTCTAAAGCTTAGCTGGAGGAGGTGAAGAACATGAATTTCACTGCGAGACCGCCCTCGATGTCCACCCGGGATAACGTCTACCAGACGCTCAGAGACCAAATTCTGCTGTTCGAGCTTCCTCCCGGGGCAAGTATATCGGAGAAGGAAATATCACAGAGGTTCAATGTGAGCCGGACTCCGGTGCGGGAGAGCTTCGTTCGGCTCGCTCAGGAAGGACTTCTCGAGGTGTACCCGCAGCGCGGCACCTTCGTATCGCTTATCGACCTGGAGCTGGTTGAAGAGGCCAGGTTCATGCGCGAGCAGCTGGAACGGGCGGTCATCCGGCTGGCGTGCGCCGGCTTCCCGGACGAACGTTTAGCGGAACTGGGCAGCAATCTCTCATTGCAGAAAGCCTGCATAGAGAATCAGGATTACAGAACGATGTTCGAGCTTGACGAAGCGTTTCACCGTACGATCTTCGAAGGCTGCAGGAAAAACAACACATGGGCGGTGATCGGGCAAATCAATGTGCATCTGAACCGGAGCCGAATGCTTCGGCTCGCAGCCGACCATCATTGGGACCACCTTTACGAGCAGCATTTCCAGATGGCCGAGGCTATTCGGAACAAGGATGAGGAGCGGGCGGAGCGGCTGATGAAGGATCATCTAAGCTTAACGATTGCCGATCAAGCGCTGCTGAAAGAGAAATTTCCTACATATTTCAAATAACCGGAGGCGAATTGTTTCTATGAAAATGGTTTTTCGATGGTTCGGTGAAGGGAACGATACGATCACCCTGGATCAGGTCAGGCAGATTCCCGGCGTGGAAGGTATCGTTTGGGCGCTTCATGACGTACCGGCCGGCGATGAATGGCCGATTGAAAAGATTATGGAGGTGAAGGCTGCAGCCGACAGGGCCGGTCTTCATTTGAAGGTCGTGGAGAGCGTGAACATCCACGAGGACATCAAGCTCGGGCTTCCAAGCCGCGACACTTACATCGACAATTATAAGAAAACGATCGCGAAGCTCGCGCAGGTCGGCGTCAAAGTCATCTGCTATAATTTCATGCCCGTATTCGATTGGCTGCGCACCGACCTTCATAAGGAAACGGACGACGGCTCTACCGCACTCTTTTATGAAAAGAGCAAAATCGAGAATATCGATCCGTTCGAGCTCGTGAAACAGATTAATGAGAACTCTACTCTAACGATGCCCGGCTGGGAGCCTGAGCGGCTGCAATATTTAACAGGTCTGTTCGAGGCTTACCGTGGCGTAACGGAGGAGGACTTGTGGGAGAACGTCAAATATTTCCTGGATGAGATCATTCCGGTCGCCGCCGAGCACGATATCAGAATGGCGATTCATCCGGACGATCCGCCGTGGCCGATATTCGGGCTTCCCCGTATTATTACGAGCCGGGACAACATACGCCGGTTCCTGCAGCTGTATGACAGCCCTTATAACGGCATTACCCTGTGCAGCGGGTCGCTCGGCGCCAATCCCGGCAATGATATTATCGCCATGATCCATGAGTTCGCAGGCCGGATTCCGTTCGCTCATATCCGCAACGTTCGCGTGTTCGAGAATGGCGATTTTATTGAAACGTCTCACCGGACGCAGGACGGCACCGTTGACATTGCCGGAATCGTCGGGGCGTACCATGAGAACAATTACGAAGGATTTTGCAGACCGGACCATGGAAGGCATATATGGAACGAGCAGTGCAGACCGGGATACGGGCTGTTCGACCGGGCGCTTGGCATTATGTATTTGTGGGGGCTTTGGGACGCCTATTCCAGGAGCGCCCGAATGGAAAGGAAGGTGAATGAGCGATGAATGAACTTCCGCTGCATGATTCGCTCAAAGGTAAAACCGCAGTCATAACGGGCGGAGCAGGAGTTCTATGCCGGGTAATGGCCGTAGAGCTTGCCCGGCAGGGGGCTCGGGTCGCCATACTGAACCGCACATTGGAAAAGGGCGAAGCGGTCGCCGCCGAAATTAAGGCTGCAGGCGGAACGGCGCTCGCCTTCTCATGCGATGTTACCGATCCGGAAAGCGTCCGCAATGCGGCCGAAGAAGTCCTGCAGCAGCTCGGCCCGTGCGATATTCTTATCAACGGTGCCGGGGGCAATCATCCGAGCGCCAATACGACGAATGAAATCTTCAAGGCCGAGGACTTGAACAATCCGGATATTGCGACGTTCTTCGACTTAAGCGTAACCGGCTTTCGCAATGTGCTGGATCTGAATTTCGTCGGCAGCCTCATTCCGACGCAAATTTTCACGAAGCAGATGCTCGGCCGGGAAGGGACGACGGTTATCAATATTTCTTCGATGAGCGCTCCTTCGCCGATGACCAAGGTACCTGCCTACAGCGCGGCCAAAGCGGCCATCGACAACTTTACGCAGTGGCTTGCCGTCCATCTGGCCGAAGCCGGCATCCGCGTGAACGCGATTGCGCCGGGCTTCTTCCTAACCCGGCAGAACGAGAAGCTGCTGCTGAGCGAGGATGGATCGCTAACCGAGCGCTCCCGCAAAATCATTTCGCATACCCCGATGCGCAGATTCGGCAAGCCCGAGGATTTACTCGGCACGCTGATATGGCTCACCGACGAGCGCATGTCCGGCTTCATCACCGGCGCGACCATTCCAGTCGACGGCGGCTTTATGGCTTATTCGGGCGTATAATTTGAGCGCGCGAAACTGACACTTAATAGTGCCCCCTAGGGTGAGACGAGGATCATTCCTTTGCCGGAGGACATCTGGCTCTTCGCCAAGGGGGCATTTCTCATTCATGAAACCCCGTTGTCGACGGGACAAGCCTGAAATGTTATTGTTAGAAGACAAGCAGCATTATTTTGTTATATACGGAGGCGTTTACAACGGACTTTATTATACTCGATATCGAATTCAACGGGCGGAAATTTGCCAGCGATAAGCCTATGGAAGTGATAGAGATCGGTGCGGTGAGGTTGAATTCAGCCCTGCAGGCGACAGATGAATTCTCCGCCTTGGTCAAACCGGTTTATTTCTCCAAGCTGAACGGGTTCATCAAGAACAAAACCGGAATCCCCCAGGAAGCAATCGATCAGGCAGCCGGCTTTCCGAAAGTCATTGCCGATTTTATAGTCTGGCTGGACCGCAGCAGCGCTTTTACGCTTGTCACTTGGGGCGGCGAGGACTTGAAGCGGATCATTTACGATACGCGGATGCATCGATTGGATGATTCGTACTGGATGGCCGCGGCCTACTTTGACTTGTTGAAAGGATATCTGCGCCATGCAAAGGTCACTAACGATGTAAGCGTCGAAGCCGCGTTAACGGAACTCGGAATCTCTGGCGCCGGATCTGCGCACCGGGCATTGGACGACGCGAGAATGACGGCTGAGATATTCCGGAAGATTTTTGGGGGACTGGATTTCAAGCAAGCGCAGCATTTCAAGGATAGCTTTACCAATTCGAAGGAAAGAAGGATGGTTACCAATGCGGTGCGAACCATGTATGCGCAGAACACCGTCCCCACTTGGGAGCTCTTTGTCGACCATTTTATAAAGGACAAGGTTTCGCTTGCCGATCCAAGAAAGGCCGCCGAGCTGCAAAATTATTTTGCCGCGGCAGTTGAGAAACAACGCAGCCAAAGACGACCCGGCGGCGCTGAAGACAGGAATTTGCAAACGACGACAAAGTCAAAGTAACGGAGACAATCCCCCGCAGCGTGCATCGCAGGAGAGATCAAGTCTACGATGAATGCTGTCTTCGCCAGTCCATCCGTCTCATTCGCGTTCCGGTTGAATATCGACCTTCCTTCCACTTCCTCCTCACACCGTAAAGAATATGGCCACCGCCTCGCTTTCCGTGAATGCGGCCGGCGGCGGCAGGAAGTTCGGCTATCAAGAGTGCGGCTGTTCGAGAATAGACTTGATTCTCTCCAGGTCCTTGTTATTAGCCCGCTTCATCATCAGCGACATAAAAGGGGCAAACAGCATGGAGAACCCGGCGGGATTGCCTTGGTTACGCAAAGTCATTCGGGTAAGGCTTCCATTCACGGGTTCCCATGTGTAGGTTGTTTCCATTGGAAAAGGTCCGTCCGCCGTTTTCATGACCAGAATTTCCATAGGTATATATTCCGTTATCTGATAAACATACGAAAGCTCTTTCCCCAGAAAATGGGCTTTAAATGCTATTTTTGAACCGATTTGCAGCGGTTTTGGCGTTAGCCATTCCGCCGATTTAATATTTACATACCATTCCGGGGCATTTTCCGGGCCCGCCGCATATTCCGAGACCTGTTCACGAGGACGGTTTATCGTAATTGCTGTTACAACATCAACCATACAGAGAGTGCCTCCAATGAAAAGTAGATGCTAACGCGTCTTGATGTCCGGCGCCGTGAATTAACGCAGTAAATCCCAGGCCTGCTTGCCGATTACAAGGACACAAACCGTAATAAACAGCGGCCTGACATAGGCCGACCCCCGGCGAATGGCGACATGCGAACCAAGCAGTGATCCGCCTATCATCGCGAGCCCCATCGGAATTCCGATGCTGTAGTTAATGGAACCGAGAATCATGAACGTGGCGAGGCTTGCGATATTGCTGCCGAAGTTCAAGACCTTGGCGTTCCCGGCGGCCTTAACAAAATCGAATCCGAGCATGAGAAACACAAAAATCAGAAACGAACCGGTGCCCGGGCCGAAAAAGCCGTCGTAAAAGCCCAGTCCATAAGCGGCAACCCCCATAATCCAAGCCGACTTCGCCGTGTAGCTGCGAAAAGTGGAATACGTCCCCCAGTTTTTCCGGAAGATCGTATATATTGTAATGGCGATAAGCATGACCACTACAAGCGGCCTCAGAAAGCCGGAAGGAATGCTGCCCAGCACCAATGTTCCACAGACAGCCCCCGCTAATGAGAGAAAGAATAGTCCGCGAACAGCTTTCAAATCCACATTGCCCGACCGGATAAACGATACCGTGCTCGTCAGCGAGGACATCGTTCCGGCCAATTTATTCGTTCCGAGCGCAGCCGCAGGCGGCAAGCCCACTGCCATAAGGAGCGGGACGGAGATCAGCCCCCCGCCCCCTACAACGGAATCGACAAAGGCTGCGAGAAAACCGCCTGCGATTACGAGAAGCAGCATTTCCAAACTTATTTCCATCAGCGTAAGCCACCTTTATAAACAGCATGGACGTGTTTGTTTCTGACTCCCCACTCTTTTTTATTATCGTACAACCTTCGAGGTGCCGATCAAGGCAGTGTACTCGATCAGGGACTATTCCTCGCCGCCGCGGTCTTTATCATTTTGCTGCAGATCGCGCAGGTATTCTTGCAAACGATCGAACCTCTCGTTCCAGATATGACTGAAGGATTCAATCCAGGAGTCCAGCTCTTCAAGCGACTGAGGCCGCAGCTTGTAAATCCGCTTATTGGCTACGGGATGGACCTCTACCAGCCCGGAATCGCTTAGTACCCGAAGATGTTTGGAAGCTTGCGGCTGTCCCAGTCCAAGACGCTCGGTAATCTCCCCCACCGATAGAGGGCCGTCACGCAAGAGTTCAACAATATCCAGTCGGTTGGGCTCGGCAAGAGCACTGAAAGTCTTCGCTTTCATCATCTGAACCCACTCTCAACAATTATTTGTCATAAGACTTTTTGCCGTGCATGCAGAATTCACGATTTTAACATACCCTAAACCGAATATTCCAGTCAAGGTATGCTAGTGACGACCTATGGCGCTGAGCTATCGGACAACGCAGCTGCCTTGGGTTAAATATAGATCTCTCGCTGTTTGTATGAAAAGCTTAACCGCGATGGAAGCCTCTTCTAAACAGGGAACCGCCAGGTTAATTTCTCTGAATGGCTCTGGAGTAATCGTTCGGATCTGGACATTAGGCGGCAATGTTGACAATGACAAGGATATTTTGGACACGATTGCAATACCCAGACCTTCCTGAATCATCGTTAACGCTGTGTTAATGTTATGGACATCAAATTTCGTCCGCAAAGCAGCCCCGAATTTATGAAACAGCTCATATATGGGAGTTTCAAACCCGCCTCCGCAGAGAATCATGGGTTCATTATTCAGATCATTGATATGGATTTTTGGACGGTTCCGTAAAGGGTGGTCGTCTCGCAGGAGTAGACACATATCATCCTTGAGAAACGGAATAATTTCGAATTCACCGTTCGGCGGAATAATCCAGCCGACATCGATGATTCTGGATGATAACCATTCCCTGATCTCATCGATTGTCCCTTCATAAAGCTCAAATTTCAAACGGGGATACTTCTCCCCTATGACACGGAGAATTTTAGGCAAGAAGTGGGTGGAAACAATCGGAAACGACCCGATGCGTATTGTCCCGACTTCAAACCCCTTTTCAGCTGTAACCTCCTGCTCCACCTTAGTAAAACCATTCAAAATATCTCTGAATATAACAAGTAAACGCTTGCCAATATCGGTAAGAATAATTCCATTCTTTCTGTCCCGAATAAAGAGGATGACTTCTAGTTCCGATTCAAGCGTGGAGATGGCACGGCTGACGGCAGGCTGCGTCATATTCAATTCTTGCCCGGCTTTTGTGAAGCTTCCAGTCTCGGCTATTTTCACGAACAAGGCAATTTGTGAATGGGTCATAACAAATTTGATATCCTCCCCATAATTAACATTCATTTTATTTATTTTAAGAGGCATTGTATCATGATATCAAATAATCAACAACGGAGTTGAAACCCAATGGTACAGCTTTCGCGGACGCAAACAGCCGTTTATTTAGCCTTTCTTGTTACGGTATGGGGAGTGAACTGGCCGCTATCCAAATTTGCGCTCGATTTTGCACCTCCAATACTATTTGCCGGCTTACGGATATTTATCGGAGGTCTCCTGTTACTTTTCTTTGCTTTGCCGCGCTACAAGAAGCTTAATCTCAAAAATACATGGCATATCTATTTAATTTCCTCCATGCTGAACATTATTGTATTTTACGTCTTTCAAACCTTCGGGCTGAAATATGTTCCTGCCGGACTTTTTGCTGCGATTGTTTTCTTCCAGCCTGTGCTGCTCGGGATCTGCTCCTGGCTGTGGCTGGGGGAAGCCATGTCCTTCGGGAAAATGATTGGCCTGATTCTTGGCTTTCTTGGAGTCGCTGCGATCAGCTTGAGCGGGGGTTCCGGCCATATTTCATCTGTAGGGATTTTGCTTGGCTTAGGAAGTGCGGTTAGTTGGACTACCGGTACACTATATATGAAGAAAACAGCCGCGCGGGTAGATGCCATGTGGGTTGTTGCGCTTCAGATTGTGATAGGCGGAATCGTGTTATTAGTTTTGGGCTCTTCCATCGAGAATTGGAATGAGATAGTGTGGAATATACCGTTCATATGGTCATTGATGTTTATTTCGATTTTCGTGACGGCGTTGGGGTGGCTCGCATTCTTCAAACTCGTCGGTTCAGGCGAAGCAGGCAAGGTGGGCTCGTTTACTTTCCTAATACCGCTAACCTCGATCATGATCAGTGTCATCTTCTTAGGTGAGACCGTAACTATGAAGCTGACGGCCGGACTCTTTCTGATTATCGCCGGTATTGCCCTGGTCAACTTCAAACCGAAAGCTTCAGCGCTGAAGGGAGCGAAGTGAGATGACAAGAGAATATCGTTTATATCAGATTGATTCGTTTACCAAACACAAATTTACCGGAAACCCTGCCGGAGTCATTACGAATGCGGACGGTTTGACTGAAAGCGAAATGAAGAGTATCGCGCGAGAGCTTAATAATTCGGAAACAGCCTTTATTTTTTCCTCGAGCGATTCCCGATACGATGTTCATCTTCGCTTTTTTACTCCAACCACCGAGGTCCCTATCTGTGGACATGCGACTATAGCAGCGCACTATGCGAGGGCTGTTGAACAACAGCTGGGCACGACACGAGTGATGCATAAAACAGGGGCAGGCATTTTGCCGGTCGATATTATCAGGGAAGAAAACGATTATAAAATCATTATGAAGCAAGGTAAAATTGAGTTTGGCCCGTTCATTGAGGGAGAACACAGAGAAACTCTCTTGTCCGCTTTAAGGGTTACTGAAGAAGATTTATTGCCAAGCTGCCCGATACAAGTTGTTTCAACCGGCCATTCCAAGGTGATAGTCGGGATAAAGAGCAGCACGTTGTTAAACAGGCTCAAGCCCAATTATGGAGCACTTTCTCATCTGAGCAAACTTATTCAGTGTAATGGTTATTATATGTTCACGATGGATTCTACAGATGACGACATTCTGATCAAAGGACGGATGTTCGCTCCGGCTATAGGGATAAACGAGGATCCGGTAACAGGAAATGCCAATGGCCCCTTAGGAGCTTACCTGGTTCATCATAATATAGTAAACCATGATGGAGATCGTTTCCGATTTAAGGCTAAACAAGGGGAAGCCATTGAAAGAACCGGAATTGTGAAGGTGGAAGTGAAAATTGAACATGGAGAACCTGTTGAAGTGTACGTTTCAGGCGAAGCGGTAATTGTATTTCAATCAAAACTGACCATATGAGCGACAGGAACGTGTAAATAATAGGAATGACCGAAACAGAAATGAATACCAATTGGTTAAAAGAACCGGAGGTACGGAAATCTGCGATTAAAGATTCGGCTTTGGGTCGAGTGGGGCAAGTAGATTATATAGCTGATGCAGCGGCCATGCTGGCTTCACCCGACAACACTGGGTAACTGCCCAATTAATAGAGGCCAGCGGCGGGTTGAAGCTGTGATATTCTGATGCGGTATTGCGGATGGAAGTAATTCAGGAGCTGCAGAAAATGCGGCTCTTTTTTGTGCAGCAATATTGTGCCTGCAAGGAGCAGGCTTTTTCCGTTTGACGAATTGTCTATAGCTTTACCTCATGGTATATTAATGGAAATCCGAGCGAATCGTATAAGAAAGGGGAACACAATTGTGAAGAAAAAGCTGAATAAGTTATAACCTGCTTGTCCGTCCGACGCTGGCACCTTTCTGATTCGCGGACCTCCTTGCGGTATTCTGAATCGTTATTCAAATAAATAGAATGCGGAGGATGGAAAACGAATGAGAACGGAAAAGGAAATGCTTGATTCTATACTTGGTTTCGCAAAAAATGACGAGCGGATTCGGGCGGTAATATTGAACGGCTCGCGCGCCAACCCAAATGCACCCCGTGATATTTTCCAGGATTACGACATCGTATATATCGTTAACTCGGTTGATGCTTTTGTTCGCGACCGGAGCTGGATCTCGGGCAGCTTTGGAGAATTGATCATCATGCAAACTCCAGATGAAATGGATGGGCCGGATCCGGATGATACCGGTAAATTCACCTTCCTGATGTTGTTCAATGACGGCAATCGTATTGATCTTACTCTATTTCCACAGCACAATATTGCCAAATTGGATCCGGAATGCTCAAGTCTTCTGCTGCTCGACAAAGACGGCACGGCAGGCCCGCTGCCACCGGCAAGCGACAAAGATTATATAACCTTACCCCCTTCCGAGCAGCAATTTGCCAATTGCTGCAATGAATTTTGGTGGGTAAGCACTTACATTGCTAAGGGCTTATGGCGCAGGGAACTTCCCTATGCGAAGTTCATGTATGACGGCCCTGTGCGGAATATGCTTACCCTGATGCTGAAATGGCATATCGGAATAAGGACGGACTTTGTCGTCGATCCCGGCAAGTTGGGAAAATATTTCGAGAAACATCTTGAACCCGGGCATTGGACGGCATTCGTTAATACTTACCCGGACGGAGAATACGAGAACATCTGGGATGGGCTTGCTGCAATGTGCGAACTTTTCAGAGTTGTTGCGATGGAGGTAGCGGAACATTACGTCTACCGTTACCCGGCTCTGGATGATGAGCGGGTTACAGCTTATCTGCAGCATGTAAGAAATCTCCCCAAGGATGCGGACCGCATCTATTGATAGAAAACCCGAATTGACGAAGCAGGCTGCCGGCTGGCAGCCTGCTTCGTTCTGTCCGGACATAGTACTTTGGGTCCTCCCTAACGCGGTAAGTCCCAAGAGCATTACTATGGACGCAAATATGTCGGAATAAAAAGGAAATTCATGCCTCCCCGCGAATTCTCTAAAAACATTGTTATCAAATCGGCGAATTGCTGTCGGCATGCTCGGCTTCTCGGCCACCAATGGGAGGAACACTCAAGCCATGAAGCAAAAAACGGTCATTTTAGCCGCGTTATTTTTATCGACAGGGGCTTCGCTGCTGGTCTTTATTTTTTCTGGAATTTCTATGCTGTACACATTGATCGGTATTCTGATATTGGCATTTATTGTTGGAGGTATGATTTGGAGAAAATTGCCGCCCGAGAAGCGTGCGGAATTGAAGCGGCTGATCGGTTACGGGACGATAGCGGGCTTCCTGGCTACATGCCTTTACGATCTTTCCCGTTTTCTGTTAATTAAAGTAACAGGTATTCAATTCTGGCCGTTCGATATCTTCGGGATATTCGGCAAAGCGCTCGTCGGCGCGCAAGCGACCGGTCTATGGGTCAGCATTCTTGGGGCAGTGTTCCATATCGCCAACGGCACTGCCTTCGGGGTTGCTTATACGGCTTCATTCGGGCGCAGGGGCATCCCGGGCGGTCTGATCTGGGCGATGATCCTTGAACTTGCGATGGTTACCGTATATCCGGGCTGGCTTGACTTGAAAGCGCTGGACGAGCTAATTTCGGTTTCCGTAGTCGGTCACTTCGTATATGGGATCGTGCTTGGGTATACGGCAAGGAAACTAATCGTCAGAAGGGAGTCGGCGCGCCATGTCTCAGCCTAAGCCTGTACTTCAATGGTTTGTGCGTCTATGGTGGGTGCAGGCGCCTTTTCGCGCAAGCCGTTTGTCCGGCAAGCTTCCGTTCACGTTCCTGGACGGCCTCTATATGGCTGCTTGGCCGGCAGCTGCCGCTTGGGCCCCAGTGCTGTCGCTGCTCAGCGGTCTTGCGATCGGGTGGTGGCATCCGGGTTTCGAAAGCGTGTTCAGCGAATCGCTCGTCGTGCTGATGATTTGTGCCATTGTGGGGATAAGCAGCGCGAATCTGGGCCTGCTCTTTATCGTTGGCTTTATCTTCGGTGATTTTTTTCTGTATCACACAAGCTGGACGGAGGTTGGATGGCGGCGGGACGAAGGATTTTTTAAGCATGTAATAAAGGTACGGATTCCGCTTCTGATCGAGTACGGTCTTTTGTATATTTTGATGGTCAAAATCCCGATGGTCACCAAGGCGCTGACCGCGCAGCTCAGATTTCCTTTCCTGCCTTTGAAAACCGGTTTCAACATTGCGGCGGTACTGTATACGCTGATTACCGCGGTGCTTGTCTATTTCTGGACGCAGACCGTGCCCGTTCTGATAAGGCCGGTATTTACCTGGGTTTCATCCAGCCCCCCGCCGCAGGCTACCGTTCCTCTTCAGCAGTACGAGTGGGTCGTTATCTTCGTTGCGGTCGTTACCGCCGCCGTTCGAATGCTGCTGCAGGGCATGACGGCGTTTCGCAGCGAGGTCGGGTTGCCGCTGGATGAACTCGAGCGGGAGCTGCGGGAGCTCCCACCTGTCAAACCGCTGGGAGACCAGATAAATCCGTGGTTTTCCGCAGCCGCCGCTTCGCTGTGGTCCTCACTGATGATTGCCGGAGTCTACAAATCCTGGATCGATCCTGTACTTATCGGGGCACTGATTCTCGTAATGCTGGCGATGCGCAAACAATTAATTCCTCTGCCGATGGGAGTCTGGGCCAAGTGGATGGATAAGATTCCGCTGCTCGTCCGATTGATTATCGGTTTCATTCTTATTAAAATCATTGCTTCGGCGCTATTGGAAAATATGATGCGCGCCACGGATACATTCCGGCCGCTGCTTCTGATGACCGCTCTTTCGATGCTGATTATATTCCTGCTGACTCCCCAGCTTCCGGCTGTGCAGCCGAAGGAAGGTGAACTGTCAAAATGAAACGTTATTTTCCTGTTTGGGCGCTGCTCGGATTTGTTCTGTTGTTGTTTGCGTTCCCGGACGTCGCGCTGGCTGATAATTGCGGAAGCCTGACCGATTGCTTCAGTACGCAGAGAGCCGCCGTCGCCGCAACCGTAGGCTTGGGAATATTTGCAGTCATCCTGAGTATCGGGCTTGATTTTATCCCCGTCGTCGGACAGGTGAAGGGCGTTATAGAGGCCGTCACGGGCAGAGACATGATTACCGGAGAAAAGCTCGAAACCTGGGAGCGGGCGATGAACCTCGTTCCGTTCGGCGCAGTAGGCAAAGTGGGCAAACTCGGCGATATATTGGATGCCGGCGGAGACCTCGGCAAAGGGCTGCGCCATACCGACGATATTGACGAATTAGTCGATGCCGGAAGAGTCGGCCGAGCCGATACCCCTACCGGCGGTTTGCCGGGAGACATCGGCGGAAAGGGCTCCGGCCACCCTCGCGGGGGCGGCAGGGCTGACGATAGTATCGGCGGCGGGAGCGGCGGGCGTGACACTGATGCCGGCAGCGGCCCAGGCCGTTCGCACGATGATGCAGCCGATCGCCCTCCTGCCGGCAATGATCCTGCCGGTTCCGGGGGCAGTGGAGGCTCCAAACCGCCGCGCGATAATGGCGGCGGTCATGGCAACCGCGGCGATGATGGCGACGGGCCCGATAATCCGAAAGACGACGGCGGCTCCGGCCGTGACGGAGACGGAGATGGCGATAAATCGAGCGATGCCGGGAAAGATAATGCGGCTGACGAAGCGGCGAAGAGAGAGCAGGAACGGCTGAAACAGGAGATGAGGGATAGTCCAAGCAGCGACAGATGGGGTACACTTGATGACGGAACCAATCAAGGGGTCAAGCATTTTGCCGATTATTGGGAGAGGTATCCCGAACGGATTCCCTCCCTTGCCACAAGGCTCGGGGTGGATCCGGCAGATTTTGAGAATACGGTTGAAGGCTTCAAGAACTTCACCGCTCAGGCCGAAAGAGTTGCATCCAGTGATATGGTGAGGGAAGTAAACGGCAAAACGATTCACTATTTGGAGGGCGCAGCAAATCCCAAAAAAGGTATTGTCGTTATCATTAAAGACGGTAAGTTTCAATCCATGATGCCGAGCGATCCCAAGTCTTTTAACAAATTACAATAAAGGGTGTTGAACAATGCAGCTTGTCGAGATCAAAGCCTTAACCGCCGACGGATACGAGAGAACGGCTCATGTCTTCCTCATCGATTTAGACAAATCCGTATGGTGCCATTTCATTCAACATGACGAGTATCTGGAAGCCGGACAAGAATCGGTCAAGCTCAAAACCGGAGATCGAGTCGAGGGCTCCTTCAGCATTCAGCTTGTAAACGGCTATACACTGCAGGGCGATGCCGAGGCTCCCGGATTTAAGCAGCCTATTGAAGAGTCATCTCATATCGTCGCTGTGTGCGAGGTCCGGGAAATAATTGACGAGTATTCGTGCCTGTGCGATATCGGGTTATTGGGAGAAGAGGTTACTGTGGAGTTTGAAGATTCGGTCACGGTCGAACCGGGAGCCATTATCACAATTCGCGGCAGCCTCGAGTTCGATCCGGAACCGGCAAGCTAGATGTTACAGCCTGCTCATGCGGTGTTTCAAATACTGCAGAAATGTCTGGCTGGCCTTGGATAAATAGGTGTTCCGGTTTATTCCCGCCCCCATATGCAAAAAGATCGGCGGATCGAGGGAAACCGGCTTAATCAGCGGATCGGAGGAGGCAACCATACGCAAGAACAGCGTGCTGCCTATTCCTTCCGCGACAAGGGAGCGGATAAGACTGAGCTGGTTCGTGGAGAACGTAATATTAGGCGTGATATTTGCCTCACGGCTCGCTTCCAGAATCAGCTTGCGCTGATAATAGCCTTCTTTAAACAAAATCAAGGGCTCACACAGCATCTCCCCGAGCGATACGGATGTTCTGTCTGCCAGGGGATGCTCCTTCGGAAAGCAGGCAACCATCTCCTCCTTGAGCACCGGAATGAAATCAATCTCCGGACCCGCCTCATCAGCGGTAATGATCCCCAAATCCACCACTTTGCGTTCAATCAGCTTGCAGACCTGCAGCGTCCCTTCCTCCACCACGCTAATGTGCAGGGCTGGATACATTTTTTTGAATTCCTTTATAATTTGCGGAAAATAAAAGCTCCCGAACATGGAAGGCAGGCCAATGCGTATTTCGCCTCGCTCTAGTCCGCGCAGCTCTTCCATTTCCTTGCTCGCTTCTTCAATCGCGCCGAGAATGAAGCGTGCGTGCCTCAGCAGCACTCTGCCTTCCGGTGTTAAAGTGACCGTTCTCTCGGACCGGTCGAATAGGGTAAGCTGCAGCTCCTCCTCCAGCTTCTGAATCGATTTGCTGATGGCCGGCTGCGCCACCATTAATTGTTCGGCGGCACGGGTAAAGCTGCCTGCCAATGCCGTCTCCATAAAATACTTCAGCTTTCGGCTGTCCATACCTCTCACCATTCCCAAAAGTTATCTATACGATGATTTATATGTCTTTTATTAATTGATATGGCCTATGGTATCATCAGTTCTAACTTGATGTAAAGGGAGAATGCAAGATGATACAATACGGTACGGGATCTTACTGGAGGGCGACGATATCACTTAGCATGGCTTCGTTATTTGTATTTGCGATGGTCTACCTGACGCAGCCGCTGCTTCCTTTGTTTACCAAGCAATTCCACGTAAGCGAGACGGTCTCGAGCTTGTCGTTATCCGTCGTAGTCTTCAGCATAAGCGCCTCATTACTGTTCTACGGCCCCGTATCCGACGCTCTTGGCCGTAAGATTATTATGGTTTGGGCCATACTGGGGGCGGCTGTCTGTACCATACTTCTCTCCTTTGCCCCCAATTTCACCTGGATCATCACTCTACGGGCGCTTCAGGGAGTATTTCTCGCAGGTTTGCCTTCAATCGCGATGGCATATATGAGCGAAGAATTTGCTTCAAGCGCTCTTGGGATTTCTATAGGCATCTACATCAGCGCGAACAGCCTTGGCGGTATGTCCGGCCGAATCGTCAGCGGCATATTGGCCGACTTATGGAGTTGGCGGACCGCTTTCCTTGTTATCGGCATAGCGAGCGCTCTGTTTTGGCTCTGTTTTACAGTGATGCTTCCGAAATCACGGCATTTTGAGCCTAGGCCTCTCCGCTTTGGGGAAGCGCTTCTGGCGATGAAGCGGCACATCCGCAATCCTTTGATGCGGTATGCTTTTCTTATCGGCGGCATTAATTTTTCCGTGTTCATCGGCGGGTTCAATTACTTGACTTTCAGGCTGAGCGGTGCTCCCTTTAATCTACCCGCCTCGCTGCTTGGCCTGCTTTTTCTGGCATACTTCGGAGGGACAGTCGGTTCAACCGTCAGCGGCCGGTTTGCGGAAAGCAGCGGTAAACCGGCCGCCATGCTGATAGGAATCGCGTTATTGGGAGGAGGTGTGCTGCTGACGCTTGCACCTGCATTGTGGCTCATTATGGCCGGCCTTTTCATACAATGCTTCGGTTTTTTCTTCGCTCATTCCGCGTCTGCCGGGTGGGTCAATGCCAACGCTGCGTTTGCGCGGGCAAGCGCTGCGAGCCTGTATCTGTGCTCTTATTATTTGGGGGGAAGTCTCGGAAGCCTGTACCTGGGGCTGTTCTGGTCCGCGCTTGGCTGGCCCGGCGTGGTTCTGGGGTCGGTTATGGCGCTGGCGGTAACGGCTTTGTTCTCAGTGCGGCTGAGAAACTCGGATGGCAGCGTTACATTTGCTCAAGGCCGATAATAGCAGCAAAGATGCTTAACATTCCGATGGCCGCCTTGGCATTCCAAGGCGGCTGTTCGTCAATCGCTTTAGTTATCCGCCGTCAGACGGGTTTATTTCCACATTTCAATCCATAATTTTGCTTGGTAGGACAAGTTCTTCTCCGCTAGAGGAGAAATATGGTCCTGCTTCGTCTTATTACTCAGTTGAAGCAGGTATTTCTCCATAAATCTGAGCGCATCGTCCACCGACCCATTATCAACGTGGTGCTGTGTTTGCTTTAAAGTATTGCTTAGTTGAGACGCCAGCGGGCCGCTCAGATCACCCGAAGCCTCATATTCTTCCATAAGCTTACCTAAGAAGGTTAATACTCCCGGAGTATGCATGCTTGGCAGCGGGACTTGCGCCCAGTCGATATCTGAAGCGAAATAGAAGCTGGTGTATGGCGGCTGGTTATAACTCGTATTTTGCCTCGCAATATCGACTCTGTACTGCGGATCATGCATCAAAGTATATAATTTACGGTCCGTTACCTCTGTGCTGAGATAAATTCGGATCGCGGAGCTGTCCGCCTTCTTAACCAGCATTTCTTCTCTCCAATCACCGAATATATCGGCCACCAGGGAAGGGGTGCCCTTCGTATGGTTATTGGTTCTCGTATCTGTCGCAGTAAGCAGTCTGCCCCTCTTCCAATCATCGATGGTTGGCGTATTCTCCAATGATCCGTTCACGATCTGTGTCGTCATATCCGCCGACCATTTAATATTCATATTCGTACCCGGTGCTTTCGTATCGATTCGTTCCCCGTCCGCCGTCCACAATCCAACCGCCCATGTCTCCAGACCTCTATGAGCGGGATCGACGTCACCGATCATTCCGCGTCCGGTATCTCTTCCCGTATAGCCGCCGTAAATGACTTTTCCTGTCTTCGCATCTCTCAAGGTATAGCCGTATGGAGCCCAGACGCCGCCTTCGTGAACCATGAATATTTCCAGCCCCGGTCTGTCCGGATCGATATCGGCAACATGCAGTGCGTCGCCGTGACCAAGCCTTGCTATCGTACCGGGAGCCGCGCTTTGCGGAGGCATGAGGTCCATTGAGCTGTACAGCAATGTGCCGTCATGATCGATCGTCGCCGATCCATAAACGACCTCTTGCATTCCATCGCCGTCAACATCGGCCACGCTCAAAGAGTGCGCGCCTTGGGTGGTAATGGAGCCAAATTCGGGATCCGTTCCGTCTCTTCCGTGTGGACCGTCGTTAAAAGGGTTGCTCATAATAGTCCAGCCGCTGTCGACAAACCAGTGTTCCTTAATGTTATTGCCGTCCCAGCGGTAGGAAACAAGGGTGGTTCTCGTGTAATAGCCCCGCGCGAATACCGGGTTAACACCGTCAAGGTAGGCAACGCCGGCAAGGAAACGGTCTACCCGGTTGCCCGGCTCGATTCTCCCCATGGCATAATCTCCCCACATAAGACCATCGTCTTGACGTCCGGGTTTATAATGTACGGTTTGCAGCTCTTCACCCGTTGCTCCGTTGAAGACGGTTAAATACTCTGGCCCATCCACAATAAAGCCTTCAAACGCTCTGAGATTGTTGCGGCCGCTTCTGCTTGGCGCGTATACATCCATGAAGTAGTCGACCAAACTTTCGGCATCTACCCTGGGCAGCGGATAACTGTATTTCTTCTCGATGCCGAAGCATTCTTCGAGGGTTGCGGGCCAATGACCGTTCAACACCTCCTCATGCTCGTGCCAGCCCATAAACATCTTCACCATGTGCTCATAATAATCGTCTCTGCTCATCCGGTAGTCATCGTTGTTGCTGTATCCGGCATTTATATCCTCTTGCGGCATCGTGATATATTGTTCGGACACGGCATTGCCTGCCTGGTCGAACTTTATGATCTTGGTGCCGGGCGCGGTCTTGAGCATCGACTCCGCCTTGCCGTCTCCATCAAAGTCATAGACCATGAACTGCGTATAGTGAGCGCCCGATCTGATATTAACGCCCATGTCGATCCGGTAAAGGAGCGTTCCGTCAAGCTTATAACAATCGATATAGGTATTGCCTGTATAGCCGACCTGGGAGACGTCCTTAGCATTGGTGGGCTCCCATTTGACGAAAAATTCATATTGTCCGTCGCCGTCGACATCCCCGACACTCATGTCGTTGGCAGAGTAGGAGTAAGCTTCGCCTGCGGGAGTTACGCCGTCTGCCGGTTTTTTCATCGGCAAATCGTAATAGGAATTTCCCCAGGGAGTAACCGGAGCGCTTTGGTCTGCTTCAAGACCGCCAACGACAGCAGCTACATAGTACCTGGAGGCCGCGGTACCCTCTTTATCGAGATAATTGGTGCTGTCCTGAACGGCTGCAATTTGAATTCCATCACGATATACGTTGAAATTTGCGCCTGACAAGCCCTTCTCGGTGTAGCCTGCCACCTCATTGCCCAGCAGCCTCCAGCTGAGGAAAACCCCTTCCGAAGTCGAAGCGGCAACCAGACCCCGGTCAAGATGTTCGAGCTGTATACGATTTGCGTTCCCTGTCATATTTCCCCCCTGTGCATCAGCAGTAACAATTATATTGGCAAACAGCAGCGGTATCGCCAAAGCTGTGGTGAGCGCCTTTCGGGCAGCCGAAGCTCTCTTCGCATTCCTCTCAAACATAAAATCCTCTTCCTTTCCTTGCATCATTTTAAAAATCCTATCAAACGACCATCATCGCTGATTGCGCTTACATAAAACCGTTTCCGTTCACCTCCCTGTCGCGAAATCCGTTACCTGAGTACAAGAATTCATTTTTTATTCTAAATTCAATCAGGCTTCGGCAGTACCCAAAATTCAGTGCTTATTTGTTAAAAAGCAGTGACTTACGAGCTGTGGATGCAAAAAAGATACAGACGGTCCTTGAAGGCTGGACCGTCTGTCAAGAAATACAAATCGGAGAAGAAACACTCGTTGAATTCGCATTTGGATGGGAAAGTCTTGGTGAAGTTGTATTGTCTTAGTCTCTTCACTCCTGTATATCGAGGCTTAGAAAGCATAATTCTTCAACCGTAAGGGCTGCCGCGCGGCAGCCCGAAAGCGCCTTTAGGCCGTCAAAGAACTGAGCACGAAGCGCGCACCGCCCATCCCGGACGCTTCATACCGCAGCTCGGCACGCATCGTGTCCGCGATCTGGCGGCAGATCGATAGACCAAGGCCGGTTTGCCCGCCCTCCCCTTTGAAAAAACGGTCAAATATCGTTTCGCGCCACTCTGGAGGCACACCTTCGCCGTCATCGTCAACGGCCAGAAACCAGCCTTGTTTATCCGGACCGTAAGTAATGCTGACCTGACTTGACGCATGGCGGGCGGCATTCTGGATCAGGTTGATGAGCAGCTGGAACAGCGCTTCCCCGGGCGCGGACAACGTTGTTTCCGTTCCGGACCAAGTGATTTTGATCCCTCGTTCCGTGACGTTCGGGGAAATCAGCTCGGATGCCTGTCGCACCATTTCGCCCAGTTGGACCTCCTGCTGCGCTTCGGCGTCGAACGGCGCTTCAAGCCGGCTGAGCTCAAGCAGCCGGTTAACCATCCGGATGAGCCGATAGGATTCATCCATAATAATGCCGAGCCCTTTTTCCTGAGTGACGACCTGATCCTTAATTGCAATAGCATACCCCTGGATCGACATAAGCGGCGTTCGAAGCTCGTGGGAGACATTGTGCAAAAATTCGATTTGGCGTTCATGATGCGTATGAATCCGTTCCGACATGGATTGAAACGTAGCCATCAAATCGTCAATTTCCGTGGCGCCAGCCCGGGAGAGCGGAAGTACGCTACGATATGGCTCATAACGGCTTACTGCGTCTTTAAGCTTCGTTATCGGCCGTGTGATTTTCCAAATAAAGAAGAAACCGATTGCAAACAACAGCACGCTGCTCGCAAGCATGGAAACAAAAACAAGCTGTATCGCCTCGCGGAACATGCTTTTGAGATATATTTCGGGCTTGTACAAAAAGACGGTATAACCGTCCGTCTTTGCAGATGCATACATGATCCGTGCGCCGTGAAGAACGGCTGATCCGTCATTCTGCTCTAAATGAAGACCCATCCGTCTTCCGATCAACCTCTCGCTGCTGGCCGCTACAATGCGCCCCGATGGTCCGATCACGTAGAAATCAGCGTTGAACTCATGATTTTTAAAACGCAGTGGGAGGTCGCCGGGTACCAGCTCATCGGGGCCGCCGTCCTTCATGATGTCGACCGCCTTTTGGAGTTGAAGGGAAAGCTGGCTTTTCGTCTGATCAACAAGCATCCGGTACACGATTTGCGTGCAGAATCCGACCGTGACGGCGACGGAAAAGCTCATAACCAGCAGCAGCGACCATAAAATCCTGGCCCGAAGCGACTTCATAGTTTGACCGAGATTTTATATCCGTAACCCCAAACGGTTTCGATGCTGAAGCCGGAGGATGAATCCCCGAGCTTCTTGCGGAGCCGCTTGACGAGCTCGTCGACCACACGCAAATCGCCCAGAAAATCATAATCCCAAACCTGCTGAATAAGCTGTTCGCGGCTGAACGGGCGGTTCGGGTTTTTTGCAAAATGCAGCAGCAGCTCATATTCGCGAAATGTAAGCGGCAGTTCCGTTCCGTCCTGCGTCTCAACTTTTCGGTAATCCTCCGAAATGAGGAGCCGTCCCGCCCGAATGGGGGCTTTCGCGGTTTCTTCCTTCACAGAATTCCGGAATCCGGCAAGACGGATCATGGAAGTAACGCGGCAGACCAGCTCACGCGGATGAAACGGTTTTCCCAGGTAATCGTTGCATCCAAGCTCGAGTCCCATAATACGATCCATCTCTTCCCCGCGCGCCGACACCATTATAATCGGCATCTCGCTGAAGCCGCGGATCATCGTCAGAAGCTGAAAACCGTTAATGCCCGGCATCATGATGTCCAGGACCAGACAATCGGGCTGCTTGCGGCGAATCGTGTCGATTAAATCGGCGCCGCTTCCGAAAGCATTAACGTCATAACCGTCCTTCTTCAGATATTCGGAGATCAGCTGACTAATATTTGGATCGTCATCTACCACAAACACAAGCGGCATGGTGCTCCTCCATCGGATTTAGTATTTTGACTCTAGCCTACTACGCCGCGCAAAAAAAAGAAAGATGGGAACCATGATTCCCATCTTTCCCGTCAGATCGATTATTTCTTGGTTGAACCTGCAGCTGTTGCGGCTGTCTTAGCAACCGTCTTTGCCTTTTTCACAGTTTTTGCATGCTTTTTGGCGGCTTTAACCGTTTTTGCTGTCTTGCCGCTTTTCTTTGCGTGAGCGGCCTTCGTGGTTGTTTTTACGGCCTTGGCGGTTTTATTTTTTTTGGTCACGTGATGCTTTTTGTGAGACGCTTTTTTGTGCTTCACGGCTGCCGAGGATTTGCTTACGGTCGTTTTGACCGTTTTGCCCGTCGAGGCCACCTTATTGGTCTTTTCGGAACTAACCTTCGTTACTACCGTCTTGGCCGGCGGTGTAGTGCTGGCTGCAAAGGCGCTGCCAGCTCCCATCGTAAGCAGCGCGGCTGAAATCAGGATTGCGGATGTTTTTTTCATTCGATTCATCAAAAGCATCTCCTTATCGGTTTATGCTCTTAGAATAACGGGTGGCTGTGAGAAATCGTTGAAACTAATGTGAGAAAAATAAGAGAAATAGATTGGCCTGCCTATATCGGAATAGTGACTATCATCGTTTGTAAGCAAGCGATGAAGATTTAAAATCCTTATGGTCAAAATACAACTGGGATGAAAGAGTTGAGTTGTACAGGCAGAATTGTTCAATAGGACGTGAACGGCTGGCAGGAACTATAGATACGAAGATGGAATATTTACATGCTGGATATGAATATAGAGGTGAGCGAATATGGATGCGCAGGGTCCAGAATGCTGCCTTTATATTGGACAGATGAAATAATCAAGCAGTAACTCGTAAGCATCTGACATCGTTCATAAATAAAGAGACTGAGGAGTGGTTTTCATGGAAATTAAACTGGATGATTTAAATGGATCCGAAGTGGCTGCATTAATCGGGGAACATCTTCAGAGTATGACTCTTCATTCGCCGCCGGAAAGTATACATGCCCTAAATCTGGAGAAATTGAAAAAACCGGAAATAACATTCTGGAGTGCGTGGGAACAAGATGAATTACTTGGGTGCGGGGCACTTAAGGAGCTTGATGGGCGCCATGGAGAGGTAAAATCAATGCGAACTTCATCATCGCATCTCAGAAAGGGTGTTGCTAAGCGGATTCTTGAACATATTATTGAAGAAGCTAAGCGACGCGGTTATCAGCGGCTCAGTTTGGAAACGGGCTCAATGGCTGCTTTCGACCCGGCCAGAAGACTATATGCAAGTTTTGGGTTTCAATATTGCAAGCCGTTTGCAGAGTATATTGAAGACCCGAACAGTGTATTTATGACAAAGGAATTGTGAGTTCATTATTTGTGCAAAAAAGCAGCGGCAGTTCAGACATTATTTTCTCGCCCGAGACTGCCGCTTGTATTTTAAATTAATACCCTTCCCCCGTGCTGCCGGAGACGATCGCAACACTTGAACTGGCTCCGATCCGTGTCGCGCCGGCGGCAATCATACTGCGGACGGCCGCCAAATCGCGGACACCTCCGGATGCCTTGACGCCCATTTCCGGCCCGACCGTACGCCTCATCAGTGAAATATCCTCAACTGTCGCCCCGCCCGGTCCGAATCCCGTAGACGTCTTCACGAAATCCGCTTCCGCCGCTTTGCATAATTCGCATGCTTTGACCTTCTCAGCATCAGTCAGAAGTCCCGTTTCGAGGATGACTTTTACAATAGCGCGCCCTCGGCACGCTTCTACAACCCCGCGAATATCCTTCTGCACTTCCTCGAACCGGCCGGATTTAAGCGCTCCGACATTTAGAACCATATCGATTTCCGTCGCTCCTGCTGCGATCGCGTCCCGGGCCTCTGCTGTCTTGGCAAACGTGCTTGTCGCCCCTAGCGGGAATCCGATGACAGTCGTGATCCCGACCCCGGTTCCCGCCAGCAGCCGGGCTGCTTCAGGCACCCAATAGGGGTTGACGCACACCGTTGCAAATCCGTACTGCTTCGCCTCCCCGCACAAGCGTTCAATGTCCGTAAAAGTACTTTCCGGTTTAAGCAGCGTATGGTCAAAGTATGCGGATAATTCGGTGCCGCCCGCTCCTGTATGTTCCTTATTCATTTCGTTCACTCCTTATTTTACTGCCCTACCGGACAGGTCCTTGCGTTCAAGTTCCGCGTTCCATCAAATATTTGGCCGTGTATTGGTCGGTTATTAACACATTCGTATAGCGGCCGCGCAGCGCCCCGTAGATTCCGTCGACCTTCTTGGCTCCCCCGGCCACCAGAATCGACCGCTCCTTCAGCTTCAATTGTTCAAGGTCGATTCCGATCGTCCTTTGATTCAATTCTTCGGAGCAAATGCTGCCTTCCAGATCGATATAGCGGGAACAGATGTCACCGGCCCCCTTCTCGTAAATCAGGCGCAAATCGCTCTCGGTAAAATAATTCGCCTTGATCAATACGGAATCTTCCGTCGGAGCGCCGACCGTCACAATAGCGATGTTCGATTTCTTCCCAAGCTCCAAAATTTTACGTATATGCCGGTCCGTCTCAATAGATTGCTTCACAACGGGGTGGTCGACGATTGCGGGCAATGGGATAAAATAAGGCACCGTATGAAAGGCTTTGCCGAATAAGTTGACGATTTCGTAGGCGTACGTATTCGTCTCCGAATGACTGACGCCGCCATTGAGCTGAACGACGGTTACATCCCTCAGATGCTTGTCCTGCAGATTGAGCGCCACTTCGTACAGCGTCGTCCCCCAAGTAGTGGCAATAATATCTCCGTCCTTGACGATTTTGTCCAGATAACCGGCAGCTGCCTCGCCGAGATATTTCTTCACGACGGCATCCTCATATTGCGGTACTGAGACGATTACCGCTTTCTTAAGCCGGAATTTCCGTTCAATCTGTTCGGCAAGCAGAGCGTTGCTTTCCTTCGGGTCGATTATTTTGATTTGAACATAACCCTCTTCTTTGGCCTGCTGTAAAAACCTGCTTACCGTCGGCCGGGAAACGCCCATTTGCCTGGCGATTTCCTGCTGACTGTAATCAAGCTGGTAATACATTTTGGCTGCATCGATCATTTTGATCCGCTTATCGTCAGACCGTTCATCCGCCACTCGCACTCAACTCTTCCCTTCGTATTCCTTGGCCGTTACCCTGGTGGTAAGCCAAGCAGCCTCAAGGTCGTCACCGCTTGCCGGAGTCGAAAACCTCTCCCGCAGCTTTGGGCGCCTGGGACGATTTGGAGAAAAGCACCAAAGCGATAAGCGTCACCACATAAGGAAATACCTTAAGTATGACGGGTGGAAAGACCGACAGTGCCGGAATAACCTGCGAAACATTCGCAACCGTACTGGCAAAGCCGAAGAACAAGGTGGCCGCCAGAATTCCGATCGGCCGCCACTGCCCGAAAATTAGAGCAGCAAGCGCCAGGAATCCCAGGCCCGCAACGGTTCCGGTAAATTCGCCTGCAATAGTGACCAGCAGAACCGCGCCTCCAAGAGCTGAAAATCCCCCGGAGATCATAACCCCGATATACCGCATCATTCTCACATTCACACCGGCGGCCTCCGCAGCCTGCGGATATTCGCCGCATGCTCTGAGCCTGAGCCCGAAGGCGGTATATTTCAGAATAAGCGCACTTAGAACGACAATTCCGAGAATGACCCAGGTTGTCATATATGTTTTGGTGAAGAACAGCTCCCCGATAACGGGGATCTTCGACAGCAAGGGAAAATCAAACGGCTCCAGTGCGAAGTCGATGCGAATATTGCCGCTTCCGGTCATGTTCCGTGCCAGGAATATTGTCAAAGCTCCGGCAATCATATTAATTGCCGTTCCGCTGATGACCTGGTTCGCGCTTAAGTGAATACTAGCGAAAGCATGCAGAAGAGAAAAAAGCACGCCCGCTGCCACGGCCGCTGCCAAGCCGACCCAGATTACAACGGCTGGACTGTCCGGCCATACAGGTTGGAGTTTGACGATAACATAAGCTCCCACAAACGAACCGATAACCATAAGGCCCTCAAGACCGATATTCACAACTCCGCTCCGTTCGCTGAAAAGGCCGCCTAAAGCCGTAATGAGCAGGGGGATTGTGAACATAATCGCATAAGGAAAAATCTGTTCGAGCGTCGTCCACATGCTATTTCCCCTCCTTTCCGTTCGCGGCAATACCGGCGGAACGGCGGCGTTTGGCGATAAACCATCCAATCAGACGGTCCATAAGAACGCTCGTTGCGGCAAAATAGATAATAATCGCGATAATCGAATCCGCGATTTCCGGGGGAATGTCCGTCATCGCGTTCATAAACCCTTTACCCGAGTACAAAAGCCCGAAGAATAAGGCGGAAATTAACACACCAACAGGCGAATTCGCTCCGAGCAGGGCAACCGCGATGCCATCATACCCCTGCGAGGGAAGGACTCCGATTTGAATATTCGTCGCGTTGCCCGCATACTGAGCCAATCCGCCAAGTCCAGCTAATCCGCCGGCTATGGCCATTGAGAGGATGATGCTGCGGTTTACCGGTATACCCGCATATTCGGCCGCATGACGATTGAACCCGACGGCTTTCAATTCGTAGCCCAGCGTCGTTTTATTAATGATAAAGGCGATCACGATCACGGTAATAACCGCAATAAACAATCCCAGGTTCACGTAAGATCCGCCGAACATGTTGGAGAGAAACGGCGCTTGTAAAGTAGCGTAATCCGGGAGCGGCCGGGATTCCGTCTCCAGGTAATCGGCTTTCATATAGGCCGGAATCGCATAATAGACGGCCCAGTATGCAATCCAGTTCATCATGATGGTGGAGACGACTTCATGCACGTTGAATCTGGCTTTAAGAAGGCCGGGGATAAACGCCCACAGAGCGCCTCCCAGGAACCCGGCCGCGATCATAAGCAGCAGCAGAATTGGCCGCGAAATATCCACAGTGAGTCCGACCGCACTCGCACAGAAGCCGCCGATCAGCATTTGTCCGGCAGCTCCGATATTAAACAGCCCCGTGCGGAAGGCGAAGGCAACGGATAAGCCGGTAAAAATCAGAGGCGTCCCCGTGGCGAGCGTATTGCCGATCCGTTCAGGATTTTTAAGCCCACCTTCGAACAGGAAGCTATAGCCCTCAATCGGCTGATGTCCGGTGACAGCCATGAGCAGCGCTCCGGCAAGCAGCCCGAATACAGCGGCCAGCAAGGATATGACGATATTTCTCATGCGCCTTCCCCTTCCTTGTAGCCCGCCATCAATAATCCGATTTCATTCTCATCCGATTCCGCGGCGTTAACCATGCCTACCAGCTCGCCGTTATACAGAACGGCAATCCGGTCTGAAACATTCAGAATTTCGTCCAGTTCAAGCGACACCAATATCACAGCCTTGCCGTTATCGCGATGCTCGATCAACCGTTTGTGAATATATTCGATGGAGCCCACATCCAGCCCCCGGGTCGGCTGCACCGCGATAAGCAAGACCGGATTTAATTCGATCTCGCGGCCGATAATCGCTTTCTGCTGATTCCCGCCGGACAATGATCTGGCCTTGGATACCGGCCCGCTGCCCGAACGAACGTCGAAGCTGCTCAGAATGCCGCTTGTATACTTCCGGATAGCGGCTTTATTGAGCACTCCTTTGCTCGAATAAGGCGGCCGGTTGTATACTTCCAGAATCATATTCTCCTCGAGCGTATAGTCCAGCACGAGTCCCCGCCTCTGCCTGTCTTCCGGTATATGACCGACTCCTCTGCGAATCCGTTCGCTGATAGGCAGAGAAGTGATATCTTGTCCCTGAACAAAAATCTTTCCTTCCTCTACCTTGCGCAGACCCGTAATCGCTTCCACGAGTTCCGATTGTCCGTTTCCTTCCACGCCGGCTATTCCGACGATTTCTCCCGCGCGCACCTCAAGCGAAAAACTTTTTAAGCCCGGCACGTTTTTGTTGTTGTTCACGGTAACGGCATCCAGCTTCAATACTACCTCGGCGGGAAGACTTTCTTCTTTCTCCACTTTAAAGGTTACATTGCGTCCCACCATCATCTCGGCCATCTTCAGTTCGCTTGTCGCCGCGACATCCACAGTCCCGATCGTCTTTCCTCTGCGGATAACGGTGCACCGATGCGCCACAGCCTTGATCTCTTTTAATTTGTGCGTAATCAATATAATCGATTTGCCCTCGGCGATCAGATTCTTCATGATCTTGCCGAGCTCCTCGATCTCCTGCGGCGTTAGAACGGCGGTCGGTTCATCGAGGATTAACACATCCGCATTGCGGTAAAGCATCTTCAGAATTTCCACCCTCTGCTGCATGCCGACCGAGATGTCTTCGATCTTCGCATGCGGATCGACATTAAGGCCGTACCGTTTGGATAATTGTTCAATTCTGCGGGCTGCGGCTTTCGTATTCAGCACAAACCAGCTGGAGAGCTCGTTGCCCAGAATTATATTCTCCGTTACCGTAAAATTATCGACGAGCTTGAAATGCTGGTGCACCATGCCGATGCCCAGCTTATTCGCTACATTGGGGCTTGCAATGCGGACTTCCTTGCCGTTTACTTTAATCTTTCCGCGGTCCGGCTGATACATGCCGAACAGAATGCTCATAAGGGTCGACTTCCCCGCCCCGTTCTCGCCAAGCAGCGCGTGGATTTCTCCCCTTTTCAATTGAAGCGTGATATCGTCATTGGCAACCACACCCGGAAATTCCTTCCGGATGCTGAGCATTTCCACCACATAATCCATACGAAACGACTCCTTTACCGAAGATAAGACGATAGTAATGCGGACTGTGCGTTATAGTAGATAAACTGCCAAAAAGAGACGGAACGCCCGTCTCTCCCTGGCAATATTTGGACTGTAATCCGTCTACTTGATCAGATCGCCTTGTTTGGCTGAAACTTTAATCTCGCCGCTCTTCAATTTCTCGGTAATCTCTTTCACTTTCGCAACCGTCTCTGCACTTAAATTCGGATTCTCCGCAGGAATTCCGACACCGTCGTTCTTCGTATCGAACGTTAGCGTCTTCCCTCCCGGGAACGAACCGTCCTTCTCATCCTTCAGCACGTCATAGGTCGCTTGGTCGATCTTCTTCATTGCGGAGGTCAGGATGACTGACTTATTATCTTGGTAGATACCGTCCGTATATTGGTCGACGTCAACTCCGACGATCCAGACGCTCTTGCCGGCTTTCGCACGGGTTATGGCTTCTCTGATCGAGCCGACGCCTACGCCGCCCGCCGCCGTAAACACGACATTGACGCCCCTGTCATACATCTGCGCCGCCAATTGGCCGCCTGCGGCAACATTGTCGAACGTGCCCTGATAAATAACGTTTTCCTTCTTGATCGACAGCTTCGTGCCGAAATTGTCATTCGCGTACTTCACGCCCTGCTGGAAGCCCCAGTTGTACTTCTGTACGGCAGGAATTTCCATGCCTCCGATGAAGCCCGCTTCGCCTTCCTTCAATTGCAGCGCCGTTGCGACTCCGGCGATAAACCCGGACTCCTGCTCCGCAAAGAAGATCGATACGGTGTTTTCTTTCACCACCGGGGTGAAATCCTTGGCTGTATGAGGCGTTCCGTCAATAATAATGAATTTGGCGTCCTTGTATTTCTCCTGAGCCGCGTAGATTGCGGTTTCGAATTTATACCCGGGGGCTACGATCGTTTTATATCCGGCATCGTACAGGTTGCCGATTTCTCTCAGGTAGTCCGATTCCGTCGTGCCTGTCGGTCTCAAATATTTGGTTTCTAAATTGAAGTCCTTACCTGCGCGCAGAACCCCTTCCCAAGTACCCTCGTTGAACGATTTGTCGTCAATCGTACCGGAGTCGGTAACCATCCCGACCTTGAAAGCGGCCGGCTTCGTATCTCCGCCATTCGCTCCAGTATTGCCGCCTTTACCGCTGCT
The DNA here is from genome assembly GCF_019550795.1 of Paenibacillus sp. sptzw28. NCBI lineage: Bacteria > Bacillati > Bacillota > Bacilli > Caryophanales > Paenibacillaceae > Paenibacillus > Paenibacillus sp. sptzw28. Next base: position 5,343,503 of record NZ_CP080545.1, read on the forward strand.
TCCGCAGCCTGCGATCATTGCCGCGACCATAACCAGCACAGCTAAGGTGAACAAGCTTTTTCTCATCGTTTTCTGCTCCTCGTAATCATTTTAGTTTAACCCGACCCGCCATCTCTTCTTGAAAAATGAACATTTGTAAAAAAGCTTGTGTATCATTTGTTTGATATACCAAATATAAGACGGTTTGTCCAATTTGTAAACTGATATCTTCAAAAATTCATCAATCTATCACATATAATGTTATATTATCTTACACGCATGTTTTCTCGCCGGATCAACCCGCCTACTGGCGTCATCGGGAATAGGGAACGCCTCTGGAAAGAGATACGGAAACAAACACAAAACAGTTGGGCAGGGGTATTGTAATGCTCCCTGCCCAACCGTTATTCGTAACCTCGATGTTATTGTGCGGCACACGATACCATTTAATTCAAACCTCTTTGCGGACCTGCCATTGCAATAAATTGATCAACGTCCGGAAACCTTCTGAAATTCAGAACAAAGCGGTTCGAGAGCTCGCTTGCCGCTGCATCATACGCCTCTTTGTCCAGCCACGTCTTGCGCGGCTGCAGCAGCTGGGTGGGGACGTCTTTGATGAAATCGGGGCACTCAAGACCGAATGTGGGATCAGCCGTGAAGCCCGCTTGCTCGATAGTTCCATTCAAAGCGGCCGTAACCATAGCCCGGGTATACGATAAGTTGATTCGTTTCCCTACCCCGACCGGGCCGCCGGTCCAACCGGTATTGATTAAATATACCTTCGCTTGATGTTCCTCGATTTTGCGTCCCAGCATGTCAGCGTAAACAGTCGGATGAAGCGGCAGGAAAGGGGCGCCGAAGCAAGCGGAGAATGTCGCTTCCGGTTCCGTAATTCCCCGTTCGGTGCCGGCCAGCTTCGAAGTGTATCCCGACAAGAAGTGGTACATTGCCTGCTCTTTGGTAAGCCTGGCGATCGGGGGCAGCACCCCGAACGCGTCGGCGGTCAGGAAAATGATAACGCCAGGATGCCCGGCAATTCCAGGAATGAGCGTATTCGGAATCGCTTCGACCGGATAAGCCGCACGCGTGTTTTCCGTTATTCGGGTATCCTCATAATCGGCGGCACCGGTCCCGGCATCCAATACGACGTTTTCCAAAACCGAACCGCTGCGAATCGCACGCCAGATTTGCGGTTCCTTCTCCTCGGAGAGGCCCGCGCACTTGGCATAGCAGCCGCCTTCGAAGTTAAACACGCCTTGATCGGACCAGCCATGCTCGTCATCCCCGATCAAGCGGCGGCCCGGATCGGCGGAAAGCGTCGTCTTGCCCGTACCGGACAGTCCGAAGAAAAGCGCCACGTCGTCCTTCTCACCCACATTAGCCGAGCAATGCATAGGAAGGACGCCTTGGAACGGCAGCAAATAATTAAGTACGCTGAATATAGCCTTCTTCATCTCTCCGGCATACTCGGTACCGCCGATGAGAACAAGCTTCTTTTCCATGCTCACGCATATGAACGTCTCCGAGCGGGTTCCGTGGGCAGCCGGATCCGACTTGAAGCCGGGAAGTGCAATCACCGTAAATTCCGGCTGATGCGCGGCCAGCTCTTCCTTCGTCGCCCGGATGAACAGCTGACGGACAAACAAATTGTGCCATGCATACTCATTCACAACCCGGATAGGCAGCCGGTAATTCGCATCCGCTCCGGCATACCCGTCAAAAGCGAATAGTTCTTTCTCCGTCATATAGTCCTGAGCCTTGCTAAAAAGCTGAGCGAATTGATACTGGGCCATAGGCTGATTAACCGTCCCCCAGTCGATCCGGTCCGTCACGGATGGCTCTTGGACAATGAACTTGTCTTTAGGGGAACGGCCGGTATATTTACCCGTGAATACCTGCAGCGCTCCTGTGGATGCAAGTACCCCTTCCTTGCGTTCCAAAGCTATCTCGACCAACTGCTCCACTGACAAATTATAGTGCATGGTCCCCATTGTCGACTGTACCGTATCGGCTTTCATACCCGCTCATCCCTTTCATTAAATCATTAACATGAGTTTGCTTGATTGTCCGTCGTCATCCTATTCTCCAAACATTTCTGCTCGCGGCAGTCCGAGTAATAAGTCGTTACCCTCTCCGTTGCTAAAGTCCCGATTTCCTTCTGGCAGTGTTTACATAAGATGACACCCAATTCTAGGCTAACTGTGGTGTTTTCCATACATAATCCACCCTTTCCGTCATTAACTGCACCAGCTCGGCCACCCTGCTGGCGTAAGCCCATTCATTGTCGTACCAGGCTAACACTTTGACCTGATCGTTCATAACCATAATGGAAGGCCCATCGACAACCGCCGATTTGGAGCAGCCTATGTAATCAGCTGACACCAGAGGCTCATCCGTGTATCCGAGGTAAGACGATAAGCTTCCTTCCGACGCTGTTTTCAGAACCGATCTGACTTGCTCCAGCGTACATATGCGGCCGACCTTCACTGTCAAATCAACCAGCGAGACATCCTGTGTCGGTACTCGAAGGGAAATCCCCTGAATATGGGAGGCCAGATGGGGCAGCACATCAGTGAGCGCCTTACCCACACCTGTCGTTGTAGGAACAATGGATTCGGTGCATGCCCGCGCCCTGCGCAGATCCTTATGCGGATTGTCCAGGTGGTTCTGATCGGAAGTATATGAATGGACGGTGGTCATCCAGCCCGCCTGCACTTCGAACGCCTGGTCCAAAACATAAAGCACGGGAGAAAGACAGTTTGTTGTGCAGGAGGCTGCCGATATCAGCTGATGCTTGGCGGGATCATACAGTTGATCATTGACCCCCATTACCACCGTAAGATCCATCTGCTTCCCGGGAGCTGTAATCAATACATGAGACGCACCCGCCGCTATATGCTTCGCCGCGCCTTCTCTGTCATTAAACTTGCCTGTCGCATCGACCACCAGATCTACGCCAAGACGCTTCCATGCGAGGTTTGCAGGATCACGTTCAAAGGTAAGCTCAATCGCATTGCCGTTGATGACAAGCTTGCCGTCGATTACGGAAATATCGGCGTCCCACCTCCCGTGGACGGTGTCGTACTTCAAGAGGTGCGCAATTGTCTCAGCCGGATACACGCAATTAATCGCCTTCAGCTGGAGCGGCAACCCCTCTTCCGAGCATATTTTCCGGACCACCAGCCTGCCTATTCTTCCCATTCCGCTAATGCCTACACCAAGTCCCAAACGAATTCCTCCCTCTATGAATGATGTGTTCCATTTAATTTAAAGTGTATACTAAATTCGATATTATGTACATCATAAAAATAATATAATACACATTAAAAACTTAAATATGACGTATTATTCAATTTATTGTCACACTTTTTGAAGCATAAAAAAGCCCCGGGAATGTATCCCGGGGAGATCGCTGCGCAAAGCCTGCGCGCGGAAGCAATATTGTCCCATATAACCGTCAATCCGTGTTTATGGATCCGCGGCTTGTATTTTTCCCGTAAAAAATCTCGTCCATTTCGGTTGTGAGCCGTTCCGTGATTTTCTTCTCTTCCCCCGGTCCCAGCTTATCCTTCGTATAACCGAACAAATAATTGTTTAAGTCGAACTGCCTGAGCTTGCATTTTGTATGAAAAATATTTTCCTGGTACACATTGACGTCGATCATGTCATACATCTCTTTCACTTTGTCCGGAATGTAATTCTGTATCGAGGTGATGTCGTGATCGATAAACAGCTTGTGTCCGTTAATATCTCTTGTGAACCCGCGAACCCGGTAATCGAGCGTCATGATGTCCGTATCGAAAGAATGAATCAGATAATTGAGCGCTTTGAGCGGTGAGATTTCACCGCAAGTGGATACGTCGATATCCGCTCTGAATGTGCTGATTCCTTCGTCTGGATGATACTCCGGATAGGTATGAACGGTAATATGGCTTTTATCCAGCTGCATGACAACCGATTCCGGAAGCGGCCCCGGCGATTCATCGTAAGATTCGGTGGGGACTTCGACAATAGGACCCTCGGAGACCAGGAAGGTTACGCTTGCACCCTGCGGGACATAATCCTGCTGGGCAATATTAAGCACATGCGCGCCGATAATATCGGTTACCGCCTGGAGAATTCTTTTTAACCGGTCGGAATTATACTGCTCATCAATATACTCGAGGTAGGCTTCGCGTTCTTCTTTGGTCTTGGTGTAGCAGATGTCGTACATATTGAAGCTTAAGGTTTTCGTCAGATTGTTAAATCCATGCAGTGTGACACGCTGCTCCGATGTTAATTTCATGACCTTGGCTTCCCTCATTTCTTGGCGTACTGTGACTCTGTATATATTACCCATTAAACAAAGTCTTCATCGTATTCCGTGGAAATTTTTGCTTTGACGATCCTCCGACTGAATTGTGACCGGAGTGATGAACCAAGCAGGGGGACAGTCACGATGACGTTTATTATGATATCGGTCATTTTTTGGATATGCATATTCAACCGCTCAGGAATTGTTTTATAATAGGTACTATTCCATATATTGAGAAGGATGAGATCCTCTCGCATTGCCGTTCACCATGCTTGCCCACATTGCGTTCCTGGAGCAGATTTTCGGGAAAGGCTACCTGTCGCTGCACCGAAGATTGAGGCAGTTCATGACCGTCCATTTGTTGGTCTGCGCGGCCGCTGCGCTGTTCGATCAACGTACATACCTGTGGTTGACCGGGAAAACCTATCAAGGATTGCTCATCTTGATTCTTACTGCCCTATCCATCTCCATCCTGAACCTGCTCGCGGGACAGCTACGGAAAAATGAAGTGGGTACTGCTCGGAAACGATATTATGGCCCAGCTGTGGATTCAGAAATTGCTGCTTATTCAATGATTCGATGCAGAAGAAGCTGATTTACCATGCCCTGCAGGAGGGGCTGACTAACGGAATCAAGCATGGCGGGTGCAGACATTTCGAATTCGCCTTATACCTGGAAGAAGATTATCTTAAATTTATTCTGCATAACGACAGAATTCCATACGCTGCGGTCCCGAGTGGTTTCGGACTCTCAGCGATGCGGGAGAGGATCAACCATCTGGGTGGGACACTGGAATTATCTCCCTCATACGATTCGCGAAGCGGTTCCGTACTGAAAATTCTGCTGCCTCTTAAGGGGGCTTAAATGACAAACAGGTTTACGAATTCATGCACCGGCGTCCGCTCCAGCTTCTCCTGTTCGGCGCACAGTTTCATTATTGTGTTCACCTGCTTGCCGGGAAGACGGCTTGCCAGATTAGATTCGAACTTCCGCTCCAGAATCGGAATCGCCTCGGCGCGTCTGCGGCGATGCCCGAGCGGATACTCGAGCTCAACCTTCTCCGACGCGGTTCCGTCCGCGAAAAACAATTGGACGGCGCTCGCGATCGAGCGTTTGTCAGCATCGAGGTAATCCTGCGAATATCGTTTGTCCTCAGAAGCAGTCATCTTCTGTCTCAACCGGTCGATACGAGGGTCCTGCGCGGCGGCCTCTTCGTAATGGTCTGCGGTAAGCGTACCGAAGAGCAGAGCAACGGCCACCATGTACTGCAGGCAGTGATCGCGGTCAGCCGGATTATGGAGCGGCCCTGTCTTATCGATTATGCGCAGGGCCGACTCATGGGTCGTGATCGCGATTTTGTCGATCTCATCCAGCCGGTCTTTGACCGTCGGGTGAAGCCGTATTGCGCATTCGACCGCCGTTTGTGCATGAAATTCAGCCGGGAATGAGATTTTGAACAGTACATTTTCCATGACGTAGGTTCCGTATTGGCGCGTGAGGCTAAAGGGTTTGCCTTTGAATAACACATCATAGAAGCCCCATTCCGCCGCAGTCAGTGCGGAAGGGTATCCCATCTCCCCTCTAAGCGTCATCAATGCCAGCCGCACGGCCCGGCTCGTCGCATCGCCTGCCGCCCATGATTTGCGCGGGCCCGTGTTGGGGGAATGCCGGTAGGTGCGAAGCGGATGGCCGTCGATCCAGGCGTTCGAAACGGCATCGATGATTTCGTTCTTCGTACCGCCCAGAATGCGGGTAACGACAGCCGTCGAAGCGACTTTTACGAGGACGACGTGATCGAGCCCTACCCGGTTAAAGCTGTTCTCAAGCGCGAGGATTCCCTGGATTTCATGGGCCTTGATCATCGCGGTAAGCACGTCGCGCATCATGAAGGGCTGCCTCCCTTCGGCTGCCCTGATCCGGCTCGCATAATCGGCGGCGGCAAGAATGCCGCCCAAATTGTCGGAGGGATGGCCCCACTCGGCGGCAAGCCATGTATCGTTGTAATCGAGCCAGCGTATCATGCAGCCGATATTGAAGGCGGCGGCGACCGGATCCAGCTGAAACTGGGTCCCGGGAACGCGCGCGCCGCCGGGTACAACGGTGCCGGGAACGATCGGTCCGAGAAGCTTGGCACATTCAGGATACCGAAGCGCAAGCAGGCCGCAGCCAAGCGTATCCATCAGGCAAAGCCGCGCCGTATTATAAGCCTCCGGGCTGTCGATCTCATAATCGGCTGCGTAGTCGGCGATGCCTGTCAGCACTTGATCCGGCTCCGGCCTAGCGTTGCTCATACTCGTGGACATAAGCTTCCGCCTCCTTCCTTCAGGTACGTTTGTCGACCGGCAGCCACTGCTTCGGTTCGGGACCGGTATAATCGGCGCCCGGGCGGATTAACCGGTTGCTCGCTCGCTGCTCAATGACATGGGCGGACCACCCGCTTATGCGGGATATTACAAACACCGGCGTAAACAGCAAGGTCGGAATCCCCATCAGCCGGTAAGCCGACGCGCTGTAGAAGTCCAGATTGGCAAACAGCTTTTTCTCCCGCAGCATCACCTGTTCGATCCGTTCCGAGATATCAAACAGCTTGCGGTCCCCTGCTGCATCGGAGAGTGCCGCCGACCATCTCTTAATAATGTCGGACCTGGGATCGGACACTGTATATACGCGGTGGCCGAAGCCCATGATCAGTCTTCGCTGCGCCAGCATTTGCAGAATCCCGTTCTCCGCTTCATCCGGATTCCCGAAGCCTTCGATCAGCTCCATAGCCGCTTCATTCGCTCCGCCGTGCAGATGTCCGCGCAGTGTGCCGATCCCGGTCGTGACCGCCGAATAGAAATCGGACAAGGTCGAAGCGGTGACCCGGGCCGCAAAGGTTGATGCATTGAACTCATGCTCCGCATACAAAATCAGCGAGACGTCCATCGCCCTCTCATGAAGCCCGCTTGAAGGCCTTCCATGCAGCAGGCGGAGAAAATGCCCTGCCACGCTTTCATTCCCCGACTCGGTTTCGATGACTGTTCCGGATGTATGGTAATGATGCCAATACAGCAGCATCGATGCGCTGCAGGCAAGAAGCCTGTCTGCGATGTCGAGCAGGCTTCGCCCGGCTCCCTCCGGTTCGAAGGCGGCAAGAGCGGAGCACCCGGTTCGAAGAACGTCCATCGGATGCGTGCTGCTGCCTGGAAGCTTCTCCAGAATCGCGCGCAATTCAGCCGGCAGCCCCCTCAGCCCCGCAAGCTTCCGCTTATATTCCGCAAGCTCCGTTTGATTCGGCAGTTCACCGCGAAGCAGCAAATACGCGGTTTCCTCGAAGGTTGCATGATCGGCCAGATCGTGAATGGAATACCCGCGATAGGTTAAGCCTTTCCCTTCCTTGCCTACTGTCGAGATCTCCGTCTCTCCGGCAATGACCTCGGCCAATCCGCCGTTTCTTTTAACCGCCATAGGAATCTCCCCTCCCTTATCCGAACCCTTTGCCGTAATCCGCAGCCTTAACGGCTATCCTTGCTCGTGTCCGTTTCCGTCCCGTTCCGAGCCCTGTCTTCCTCGCCGAACAGCTGATCCAGCTTCTTCTCATAGTCGTGATAATGCAGAAAATCATACAGCTCCGAGCGGGTCTGCATCAGCTCGACGGCGTTTTTCTGCGTTCCTTCGCAGCGAAGCGTCCGGTAAACCTGCAGGGCGGCCGCGGACATGGCGCGGAACGCCGATAACGGATACAGCGCGAGGGCGACGCCCGCATTCGCCAGCTCCTCCACCGTGAACAGCGGCGTCTTTCCGAATTCCGTTATATTCGCGAGAATCGGCACCTTCACCGCTTCGGCAAACCTCCTGTAATGTTCGAGCTCCGCCACCGCTTCCGGGAATATCATATCGGCGCCCGCCTCGACGTAGGCGCAAGCCCTTTCAATAGCCGAGTCCAAGCCCTCCGCAGCGAGCGCATCGGTGCGAGCCATAATGACAAAGCCCGGATCGGTTCGCGCATCCGCAGCAGCCTTAATGCGGTCTACCATCTCTTCGCTGCCGACGATCGCCTTGTTCGGTCTGTGTCCGCATCGCTTGGCCGCCGCCTGGTCCTCTATATGGACGCCGGCCGCCCTCGCCCGGCTCATCTCCCGGACGCAGCGGGCGATTTGAAATGCGCCTCCGAAGCCGGTATCGGCATCGACAAGCAGCGGCAGTTCCGTCACGCTTGTAATCCGGCGGACGTCCTCGAGCACATCGTTCATAGTCGTTATCCCGAGATCGGGAAGTCCGAAGGAAGCGTTGGCTACGCCTGCTCCGGATAGATATAAAGCGCGAAATCCGACCTGCTCGGCCATAATGGCCGAATAGGCGTTTATCGCGCCGGCCACCTGCAGCGGCTTTTCAAGTTGAAGCGCGTCGCGCAGGCGCGCACCCGGGGATGCTCCCATAACCACCACCGCCTTATCGATGAATTGAATTATTTGAGCAGCCGGTTCCCTATCACAATCCGGTGAATTTCGTTCGTGCCTTCATAAATTTGCGTCACCTTCGCATCGCGATATAACCGTTCTGCCGAGAGCTCTTTGGTGCATCCTTGCGCTCCGAGCATACGCACCGCCTCGCCGGCTGCCGCAACCGCCGTATCGGAAGCGAACATTTTTGCCGTGGAAGCCTCCACCGTGCAGGGCATACCTTCCTGACGCATATAGGCGGCCCGGTAAACAAGCAGGCGCGCCGCTTCCACCTGAGCGGCCAAATCGGCAAGCCTGGCATGCTCCGGCTCCACCCGGGCCGATCCGTTCAGCGGCTTCATGGCATTCTTCGCAAGCTGCAGCGCAGCTTCGGCGATCCCGAGTGCCTGAGCCCCGATGCCGATCCTGCCGCCGTCAAGTGAAGCTTTGGCAATGGCGAATCCGCCCCCTTCTTCGCCAAGCCTCTGAGCTATGGGGACAGTCATCCGGTCAAATATCAATTCGCATGTGCTGGAGCCGTGAAGGCCCATCTTCTTTTCCTTTCTTCCAATCCGAAAACCGGGCGTATCGCGGTCAATAATAAAGGCGGTAATGCCGCGCGGCCCCTGACCCCGGTCCGTGGCGGCAAATGCGATGTAGGTATGCGCCGCCCCTGCATTGGTAATGAACACCTTCGTCCCGTCAATCACATAATGATCTCCCTCCGGCACGGCAGAAGTTCGTATCGAAGCGGCATCCGATCCTGCGCCCGGTTCCGTTAACGCAAACGCGCCGAGCCACTCCCCGGAGGCTAGCTTCGGTACATATTTCATTCTCTGCTCTTCGGTGCCGAAGTGGAGAATCGGAAGCGTTCCGACGGAGGTATGGACGGACAGAATAACTCCGGCTGCAGCGCTTATTTTGGAGATTTCGTTTACGGCAATAATATAAGAGATAAAGTCCGAGCCGGCCCCGCCCCACTGCTTCGCCACAGGAATACCCATCAAGCGGATCTGCGCCATTCTGTTTACCAGCTCATATGGAAACTCATCGGTCAGTTCCATCATGGTTGCAGCCGGCGCAACCTCCGTTTCCGCAAAATAGCGAACCGCTTGCCGCAGCTCTTCCTGTTCCTTCGTAAAGCGCAGCTCCACCGCCGACAACTCCCCTCCGACTTGTCTCCGGCGCTGGCCTTTACTCGTAAATGTAGAAGCCGCGTCCCGACTTGCGGCCCAGCCAGCCTGCGGCGGCATATTTGCGCAGCAGCGGACAAGGCCTGTATTTGGAGTCGCCGAAGCCTTCATAAAGTGTCTCCATAATCGCCAGACACGTGTCGATTCCGATGAAATCAGCCAGCTCGAGCGGCCCCATCGGATGATTCATGCCGAGCTTCATCACTTGATCTACCGCTTCAGGAGCAGCCACGCCTTCATAAACGGCGAACACCGCTTCATTAATCATCGGCATAAGAACTCGGTTGGAGACGAAACCAGGGAAATCACGGACTTCCACCGGTGTTTTGCCGAGTGTTTGCGCAAGCGATCTAATGCTGCCGAACACCTCATCCGAGGTAGCCATTCCCCGGATAATTTCGACCAGCGGCATTACCGGCACCGGGTTCATGAAGTGCATCCCGATCACCCGCTCCGGCCGCCCGGTCACTGACGCGATTTCCGTAATCGACAGCGAAGAGGTGTTTGTTGCGAGAATGGCATCCTGTCTGCATATGCCGTCCAATGCCCGGAACAGCGATTTCTTGATGTCCATTCTCTCAGGAGCCGCTTCAATAACCAGATCCGCGCCGCGGGCATCCTCCAGGTCGGACGATAAGGTGATTTTGTTTAAAATGTCCGCTTTCCTCTCTTCCGTCAAACGTCCCTTGTCCACGGACCGGGAGATCGCTTTGCCGATCCGCGCAATGCCGCGCCCGGCCGCCTGCCTGTCAAGATCGTAGAGCATGACGTCGAAGCCGCTTTCCGCAGCCGTCTGAGCGATTCCGCTTCCCATCTGTCCTGCGCCGGCCACCGTGATTGTACGGATATCCATCGTTATTCTCCCACCTCGGATTTATCCATCCACCCGAATCATTACGGCATCCCCCTGCGCGCCTCCGCTGCAGATCGCCGCTATGCCAAGTCCGCCGCCCCGGCGCATCAGCCCGCCTATCAAAGTCAGCAGGATCCTCGCTCCACTTGCTCCGATCGGATGGCCGAGCGCAATCGCCCCGCCGTTCACGTTCACCTTCTCTTCATCCCATCCCAGCATTTTGCCGCATGTCAGGATAACCGCAGCGAAGGCCTCGTTCACCTCGAACAAGTCGATGTCCTTAAGCGGGCGGCCGGTCTTGATCAAAAGCTTGCGGATCGCAAGTGCAGGTGTCACCGCGATATAAGGCGCTTCCGCGCCGACCTCCGCATGACCGATAATCGTTGCCAGCGGTTTAAGTCCGCTGCGGAGCGCTTGCTCCTTCGACATCAAGACTAACGCCGCCGCTCCGTCGTTCACTGTCGGAGCGTTGCCGGCGGTGATGGTCCCGCTCTTGTCAAAGACAGGGCTGAGCCGGGCAAGCTTCCCGGCGTCCGTATCGGCGCGGGGACCTTCGTCGGTATCGACAACGACAGCCGCGCTCGCCGAGACGGGTACAATTTCTTCGGCGAATGTCCCCTGCCGGATAGCGGACACCGCCCGCATATGGCTGCGAAGCGCCCAGTCATCCTGTTCAGCCCGGCCGATTCCATATTCGGCGGCGACACGGCTGCCGTGAACGGCCATATGAACATCCGCGAATGCGCACTGCAGTCCGTCATGAATCATCAGATCGACAAGCCCGGAATTCCCCATTCGAATTCCCCACCTGGCAGACGGAACGGCATACGGCGCGTTGCTCATGCTTTCCATTCCGCCCGCAGCAATGATATCCGCGTCGCCGCACCGGATCATTTGATCTGCCAGCGTAATGGCGCGCAGCCCTGAAGCGCATACCTTGTTCACCGTCTCGGACGGAACGCTCCAATCCAGACCGGCGAGCCTCGCCGCCTGCCGCGACGGAGCCTGCCCGGCGCCCGCCTGGAGCACCATGCCCATCACGAAGCCGCCAATTGCAGCGGGATCCACTCCGGCTTTGCGGATAGCTCCCTTAAGGGCGGCCGCCCCCAGCTCCACAGCCTTAATATTCTTGAATGCACCGCCGAACCTGCCGAACGCGGTTCTGGCCCCGCCGACGATGACCGTTTCACGCACCGGAGCACCTCCTCCGATTCTGCTCTTGCCTTGGAGACTTTCCGATGTTATATCGCACGTCAAATATGCAATGCACAGGCATCATCCCAGTAATCCATCCCCATATTTTGCATGAATATCCATGAAAGAAGCACCATCGGACAGACACCTAGTCAGCTATCATGCTTCGTATAAGCGAATCCTTATTCAACTTACCGGAGCCTATACCCATTTCTATACATTTGGCATCGCGCATATAACGCTCCACCGTATATTCCCGCATATACCCGTAGCCGCCAAACACCTGGACCGCCTCGATCGTGACGGCGACGGCCGTGTCTGCGGCAAATTTGCCGGCTAAAGCGGCCTCCTTACGGCAGGGAAGGCCTGCAGAATGACGCCATGCCGCTTGATAAGCAAGAAGGCGAGAGGCCTCCAGTCTTGCTGCCATGTCGGCCAGCTTGAAAGAAATACCCTGCTGCCGGCCGATCGGTTTCCCGAACTGCTTACGGTCTCCGGCATATTTAGCAGCAGCATCCAGCGCACCCTGCGCAATTCCGACAGCCTGCGCGGCGGCGCTGATGCGAGCGAGCTCCATAACCGAGCCGGCGATCTCCTGTCCCTGTCCGGCTTTGCCGAGCCTGTTATCCAGAGGTACCCTGCAGTTTTCGAACGTGATCTCACTCACTGCAAGCGAGCGTAGCCCGAGCTTCCGCGCTCTGACGCCGACATTGAAACCAGGCGCCCCTTTTTCAACAATAACAGCGTTGTATCCGCGCTTCCTCCGCCCTTGTTCGGGTGCATTCCGTGCGATAACGACATAGGTGTCCGCTTCCCCTGCGTTCGCAACATAGCGGTTCGAGCCGTTCAGGACACAATCGTCTCCGTCCTCATAACCGGTGATGCCCGGCTCAAGCGAAGACGCTCCCAGCTTCGTTCCATTCGCCAGTCCCTTCAAATATTTCTCCTTAAATTCCCCGCTGCCGAATGCGTAGATTGGCCATGACGAGAGAGCGGTATGCGCAGCCAAGACGGCTCCCGTCGAGGCGCATACCCGGGAAAGCTCTTCGATCACGACCGCATAAGTCAAACAATCGCTTCCCGATCCGCCATAGCGTTCAGGCCAGGGTATACCCGTGAGGCCCAAGTCTCCCATTAAATCGAACAGCCTACGGTCAAACCGTTCCTCTTCATCGCGCTCCCCGGCCTCCCATGCGACTTCTTCCGCCGCAAAATCCCGGATCAACGCCCGAGTCATCTCCAGCTCCTCGGAAAAACGGAATTGCATCTCCCTCCCTCCTAAGGGTTTGCGGAGCAAACCGGCTTCGTAAGCATCAACAGGGTTTGCGGAGCAAACCGGCTTCGTAAGCATCAACAGGGTTTGCGGAGCAAACCGGCTTCGTAAGCATTAACAGGGTTTGCGGAGCAAACCGGGTTGGCAAGTATCATCCTCATCGTGGAAGGTGGACAAAATTCGACGGTGTATGCATGTATCGTATTATATGAGCGTCACTCGGGCTCCATGATACGATTGTTTTCCGGGTGAAATTGAGGTCTGCCTTATATAGATGGAGCCTGACATGCTTTTCATGAATAATCTAATATAGCTTCTTTTGTTTCGAAATGAGGGATAGCTGTGGGCAGCAAAACCGGTAAGAGTGGAAATAGCGCAAAGAGACAAAATGATGCAGTCAGTATTGTGGGCGATAATGGAGATAACAACGGAAGTAACTTTCCGGATATCTTGCAATTCATTGGAACAATTCTGGTAACGGCCGGGGATGTAATTACAGCTTTCGGGCAGGCTCTTGCAATTGAACAAGATAGACAAGACCAAATTCAGTCGCAGCTGGAGAAACAGGAACAACAACGTCAGCAGCAGGAGATGCAGGATCAGATCGACGAAATGCAGGATCAAATTAATCAACTGCTAAAGCAGCTTGAAAAACAGCCCAACCACAACGGGAAGAACCAGAGGACATGATGCAGCTGCATTCCATATAATATGAATCCATCTTTTAAATAAATGAAGAGGACGAATCTCTTTCCCTATGGAAAGAGGTTCGTCCTCTTTTTCGTTAATTAACGCCAGGATTCCAGCCTAGTACATTTTGCACCGTATATTGCTGCGCCCCCTCTTCCGTGAGCTGAGGCCGCGTATCCGTCAGCTTCGCACCGGGACCTGTGTTCCCGTATTCAAAGAACCTTGCATCAGCAGCTTTAAACCCCGACATGTCCGTCCAGCCGATATCCTTAATATGGGCACCCATTTCGCAATTTTTATAAACCACGTTGGCAATGGCATTGACATCGCCCCCAGGATGCCACGGTCTACCCAAATAGACGGTGCCCTCCGCCGCTTCACTGGTAAGACGGCTGTTGATGAACAAGAAGCCATAGGGCTGCGTGATCTGTGTGCTTGCGGCCGTAATGTACCCGTTATTGCTGGATGAGCCCCGGTCTAATGAACGAATCTCGCTATCCTCGAAGACTGCCCGGGCACCGCCGAATATGAAATCGACATCCCCCTCGATGTAACACTGGTAATAATACTGACTTCCCGAATGGGCAAAGAGGGTATCCTGATTGCCGATAAAGCGCACATTCCGGAAGTCCATCCGCTCGCCGCGGGCATAGACTGCTACCGCTTGTTTGCCGGATGTCTCCACACTCTTCTCATCGAAGGAATTTTCCATCGTCAGATTCCGGGCCGAGAAGTCGCTCCCGTACAGGAAGATGCTGGAGCTGCCCGTTGTCCCGTAGGTTCCTCCTGTAGGCTTCGCTTTCCCGGCATAGTTGTCATACGTAAGCACAGTCTGCTCCGCGCTCTCCCCGACAAGGGAAATAAACGGCTTGTTGGCCGGTACTGTAATGACCTCCTTGTAAACCCCATTACGGATGAATATTTCCACCGGCTGTGTATTGTTTGCCGGAACGGCGGCTATCGCTTCCGATACCGTCTTATAATCGCCGCTGCCGTCCTGAGCCACAATCAGTTTGTTGGGAATAGCCTGCAGCATATTCGTCTCATCCTCTACCCGTTCCAACTGATGAAGCGAGATTGAACGTCCGTATACGTCCTTCACGTCGGCGACGGCTTCTACATACAGACGGTTCTCATAATATCCTGTTGTCTTCGCCGCTTCCAGCAGAGCTTTCGCATAGCTGCCGCCCCATGAATACCCGTCCCTGCGCTCTTGCTCAATCTCACGGATATCCCGCTTGATAACGCCGTCACGACCCGAGAATATTGGCAGATTGGTGCCGATCTCATAGAAACGGTACCACGTTACGGCAGCCGGGTCCTCTACAAAGTATTGCCCGTTCGGATCAGCACTGACATAGCGGATGCCTTCCAGCTTCACGTCGTCAAACCATTGCAAAGCTCCCCGGACCGCCCGTTGTATTGCTGGTGTTTGCTGAGGCCGGGCCATAAGAAATTTGATAATTCCTATGGACTCGGAGCCGGATACGGAAGGGTGCTCGTACGCACGGGCCTTCATCGCTTCATAGGTCACCGGATCATGCTGCGCACACCAGGCTGCCAGCTTTCCGTCAACCTCGATTTGAGATTTCAGAATGTATTCAATTCCCTTGTCAATCGAGGTCCGCATCCGGGAACGAAGTTCATCATTCAGCAAATCGCCGCCAAACGGATACGTCCCATTCGCCATCTCACCGAGCAAGTCCATTACTTTGATCATCGCGTTATCATTAAAGGTCACATAGTTTGAGTAGTACACGGAGTCCCCTTCTAGGCCCCGCTTCGGATATACCTGCGGCCAGCCTCCCGACGTATACTGCATGATCAGCAGGAAACCGATGCCTTTCTGAATACTTGCCTTTATCGTCTCATCCCCGGTTGCCTGATATACCTGCGACAAAAAACGCAGCTGATTCGTCGTCGCATTGTTATCGATAGAGCCCAGCTCTTCTCCGCTTGGGCCGAACTGGGTGGAACGCTTCTCCACCCCGTCCCACAGACGGCTGTACTGCTTCTCCATACTTTTCGTCCACCCGCCGTGGTCCATCTGCCAAGAAATCAGGTATTTCGCCTGCTGCACCGCTTTTTCGAGATCTCCCGAGAAGACCGGGTTCTCTGCCGGCTTCACCAGCATACCAGCCTGCAGGGTCTCCTTTATTTCATAGACGACGACCGTATCGCCGAACTTGTTCCTGCCTACGGCAGCACGGGTAGGATTCAGCTTCTGCAGCTTAGGATTTAATCCTGCCCACTTCTCCGCCGGCGCCTGCAGCTTCAAAGCTTTCACATCGAACGCGTCAAACTCGCCGCCCAGTATGACCGCCACCAAGTGCGGGGCAATCGCTTCAGCCCCGGCGATCTCTACTTGAGCCGGTTCCACTTTACCGCTTGATGCGATCCTGGACATAATCAAATCCGCTTCCTTCAGATTCAACGGCTCATTGATCCCGAAGTTGCGGCCCTTTGCCGTCATAAATCCTTCCGCAATTACCGCACCAATCGCCCCTTTGCTTGATTCCGGGAGCCCTTCAGCATCATCCATTCGGTCGGAATTATTCCGTTTGCCCCCCAGCTTCAAGACGGAGGCGAGGATAATCGCGGCTTCTTGACGGGTTATAATGTCATCCGGCCGCACGCTGCCATCCGGGAGGGCTGCGGCATACCCTGCCTTCTGTGCGGCTTCAAGGACATATGAGGACCATGTGTCCTTGGATATGCCCCACACCTCTTCTCCCGAATCCAGGTTCTTGAAGGTTTCCTCAGCGTTGAACCCCATGACCCTGTTGATGCGTGCAAAAAATTCGATGCGGGTCAGCGGCCGGTCCTCTTTAAGACTGTCCGCGGAAGCGACAATCCCGGCGAGCTTTAATTTTTTCAGCAGCAGGCCGTCCATGATCTCCTCCATGCCCACAGCTTGCACTTCCACAGGCGCCGGATTCTCGGGTTCCGGCGTGACGCTGGCATCGTAAACGTGCAGATGGTCAATATTCGCGCCTCCGCTTGCTCCCGTAGCGGTGGCTTTAACCACATTTTGACCGGCCTGCAGGTTTGTTTTAATGGAGACCGTCTTCCACGAGGTCCACTCTCCTGTCGGTTCAAATGCCAGCTCGCCCACGGAGTTCCCGTTTACTTGGATCGCCGACGGGCGATTCTCCGTGCCTCCGTTGGCAAAACGGAACTCCAGCGTGTACTCTCCGGCGGCAGCCGCATTAACGCTCCACTCAATCGTCCCTCCAGAGGCATTTGGCTTAAAATCGACAAAACCTGTTCCGGTATAGCCAATATGCTGATTATCGACGACTGCCGCATTCAGCACAGCCTCTTCCGCTTCATAAATATTAGTAGTCCCTCCTTCGGCGAAAGCCCTTTCATTTTGTAATACACCGCTGACCGGCGAGGCCGATAACAGCGCGGCCAGCAGCAGTGCCACCCCTGTTTTACCTGCGCGACTTTTCCCTATCAAGATCTTGTCCTCCTTTTTTGGCGAATAGGCATGATAAGACAAGTCTGATTCTAAACGGATGACGGCGTGGCAGACAATAATCTGGACATTATCTCTCTTCTATTTATGGCCGTTTGCCGGATATATCAAATGAAATGATTACACTGGTAATGTCCGGTTCACAAAAATAGTCCGGGGCTGCCGGTACGGCGTCCTCAGACTATTGCAAAAACAAGCCTATTGAATCACTGATAAACATTTTTTATCTTCTCTATCTTCCGTTTGATTAAATCGACTGCTTCTGCCGGCTCCACGATTTCTGCATCCTCCCCTAAACCCCAAATTATATTCACAAAGAATGATAGATCTTCTTTTGGGACCCATTTACGGACCGTACCGCTGCCATCTTCCCTGCATTGGATGGAATCATCGAACGAGCTCGATTCAAGCGTTCGTACACCATTAGGCGTTAAATTAAAAATGAGCTCAGTTTTATCCATTTTTAATATTTCTTGTTCATTCCAATCCTTCACGGATCTTTTGTCGACTTCTTCGAGACATTCGATAGACGGGTTCAAGCTCGCGGAAGATATTCGATCCCCCCGGAATAATCGGTATGCTTTGCGGTGAAAGCAATAAGCCGGACAATACCAGTAACCCTGACTTGCATAGAGCCCAATCGGCTGAATGTCTCTATCCGATACTATATGGCTTGATTTGTACCGGATCGTCACGGCACTCCGAATCATGACGGCCTGCAGTAATGTCCTTAGACAAGCCGAAGACATCGACCGATGCGGACTCCAGATCGCCACTTTGTTTCTTAATCGTTCAATTTGTTCTTTTACGTCGGCAGGCAGGTAATGATAAAACTTGTGGAGCGCGGCGGCGGCTCCTTCGTCAAATGGCAGCGAACCGTAATACTGCAGGGACTGGCAGGCGAAAAACATCGCCACCGCTTCGCTTTCCGAGAACGTAATAGGCGGAAGCATTCTCTCGCGCAGTAGCCGGTAGCCCCCTCCCCTCCCTTGAACGGAGTAAATTGGAATACCGAGTGTGCTGAGTTCCTGCAAATCGCGGGTAATTGTGCGGGTAGAAAGACCGAATTCATCGGCAAGCTCCCCAGCTGTAAATGATTTTTTGGCGTTAATCACCATAATGAGTTGGATGAGTCGCTGTGATTTTAACAAAAGCATCCTTATCCTTTGCGTTTTAATGTACGTATTCCTTGAAAAAAGAAGCCATGATATGTCTTGTTTACTATAATACGCTATCTTTTGCGCTGAAAAAATGGGAGGTTGAAGCAAAGATGAGTATAGGAAAAAGCCTTGCGACACAGGAAGCTGCATCACAAGGCAATAAGTAATGAATCAGGGGGTCAGCCGAGGCTGATGACAACTTTGCCAAAACGCGGCTCAATTTATTTTGCGATATCGAGGCCGAGCCTCTGCAGCACATTATAGATTATGCAAAACATTCCAGCCTGGATCATCAGGTTCAAATTGTGCAAGGGGATTCGATAGACCGTTTGTGGCTTGAATCGGAAAGTATGGGGCCGGAAACGTTTCTTCTGATTGACCCCTACACAATTTTCGATAAAAACTCCAGCGGCCGCTGTTATTTCGATTTGTTTGTAAAAGCTGTCGATCGCGGAATTAAAACGATGTTATGGTACGGGTTTGAGACACTTGAAGGACAAAAGAAACTGCATGCTAAAATGCGGGATTCCCTAAGGAACACTGATAGGGAGCTATCCGGCATTGATTTCTATACGCAGGAATTGAAAGCCATCTATCAACATGCCCTATATCAAAATAAGCCGGCAAGCTTAATATCCGTGGAGATAGACTTGAAAGGTTAAACGGAAATAAATCATTAGACTCTCGTTTACTTATCGGATACCTGCGTTTTGCGGAATTCAAGCGGGGTCTTCCCCGTCATCTTCTTAAACGTGTTGCTGAAGTAGGCGATATCGTTGTAGCCTAGACGTTCGGCGATTTCGGAGATTCGCAGAGAGGTGCGGACGACGAGCATTTTGGCCTCCTCCATCCGCAGCGCCACGACATAATCCACGAATCTGCTGCCTGTTTGCTGTTTGAAATACTGACTGAGATAGCTGGGATTCATGTGAACCTTCGCTGCTACCTCAGTCAGGCTGATATCCCTCGCCCGGCTTTCATGGATGATCTGCATGACCTGTTCAATTGTGGATGGTTGATCGATGCCGGCGCTAAAGGAAGCTTCAGTAGGCGCAGTCCTTTTCATATATTTATCCATCCATCTTACAAGACATTCCGTCATGTCTTCGACTTCGACGGGCTTTAGCAGATAGTCGACCACACCGAAGCGCATCGCTTTCCGGGCAGCCTGAAAATCATCATGTCCGCTGATAAATATGACGGAAGGTCTATCGTCCAAACGGCACAGCTGCTCTACAAACGAGATTCCGTCCATGACCGGCATTTTAACGTCTGCCAGAATGAGCTGAGCTTCATGCTTCTTCAACCAATCGAGCGCTTCCAGTCCATTCGTGCATTCCTGGACGATTTCGAACGGAAGGCCGGTCTGTCTGAGAACCTCCCGAACGACTACCCGCACCCATCGTTCATCTTCAATGAGCAGCACCTTATACAACCCTTTCTCCCCCTTTCTTCCGCCGCACAGCCTCAGCCTCGGGCAGCGGCAGCTGCACGGTAACCGAGGTACCCGCTCCCTGCCTGCTTTCAACTTTCAGACCATACCGTTCGCCATATATATGCATGATTCGCCTGTGGACGTTAATGATGCCGATATGAGCGCCTCCGTCGATTACGTCCTTTTCCCGAAGATCGCGTTGAATTAATGCAAGCCTCGCGGGAGACATGCCTGTTCCCGTATCCTCTATACATACCTCGTAACCGCCGTTTCCGTCCTTCGCTGCGCATATCCGAATCAGCACACGATTTGTGCCCAGTTCCATCCCATGAATAACGGAATTCTCCACAATCGGCTGCAGCGAGAATTTGACAATACCTTTATCCAGCGCCCATTCGGGTACATCAATCCGGTAGTCAAGCTTTTCTTCGAATCGGAATTTTTGGATTTTCAGGTACATTTCACAGATCGTAAGCTCCTCGCGCAGTGTCACGATCGGGGAGGTATTGTTCAAATTATATCTCAGCAGCCTTGCCAGCGAGGAAACCAGTGTGGCGATGTCCCCCATTTCCCGCTCCAAGGCCATACCGCGTACCGTTTCAAGCGAGTTGTAAAGAAAATGCGGGTTAACCTGCGACTGCAGTACTTTCAGCTCGGTTTCCTTCTGGCGCAGCGATAAATCCGACTCTCTCAGCTTGGACCAATAGATTTCTTCCATCAGTATCTGAAGCTTCTCCACCATTTGGTTAAAATCATTCGTCAAATATCCGATCTCATCCTTGGAATCGACCGCCGCTCTCATTGAGAAATCCCCGTCCTTTACCCGTTTCATGAAGAACTGCAGCTTGCGGATGGGGCCGACGATACTGGCGGCAAAACCGATAGCCAATAAATATGCGGCAGCCAGTGTAGCGAGAACGGTCAGCAGAATGGTACGGCCGATGTAATCCACTCCGTCATTCAATTCCCCGCTGGGCATAATCGTAACCAGATGCCAGTTCAAGTAAGCGGAACGACTGAAGGTGTAGAACGGTTCTTCACCGGTCTGAAAGTAGCCGTTATCCTGCTTCAACATCCAGTCCGCGTTGCGAAATTCAGCCGGCTGGCCGAGCATCGCGATATCAGGATGAAAGACATAGCGGCCCTCCGCATCCAGAATAGCCATGTAGCCGGAACGTCCGACGGTGACTTTATCGGCAATTTCCTGGATTCGTTTCAAATTTACATCCATAATGAGCATTCCGGCCGGTTCCAACGTCTGGGGGTCGATGACCCGCTTCATGATGGAGATGACCGGCTCCGACCGGTGCTGCAGTACCAGCATACGGCTGAGCAGCATGATGTCCCCGTTCATCGGAACATCCCGGTACCAATTTTCCTTTTCCAGCTCACCAGCCGGGAAAGCGCTCTCACTTCCGGCCGTATCAAAGATCATAATACCGTCCAGAATGAGTGTAATCCGTGACAGATCGGACCGGGAATACGCCGTATCCTTGAACAGCTGCATAATAGGCTGCCGGATTCCGCTCTGCTGTACTTCCTCCGTATTCCTCATCACCAGAAGCTTCTTCATATTGGGTTGATTAAGCATCCTGATGGAGTCGATTTCAAAATCCCTGATGTAATATTCAATATGCGACTTGACCTGTTCGATAATCTGCCAGCTGCTTTGACTCGCTTCCTCCCGCAGAACGGCCGATGATTTGCTGTAGGAAATGATACCGACAATCGAAAGCGGTACGATAACGAGAATTCCCAGGAAGACAAGCAGCTTAAGGGAAAGCGGCCGGTCCCGAAGAAACAGCAGACGCTGGATGATCTGCCACAGCTTCAATGCTTTGTTGCGATGCACGTAATCGGCTCCCTCCGGCTGCTCTACTTTATCTATGATTTTCGCCGCGTGCTTTTGTTTTCCTCTAATAAGGCAGTTAAGGAAAATAGAAGGAGGCCGCTTGCAGCCTCCTCCCGGTTACTTCGCTTTCTCGATTGCATCCATTACGGCGCCGTATTCGGCACGGTATTTGTCGATAACCGGTTTCACCGCATTCCGCCACGGTTCCAAATCCGTCACTTCCGTAATGGTTACGCCGGCAGCTTTGATTTTCTCCTCGGATTCCTTCTCAAATTTGTCCCACGCTTCCCGCTGGGTCGCGACTGATTCGGCTGCCGCCTCCTGAATGATTGTACGGTCTTCTTCAGAGAGTTTATCCCAGGTAATCTTGCTGATCAACAGTGTTTCCGGTACACGCTGGTGCCGATCGAGAATCAGGTTTTTGGCCTGCTGGAAGTGGTTGGATGAGAAATAGCTTGGATAGTTATTCTCCGCCGCGTCGATAATGCCGGTCTGAAGGGCGCTGAACACTTCACCGTAAGGCATTGGAGTGGCACTGGCGCCGAGCGCTTCCATAAGGTCGATATTCACTTTGTTTTGGATGACGCGAATTTTCTGGCCTTTGATATCTTCGATGCTCTTAAGCGGCTTGGTCGAATAGAAGCTTCTAGCTCCCGAGCTGTAATAAGCCAGCCCCTTCATACGGGATGATTCCAGGCTGTCGAGCAGCTTACTGCCTTCCTCTCCATTAAGGAATTTCCACATGTGCTCGTCACTCTCAAAGATATACGGAAGACTGAACACTTCATACTGCTTATTGAAGCCGCCGAGCGCTCCGGTACTAACCCTAGTGAACTCAATGGCGCCGAGCTGAACCTGTTCAATGACCGCTTTCTCTTCACCCAGCTGGGAGGATGGGAACACCTCGATCTTGATGCGTCCGCCGGACTTCTCGCTGACAAGCTCCGCGAACTTCTTATCGCCAATGACAGTCGGATAATCCGGCGGATGCGTATCAGCCAGACGGAAGGTGTATTTCGGTCCTTTCGCATTCTTGGCGTCATCCGAAGCAGCTGGCCCCGTACCGGTTTCTTTCGTATTCGTTCCGCATCCGGCAAGTAAAGTTCCGACTAACACCATAGTCAGGATACTGGAGAAGAAATTCACGTTCTTTCTCATCGTCATGTTCGCTCCTTTGTTTAGCTGGCCAATCTGATACACTAATCGTAATTCGAAAGCGCATACATTTTCTATAGATTGATTTTATATTTATTTGTAATTTCTTTGGCCCTACGCGCCGGATTTATTCCATAAGGTTCGGCAGCCACATCACAATGCCTGGAATATATGTGAGAATAAGCAGTACGACGCATAACACATAGAAGAACGGCATCATCGCTCTGGTCGCTTGGGAGATCGAAATGTTCCCGATTGCCGCCCCGACGAACAGCACGGTTCCCACCGGAGGAGTCAGCAGGCCGATTCCAAGATTCAGCATAAGAATAATGCCGAAATGAACGGGATCCATGCCGATGGAAGTGACAACCGGCAGCAGGATAGGCGTCATAATCAGAATAAGCGGCGCCATGTCCATTGGCGCTCCCAAGAGCAGCAGCAGAACATTAATAATGAGCAGAATGATGATTGGATTGTCCGATACGGCCAGCATCCAATCCGTTATCATCCCCGGCACCTGCAGGAAGGCCAGCACCCAGCTGAAAGCCGCCGAAGCGGAGATCAGGAATAAGACCATGGAAACCGTCCGGAATGTACGTTTCAGAATTACCCACATTCGGCTGACGGGAATATCCCGGTATACGAAGAATGTCAGGAAGAACGCGTACAAGCAAGCGATCGCTCCGCTCTCCGTTGCAGTGAACCATCCCGTGAAGATGCCTCCGAGAATAATGACCGCTGTCAGCATAGACAGGAAGCCATCCAGAATAATACGGGGAACTTCCTTCCTCTTGACCCGCTCCCCCTTCTCATAACCGCGCTTCACCGCAAACACATAGCTTGTAGCCATCAGCGACAAACACAAGACGATACCCGGAACGATTCCGGCGAGAAACAGGCTTGTAATGGAAATCCCGCCGCCTGCCGCAAGCGAATACAGGACCAGGTTATGGCTCGGCGGAACGACGACTCCCTGAATCGCTGCTGATACGGTTACGCCGACGGAATAATCCGTGTCATAGCCTTTCTTCTTCATTGACGGAATCATGATTGATCCGATGGAGGATACATCGGCAACGGCCGAACCCGAAATATTGCCGAAAAACATGCACGCGACACAGTTTACCATAGCGAGTCCGCCGCGGATGCCTCCGACGATAAGCATAGCCAGGTTGATGAGCCGAAGCGCCATCTTCCCCTCGCTCATAATCTGTCCCGCCAGAATAAAGAACGGAATCGTCAGCAGCGAATAAGAGTTCATCCCTTGGACCATCGTCTGGCCAACCGTTGCCAGCGGAACCTTCAAATACAGCAGGGTAAGGATGGAAGATCCGGCTAATCCGAGCGATATCGGAAATCGAAGCAGCACGAAGAGAATGAAGCTGCAGGCTAGTATCCATATTGCAATTGTCGTATCCGCCATTTACTCGTGGCCTCCAATGCTTTTATGCCTGCGCGTGTCGATACCGGCAAACTGCAGAAACGAGTAGATGCACACCAATATGCCGGTAATGGGCATGACAGCATAAAGGAGACTGTTGGGCAGCCCTGTAGCGGGCAGCTCCGACTCGTGCATGATTTTGGTGAAGCTCCAGCCGTAATAGATCAAGTAGACGCCGAATGCGAAGATGGCCGCATAAATGATTTTGTCGAG
Organism: Paenibacillus sp. sptzw28; assembly: GCF_019550795.1. Lineage (NCBI taxonomy): Bacteria > Bacillati > Bacillota > Bacilli > Caryophanales > Paenibacillaceae > Paenibacillus > Paenibacillus sp. sptzw28. The sequence continues at coordinate 5,368,137 of NZ_CP080545.1, forward strand.
TACAAGGTTGAACGGCCCCGGCAGCTTGGCGGTGAACGTATCAATACCCATATGCAGCTTCTCCCGGAAGCCGAATGCGATTCCAAGAAACGAGAACCATACCATCAGCAGCATGGTGATTTCCTCCGACCCGTGAAAGACGTAGCTGAATACTTTCCGCGTGAAAACCTGCACCGTAACGATGATAATCATCGCCAACAGTCCGATTAAGGTCGCCGTTTCAAGGAAGGAATCAATGGCTAGGACAACCTTTTTAAGCGTTTTCATTTTTTTAGTCCTCCTTTGCGATAAAGCTTTCCGTGTTGTCATTGTATCGCCGATGCCGGACTGAACGTCCGCCAGTGATTTTATGTTTTTTTGTGTTTTCTTTAGGAGTTTTGAGATAGGACGGATTTTTACGGGAAGGTGAGTTAAAATGCCGTTAGAGGAGGAGATAAGGATGAGTAATTTGGGTGTATGGGAAAATGCCGAACCGGGTGTCCGACGGTGCATTAAACAAGCCGTAGGGACGTTAATGATGATGGAAGTGCATTTTGAACCGGGGGCCGAGGGGTATGAGCACTGCCATGTTCATGAACAGATGAGTTACTGCATGAAGGGGAAAATCGCTTTCCGCATCGAGGGCGTGGAGACGGTGCTGCAGGAGGGTGACACCATCTATATTCCAAGCGGGGCCAAGCACGGCGTGACCGCGCTCGAAAGCTCGGCCCTGCTGGATGTATTTACGCCCGTGAGGGAAGATTTACTGAAACGGTAATATCGCGCTGCTGAGGTTGCTTCCGCTTTTACCACATCATTTCCTTTGACAGGTCATTTAATGTCCAAGCCTAAAACTAATGCTCTCTTTAGAGCGTCTTCAGAAAATTTAGCTTTCTTATATTTTTTTTCAAACTCTTCTTTCGTTAGCGGAACCCAGCGAAAATCTTTATTTTGGTAAATCCAAGTTTTCATGCCCCAATCGACATGAATCGTCCTGCTGGCAACCTTTGTAACCTGACCGATTTCAGTAACAACATTCGTAGAACCGAACGTCTTAACACAATATTTACTAAGAATATCTTTCATAAAATGTCTCCATCCCCATCGCACCAGATTGTTTAACATGTATTCGGTAAGAGCTTGCTGAAATACCGAACATAGCCTATTGTTCGTTCCTTTCCTATCTTAACACATTCATCGAGCGTCTTTCTTCAGGCGCTTTTTTTCGTTTCTCTTAACGTGACAGTAACAAACTTGACACAGTTACAATCTTGACAGGTCTAATGATAAGGACTACCATTAATTCATCGTAATTATTACGAACTTCATACTAGAGATTGTATACTGGAGGAGAAGAAATGGGAGTACAAACAACGATGCTGCGCTCAAAAATAAGACTGTCTTGCTTCGCTGCACTCATGGCTCTTGCCCTGCTTCTATCGGGCTGCGGCTCTGCGGTGACGAAAACAAATGCGGCTGGCAGTTCTCCAACCGGGAAAATCAAAATCGTCGCAGCGGAAAATTTTCTTGGTGAAGTGGCTTCTGCCGTAGGCGGCGACAGCGTAGAGGTTACCTCAGTGATTACGAATCCCAATGCCGATCCTCACGACTTCGAGCCGACTGCGCAAACTTCCAAAGAAGTAAGCGACGCACAAGTAATCGTGTACGTCGGTATCGGCTACGACGAATGGATGAATAAACTGGTAACGGCCAATTCGTCACCTAAGACTGTCATCAACCTGGGCGAAGGATTGCTTGGTAAAAAGGATGGGGACAACCCGCATGTCTGGTACATCCCTGAATCCATGCCGAAGCTGGCGGATGCGCTCGCGGGTGGGCTCGGCAAAATTGATCCCTCACAGGCTGACGCCTTTAAGAAACGCGCACAAGAATATAAAAACAGCCTCGCGCCTCTTATGGATCTTGTCGCTAAGCTGAAGCAGGCTTCTCCCGTGGATATTGCCGTCTCCGAGCCGGTCTTTGATTACATGGCCGCCGCTCTTAATCTGAATGTTATTGACCCTGGATTTGCCAAAGCGATTGAAGAGGAAGCAGACCCTGCCCCTGGAGATGTCGCCGCGCTTCAAGATGCTTTGAAAGAAAAGAAAGTGAAGCTGTTCGTGCAAAATACGCAAGCCGAAAGTCCGACGGTAGCAACAATTGTCGATGCTGCAAACGCCAATCAAGTGCCTGTCGTACAAGTTACGGAAACGGAGCCTCAGGGAAAAGACTACTTGAAATGGATGACGGACCAGTTAACTGAAGTTCAGCACGCTCTTGGCATTAAATAAGTTATCAATAAACATACCAATCGGAACTTCTCTCTTTAAGGCTTAAAGGGAGAGTTTCTTTTCTTTTCCGGGATCATGTTAATATAAGAGAAGCCGTATCATCATGAGCAGGAAGGAAGATTCATCATGGGGTGTGAATTGGCGGTACAGGATGTCAGTGTTCATCTGAACGGCAAATCGATTTTGAATCATATTTCGTTCTCAATCAAACAAGGGCAGTTTATGGGAATTATCGGACCGAACGGCGCCGGCAAAACGACTCTGTTTCGGGTACTGTTAGGCATGCTTGAGCCGACTAAAGGTCTGATCTCATTCCAAGATGAGGAACATCAACCGGTGCCGTCTTCGGCAATCGGTTATGTTCCCCAATCCCGGCAAATCGACCCGGAAATTCCGATGACGGCGGAAGACTTTATCAGTCTCGGTCTCCCCCATCGGTACCGGTTCTGGTCGACGCCCAAGGACCGCGAAGCCATATCGGAAGCGCTCCGGCTTACCGATGCCTTTCATTTGGCCAAGCAGCCTCTCGGCAAATTGTCCGGTGGTGAACGGCAGCGTATTTTTTTGGCCCAGGCGCTTGTTCGGAAATCGAAAATTTTGCTGCTGGACGAGCCGACCTCCAATCTGGATCCCGGAGCGCAGGAGCAGATGGCTTCGGTAGTCGGCCGCATCTGCCGCGAACAAAATGTCAGCGTGCTGTTTATCAGCCACGATATTAACCTGATCGCCAGATATGCCGACCGCATTTTATATTTGACTCGCGGGCATTATGCACAAGGAACTGTAGAAGAGGTCATGAAGACGGACGTGCTCAGTCGACTGTACGGAAACCCTGTGGAAGTGATGAAGGTTGATTCAAGACTGGTCGTTCTTTCTTCGGGCAAAGAAGGCGCGGCGCCGATTTGTTATCACGGTGAGGCAGAGTAATCAAGCAGCATGACCTAAGGAGGTTTCATTTTATGTTTCATTATGACTTCATGCGGCATGCTTTCGAGGCAGGCACGCTTGTCGCCGTCATGTGCGGAGTCATCGGCGTCTTCGTCATTGCCCGAAACTTGTCGTTCATCGCCCATACATTCTCGCACATCGGATTTTCCGGGGCGGCGTTTGCCGTTTATATGGGATGGAACCCGCTTTCCGGTTTATTGATGTTCACCGTATCCAGCGCGCTTGCGATAGGGCGAATGGGCATTAAAGTCTTTCGTAGAGATGTATCGATCAGTGTCGTATTGAGTATATTTTTAGGCTTTGGGCTTCTCTTTCTCTCCTTATCCAGCAGGCAAGCGAACACAATGTTCTCCATCCTCTTCGGCAGCGTCGTCGGGATTAGCACGCAGGATGTGTGGGAGCTGACCTCGCTATCTTTCGTTGTGATGCTGGTGCTGGCCGCAGGTTACCGGATGCTGAAATTCGATTCTTTCGATCCTCTTGGCGCTCAAGCGGCTGGCCTGCCAATCCGGTTCATATCCATCGGGTTTCTGCTGCTCTTGTCCGTAGCGGTGGCGGAAGCGATACAAATCGTCGGAGCTCTTCTGGTTTTTACCCTCATGACGACGCCTGCCGCCACTGCGCGATATTTGACTCAATCGGTTGCCAAAATGGTCTTTTGTTCCGCAGGGCTCGCGGTATTAGGGGTTTGGCTCGGACTTACGCTCGGGTATTATACCAATGCGCCGGTCAGTTTCTTCATTACCGCCCTGGAAGGCATCTTTTATTTCGCAGCTTTGGGCTGGTATTCCTTTAGAGAGAAGAAGGAGGCGAAAGACGCTGCCCCTGTCCCTTCGAATGCCCCCGAAACCGTGAACCAATAATTTGGGTGCCGCTCCCGGGCTCAGAGGTGGACACCAAATCGAGGTGATACCGGGAACCGCTCATGTACATGAAAAAACCGCTTGTTGTCACGTAATTTCATGACAATAAGCGGTTTTCACTCATTTACCCCCACGACCGATTCATTCAGCCGCGACAGAAACAGGCGGGTACGTTCCTGGCTTGGCCGTTCCAGCACTTGCTCCGGCGGCCCTTGCTCAACGATCAGACCATTGTCCATGAAGACGATCCGGTCCGCCACTTGACTGGCAAATTTCATCTCGTGGGTAACGATAGCCATCGTCATCCCTTCACTTGCCAGCTCCTTGATGACCTTCAGAACCTCTCCGACCAATTCGGGGTCGAGCGCCGACGTTGGTTCATCGAAGAGCAGCAGCGTAGGATCGATACCCATCGCGCGGGCAATGCCGACCCGCTGCTGCTGTCCGCCCGACAGTTCATGCGGATAGGAGTCGGCCTTTTCCTCCAAACCAACCTTACGCAGAAGCTCCATCGACCGGGTTTGCGCCTCGTCCTTAGCCTTCTTCTGCACGACTACCTGCGCCTCCATCACGTTCTGCAGCGCTGTCCGGTGCGGGAAGAGATTATAAGATTGGAACACCATGCCGGTCTGCCTGCGAAAAGCCAGTATTTCCGCCGTATTCGGTTTGGTTTGAGGGCTGAACGTGAGGCTGGAGCTTCCGATGGCAAGAGTACCTTCAGTCGGCATCTCCAGCAGATTTATGCTTCGGAGCAGGGTCGTTTTCCCGGAGCCGGAAGGGCCGATAATGACGAGAACTTGTCCCTTCTCAATAGCAAGGTCAATGCCGCGAAGCACCTCATGCTTCCCGAAGCTTAATTTCAGATTTGAAATTTGAATCATAGGATTCTCCTTTGTCCCCTACCTGGCGGAATATCTTTCAAACCGCTTCTCGAGCCGCCGCTGCAAGGCTGAGAGGACAGTGCTGAATATCAAATAGATTAATGCCGCTTCACAGTACAACAACATCGGTTCATAGTAGTACGCTGTGATTTGCTGGGCTTTTTGGAACATCTCCGGCATCGTTATGGCCGCCGCAAGCGATGTGTCCTTTAACAGGCTGATAAATGAGTTTCCCAGCGGAGGGACGGAAACACGCGCCGCTTGCGGCAAAATAACCCGGCGCAGCGCCTGCGAGCGGGTCATGCCGACGGAATAGGCTGCCTCCCACTGACCTTTACCTATCGAGACAATCGCCGCGCGAATAATTTCGGAGCCGTAAGCTCCTACACTGATCGAGAATCCGATAACCGCCGCGGGAAAGGCATCAATAACGACACCGATGCTCGGCAGCCCATAGAAGATAATGAATAATTGCACCAGAAGCGGCGTACCCCGAATGACCCAGACATAGAATCTGGCGGTTTCTACGAGAATCCTTAAGCTGGAAAGCCGGGCAAGCGCAGTTAGAAAGGCCAGCGCAAACCCAAGCACGAAAGAAATCAGCGTAAGCGGAATCGTAAAAGCTACCCCTGCCTTAAGCAGGGGTAGAAAGGATTCGATAAAGATGTGAATTAGTCTTTCCGTTCTATCGCTCATAAGTAGCTACCTTTGCCTGATTACTTCGAAACGTCTGCACCGAAGTATTTCTGTGAGATTTTCAAATAAGTTCCATCGGCTTTCATCTCGGCCAGCGCCTTGTTGATGGCATCCACTAACTCAGGATTGCCCTTGTTGATCAAGACAGCGCTTGGAGTAGCTACATCCGTCTCGGCAGCAACCTTGATCTTGGCATCCGGTCTTTGTTTTTTGAAATCCAGGTAGGAAAGTCCGTCGTTGACTGTCGCATCGATCCGTTTGGACAGAAGCAGATCGATCGCCTGGTTGAAACCGTCGGTCTGAACAATCGTCGCTCCGTTTTCTCTGGCAATATCCGACAAGTTGCTCGTTAAGGACTGGCCTGCCTTTTTCCCCTTAAGATCGGACAGTTTTTTAATATCCGTATTATCTTCATTAACGATTAGAACAGCTTTCGAAACGATGTAAGGGTCGGAGAAATCATATTTCACTTTCCGGTCCTCTTTAATGGACACTTCGTTGATGACAACATCGAACCGTTTGGAATCCAGTCCTGCAAACATGCCGTCCCACTTCGTTTCAATAAATTCCGGCTCAACGCCCATATGTTTGGCAATTTCCTGCGCGATTTCCACATCGAAGCCGGTAAGCTTGCCGTCTTTATCGTGGTAAGTGAACGGTGCGTACGTGCCTTCCGTGCCGATGCGGATCTTGCCGCTCACTTTAATCGTTTCGAGCAGATTCTTGGCTGCCGGTTGCTGCGTATCGGTTTGACCCGTGTTCGCCTGACCCGAACCGGCTCCTTTGTTGTCGGCGGTTTTTTGGCCGCACGCCGAAAGAACAAGCGAAGCAACCATAATAAGTATTGCCACTGTAATCCAAGATTTTCTCATTTTCTGTTCCCCACTCCATATTTTTTCTGTTATTTTCCCCGTAAACATTGTTACCATCCATTATATGGATCGAAACGCGCTTATCACCTGAGATAATCCGACACTCACAGTTTAAGGCGCCCGGGCTTTAAGTAAAACGTAATACCGATTCAATCATTTGTTGCATTGGCTAGTCAATATCTTATCCGATATATTCAATAGGATTTATCGGATATAAATTTAAAGGAAAGCATAAGTACCCGTAACGATTCGTTTCATCGCTCCCGGTTCTTATGCTTGTTCTGCACCCAGTTCACATTAATTTCGGTTAATGACAACCAGCTTAAGTTCGGTCATTTCTTCCACCGCATACTTCAATCCCTCACGGCCCATGCCGCTCTGCTTTACACCGCCGTACGGCATATGATCGACTCTGAATGTGGGGATATCGTTGATCATGACGCCGCCCACATGAAGGTTATCCGCCGCATCCAATGCCGTCCGTACGTTCTCGGTATAAATTCCCGCCTGCAGGCCGTAATCGGAATCGTTCACAAGAGCAATCGCATCCTCCACCGAGCGGACTTTATTAATGAGCACGATCGGAGCGAATACCTCCTTGCAGGATACTTGGGCGGCGGGGTCGACATCGAGGAGAACCGTCGGCATCAAAATCCCTCCGTCCGCCGTCCCTCCAAGAGCGACTGAAGCCCCCTGCCGGCATGCTTCGTCAATCCAGTCGAGCGAGCGCTGCACATCCCGCTCTCTGATCAAGGCGGATACGTCCGTCTCCTCGCTTAGCGGATCTCCGATTTTTAATTGCTTCGCTGCAGCCGCAAACTTCTGGGTAAACTCCTCATACAGCTCCTCAACCACGTAAATACGCTGCAGCGAGATGCATACCTGTCCCTGGAAGGAGTAAGCGCCTGCCACGCAGCGGGCTACGATCGGATCAACATTAACTTCCCTGTCAATAATTACAGCCGAATTCGAACCGAGCTCCAGCGTCACACGCTTTAATCCGGCCTTGCCGCGAATCCCGATGCCCACGCCGGGACTTCCTGTAAAAGTGATCATATTGACCCGCGGGTCCGAAACGATCTTGTCGCCGATCAATTTACCGTCTCCGGTTACAACGTTCAATGCGCCGGCAGGAAGCCCCGCTTCCTCGAGCAGCTCGCAAAGAAAATAAGCGGAGAGCGGGGTTTGCTCCGCCGGCTTAAGCACGATGGTATTGCCGGAAGCGATGGCGGGACCGACTTTGTGGGCGACCAGATTCATTGGGAAGTTGAACGGCGTAATGGCGCCGACCACACCTATCGGTTCTCTTATCGTGTAGGCGAAGCGTCCTTCTCCCCCCGGCGCCGCATCGAGCGGAATTGTTTCTCCGTGAATCCGCTTCGCCTCTTCGGAGGCGAATTTGTAGGTTTGAACCGTCCGGTCAACTTCCGCCAATGCCGTTTTGAGCGGTTTCGCAGCTTCAAGGGCAATAATCCGGGCCGCTTCTTCCCTTCGCTGGTCCAGCAGTACTGACAACCTTTCCAGTATGCCTGCCCGCCTGTGTGCCGGCAGCTTTCTCATTACCGATTTGGCGCGGACGGCCGCTTCGATTGCCCGTTCGGTTTCATCCAGGTTAGCATCCGGTACTTGAGCGATCGGCTCTTTCGAATAGGGGGAATACAGCGTTATGTACGCTGCCGCTTCAACCCATTCCCCATTAATGAACAGATGCTTCTTCATTAAGCAACCTCCTTCTCCGCGATTGGCTAATGCTGGGCGACCGGCGCATACAGCTGCTCCAGCACTTCACTCATAATATCCAAGCCTTCCTGCAGCTGCTCATCCGTTATGACAAGCGGCGTGAGAAAACGGATGACGTTTCCGTGAACGCCTGCGCTCAGCAGGATCACGCCTTTCTCATAGCAGGCTTTGATCATCTTCGCCACAAATTCTTTGGCCGGCTTCCGAGTGTCGGGGTCGACAAGCTCGATCGCACACATCGCCCCCAAGCCGCGTACATCTCCGATAATCGGATAATCCTTCTGCAGCGAGGTAAAATGACTGCGGATTATATCGCCGATCACCCGCGATCTTCCCGGCAGATCCTCGCGCTCCATGATCTCGATCACGGCCAGTGCGGCTGCGCAGCCAAGAGGACTGCCTCCGTAGGTTCCCCCGATTTCACCCGGATTCGGCGCATCCATGATCTCGGCTTTCCCGACAACCGCACTGATTGGAAGCCCCGCCGCAAGCGATTTGGACAGGGTGATAAGGTCCGGCTCGATATCGAAATATGTGCTGCAGAACATTTCCCCGGTCCGTCCGAAGCCGGTCTGAATTTCATCGGCGATAAACAGAATGTTATTGTTCCTGCATATTTCATAGACGCCTTTCACGAATGCCTTGGGGGGTACAATAAATCCTCCTTCTCCTTGAACCGGTTCCATGATAACCGCGGCCAATTCCTCGGGAGCCGCTTCCGTGAGAAGGAAATCTTCAAATTGATTCACGCAGAACTGCGCATATTCCTGCTCCGTCATAGAAGCCGGTCGCGCGAAGGGATACGGATACTGCGCTTTGTAGGTTGAAGGGGCGAAAGGGCCCATTTTATATTTATAAGGCTTAACCTTGCTTGTTAACGACATACCCAGTAATGTTCTTCCGTGAAACCCGCGCGTGAAGGATACAATCCCCGTCTTACCCGTATATTTCCGGGCGATTTTGACTGCATTTTCGACGGCCTCTGCCCCGCTGTTCGCGAACATGGCTTTCTTCGGGAAGCTTCCAGGCGTTATTTGTGCGAGCTTTTCCGCCAGCGCAACATAAGGCTCGTACATGCCGACATGAAAGCAGGTATGAATGAACTGCTCCGCTTGCTTCTTGATGGCTTCAACCACCTCCGGCGCACAGTGACCCACATTAATCGTGCCGATCGCGCCGACAAAATCAAGAAACACATTGCCGTCCACATCCTGCAAAGTGGCGCCCTGCGCTTTCTCGACAAACAATGGATAGCTGTAACCGATGCCTTTGGAAACATACTGATTACGCTTCCCCAGAAGCTCTCTTGTTTTTACACCGGGTAATTCGGAAGAAACGGATACGAATTTTCGCTCATTGTCCATCGTTATATTCTCCTTTGACCACAAATTATGGGGAGTTTGGGAAAGTAAAGCCCTGCCCGAATACGTCCCGGACGTCATGGATGACTACAAATGCATGGGCGTCGATGCCATGAACGATTTTCTTTAACTGGAACAATTCCTGCTTGTTAATCACGATATATAATACATCCCTCGACTCTTTCGAAAAATTGCCCCGGGCGGAGAAAATCGTAACGCCCCTGCGCATTTTTTCATTTACCACTGCGGCAATTTCAGCCTCAAAGCGGGAAAATCGTGACCGCTTTTCTCGATTTGAGACCTTCAACAATGAAATCAATAAGCTTGGCCCCGATGTAAAGTGAAATAATCGTATACATCACTTTCTCGGCGCCGATGATGAAATAGGAGCCGAATACGACCACCAGGTCGAAAAATAACAAAGAATAGCTGATGCTCCAGCCGAAGTACCGGTTCGTTATTTTCGCCAGTACCGTCGATCCTCCGGTTGTTCCGCCCGTACGCATGATGATGCCTATCCCTATTCCGATTAGAACTCCGGCAAATACCGTACCGAGCATCGTCTCTCCGGCATATACGGCGATCCCTTTCGTCACATGCAGGAAATAGGAGTTGACCGCGATCGCGATAATCGTATACAAGGTGACCCGTTTATCCAGCAATTTATAACCGATAGACACAATGACGGTGTTGAGCAGCAGAGATGTGATTCCCGGAGACCATTGGAACAGGTAATACAAGTCCATCGAGATACCGATTACGCCGCCTTCAGCCAATTCATTCGGAATGGCAAAGCTGTTGATTCCGACCGCAAAAATGAACGAGCCGACAATGATTTGAATGATATCGGTTATCCGGTTAGCCATCATGAAGTATGATTCACTGCCTGGATAAATGATCTCGTTCTCTGATGCTTGGGACTAGTGAAAAACTGTTTCGGCGGGCCTTCCTCGACGATAACGCCGCCATCCATAAAGATAACGCGGTCTGCGATTTCTTCCGCAAATTTCATCTCGTGGGTGACCAGAACCATCGTCATTCCTTCCTCGGCCACTTCCCGCATCACGTTCAATACTTCACCGATCAGCTCAGGGTCGAGCGCGGAGGTTGCCTCGTCGAACAGCATGACCTTCGGTTCCATTGCGAGTGCGCGGGCAATCGCCACGCGCTGCTGCTGTCCCCCCGACAATTGGCTGGGATAATGATTCATCCGCTCCGCGAGCCCGACCTTTTTCAAGTATTTCTCCGCGGTTTTCCTGGCATCTTCCTTCGATTTTCTGCGGACGTCTATTTGGGCCGCCATGACATTCTCCAGAGCTGTCATGGTCGGGAACAGATTGAAGCGTTGGAATACCATGCCGATCTCCATCCGAAGGGACGCAACACGTTTTTCATTGAACTTTTGGCCGATTTCCTGAAAATATTGTCCTTCGACTTTCACCGTACCCGAGGTAGGCTGCTCTAAATAATTCAGGCAGCGGAGGAAGGTGGATTTGCCCGAACCGGACGGCCCGATAATGACCACTTTCTCCCCTTGTCGAACCTGAAGGCTGATCCCTTTCAGAATCTCGTTGGGCCCGAATGCTTTGCGCAGCTGCTCCACTTCGATCATCACTTTAGACATGGCGTCCGAGCCTCCTCTCCAGCATGCGGACACCCTGCCCCAGCGGGACGCTCACGATCAAGTAGACAAACGCGGCAAGCGTATACGACTCGATCGTCAGGAAGGTTTGGGAGGTATAAGCCTGTGTCGTGAGTATAATTTCACCCAGCGTTATGAATGCGCAGAGTGAAGTGTCTTTGGTCATCATAATGAAATAGTTGCCAAGGGGCGGAAGCGAAATCCGGAACGATTGCGGGAATACAATATGGCGCATCGTTTTGCGGCGGGTGTAACCGAGCGCCAGGGCCGCCTCGGTCTGACCCTTATCTACCGCATTGATCGACGACCGGAATATTTCCGACATATAACATGCGTAATTGACGCCGAGTCCGATAACGCTTGCTGTAAAGGCGCTGAAATTGACGTGAAAGTCAGGATACCAAATGGCGCCGATTCTGCTGATGATCTCGGGAACAACATAATAAACATAGAGCAATTGAACGAGCAGCGGTGTTCCCCTAACAATTTCAATAAAAACAATGAGCGTCCGGTTAAGAGCCTTACTCTTGCCGATCCGGCCAAGGGCGATCAATAACCCCAGGGCGAAGGCCAATGTGAATGAGACCAGAACAAGAGAAATAACGATCCAGAGCGCTTTTAACAGAGAAGGTGTTAATTGCTCAAAAGCCGTGATGAAATGAATATTATTCACAACCGCATCACCTCCACATCATTACTTATTCGAAGCCATGTTATCTTCATTCAGTCCGTATTTCTTAAGAACCTTGAGAACAAAGCCTTCTTTCTTCAAGATTTCCAGTTCTTTGTTGACCGCTGCAAGCAAATCCTGATCGTTCTTCCGGACCGCGGCGCCGATATCTCCGCTGTAGTGCGCTGTATACGGGGAAACGAGTTTGAGCGAAAGCGATGGATCATGGGCAATGGTATAGGCGGCCGTTGCACTGTCCGTAATGGTTGCATCGATTTTTTGCGTGTTGGTCGCGAGCAGCAATTCAGCCTGGGATCCGAAAATTTTCACTTCTTTTATTTTGCCTTCTTTTTGCAGCTGCTGGGCGTACTCAAGGAAAGTCATCCCTTTTTGCCCTCCAACGACTTTATCCTTCAGATCGTCGATTCCTTTGATATCCGAATCCTTACGGACAACGATCGCTTCCCCTTCTCTGTACCAATAGTCTGTAAATGAAGCGATCTTCTCCCGTTCCGGCTTCACATACATGCCATCGGTAACCATATCAATGTTTTTATTGTTCAGTTCAAGGAGGAGATTCTCGAATTTGACTTCCTTCATCTCGACCTTGGGGATACCCAGCCGTTTGGCAATTTCTTTAATAATCTCAGCGTCAATGCCGACAAATTCCTTGCTGTCCTTATCGATGAAAGCGAACGGAGTATCGTTGGACGAGCCGACTACGAGCACTCCTTTTTCCTTGATCTTCGCAAGAGCGCCGGCAGTGCCGGATCCGGGTGCCGCAGCAGCCGTGTCTGCGGGTGGATTCGAACCCGAGCCCTGGCTTCCGCAGCCTGCCAACAAACCTATCGACAAAACAGCAAGAGTAAAGAGTTTGAATCGGTTTTTCATGTGTAATCCTCCTCAATTTTGGGTTATTACTTGAATCGCGGGATTGTATACTGAAATTGTATACAATTCTGAACAAAAGTTATTTGCCCACCAGCCGCTGACTGTACCTGGAAATGACCTGTTCAACGGAGAGAGCATGGTTTAACTGCCTCGAAAAATCGATTTCGCTTCGGATAAAATCAACATGATCGCTCGCCAGCCGATAGGCCAAATCACCGTCCCCTTTCCTGATTGCTTCAAAAATCGCTTTATGTTCATCCGGCGAATCCGGCGATTCGGGATCTGCGGTATCGTAAAACGTAAGTATGATATGGGTCAGGTTTACCAGTTCCCTCAGGTAGCGAATCAGATAATCGTTGCGGGAAGCATGGATAACGGCGAGATGGAATTCGGCAATGGCCTTTAATGCGCTGCGTTCGTCGCGTTTGAGGTAATATTCTTTCTCTTGTGTCAGAAATTGTTCCATTTTATCTAAATCTTCTTGTCCTGCATGAAGAGCGGCCAACCTTGCGGCTTCGGGCTCCAGAAGCTTTCTTACGCTGAAAATGTGCTCCGCCTCTTCCGGTGTGGGACAGTAGACGAACGCGCCTCTGTTCGGAATAATCTTTACCAGAGATTCGAATTTCAAACGGTGAAAAACAGCGCGTATCGGCGTACGGCTTACCTCGAATGCCTCTGCAAGGGACATCTCCACCAATTGGGTCCCCGGTGTAAGATCGCTGTTAAAGATCGCCTCTTTGAGGATTTCATAAATTTGATCCTCGCTGATTTTTTTATCTAACAGAAGAACACTCCTTTTTAAGTGCTTTTTTAATTGTACACAGCTATTGTATACAATTATTATGTTAGGTTTACTAACATAAGTCAACAGAAAAATATGAATTATTCATTGTATATGAGTTTTTTAAGTCGTTTTATGTTAGAAAATATAACATACATATCGTTATAATTATGGATTAATGCCAAATAACCCCTTGTGATGGTCACAAGGGGCATCTTGACTCTATCGACGGGTCAGTAATGACCGTCGTAATAATCGAACATGCTCTACTCCCTCCAAAGCCGTGAGCGTACGAATAGCGCAGCAGCAGCGGCTGCTGCAGCCAAGATGACAGCAAAGACCGCAGCCCCGGTTGCCAGCCCCGTAAAATCGATAAGGTATCCCGTGCACACGGGCAGGAGAGCGGCCGGGATGTAGCCTCCAATATTCAGGACGGAGTTAGCCTCGGCTCTGCGCTGCTCCGGGACATGAAGGCTGATAAGCGTGAGTCCTCCGAGCTGACCGAGGCCTTGACCGGCACCAGCTAAAATAGCGGCAAACACAAGCAATAATGCAGCGTTGGCATTGACAGCCACTGCCATACAGATCATGGACAGAATGGTGGCCGCCGCGCTGATCAAGAAGATGGTGCGGATGGGTAATTTCTTGAGCGCAAACTGAATGCCGGTCGCCGTCAGGAACATGACACAGGCTGTGCTGCCTGCGACAAGGGGGCTCGTTACCGCGAGCAGCTTCGAGAGCAGCGAAGGGCCAAGCGATAATATGAAGGATGTCGCCGTGATGCCAGGTGCGAAGACGGCGATCCCGAAGGCAAGGTGAAAGCGGTTAGCCGCAGGCACACTTGGCATATGAAGACGGAGGTTGTTCAACTGTTGGAAGTTAACCTTTCTTGATGGAAGGGAACCTGCAACGAAGAAGGCACTGACCAGGATCACGAATTGAATCGAGAAGATCGGAACGACCGGCCGGGAAAGAAACTCGGCTAAGACTCCCCCGATAAGCGGTCCGAGTCCCGCACCCAGCACCATGGCGACCGATGCTGCAAGCGAAGCCAACTGCCTCTGAGCGGTACCTCCGACATCCACGACCGAGGCCATGCCCGCCGAGACAATTACGCCGACAGCAATGCCTGACAGAAAACGAGCGACGAGAAGAACGGCAACTGAGGACGCTGTGGCGAACAGGAGGCAGGCTAGAACGGCTGCAATTAGACCCGGGAACAGCACCGGTTTGCGTCCGAACCGGTCGGAGAGCTGGCCTGCGATAAGAAGCGCCGCCAGAAGGCCAACGATGTAAGCTGCAAATACCAGTGTCAGCGTACCATTGGAAAAACCCATCTCTCGCTGCCAGTGCACGTAGAGCGGGGTGGCGGAGTTCGAGAGGATAAAGACCGCCGTTACCATCCAGGATACTGTCCATATACGCCAGGTATGCGGGGCGCGGACTGCTGACGTTTTCGACAGTCTGGCTTCTTGAGAGTAGTTAGTCATGGAATGTTTCCTCCTCACCGTTTAAAATGTTCATTCGTTGCTTTTAATCATATGTTATATTTATATATAACTGAAATACCCATTTCGAATTAGGGAGATAACTAAATGGTTATGAGAATGCATGAAAATATGAATATGAACAATCTCAGAATATTTATGATTGTCGCACAGAAAATGAATGTTACAGAAGCTTCCAGAGAGTTGTATATATCGCAGCCGGCCGTAAGCAAAGCGTTGAAAAATTTAGAAACATCGCTAAATATAAAATTGTTTATCCGTGATAAACATAATGGATTAATGCTTACCGACGCCGGGAAAGAAATTCTGGTTTTGGCCAGGCAGATGAAAGTGATCGAGAACAACATCTATGAAATTGCCAGCCGGGAAAATAAACTTTTGAGAGGGAAGGTAAAAGTGGGGTCCTTTCCTGCAGCATCGACCAATCTGCTGCCTAAAACGATCGCCTTATTCAGAGCAAAATATCCGCATGTTCGTATAGAGTTAATGGAGGGAACGTCAAATCAAATCAAAGAATGGGTAGGGGATCGAACGGTTGATATCGGGATCATTGCATCCCCATTCGACGCCTTTGAATATAAAGTCTTAACCCATGATTACATGGTCGCAATAATCCCGGAACATCATCCATTGCAGCAAGCAGCGAAGATTGATATCGATGACTATCAGAAT
Organism: Paenibacillus sp. sptzw28; assembly: GCF_019550795.1. NCBI lineage: Bacteria > Bacillati > Bacillota > Bacilli > Caryophanales > Paenibacillaceae > Paenibacillus > Paenibacillus sp. sptzw28. The sequence continues at coordinate 5,383,932 of NZ_CP080545.1, forward strand.
GAATTTATATTTTGCAAAGGCGGACACGAGACAGCTCTTTCCAATAAACTACAAGAACAAAATATCTCGCTTAAAGAGCAGCTGACAGTCCAAACGGCCGATACGTTAATTAGCATGGTTAAAAACAACTTGGGCATTGGCATTATTTCAAATTTCACACTGGCTTCTGTTTCTCACAATTTTGTGGTTAAAGATACTCATCCAAGAATAGAGCGGGATATCGGTATCATTGCGCATTCTTTTGAAGAAGTAACGCCGGCAGTAAAAGAATTCACTCTCGTCATGAGCCAGTCGTCAAGCTCACTTTAGCGTTTTATTGAATGGACAGGATTGTTTCAAGCTCCTCAGCTGCAGCAGATGCCTTTAGTACATCCGATATCTTGTTAAAATCGTGAGACAATACGCGGTCATGCTCCAGAAACGGCACATGCTCGCGGCATTTCGCATAAATCCAGCTCGTTCCTGCGCCTAATTGTTTGGCATCCCTGAAATCAACCGCTTGCGCCGCGCAGAGCAATTCGATCGCAGTGACAGCATAAGCATTCCCGATAATCTGCTTTGCTTTGCGGGCGGCAATCGTTCCCATGCTTACGTGATCCTCCTGGTTCCCCGATGAGGGAATCGAATCGACGCTGGCCGGATACGCTAAAGACTTGTTCTCGGAAACAAGCGAAGCGGCCGCATACTGAGCGATCATAAAGCCGGAATGAATGCCGCCGTATTTGGCTAGAAATGGCGGCAATTTTTCGTTTAAATGCGGATTTACCAGCCGCTCGATTCTCCGTTCGGAAATATTGGCCAATTCGGAAATGCAAATCGCCAGAAAATCCATCGCTAAAGCAATTGGCTGCCCGTGAAAATTCCCCCCGGAAATAACCCGGTCCTGATCGATGAATATTAGCGGGTTATCCGTTGCGGAATTGATTTCGATCTGGATCTTATCGGCCACATAGGCGAGTACGTCCCGACTCGCACCATGAACCTGCGGAATGCAGCGAAGCGAGTAAGGATCCTGTACTCTCCGTTCCCCCTGCCTCGTCATTAATTGGCTCCCCAGCGTCAGCTGCCTGAGGTTTCGAGCGACTAACTGCTGCCCCTTATGCGGACGGATTTCATGCGTTTCCGAATCGAAGGCATCCCGTATCGCGAGTAAAGCTTCGCAGGTAAGGGCAGCGGCGCAATCGGCCCATCTCGCCAGGTTGACCGCATCGAAGCAAGCAATGGCGCCTACGGCCGTCATCACCTGAGTACCGTTAATTAACGCCAGTCCTTCCTTGGCTTCAAGCGTAATCGGGGCAATGCCGGCCAGAGACATAGCCTTTCCGCCATCCATCCTTTTCCCTTGGAAACAAGCTTCTCCTTCACCGATAAGTACAAGGACAAGGTGCGCGAGCGGAGCAAGATCGCCGCTCGCGCCAAGAGAACCCTTTTCCGGTATGACCGGCACGACATCCTTGTTGAGCATGTCGATCATCGTCTCAATGACGCTGAGCCGTATTCCCGAGTAACCTAATGACAATGCATTAATTCGCAGGAGCATCACAGCTCTGACCACTTCTTCCGGGAACGGATCCCCGATTCCGCAAGCATGGCTTCTGATCAGGTTTAGCTGCAGGATTTTGGAGTCCCCGCTGGAAATATAAGTGTCGCTAAACTTGCCGAAGCCGGTGGTAAGCCCGTAGACGACCTTTTTATCTGCCAGCAGCTTGTCGACGTACTCCCTGCTTCTGTTGATTCGCACGTCATTGTTCCCACTTAACCGGACAGGCACCTTATTACGCGCCACCCTGACAACATCACGGATCGTTAAGGTCTCGCCGTCGATAACGACTTCTTGTTTGGCCACAATCCGGTTCACCCCCGCCCTGTTCTAAATAGAAAAAGAGCCAACACCACATATAGGCATCGGCTCCTGAACGCTATTCACTAAATAGCCTAAAGTATACAAGATAAAGGTAGCTGCCCTCACCTTGAACGGGCTGACTGTACCCTTCTTCGTTAATAGTATATGTTCGCTTTTCTATTCTTGATCATTTTTTCGACGATTTTCCTGCGGGTAATAAAGAACATGGCGGCAATCACTAAAAGGGTGCATATATGGTATTTAATTCAGTCAGCGTTCGAAGCACATGGTCAACCAATTCAGTGATGTCCCCCATTTGGTCCTCGTTAATTTTACGGCTGAACTTCATCTCAATTGTATCCTGGTAAATCGGCTGATCTTGCCCGAAAACAAAGCTTAGTGTTTGAATGGGTGCCACGTCCGGCTGCCAGATCTCCTGCAGGATACCCTGGATTTGATTGCACTGTGCGGATACATCTTTTATTGGCAGGGAGAAACGCAGCACCAGCGTACAGCCTGGCTTTTCACCCTCAACTTCAAGTATCTCCGACGCCAAATCCTTCAGGGAGGCCTGCAGCCGGATTTCCGCCGATATTTCCTTCTGTTCGACAAGGGTGAATTCAAGAGCAAACTCTCTGGACATGACTGACATTTCCAAGTGATCGATCCGGTTGGTGATATGGATCTGCTCGGTCAAATTATCCAGATCGTAAACATGATTTTCGAAAGCTACTTTCAAGTTATCAAAAACGGTAGGGTCAAACATGTCCGTTTCCTCCGGCTGCATTGATCGAGTTCCCCTTGTTCGCGGCTTCCGCATCCGAGCTTTGGCTTTGCTTTTGAAGCTCGCGCCAGACCGTCTTGTTGCTGTACTGCCTGTTGTCACTAATGTCCGCCCCGAACCATTCCGGCGCAGCAAATAGCCGCGCTTCCTCCACGGAGCCAAACTCGACTTCCGCAACAATCAGCTCAACCTGGTCGTAACTGTCAATTTCAATGACGGTTTCACCCCATAACGCCGTTACCCGAGTCTTCGAGAGGGGCACTGCGCGGAAAGCCCCAATAACCTGTCCATATATGCTTTCCGAAATCGAATATTCGATTTCCTCGCGGCTGAGACCGTTTCCGTTCTTGAAGGTGTGCGTATATTCGACTCTACCCGATGCGAGGTCTGTAATCCGCCGCACGCGCAGCTCCTGCTTCTCATCAATGGCCAGATAGGTCTGCTCGATCCGCTGCTCGGATTGTACGAGTAATTTCCCACTTCCAATTAACGTGCCGGGAAATTCACCCAGCAGAAACTTCCGTTCAATTTCCAATGCCAAGAGCCTGATCTCCTCTGCAATTAGTGTGCATCTTCCACATCATCATAACATATTTGTTGTCACAAACCTTACAGCCGCATTAACCGCTTACGTTTGTCAGATCACAAACAGCCCCACCAACCGGTCTTTCCGGCGGATAGGGCTATTATTTTAACCAAGCATGTTTATACTTTAATCCGAACCGGATAATTGACCTGGAATTGTGCGGATTCTATCCAACTGCCCGTTACAAAATCGCGCCCTCTCACCAGAACCTTATCCGGATAAATTTCAACATAATACCCTTGGCTTCCGTCTAGATGAGCATCCTCATCGATCCACAGATAGGCGACAGATGCCGCATTAAACATCGTGGCCGTGCGCCCCATGCCATCAACCATCGTGTGTCCGGCCTCCAGATGCCAATGAGTGTGCCCGCTAAACATAATAGCCTGAGGGAACCTGTGCAGCAGGTTCCTCAGGTCCTCATCCTGCACAACGCCGTACCAGTTCTGGGACTCCAATGAGCCTGCGACCGTATTCTTAAGCGGCTGATGCAGGAAGACGAACACCGGCTTATCTGCGGAAGCATCCTCGCCGAGCTTCGCGGCCAGCCAGGTCAATTGCTCCTCCGTCAAGTGGCAGAACTTCTCCAGACCCTGCTCCGTCCCCAGAAATATATAGTGAAATCCATCTATCCAATGGTCGTGATAGGCACCCTTCATGCCCGTATAGGCTGTAAAATTACGCAGTCTGGCCGGCCAGTCCCCCAAAGCGACGTCATGATTACCTACGGTAAAATAAATCTCCGGAAGCCCTTCACTGTTCTCCCCGATAATCCGGATCAGTTCCCTATATTCCTCTATGAAACCGTGATCGGTTAGATCACCGACATGCATGATGCCGCTGCTCCGATCGGCATTGTCAATAATATCCTTCAGCGCCCGTTCGAAATTCCGATTATATACATGGTCGGGTTTGTCCGTCACGTGGGTATCCGTAATGACCTGAAAAGCAGCGAGCGGTCGTTCCAGTCGTCCGTTATTATCGCTGTAACTCATAAATGATGCCTCACTCCTTCCGGAACTAGCCCTTAATGGACCCTAGAGCTTAGATTTAAACCGACCACACCAATGACGATTACAATAATCCACATCACCGATGCCGATGGAAGACGTTCACCGAACAGCAGCACCCCCGCCAATGAGATCAATACGATCCCAATGCCGGACCATATCGCATAGGCGACGCTCATGTCCATATAATGGAGCGCATAATTCAAGAATGTAAAGCTGGCGCCGTAAAATAGAAACATGCACACCGAAGGCCACAGCCGTGTAAACCCTTCGGACATTTTCATCGAAACGGTTCCCGAAAGCTCCAGAGCTATCGCGAGCGCGAGGAACAGCCAGCCTAATCCGCTCTCAGTCTTCACCCTGAATCCCTCCTAACCGAATCTCCCGATAAGAATCAATGATAAGATCCGCATCGGGGAAATGATTCGATCCTGCTGCCGGGGAATCCGGCCGGCCGAGAGCGATACACAGCTTCGCTCCTGCCGCCTTGCCCATCCTCATATCTCCGTTCGTATCCCCGATGACCGCCGCTTCCCGGCACTCAATCGACAGCTTACGGCAGACAAGCTCCATCATATCCGGGAAAGGCTTGCCCCGCTCCACCTGATCCGTACCAACGACGGCCGCGAAATAATGACGAAAACCGAGCCAATCCAGATGCATCTCTGCCGCTGCCGTCTCGTCTGCGGTAACTACGCCCAGCGGAATGCGCTGAGCGCGGCATGCTTTCAGCAAAGCTTCGACCCCGGTAATTGGCCTGGCGGGACGAACCCGCTTTAGCTCCTCGTTTGCAGCCGCGCTGCAAGCGTGTACAAGCTCCTTGGCTGCCGACCACGATAGCCCCGATCGGTAGCCCTGCCAAATCAACAGAGCATGGAGCTCTTCCATGGTCCCCATAGCAAGCGGCCCGTTCCGGTCATAATCAACGATGGTGCCATCCTTACTGTGGAACGTTCCCCATAATGAAGAATGGCCGCCCGTCATCGACAGCTGAAGTCCTAGTGCCGCAAGCCGCTGCTTGAATCCGTTCAGCACATGCTCGCTCCAGCAGCCCCACATTGACACAAAATCCAGCAGCGTCCCATCCTTGTCGAATAAAATGCCTGTTACGGCGCAGCTGCGTTCACCCACAATGAGTTCAGGCATTTCATCACTCACTCCTACTTCATGTTATCAAGCGCCTTTTGGGCGACTTCTTTCGCTTCCTTAAGCGCCTCCGCTGCCGGAATATTCTCGATCTCCACCTTGTCCGCCGCGATGCTCAGCGCATCGTTGATTTTTCCGCCGGTAGGGTCCTGGAACGGCTCCGAACCGTGCGCTGCCTGCATAAGCGGTATTTTGCTCTGCGGATTTTGCTCGCTGTATGTGATAAATGCCGGATCTTTAAGCGCCGATTGACGAACCGCAATATAGCCGGTCTTCATCGACCAGAAAGCCGTATTTTTCGAATTGTTGAAGAACGAGAGCCATTTGAACGCCGCCTGCTTCTCCTCGTCGCTTGCTTTCGCCGGAATACCGGCCATAACCGCACCTGCCACCGGTTTACCTTCCCCGATTCCTTCCCAGCCCGGCTGCTCCATTGCCCCTAGTTGAGTAAAATCAAGATCTCCTTGATCGCCGCTCGAGCCTGTATAACCTGCCGCTTTGCCTTTCATAACGTCGTCGATTGTTTTATACCAATACTCCCAGCCATTGCCGCCGGAATGAATACGCATGATATTGTCCTCATGAATCCACTTGCGGAACAGATCCCACGTTTCGACCCACTCGGGCGAATCGATCATGACGGTTTTACCGTCCTCGCTGAGGATGCGTCCGCCTTTACTCAATACCGCGTCGATCAGATTATCTCTGCCCCACATCGGCTCCCAGCCGTAGATCGTCGTTTTTCCATTGGATTTCTCTGTCATCTTTGCGGCTGCCGCCGCAAGATCTTCCCATGTTTTCAAATCCTCCGCCTTAATGCCATACTTTTTAAAAAGATCCTTGCGATAGTACATGACCTGCGTTGTGCCGTACATAGGAATGAAGTACTGTTTTCCATCCACCTGTCCCTGCGCCAGGAAGGTTTGTACGAAATCTTCTTTATTGTAATTCGGGTACTGCTTCATCATCTCGTCCATAGGGGCGAAATACCCTTTACGCGCCCATTCGACGTTCGAAGAAAGGACCGCCGCCGGTACCTTGCCCGCTGCAATGGCTGCCTGGAGCTTCTGCTCAGTCTCCGAATAATCCGCTTGAACGACCCCTTTCACAATAACTTCCTTCTGCGATGCGTTGAATTCATCAATCAGCGTTTTCATATTTTCGCCAAGCTTGCCTCCCAGTCCATACCAGAACTCAATCGTCACCGGCTCTTTTGTTTCCTGGGGCTTCAGATTAGCAGCCGCTGCCGTCGTCTCGTTCGCCTGAGCCGTTTTGTTCGTTTGTACAGAGTTTGTTCCACACGCCGTTAATAGGATAAAGCTCAATACCACCGCGAAAGCCAACCCTTTTTTAAACAAAAACATGTTCATTCCTCCACTCGATTAATTTAAATCAACCTTTGTTGATACCCGCGGATAAATTCACACTCTGCATAATGGTCTTCTGCGTCAGCAGAAAAAGAAGCAATAACGGCGCAATGGTGAATGAGCTGGCTGCCATAATGAGCGGCCACTTCAATCCATAAGCACCTCCTTCCACGAAAAAGCTGCGCAGTCCCGCCGATACAAGCTGCAGATCGGGGTTCTTGGTGATCAGCATCGGCCAGAAATAGTTGTTGTATTGTTCAATGAAAGTAATAAGTACCAGCACGGCAAACGAGGAGCGTGTAAGCGGAACAAGAATGGTCCATAAAATGCGCAGATGTGACGCTCCGTCGATATGCCCGGCCTCCACCATTTCATGCGACACCTGAAGAAAAGCTTGCCGGATTAAGAATATCGAGAAGACACTTACACAGTTGGACAAAATCAATCCGGTATAGGTATCGAGCAGGTTCAGCTTCGCCAGTATGATATAGCCTGGCAAATAGACAGCCGTGCTCGGAACCATATAACCAAGCAGAATGACCGCGGTCAGAATGCCTTTCAACCGGAATTTCATATGGGTCAGCGCGTACGCCATCATCCCGGAATTGAGTACCTGCAGGAACGCAATCGCACAAGCTACGCCTATGCTGTTCATCATGTAACGCCAGAAGGGCGCCGCCTGCCAAGCCTGTGCGAAATTAACCCATTTCGCAGCTTTGGGCCAGAAGGTCGGCGGAAACTGCCAAATCTCAGTATTCGTTTTGAGGCCGCTGGTAACCATCCAATAGAATGGGAACGCCATCACGGCTCCAAACAGCGCAAGCAGCAGATGCCTTATGATTACAGGCAATGATTTCCGTCCGAGCATTGCTCTCCCTCTTTCCTGGATTTCTAATAGTAATGGACGGTGCGGCGGCTTATGGCAAACGAAGCGAGCGAGAGCAGGGCACAGCCAATGACAAGCACTACAGCGACTGACGACGCTTCACCGATATTAAAGGATTCAAAGGCAGACTGGTAATACATATACAATAACGTTCGAGTGGATCCGGACGGACCGCCCTGCGTCATGACATTAATCTGGTCGTAGGCCTGCACCGACTGGATAATCAGGACGACGGACAAGAAGAACGTGGTCGGCGATATGAGCGGCAGTGTAACATGAGTGAACTTCCGCCAGCTTCCCGCTCCATCAATACCGGCAGCCTCCAGGAGATCTGACGGTACATTGCGGAGCGCAACCAGATAGAAAACCATCGCCCATCCGACCGCTTTCCATACGGTAACGATAAGAATGCCGACGAGCGCCCAATTCGGGTCCTGCAGCCAACCGATGCCGGCGGAGCCGAGTAATCGGAGAGCGTTATTGGCCAGACCGACTTCCGGCTCGAAGATCCACGACCACACGATAGAGACGGCGACGGTCGGTGTAACCCATGGCGAGAAGATGAGTGCACGGTACAGCGCCGAGAATTTCAGCTTGCTATCAAGCAGAAGCGCGAATGCCAGACCTCCGATCAAGATCGGAAGCACACTCCCCAAGGAGAATAATATTGTGACTTCCAGCGCCTTGTAAAAAGCAGGATTCTCGAACAAAGCCTCATAGTTGTCGAACCCGACGAACAGCTTGTCCGGACTCATAAAATCCCATTCGGTGAAGCTCAGGTAAAAAACATATGCAAGCGGAGCAAGCCAAAACATCGTCAATGGAATCATAGCCGGCAGGGTGAAGAGCAGCGCCTTCACATCCGCGGCAAATCTTGATTGTTTCAAACTCTGTGTACCCTCCGTCCAATTTTTCGTTTAAATATACCGATTTTATTGGTAAAAACCTGTATAATGCTCTTCCGTTCAAAATTAATTGTACATTCATTTCATGATAGATTGGTTTTCTTAATGTAAAGTACACTTTAATATCATGTAAAAGATTTCAATGGGACATGTTCGCAGGCTAACATTTTAGTATAATGAGAAAATAATCTATTCGATTGCAGGTGAAGACATGAAACAAGCGGCTTCGGACGAGGACGACCGGTTACCGCCACAGCGGGAGAAGCTGCGGCGAAGGGTAATTGATGCCATTGCAGAAACGATGGACCTCTATGGCGCCACCCATTCGTTTGGCCAGTTATATGGCATCATGTATTTCGAGGATAAGCCAATGACACTGGAAGATATGAAGACGCATATGAACATGAGCAAGAGCAATATGAGCTATGCGGTACGCTCACTGATGGAGTCCAAGATGGTCAACAAGCTGGAGGAAAAACACGAACGGAAAGATTTGTACGTGGCTGAAACCGACTTCTTTCAGGCATTTCAAAACTTCTTCACGACGAAGCTGCAGCGTGAGATTGACGTCATGCTCAGTGCGATTAACGAAGTGATCCCGGATCTGACCGAGTTGATTATTGCGATGGAGACACCGGAGGAGGAACGTCAGCTGTGCCTGAAGGATCTTCATAAGCTTCGACACGGCTTGAGCTATTACAGATGGCTGCAGGAATTCGTTCATAATCTCAAGAGCGGAACCTACTTCAATCATCCGCAGAACCATGGGAATCAGCCCTAAAGCTGAAACGGATAATAAATAAGCAGCACATCCTCCACTCAAGAGGGTGTGCTGCTTATTTGCTGCTGCTTCCAATGTGATGAGCTCAAGTCCGGTGAAATTAGATACCCGGTATTACCTTAATGAGTATGGAATTTCGGAATGCTTACTATTCATGCGGTAAATCGCCTTGTTCTCAAGTCCCCTGATCATCGGCGTCCACTCTTCCGTCTCCGGGGTTGAACTGAGCGCATCCTCAACCATTTGAAGCTTCGCATCCAGCGCGTCGATATGATGCAGCGCAACCGCCTCTGCCGTTTGCGGCTGGACAGGGCTGCCCCATTCGCCGAGGTTATGGTGTGAGAGAACCAAGTGCTGCAGGGCCAGGACGCGATCGGACTCGAAGCCGATTTCACACCTAATCGCGGCCTCGGTTATCCAGTTCGACGCCATCGCAATGTGCCCCACCAGCTTCCCCTGCACGCTGTAGTCGGATACGATCCCGAGCCGGGCGATCATCTCTTCCGGTTTAGCGATATCATGAAGGATGATGCCTGCTTTAATGTAATCGGCGTTAAGAAAAGGACGCTGCTTGCAGATAAATTCACCGACTTCCAGCATGCGAACAATATGATAGGCAAGTCCGGCAAAATAAGCATGATGATGCGTCTTCGCAGCCGGATAATGCATGAGCTTCTCTTCCACTTTATCCACACAATAGGAGACGATTATCTTGATTTCCGGATCGGTAATCGTGCGAAGAACATTTTTAATCGTATGAATGAGATCGGCCGGGCGGATCGGCGCCGAACGGACGAAATCCGTGACAGCTACACCGTCTTCGGCGGTCGTGTTGCGGATTCGGAGGATTTTCACCTGCAGCTTCTCGCGGTAGGTTTGGACGATGCCCTGAACCTTGACGAGTCCCATGGGGAAGAATGCATCTTTATCTGCCGCCGCGACGTCCCAGTACTTGGCCGGCAGCTGCCCGCTCGAGTCGCATAAGACGATATCCATATAATCTTTGGCCGGCGTGTTGTTGGTTTGCTTAACCTCTACTTCTTTCAGTAAATAAAAGCCGGTGAATTCGTCTTTATCTTTCAATTGGTTGATCATTGTCATGTCAGTAATTTCCTCCCGGTATTGATAGGAACATTATACTATAAAAGCGTGGCGTATGGTTGACAGCGAACATTCATTCTCTTGTAGAGGCAAATGTTCGTTGACCATAATTTCGTTAGCTGGGCGAAGCAAGACGAAATTTCCGTCATGCCCTTAACCGAGAATACGGTGAGGGTTCTTACCGAGGAGGCGGGAATGACATTCGGGAATGGGTGGATTCGAAGTGCCTGAAGCAGCCGGTTCCGCCCCGAAAAAGACGAAGGCTGTCAAGGTTTCGCCGAATGTGGATGGCAAACTCTTAACAGGGGTTCAAATCGCATCGACCATGAAAAAAATCCACAACCGATGTGGTTGTGGATTTTCGCTTTCATCGCCTTTATTTCGAAAAAAGACAGAGCCAAGCCGCTTGTTACGGTCAAGCTGAAGGCGATGGAACTAAAGCTGTTATCTTATTCGGCAAGTTCTATCCTTTATCCGGTTACTGCGTACTTGTGTATTTGAGAATGGATTTAGACCTGGACCTATAAGTCAAGTTATAGTGGCTCTCCAAGACCCTCCGCCTTGCGTACATGTATACGTGCCTGTTACCGTCCTGCCGTCCCCGGCGATGGTGCCGGTGTAGTTGCAGTCGTTTCCATCGCTGCTGTTTCTGCGCAAAACCTGGACGTTGTTGCCGAATATATTGATCGTCAATACAGCCGTTATATCCTGTGCCCCGGCCATCGTCCATCTTGCATCGAAAATGTTGCTGTTTCCACGACGAACCCACACGCCGTTCCAGCCGCCTTCTTGTTCATACCAGACTCTGCCTAAACGGACTCTCTCGCGCCGAATGATCGTGGCCGTCCAAGAGCCTCCGCCCCGGATACATCGATATGTCCCGGAAACCGTACGGCCATCTCCGGAGAGCGTTCCTGTGTAGTCGCAGTCATTGCCGTCACTGCTGTTTCGCCGCTGGACATAAACAAAGCTGCCGAAAATAAAGATCCTCAAAACAGCTGTTATAGGCTGCGCCCCAGGCATCGTCCATGTGGCATCGAAGATGTTGCTGTTCCCCCGCCTGCGCCACAGCCCGCTCCAAGGACCTTCTTGTTCGTGCCATTCAACGCCCAAATCTTGCTGGCCGCCTGGGAAGCCGAAAGGAAAAAATTGACGGTCACCATACGGGTCGTAACCGGATGGATGGTAAACGTATGGACTGAAATCATATTCATATGGACTGTAATCGTAAGGATACATGGATGATCTACTCCCTCGTTGTATCTTATTTCGTACTATTTTATGTTGGGTTTACGCCTATGGTACCTATAGACGCCTATTTTGTGCCGCTGTTAACCGTGCTGCTGGCCGTCACCGGTTTGTTCAATGCCAAGTTGGTAGCGGAAGAAGTTGTCGCTCCCGTGGAATTGCCGAATTTTGCTTTGAACGTCTTGCCGTACGCGCCGTTCACGTTGACGGTCATTTTGATCGTGGGCTCCAGCTGCGTCACGGTAATCTGGCTGTCGTTCTCCAGGATGCCGTAAACCGCTTTGTTCACTTCAATCTCGATCGTACCATTGTTTTGCTGAGTGGGATCGGCGACCGACACCTCGATGCCGTCGGCGTTTTCCTGGACGACTACGGATGCTTTCTTATCGCTGGTCACGATGCCGACGGATTTCACTGCATCTTTCCAGAAATTCACCGCCGTTATATTCAGCTTGTTTTCTCTCACGCCATGGGCTTCGTCCGACTGTTCAAGAACGGTAAACTCGGGAGCAGACGCGTAGCCGTTAACCTGCACGGGCGACATGCCCGGCAGCAGAGCGTAAGCGTAGCTGCCCGCGCTCGGATTCACGCCATGGTCGAACCATACGTTCAGGTAATTCCGCTTGTGAACCGTACTCCCCGCGTCGCCTGTGACGCCTGTGTTTCGGTTGATGTCGGACCACTTTCCGCTGCGTTCCTCCCTTACGCCCTGCAGCGTGGGAGAGCCGGGAAAGTAATACCCGATGTCGGCGCCGGAGGAAGCCGTCCCCCGCAAATGCATCCAGTTCACGCCCGTCATCGTCGCAGACCATCCGAGCGAAGCCGGATAGACAGCCCCATTCACGGTTAAAGCATTGCTGCCCGCTTCGTTCAACATCCGGTTCTCGACGATCGTTTCCACCGGCAAACCGTCCGAAGAGGAGATACCGGAACCGATGGCCACGATTTCGTTGTCGAACATAAACCACGATTTCTTCGCCGTCAGCGACTCCCCGTTCGGCGCCAGCTCCATGCCGGCCGCGCCGAACTCACCGAGATCCGCGCCTCCCGCCCATTTGCTCATATTGGGATGGAAGTTGGAGTTTTTGTTCTGCTGGACGGTCGTCCCTGCCAGGCGGTGCGCATTCACAGTCGGATGATACTCCTGATCGTAGGCGCCGAGGTCATTGTTATACAGGTAAGTGGCTCCCTGTCCGTAATGCCAGCCGTGAAGGTTCTCGGCATTGATGTATTCGTAGTTAATCACATGGCCGTTCATGGCCACGCCAAACGCATAACCCCGCCGGCTGTGCACGACGCGGTCCATTCTCGCAAACGTCCGGTGCGTCGACAAACCGCCGGGGGAGGCGACATTCGAGATGATCGAATTCACCTTGGTGAGCGTAAAAATCGATACGTCAAGATCAAACGGCCGGAATGTATCCGCTTTCACATGGTATTTGACGAATTGTTCCATTCGCGTCTTATGGGCGGGATCCGACCCTTGCGCCAGCAAAATGATGCTTTCAAGAATGTCGTGGCCGATCACATGCTCTTGGGCATTCGGACGGGATATTTCTCTTCCCTGTACGAACGACATGACGCCTCCTTTGTACAGAAACGGTGCGAAGGCATTTTCCGTCCATTCGTAAATAACCTGTTTTTTCAATCGATTGATGTCCCAGGCTGTGCCTGCCACAACGTAGATGATTTCGGCAACCGAGTTGTAAAAGCCCCTGCCGTACCCGGCGTTGTAGGGGTTTCCGGGATAGCCGGGCGTGCCCGGGCTGTTCGTGCCGGTGTGGTCGATGTAAGAGCCGTCGTCAAAAAAACCGTTTCCATTCGTGGATTTATACTTCAAGGCATCTTCGGTCGTCGTTTTGACGGCATTCAGACCGGCTCCGTTTTTCTTCAGGATGTTGTTCAGCATCAGGATTTTCGTGCCCCACAATCCGTTTGCGTCCGCGGACCCCTGGTGGAGCCTGTGCTTGTCGATAGCGGCCGTATAGCTGCTCAGCGAGACGGCCGGTATTTTTTCATACAGAAGAATGGAGGTATCCAGCAGGTAAAAAGGGACCGTAACCTTCCACTCGAACCAGTTGCCCGGCTCCCCCGTCGCGGTCGAATACCAGTTGGCGTTCAACCATTCCAGTCCTGCAGTAATATCCGCCGCGAGCTCCTCATTGCCCTGCAGGGAAGATCCCTTCACTTGATAGCCAAGGGCCATGGCGCGAAGGCGCCAATACGAATCGCGTACATGGAATCCGTTCAAGCCGTTGTTCAAGCCGCTCCACAGGTTCGTACGGGACGGATTTTTGTCCATCGAATGCCAATACTGCTCGGCCGTGGAGACGATTTGACCGATCTTGGCGGAAAGGAGCGGATCCGCCGGATCGAAAGCCGTCCCGCCGGTCAGCAGGTCACGGTACCGGTTTCGCATGCCGTCATACACGTCCGCCGCCGCGGAATGGCCCGCAAAGCCGACGAATGAAGCCAGCAGCATAATCATAGCGCTTACCGTCATCAGAGCTTTCCTCCACATGTAACAACCTCCTAAAAGTTTTTTGCGACGCTTCTTGCAAGTTACTGCTTTGCGAGCAGAAAACTCGCTTCGGCAGCCTTTGCTTAGTTTGACCAGACTTCTTCGGCAAACCTCCCTGCGGGGCGCACTACCCGCTTCGAAAGCATCCGTTTCCTATCATATTTAAGTGATGTCGCCTCGATTCCCTTTTTTATCCTTACACGATCCATACACCTGTAATAAAATGGCTATATGGGAGGTCGGCTAATCTCCCGGAAAGGCGAGTGATGCCTGTGGAGGTAAAAGACGCTCTACGTTAATCGTCAGTTCCGGCAAATATATAGTATAGCCAAAAGGAGGCTGCACACAGTATGGATAATTTTGTTCAAACACGAGTTGAAAAGCTTCGTTCTGTTGAATTAGTCGGGTTTCAAGGTGAAAATTTAGAGGACGAGCCTGAACTTTTCGATCAGCTAAAACAAACCATCGGCGAGATTGAGAAAATGAAGCAGTATTTAGTAATTTTGCCCGGAATCCGACCTCTAGTTGCTGTTGAATTCAACGCACTGGGTGATGTTCCGGAAGGAATGACGTCTTTTACTATTCCCGAAGGCGAATATGTCATCTTTAATTTCGAAAAAAAGTATGTCGGTGAATTCTGGAGTAAAATTTGTACCGAAGAAAACCAAGCAAGATATAGTATTGATTTGTCAAAACCAAGATACGAAATATTTACACCAGACCTTCAACCCACAGAGACACTGGCATGGTATATCCCAACTAAATGTTAAGCGGAGAACGATAGTACAAACAGCGGTAGTGAAGGACTTTTTGTCTCGTTCTTTCCGATTTTTGGGATGAGTCTAATACTTTGTTTTCCCAGAAAAAGAAATAGACCGCCCTCGCCAAAGGCTGCGGTCTGTTTCTGCACCAAGTCGAACGCTTACTTTTGCAGGAACCTCCTCAGTTCGTTCTCGTTCACTTGTCATGAAGATGAGAGCTGGAAATGAATTTCGGAGAACATTATTTAGATGACTGCAGCTTTGCCTTTTGATTATGCTCGGCTCTTAAAGCAGCGTCAGTTATGTTCGCGGACTGGACGGCATCATAGATTTGATTTATTTCCGGTTCGGTGAGTAAAGGCTTGTCCGACATTGCTCGAATTCGGCTGATCTTCCGATTTATGAACTCCGAAAGCTCCGTATCGTATACGATAAGCTCGTCGGAAGCGATTTTGCGAAGCTCCGGATCAATACTGAAACGGCAGCGCATCGTGAACGAAACTATGGATATGTAGGTTAAGGCAGGGAAAACCCTCAGCACATTCTCCAAGGCCTTAATATGGCCATAATTTTGCATCAGCGGATTGTACATATTAAACCGGTTGCTTACCCGCCAATTCCTATCGGATCGACCACCCTTGATCTCTCCATTATAATTCTTCGTCTCAATCACAAAGAGTCCATAGGGCGATATGACGACATGGTCAATTTGAGAGTAACCGGACCGTGACTTACTGTTCTTGACCATAATATCGCTTAGATATTTGCATTCCTTCGGAAGTTGATCCAATTGGATGTTGATCTTATACTCACCGAGCTCGCCAATACGCGTAGACTCTATTTTCCGCTTCGGCGGTGAAGCTGTCTTGGCCGGTGGTTTCTTAGCCGGTGCCTTGTCGGATGTAAACCAGCTTAGAAGCTTCTTTAACATGTTATTACTCTCCTCATTCTCAGTTGATTGCTTAATCGCAAGGTTTACGATTTTTGATGCCGGAAACAGGTGTTATCTTTTGATGATCATAGCAGTAAACTTTATGGTTAAATTGTTGAGGTCGACTCAAACAATACTGCCTCACTTTTTCACTCACAGTTTCCCCGCACTTTGCACATGTGTAAGTACTGATATCAATTTCTGTTTCATCGTCCTGTGTGAGGTTATGTTTCTTTCTTTGCTCCGACAAGAACACGAAAAGAATTCGAATGACGAACAAGATACAAAGTATCACGAAAGCAATATTTAAATATGAATCGTCTATCTTAAGTTCAGGTACCCCAGTTACTTGCAAAACAAAATGCTCTAGAACATATATGAGCACCTTAAAACATACGACCAAACCTAATGCTCTCACCAATAATAAAGAAATAGAAGATTTCCCTTTGCGCATCTCTCTTATACGTCCTTTGCTCATTTTATATTGAGTCAAGTTCTCTCTTGTGCATATATATGGTATATCGGTTCGATCTGCTTGAATGGACAGATTAAAATATATAACTAAACTACTTTATTTGGGTGCTCTTCTTGTTACATCCTTAACCTACTCTTTCGTCTTGACATTGTCACGGGGTATCGCACACCGTCTTGATAGCTGATTGAACCAAAAAAAACAAGCGCGTACAGCAATTCGCGCTTGGTTTCTCACCTTATTGTAAACTATTGGGGTAAGCCGGTGACGCGGCCACCCTTCACTGCCATCTGGTATTTCACAATTTGACCGCTCCAGAAATGGAACGTGAGGTTGATTGTGCCGCCGGTCGTTTCAGCGAAGAATTTCGGCTTAATCGTGATCGTGTTATTCGCATAATCGGGGGTGAATGTATAGTTGAACTCTTTGTAGGAAGTCCAGTTATTCGGACCGGCGTTGCCGCCGCTTGCGTATACGGCTTCCATCGTGGCAAGCTGATCGCCGTTAAAGGATGTCGGAATCACCAGCCCGCCCCCGGTTGTGCCCGAAGCTTTCGACTGCACCGGCGTATTGCTGTAACGCACTTGGATTTTCCATGCAGGCCCGGAATTGAAATTCGCCGTCAATACCGTCTTCTCGCCGAATGAGCCCGAAGCGTACTTGGCAAGCGCACTCGCTTTGACGGTCAGTACGCTGCCGCTTAGCGTGTAGTCCGTACCGGAAACCAACGTGTTGGAGCCGTCCTTGAGCGAGACGAAGCTGTTGCCGTTCAGGTTCAAGCCCAGCACGGCATCCTGGACTGCTGAGCCGCTCTTCAGGAAGATCAAATCGGTATCCGCGGTGGACGAACGGCCGGTCAAGCTTTGCATGATGACATTGTAAAGGTCCGGATCGCGCCACTGATTGGTCATGCGGTTGAAACGCGACCCGTTGTCCCACAGCATATGAGTAACGCCCTTCGATTGGGCATACTGCGTAAAATACTCGATAAACTTCAGCATCTCGCCATGCTGGGGCACACCTTCACCGGAATCCCAGCCGAGCAGTCCGTATTCGCCGATGATGACGGGAATCCCCTTCGAGACAAACGTGTTATACACGCCATCAATCTGCGTCACGATGTCGTCAATCGATCTTTGATCGAACTTCGTGTAACCGGCGATATTCACGCTGAAGTGCCACAAGCCGTAATAATGGATCGTCGTAATCAGATTCGGATCGTTCAGTTTCGTGACCGTGCTGTTCAGCGAATCCACACGTATTTGCTCGGCATTGCAGTATAACGTCGGCAGCACGAGCGGACGAGTGGCGTTCCCTCCGCCGGTACCCCTTACGACCTGGTGGAAGACCGTATTCAATTCATCGAGCAACGACATTTGAGTCGCTGCGTCCACACCGTCAAAGTACGGTTCGTTAATGCTCTCGAACATAAGCTTGCTGGAGTGGTCCTTGAACCGATTGGCGATCTGCGTCCATACCGCCTTATATTGGGCAAGAACGGCGTCGTGATTCGTGGGCATCGTATTGACCCATTGCCACGAGTCGTGGTGCAGGTTGATCATGACATAAAGACCGGCTTGCAGCGACCAGTCCACAATTTGCTGTACCCTGCTCATCCATGCCGGATCGACTGTATAGCTCGGCGCAGAGCCCGTATGCTGTATCCAGGTCACCGGAATTCGAATGCTTTTAAAGCCTTGAGCGGCAATCTGCTGTATAAAAGCCTGTGTGACTACCGGGTTGCCCCATGAAGTTTCGTCGGCGCCCGTCGCGTCAAGCGTATTGCCCAGGTTCCATCCGGGCTGCATCGCGCTAACATAAGACTGCATGGGAGTTGCGGCGGAAGATGAGGTCGTGAACGAAAACAATGAACACAGCATGGCGGCGGCTAACATCAGCGACAGATACTTTTTTTTCGTGTGCATGAATCTTCTCCTTTGTTTTTTGGATTTTCCACTGCCCGATTTATCCGGAAAAAGATGCCCTCCGCATATCCCCCTCTCAATGACCATTGTAAGCGGTTCCAATGATTATTTTATCATTACGCCGGTACCGGTAACACCTCAATAATTCGCCAAATTTCCATACAAAAATCCACATTCATACATTTTTTTCCATTCCATCAGGCACTGGTTAAGCTGTAAGATTCGATCTTCCCGGAATAGAAAAATGCGAAGTCATGTGCTTGATCATCTCAGGGCCTTATGCGTTTCATCGTCGGAAATTACCCATTCTGAGCTTGAGGGATAGCCAGAAAAGAAAAATGGGCTTCCCCATAACGTAGTTATGACACTACTTTACGGGGAAGCCCCTTTTCCGATCTCGATCTGAATTAGTTGGATTTGCAGCTCAACTTATTCAGCTCTCACCGGTATATCCGCCTTCTTCTCAAAATAAGCATGAAGCCGATATTCGCAAATCTCTCTGGTCCAATGGTACATAAGTTCTGCTTGGTCTTTCTCTATGGATAACTGCGGTTTAAACTGCGATTCGTGATAGACTATTAAACCTTTTGAGCTGCCGCTCCATTTAGTCATTGGCATACGGGCGATTAAGGAGGCAACTTTGTTCTCGTCGTATTCCCTTAGACGCTGTGCTTCTTTATCGGAAAAATCGACGCTTCTCCGGTACTCTTTCTCAGTCAGATACCGATGGAAAAAGGGAGCCGCCCGTTCGACGTAATTGGAGAGTTCCAGCCGGAGACGCCTCTCTCTAACATGGCCAGGAGCAGAACCATCTTGTAGCTTTTGGACATGAGCGTGCTCTCAACTTCCCTCAGCCAGCGTTCATGCTGCAGATAGACCGTTTCCTCGTGCTCGTCCAGCTCCTTCGCCCAGTATAGGAAACCGATATACGACCCGAACTCCTGGCGGTATTCCCGGCTGCTTGCCTTCCCCCGCAAATGCAGCTCTAGATAAGTCGGACGGCGGCCGATGTCTTCTTTGACCTCGAGATAAACGCTTCGCAGCTTATCCTTGCGCGGCTGCTTCTTGCGGAACAGCTCTTCGAGCAGGTCGATAACACTCGTCTCAAGCTCGATCACACACCCCGCTGGCGCGTTCGGCATTACTGCTCCTCTTTTGCCCGTCTCTCCGTCGTGTGGGAGCGTATCAAACAAGCTCAGCTTGATGTCGGCGTTCCGGTAGTTCCCGATGAGATCGATGATGACGCACATATCTTTCCCGCCGTGGATCCGCAGCCCCCTGCCTACCTGCTGAGTAAAGACGGTAAGGGACTGTGTCGGCCTGACAAACAGCAGCGTATCGACAGCCGGAATATCGACCCCTTCATTAAACAGATCGACAGTGAAAATAACCTGCAGCTGTCCGTCCTCCAATCTGCGAATCGCTTCCTGTCTCGTCATCGACCGGGTTTCCGAATGCAAGCTCAGCGATGATACACCCTGCCTCGAAAAGTAGTCCGACAAGAAGTTTGCCTGCGTAATCGATGAGCAGAAAGCAATCGTTCGCGTCTGCTTGTGACGATCCCAGGCTCGATGGATCTTGACGGCCATCTCTTCCCGCAGTTGAACAGCCAACAGCTCGCTTTCATCATACTTCGTACCAAGCCATGTAAGTTGCGAATATTCGGTATCATCGTAGACGCCGTAATACTGGAACGGGCATAGCCAGCCCTTCTGAATCGCTTCGATAAAATGAAGCGTAATATGCAGTATAAGCTGCAAGGTCTTAAATACAAGAACTTCACAGGCTATTCCCTCTTTATCTTCTTCTACTTTTAACTATAACCTGAATCTCGTGTATAAATCAGAGCATAGAGTTATCTTTATTATTATATCCCGACGTCAAAAAACAGCACTCATACAATTATTAAAGTATGCATGGCATCCCCATCAATATTCGTGTAGGAAATCACGCATCCATTTACTTCCATAATCTACAATGTTAGCTGTATGGATTTTTTCGTTTTAACCTGAAATCCTTTTACTTAATATTGTAGTGGGCAGTTTGAGTTCTACATATCGAGACCTAGATCTATTAGGAGTCGTTGTGTCAGCTTCGTGATTCCTTTAGTGCCAGCAAAGTTTTCAGTAACAAAATCATCGTCAGACATATATATCGGTTCAAGAGTTTTTTCAAAATCTTCGACACTAATCACCTGACCAAGTTTGTTTTTTGAAATAAAGATTGGTTTTAGAATCTTCATAAACGAAGTAAATCCAATCGTTTTATTTAAAATGTAACCTCTCTCAGAAGAATTCCAGGCATGCGGCCATTTTTTTGAAATGGCCGTAAAATAATTATCAATAATTATCGCAATACTAGCATCTTCTTTAGCAATGAACATATTTCTAAATATTAAATCAGTTATTTCATCTTTTGTTGCTGGGGATATCTTCTTTCCTCTCTTAAGAAGATCCCGATCCCGAATTGGCTCCTTTGAAATATAACTGATAAGCGCTTCTACAAAAGTTGCTTGGTTTAACGTCTGTTCTCCGTTTTGTGTTGCTTTTCCTAATATTTTAATCTTCCCATAAAAAGGACTCTTTTTTTGATAATTCAACAATTTCGCAATATTGTGTGATGTTTTTTGCGGGCTTCTAGCGCTCGCATACTCGAAAAGATCATATCCTAAGGATTTACTGACTTTTTCCTGTTTTAAATTTATAGTTGTAAACACCATTGCCTGATCTTCAATATCCATATCAATAAAAATTGTTACGTTTGCCTGAAATTGGTCTCCATTTCCCACAAAATGTTTTAATCCTGCTATTCTATGTTGACCATCAATTATTTTTGCGGTATGTGGTTTGTTGTTGATTTCTAAAGTTGATGTATCTTTATGAAAAATCACATCTTCAGAAGATATCGACAAGATAATACTTGTTGGAAATGAAGCATCAACAGTATTTACATAACCACCCAACTCTTTAATCCTTGTCGGTGAGATTGGACGTTGAATCCCTAGATATCGTTCTATTTCATTCTCCACCTCAATTCTTCGAGTATCAGAAAAAGAAATTGCTACTAAATCATCAGCGTTTATTGCTCCTATGTAAAATAATCCTATTGGTTGCTGTACCTCAACACATTTTATTACGACCTGTCCGCTCATAATGACCCTCTCACTTTTTGAATTTATTATATTCATCCTCAAGATTGTTCATTTCTCTTAATCTCATTCCTTCAACATTTGGGTCTTGCTGAATCTTGCTTAAAAGCTCTGCTAAGAAAGCAATAAACACCGATAAAACAAATAAAAAAAGAGATATTTTCGCAAGCACTCCCATATTAATCTTTATGTCGGATTGAATAATTTTAAAACCAAATAGTGCAATTGCAGAATAAAGTAATCCAGTCAAAAGTAACATTATCACAGAAATGATTGCCATAAATTGAAAGCCAGGTCTTTTGGCTTCTCTAATCAGAACAAATAAAGCTGGTGCTAATAGACCAGCACTGTATAGGATAAATTCCCCATTTTTATAAAATACGGACCAATCCTGTAACTTGTTAAAAATGACTAAGAGCACTATTCCACCCCATGTAGGTATTAAGCTTCCCAAAAGGGTATAAAAAATCCATAATGAAGTGGACTTCCATTGCTCACTAGTTGCAGTAAAAATAGTTCTAATAAAGCCCATAACAATCTCCTATCTTAATTTATTAAACTCTCTCAATTAATTTTCCACTTAGTTTCATAATTTCTTTCGAGAATACATACCATTTTTTCTTCATCTTTCATTTACTTTATCTTGTTTTTGAGAGCACATTTCAAATGCTTAAGTATGCGCTTCTCCAATGTAAATTAGTTCTTCTTTAGCGCACTGTGAAGGGACTTGATGCACGCGGAAACGAAAAATGAATGTAAAGAAAACGACGCCAATAAACAGATCCGGCGTCGTTTGTCAACTGCAAACGAAAATTACCCAAAATCGGCACTTGAATTTTCCCCATTAAGTGCAAGGTGAAGGCCCCCGAGGGGGCAGCGAAAATCGGTTCAATCTGTTTTTTCATTTTCCGTATCGGGTCGAAAGAAGCCTGCCTTTTTCTTTTCTTTAATGCGGTAGCTCTCCCCCTTGATGTTAATGGTGGTGGAGTGGTGGAGCAGGCGATCGAGAATCGCTGTGGCTAAAACGGAGTCGCCGAAAATCTCTCCCCAGGCACCGTAGGACTTGTTGGAGGTGAGAATAATGGATCCGGACTCGTAGCGCTCGGCAATGATCTGAAAGAAAAAGTGCGCTGCCGTTTCGTCCATCTTGCGATAGCCGATCTCGTCGATGATCAGTAAGTTTGGCTTGGTCAAAGCCCTCATTTTTTGCGTAATCGTGTTGTTCAGATGTGCTTGCTGGAGGGTTTGCACTAGATCGTGCGCGGTCGTGAAATACACCGTGTATCGCCGTTTAATGGCCTCCAGTGCAAGTGCCACGGCTAAATGTGTTTTCCCTACACCGGGCGGTCCTAAAAAGACAAGGTTTTCTTGGTGCTCCACAAAACGGAGCGTCGCTAGATCCCGGATACGTCGTTCCTCAACCGACGGTTGGAAACCGAAGTCGAACTGATCAAGCGTTTTGTGGTACGGTAAGTGAGCCATCCGGGTTTTCATGCGAATAAAGCGGTCATGCTTGGCGGAGAGCTCCTCCTGCAGTAGCCCGTCGAGAAAATCCAGATACGTTCGGTTCTGGGCGGCAGCCTCCTCGGCATGCTGATGCAATATTTCCGGAATTCGGCTCCATCCAAGATGCTCGAAAGCCTCCTGCAAGCGTTCGGTTACGACCATCATTGCATCACCGCCTCATCCAGAAACTGCTCGTAGACCGACAGGTTGCGCTGAACGACGTCAGGCAGCGCTTGCTGCATGAGGCGCGGCATCGGGAGTTGCGCGGGCTTGCCGCCTGCTGCGCGGATGCCTTCGGTATGCTTCTTGTCGAAGATGACCTCGCGATGTCCGGCAGCCTTGTCGTGTTCGGCGATGAGCTTGTCTTGTACAAAAATTCGGATGCGGCCGTTACGCTCATCCTGTACCTCCACAACCTGACCGACATACCGCCAAGGCACCGAATAGCGGTTTGCTCCGTAGGAGATCAGCGCGTCAGCTGCTACCTTGCGGGGGTACCGCTCCGCTTGATCGAAGGGAACGAGATTGAAGGTTTTCAGGCCCTCATGCAGTAGGCGTTGCTGCGGTGCTTCATGGGTGGTGCCATGGATACGGACATTAGCAACGGTGTCGAGCCACAAACGAGCCTTACTATTGAGATCGGCTAAACCGGTAAACGTACGTACCCGCGGCCAGAAATTCTTGCGCACATATCCGACGCCATTTTCAACTTTACCCTTGGTTCGCGGACGGTACGGAGCACAGCGCCGCAGCAGGAACCCATGGTGGGCGGCAAAACGTGCGAATCGTTCGTTCCATAGGGGATGACCCTGTTCGTCGGCACCGGTGACGACTGTTTTCATGTTGTCGTAGAGTACCGTTTCCGTTCTTCCGCCGAAGTATTGCATCGCCCGGACATGGCAGCCCATTAGGGTATCCAGTTTTTCATCTTCCGTATACTCCAGATACATCATCCGGGAGTAGCCGAGCACCATGACGAAAGCATACAGCCGCTTAGCTTCACCGTTCCACTCGACTTTGAAATGACCCCAGTCGACCTGCGCCTGTTTACCAGCCGGCGTCTCGAAACGTTCAGTCGCTTTGGCCAGTACCGCAGGCCTTAGAGGTTCCATAAAGGTGCGCAGCAACCGGATCTGCCCTGGGTATCCTTTGGCTTTGATTTCGTCGAACAACACGGCCGCATTCAGGCAGCCTTCTTCCATCCGGGAATGGATATAGTCTTGATACGGCGCCAAGATGCTCGATTTCGGTTTTTGGCGTTGATAGGATTTGGGCCCTTCTTCACGAAGCCACTTGTCAATGGTCTTCCGGTCTCGGCCGAGTTCCTCGGCAATTTGCGTCTTATTCATACCTTTTTGCCGCATGTGCTGGATCACGTAAAACTCCCCATTCTTGATCATTGTCTCTCTCCCCCGTAAGGAAGAGTCTCTGCCGATTATGGGGAATTTTCAAGTGCCGTTATTGGGGATTTTACCACTGCCGTTCACACGTTGGTACTCATGCCCTATCCAATTAGCAATTTCTTCCCACATGTATTGATTGTTTAGTTATAACAACATTAATACCGGTGGAAGTGGGAGTATTCGCTAACCCCCATATCAACCAACGATCGCCTTCAATAAATCAGGTATTTCATCATGGTCTTCGAACCAAACTATCCTAATACCTAACTTTTCAAATGACCGTTCCCTTGATAGGTGAAAATCATCAAGAAATGCATTCAATAATTCAGGGGACAGTCCACTCGTCAACTCCTTAAATTGATCTTCTTCGACTTCCAGGTCCAGCCTTTGCATAAATGCGAAATGTTTTATTTTATTCGAATTTCTTCTTGATGAGATATCTAAAATTCGCCTCATATTGGGATCGTTCATAGAAAGTCCGATAAATAAACATACATTTTCCTTTAATACATGCATCTGAGTAATGTTCGACCATGAATAGGCATCTGTGTAAACGGTATGATATGCTTGCTCACTAAAAATAATAAGGTTATCTTCCGAATCATCATACTTATTTTCGTGTTGCGGTAAGTAGCCATGGACATGGAAGATAGGGAGAACATTTGGGTTTATTTCGTCATCTTCCTTAAAAACAGGCATATGATCAACAGGTACTTCAACTAAGTGCTTTTCCAACAAATCATCATAATTAAATGTGACTACTGATCTAATGCGGTACTTTCCACGATGATTGCAAAGCTTGGCAAGCCAGACAAGTGTTTGTGAAGTATATGCTCTTTTTCGTCTCCCATAAAGAGCTTCCCTAATATATCTTGATAATGCGGTGCGCGAGTTTATTGTTGATTCTAAGAAAAAAGCGTTAATTATTGGAGACTCGTCTCGGAGTTTACTAAGCAAATTCACCATTAACTCTTTATCTGTTTCACTTACGGAAGCAGCGCTTAACTTCCCACCAAACCTTTTTGTGTTCATTTGTCTAACAACAGCATCATTTAGTTTCTCCAATAGCGCATCCCAGCTAGGAAACCCCGCAGAGGTGGAAATGCCAGCCCCTAAAAAGAGAGACAACTGATCACGTTGAAACGCATTTCGAATTTGATTAATGTATTCTTCCCTTGATAATTTCCAGTCCGGCAAAGATTCTACTGATCTTGGAAGATTGTTCTTATCCTCCAGTGGTAAAACTGCATACTTATCTCCGCGTTTTTCAAAAAACTTTTTACTCGACGCTTGTACTCCAACGTAACCTTTCATGTGCCGTCTAATTGCTTGGGTAAGAACCCCGATTTCATTTGCAGTATTGAAGTTATACCAGCCGTTTTTTTTAATCACTTCGAGAACTTCTGTAGGGTGGGCAGCTCCACCTAATTCGTTTATAGCTAGTATTGCTGCATCATATATCTTCAAGTGATGCCCCCTTAATCTATATAGATGGCACAAAAGATTTTTAAATTCGGTTGCAAAGTCGAGAAACGATTCGAGAATGATCTTTGCTGATCTCTGAGATGAACGTTTGAACTGCACTTCGAATTTCAGCCAAACTGGCATAGAAGACATTGTATATGACAGATTTTTTCAGCCATCCCCATAATCCTTCAATGGGATTGAGATCGGGACTGTACGGTGGAAGAAACATCAACTGGAGAGATTCGGCGTGAGCTTGTAAAAAGGGTTGAATCAGTTTTGCGTGATGGATGCGGGCATTATCCAGAATGATGACGAGTCTTTCACCTGGGAATCGGGCAACAATTCGCTTTAAAAACGATAGAAAAACGTGAGCATCATAGTGTTCTTCTTCGACACAAAATACTTCACCGCTGGCATAATCGAGTACGCCAAGCAGCTTGACGCCATGGTGCTTACCATAAGTTTTAATCTTTCGTTGATGTCCTTTGGGAAACCAGGTATTGGCTATGGCTTGGTAATCACGGATCATGGATTCATCTTCAAACAGAATTCGATCAATTTCGCGTTGTTGCAATTTTTTTTACAGCCTCGAATGCTTCTTTAAAAGCAGCTTGTTTAGCCGGATCAACTTTGGCCAATGTATAGGTCGGTTTCGTATAACTGAATCCCAGCTGCCGTAACAGATTGCGAGCACCGCGATTTGAGTAGTTCACATCAAACGTCCGTTCGATCCAGTCACGCAGTAATGGAGCTGTCCAGTTCATATCTGCCGGAAAACCAACATCTGAGGGCGTCTTCTCGACGAGTACATAAGTAACTTCCAGTTCCTGTTCTTCGGTAAGCCATGACGGTCGACCTGGTGAGTGTTTAAGAACAAGTCCATCCAAACCCATGGCCCGGAATGCTATTACATAAGTACGAATGGTCACCGATGTTAAGCCTACAATCTCGGCAATCTCATCGTAGGACCGTCCAGTTAAGTGAAGATAAATCGTCTGGTATCGTTCAAACATGCGTTTATCTTTAGTCGCTTTCATCGCGCCTTTTACATGTTCAATCTCTGCAGTTACTGCTTCCTGTTGTGGGGATACGGAATTTTCGTTCATATTTGAACGCCTCCTACAGGTTCCTATTACCTGTAAGAATTAGACATCTATTTCCGAAAACCTTTTATGCCTTGTATATAGTCTAATTAAAAACACATTATTGTCCTTCCACATTTATTCGATAGAAAGGGTTTTTCCTTCATATTGACATCGAATTAACAGAAATAAGCATAGAAGAAGCTTACTATCAAATGAACAGCCTCTTGTACAATCAGGATCATCAGGAGTTCATCACTTCTTTCAAAAGCGTACTTCGTTCCCGTTTCCAAGTAAAAAACTATTATACTGATTAACTATGTTTACCAATTAAGTAAAGCAAATAATTATCCAGGTCGGATAATGAATCGACTTCTTTCGCCATAATATCCAGACCTTCTTCAATATAGCGAAGCATATAATCATCGACACTTTTTGCATCAAGAGCCTGACCAACCCGTTCCACGAGTAGATGTTTAAACAATATGTAATCATCCCCACGTGCAACTACTCCATCCGGTATCACAAAACGTGTTTTTCGTTCCTTCCGTTCCGGGGGTGAATCAAAGGAAACAAGTCCCTTTACGAACGCAAGTCGAAGTGCTTCTGGCCTTTTATCGTTTAGCTCCAACTCAGCCATAATACGGATAAGTTTTTCTTCACCTTCTACAGATAATGACATCCTACCATTTGCCATTTATGTCTAACCCCTATTCAAAAGTAAAATATCCTTCGGTCACCTTTGTTGCGTTTTCTTCATCGTCATATTGCAAAATGTATGATTTCTGTACAAACGGTTCAATTTCTTCAACGAAATCCTTGGTTATTTCTGTATCAGTCGTTAGTATGATGACCTGGTCACTTAAGTTTGTAAAGAACCGATTCACTAAATTAGCTCTGTGAATGCTATCCAATCGGGCCAGAGGCGTATCAATTACAAACGGGAAGTTTGTACCTGAAACTTTCGTTAGCGCCCAAATCATCGAAAGTGCAATAAGTTGTTTCTCGCCTTCCGATCGAGACGTCAAATCGACTTGACGGTCGAATTCATCGTAAATTTTAAGAGTAAATTCATTTGAGTCAAATTCGACTCGGTGCAAATCTTTTTTTCTAAACAACTTTAACAAAATTGTCTCGATTTCTTCTTTTAGTTGCTTAGCTTTTAACACCGTTACCCGATCGATGAATTCTTTTGTTGCACCAATGAGGCGTGTCATAATCTCCATTTTCTGCTCAACTGGTCCCATTTCACTCTTAGCCTGCCGTTTTCTTGTCATATCGTTCAAAAGTTGATGATGACGATCCTGGAGCTTTCGGATTGATTCGCTTCTTGCCTTTCTAGCGACATAAAGAGCTCCGAGTTCTTCAGATATCTTTGCTAGCTTTTCATCTTCTTCTTTTGTATCAATTACATCTGGTGCATCATTTAATTGGTCAAGTAGTTTTTGGAGCTCAGCTTGAATTTTTATACGTTTGCTTATCAAACCTTTTACATCTACATTACTCGTCAGGTTCCAATTTAATATGGTCTGCAACTCATTTTGGGATAAATCATTTGCGTGTAACACATTTAATGGCTCAATTTTCACTTCCTGAACTTGATTAATTTTCGCCCAAACTTCCTTACCTTTTTCTTTTATCTGCTCTTTTTGTTGGTCATTTAGCGGGGGGGCGATTGTTACCGATAGTACCTGACTTATAAACCTGTCATATGGAGCAAACATTGCGGTACTTTTGCTCATACTCGAAATATAGTTCTGTTCTTTTTTTATTCGTTGCTGGAGCTTTCGTACAACTGGTGACGCGATTAAGTTGGGGAGCGAGTTCCGTCCGAAGCGTTCCAAAGTAGTAAAAATTAGTTTAAGCTCATTTTCCAATTCACCTATTTTGCGATTAACTTGACTCTTTGTTTCACTACTGTTAGCGAGTTTAAGTCTTCTTCTTTGGTTCAAATACACTTTATCTTCATTCAAGTATTCAATCTTTTTTTCATCTGGTTTTTCTTCTGATTTTAACAACTCTAATTCCGTCGCACAATTTTGCAATTCACTCGAGAGCTTTTGAATCTCTTCATCTTTAACGGTTTTGGAGAGTGCCATTTCATCCTTATAACGTATGCTGGACAAATCATCGAAAAGTTGATTGTAAAGCTCCAAAGAAACGATTTTTTGAATGGCTTTAATAGTTTCTTTGGTATCCTGCTCTCCAACTAGGTCCCTTATTTTTTCAGCGTCAAAAATAAAAAACGGAGCCACATCGATTGGAATCCGTTGATCGATGAACTCATTAAATTCCTCATCCGCAGCCGTTACTTCCCTAAGTTCTTCTCCTGAAACTACATATATTTTTCTAGTTTCATTGATATCATGTTTATTGTCTTCTAAGAAAGTAATTTCGATGAGATATGTTCCGACGCGGTCTGTAAATGAGAGTTGGATCTTACTTTCCCTTCCGCCTTCTCTATAATACCGTCTGTTTATCGATTCATTTTTAATAATTTCATACTCTTCTTTACTGAATTTTCGTCTCCCATAAAAACAAATAAAAAAAGCATTAATTAGTGAGGTTTTACCTGCACCATTTAAGCCGCCAACAAGAGTAATATTTTGTTTATAAGCAATAAAACCTTCTTGTTTCTTATGTAAATCTAATTTCTGAACTCCGTAGTAAGGTCGATAATTTTCAAAGGAAATATAATTAAAAATCATATGATGTTACGCCTCTCTTCCTCTTGCTCCACCCAATCCATTACTAAATCGGAAATCCGATCAAACAAACCTCTTCTTTTAGACATATTTTTATCCGCATATTCCTTTTCGATTCGAAACAGCTCTTTTAAATATTGAGGCTCAACATTATATTTTCTACATATTTCTTCTAAGAGTTCATCTTCTTCGTTAATCAACGATGACATTTGCTATGCCCCCTAGGCTAAACCAATAAATATACATGGTTATGGTTATTTCTGTATAGTATAATTTGATTATAGTAAATTGGAACCAACTTTACTAGGAGGAAATTCCTTGAACATACTTTGTTCTCCAAATACTGAAGATATTGAATCATATTTACAAAAACGCTTAGTTATAAGACAAAAAGCAACCCAACTACATATAGTTCCGACGTTAATTTTGTACCGGAGGAGACTGAAATTTTATATTTCTAAATATAAAAATCAGTTTCAGAATAAGCTTCGTGACGAAGGCTTTAAAACAGAACAAGAAATAAGAGAAAAACATGTTGCATTGTTTGAAATGGACCAGTGGATTAAAGAGTTGGTTTATGCGAACGCAAGTACCACTTTGTCTAAATCAGAATCAATTGTTATATTGGAACGAATTATGAAGCAGAACGAAGAAACTAACCATTTGAGTTGGCTTTCTGTTTCCAATGAATTATCGAATACATTTACTGAGTTAAGTCTTACTGGATTGAACATTTCGACCTTGAGAACGTTCGATGACGCTAAAAAATGGCAGCAAAGCTTAAATATATATGAATCGTATTTAAACGAACTTCATGAAAAACAACTATTAGACTATGGATTAGCGGCTAACCAGAGGTTAAATGAATTTGATGCCTTAGAATTTGATGAATTGATTTTGGACGGTGCTTTCTTACCATTAAACGCAAAACATCAGCGTCTTATTGATATATTTGTTTCACAGAAGAAAGAAGTAACCATCTTGCTGCCATATGACTTGCAAACGCCTGATCAGCCCGCGACTGAAGCGATTGTCAATGTTTACGAAAACATCTTACCCAAGTCTAAATGGGAGTCTGTACAACAGTCGAAATCAAACTCATTCTTTATCGACCGGTTGCCGAAAAATATATTCCGAGATGTACTATACACCAACCTCGATAATTCATTTGCTCTGATGCGTTTTCCAACCCTAGAAGAAGAACTTTCTTATATATTGCGGCAAATTTATGTTCTTGTTAAATACAAGGAAGTGAGTCCAAAACAAGTAGTTATTATTACTCCAAACGCAATGGAGCTACGACCACTCATTAGAGAGATATCTGAGCAGAATGATTTGAAAGTTCGACTCCCACGCAGACCGTTTATGCATTTGGCTCAGGGGAAGGCAATAAAATATCTTTACGACATTCAAACAGATATAAGGAAACTATCCGAAACGTATTTAAATATTTCCATGTTCAAGATTTTTCTTGGTGGTTCACTTTTAAAATGCGAAACCGCTCTTTCAGAGCAGTTTGAAAAACTTGAAAGCTTTTTCGCTGACTGTACATCAATTGAAGAATGGACAGCAGGCTTTCAATCACTACTGAATACTAAGGAACAGATGGATGCGGAAAAATACCCACATCATCCTGTAAACACTGTGAGCAAAGAACAACTTGAAGAGATAGACGCCATCGTAAAGCAAATTGAATCTGCAAGTAAATATTTGTCAAGTATCTCCCCGCGAACGGTTAAAGACCACGTTGAAGCATTGATATCATTCATTCGCTCTGACGCTCGATTTGTTGCGTTAGAGGAATCAATTTGGAATCGACTAAGCAAAATAACCGAATCCCTTGGTACCCAAGAACGAATCGAAATTAATGCTTTTGAGTTCGGCGAGAGAATCTCGGCTTTATTTGCCGAGCAAGAGGAGTTTGAAGACGGAGATAAAGCAAACGTCGAAAATGACGAAGACGACATTTACTTAAACCGCGAAATATTAGTTACGGGTCCAAACAACGTTGAATTCCAGCGTTATGATTACGTATTTGTTTGCAGATTTACTCAAGATATGTACCCTGAACCGAAGATATTCGATTGGCTGATAACTAAGGAAATTGAACAAAAAATCCTCAAGCAAACAACTTATTTTAAACCGGATACAACTAAACAGCTTGAAAGATTTTACTTAAATCGGTCACTGTACCATATATACCTGATGTTCTGTGCAGCAAAAACCCAGATCACGGTTTCTTATTCTCAGATCGATAATGGGATTACGTTGACACCGGCACATTACTTACATGACGTCGCAAAAGTATTCGGACTTGAAGAAGGAAATAAGCTTGAAAATAAAAAAGCGCCAAACTTAGAAGATTTGCTGATACAATCTCGAGTATTAAAATGCCCGAGTAGCATTAAACCATTGAAGGAAGATGATGTCTTTAATAGAGCAGAAATAAGAAAGGAATTATTTGATCGCCACTTTACTGTAGAAGAACTAACCGTTTATAAATATTGCCCCCGGCGATTTTATTATCAAAAGAAATATCAAAGCGAAAACGTGTACACGCAGCTCTTTCACATTCAATCCTATGCATCGTCTTGTCTTTATGAAAAATCTGTTGAACTGTTAGCCACAAGCGAACCTGATGCTATTCCTGAGTCAATTGATGTAAAACGACAGTACAACCGACTGTTAAACAAAGTGAAGAGCTATCGCGCAGACGCCGAAGAATATGTTCGTCCACTCT
Source organism: Paenibacillus sp. sptzw28 (assembly GCF_019550795.1). Classification (NCBI taxonomy): domain Bacteria; kingdom Bacillati; phylum Bacillota; class Bacilli; order Caryophanales; family Paenibacillaceae; genus Paenibacillus; species Paenibacillus sp. sptzw28. The sequence continues at coordinate 5,416,250 of NZ_CP080545.1, forward strand.
TTCCGTTAAGCAACCGTATTTGGCACAACATAACATCCCAGACTGACTTCTTTTTATCAACGCTGATTCACTGGGTTTTCGACAATCCTTACGTTCGGGAATATCGGAAAGCTGGAAACAATCATATTACAATTCAGTTTTTCCTCACTGACAAACAGAAGCAAATTAGGCTAGATGGATTCACATTCACAGCTACTAAAGAACTGGAAGTTCAGTACAACCACAGTGAAATTCATCGCTATTCGATTTCAAACCGTAAAGATATTCTTGCTTTTTCATCCAATGATCATGATGAGAAAGAACAAATGAAGGAAATTAAAGAATGGTATGATCGTTTCAAACGGAGCTTTTATAACGATTCTGCAACAGCAACCAGTACGTTAACTGAGGTCATTTCGAACATTCAATCCGGTAAATTTGATAAGAACGCCGGAGGTCATTGCAAGTATTGCACCTTTAATAAGTTTTGTCATGAACGTGAGGTCGACCAATGATTACATCCGAACAAAAGAAAGCAATTGAATCAAATGCCACCCTCATATTAGTCAAAGCCGGCGCCGGTACTGGTAAGACAGAAGTCCTTAGCCGAAGGATTCTCCGGTTGCTTGATGATGATCAAAATTTGAGTATTAAAGACATGGTGATTATTACTTTTACGAATAAAGCAACGGAAAACTTGCTATCACGCTTGAAGTTGTATTTGTACCATCAATGGAAAAGTACGACTAATACACAGAAACGACAACGTTATCGTTACGAACTTGAAAACTTGAACTCGTGTCAGATCTCTACAATCCATAAATTCTGTAAAGCCATTCTGGACGTAGCAGGTCCGATTCATTTTCCTGATTTTGAATATTCACCGAATTTCAAGGTTTCGGAAGCTGCTATGATTCAGGCGGTTGAACGGACATTCGAAAGTTGGTTAACACAAAAAAAACGAGATCAGAAGGAAGTATTTCATGAGAAGTACATGCCTTTTCATCAGCTACGTAAAACAGTAATCGACTCTTATACCATGATCCGATCGCAAGGGCTCTCACTCGAAAAAGTGCTCAAAACAACTAAAGACAGCCTTACGATAGAAACCGGCAATCCACGACATATTAAGCAAGAAATTGTCGAGATATTGGAACAGTTGCATCGAAATCACCAGCGATTCCGTTTACAATCACTCGATCCGGATAATCTGCTCGAATACTGTTTTAAGCTCTTATCTAGAGAGCCTGATATCGTCAAGAGCATTAAAAGCAATTATAAATACTTATTTGTGGATGAATTCCAGGACACCTCAATGTATCAAACCGGTATTATAAGGAAGCTGTGTGACGGAACACCGGAAAGTCCTAATTTATTTGTAGTCGGTGACAGCAAACAATCGATTTATCAGTTTAGAGGAGCAGATTTATCAGCTTATGAGTCCGTCGAAAAGTGGATAGTAAATTATGGTGAAGTGTTGACTCTCTCGACGAATTTTCGATCGACTGGCGAACTTGTTATTTTGGTCAATTCATTATTTAAACGTATCAAAGAAAGCTATCCAGAAATTCAATTTAAGCCCGAGCCGCTTCGGTCAAATCAAATCTCTAAAGAACCGGTTACGTTAACTGATGCTTACCAGTGGACATATGCAAAAAAAGACGAATCCCAACCGAAACTCGTTGCCGAATATATTCGTTCTGAAATCGATCGCGGCGCTTCGCCAAATGAATTCGCAATTCTCTTTAGAAAGAACTATCCAATGATCGAATTTGCGGATGAATTAGCTAAACTGAACATCCCTTTTCAACTCATTGGAGCTGGGAACTTCTTTAATCAGCGTGAGATTATTGATACCTACAAGCTAGTTAACTTTATTCTGTTTCCAGATAGTAAAATAAACATCGAAGAAGCACTTGAAACTATTTATTTTTCGAATGACCGTAGTAGGGTATATGACTTTGTAGTAAAGATTCAATCTCAAGTTGCAGAACGAACACCTGCGCAACTTCTGGAGTCAATATACCAAATCACAAGTATTAGAGAACGGCTCATTACAAGCAAGCCTCAAGCAGTTGCTAATCTTAACAAGTTAAAGGAGTTAGCTAGAAATTTTAATATAAAAGAAACTATTCAACTTCATGAATTTCAAGACTGGCTTCATGCAATGATTGCTAGCCATAAAGAAGAACAACAGTCTGATATTCCAACCGGAGAAGATGCTAACTCGGTGACCCTTATTACCATTCATAAGGCAAAAGGATTGGAATATCCCATCGTTATTCTTCCCAGCTTGGAAGAAACGCTGAGCAAATCAGTCCTACAACCGGCTGTTGTCTATAACAAAGCTACAGGCTTAGAGTATTGTTACACACCTTATTATGGCGAAAAATCTGTGCGTGTTCCAAGCCCAAACTATGAAACAACCGTGGAGAGTTATAAGCAGGATCTTTATTCCGAAGAACTTCGTGTGTTGTATGTCGCCTTGACTCGTGCAGAAAAAAAATTAGTGTTCGTTGGAAGCGAACACTGTCCAAAAAGCGCCATTTGTTTTCAAAACTGGCTGAAGTTAATTTGACTGTGACTTGTATAATAGATTGAACCCACTGAAGCTTTCTTAGACAACATCTCTAGGAAAGCTTCTTTTTCATCAGTCATGATTATACCGTAACAGTCGATAATAAACGCAATGTCCCAAAGTCCACCGTGATCGTTTTTCGCTAACGAGATGAGCTCTACGTACCCGCCGCGGCATAACATATCAATACCCATATCCTTCAAAATAAGCCTTACCTCTTCTGACAAGGTTCTTTTTCTAATTACTCGATCAATGTCGAAGATAATCGCGACTTTCTCGATAGACATGACTTTTTGCAAGTGTCTGATTTCGGTACAGATATACAATATTTCATCCACTAAACTCGAGAACTTCATGACAGATTTATTGCTGAAATAAGATTGATTGTTTATTTCAATCGTGACCTCAGGATACAAAATATGTTTTACTTCGTTGGTGGCTTCCACAGACAATGGCTGAATTGAAAAATGTTTATTCAACACCTCAATTACACGATACTCCAGATGATCATCGTGTACATCAAGAGAAAGAATAAACTTGTCAGGGATAACCGAAGTAATTTTCAGTGCTTCCAATCTTTCTAGCGGCAGATTAGTAAAGTAGCACATATATCCAACAGGAAAAAGTAAACGTCCTTTGTAATTGCCCTCTTGTTGCATTAATATTGGCGACTTCGCAAGCACACTCAAGAGCTTGTAGCTGTAGTCCGCTGCTTGCTTCAATGGAGAATTAACACGTTTTTCCCCGTCTTCCGTTTCTATAGTCCAAGCGTCGACCGAAACGTGTTTAATCGTCTTTTCATTCCAGTCTTTTACCTCTACAATCAAGGCACCATGATATGGAGAAAACAGTACGATATCGGGCTTTACGCCATCAATAATTGGCTCGTAAAATATGTGCCAGATATCAGAAAGCTGTATTTTCAAGTTATCGATAAGTGCTTTTTCACCGCTGGTCCTGGTCTGTGGATGATCTGGAAACGAGATCGCCATGAATTAGTTCAACTCTTTTCAACAATGATATTGCTTTGATAGCCGCGTTATTCGCCTGCAAGCATTGAACAAAAAGCATTGATTTCTTCAATCGTATTGTATTTTGAGAGCGATATACGAACGGATGAACGTATTTGTCCAAGGCTTAACCCGATGTTTTCAAGCACATGCGATGGTTTTGTTGAGCTGCAAGCCGATCCAGTTGAAAGTGCCACTCTTGTGGCGAGTTCCTTAATAAGAAATTCATTGTCGACACCATCAAATCGAACGTTAACGATACCCGGAATTTTATTCTGCTCATCGCTATTCAAAGACAATATTTGCGAGAACTTTTCCCTAAGGTTATTAAGTAAATGTTGCTCTAATTGGCACAGCACTTTTTGATTTTCTTCGATATCGCGAAGTGCTATCTCAGCAGCTTTACCGAATCCAACAATATTGTGCATACTGAGCGTACCACTTCGATAATCAAACTCTTGACCACCGCCATGAAGAAGCGGGGTTATTTTCGTCTTTATCCCTAGATCATCTTTTTTTAGGATTGATGCTCCAATACCTTTGGGTCCGTGCAATTTGTGTGCAGAACAAGACATAAAACGTACGTTTTGAATGAAGGGACGAATATCTATTTTCCCTAATACCTGTGTAGCATCGCTATGGAAAAATACATCTTTGTTTCTACATAAGTCTGAAATTTTTTCAACATCGTTAAGAGAGCCTAATTCATTGTTACCTAAAATAATACTGACTAACAATGGTTTCTTCACATCGATTGTCGCCTTGAGGTCGTCAAATATAACCCTTCCATACCGATCTACTTCTATAAACGTTACACATTTCCCTTTTGTTTGTAGAAACTTTGCTGTTTCTAAAACAGAAGAATGTTCAGTTTTGGAAACGACCAGGTAATTGCCCTGGTCGTCGTAAACATCCATTATTCCTTTTAAAATCATATTGTTGCTTTCTGTTGAGCCGCTTGTGAAGATAACCTCCTCCGGCTTACAACCGATTAATTGCGCCACATGAAAACGTGCTTCATCTGCTGCCTTTTTTGCATTTTCAGCAAGCGTATAATGCTTACTTGAAGGGTTACCATATTCTTCGTACAAGAACGGCAGCATAGCTTCTACAACCTCTGGATGGATTTTCGTTGTAGCACTATTGTCCAAATAGATCATCGTTCTCCACCTCTGGAACTTTCAAAAGGAAATTGGTAATCATTTTTTCATAATTTCCTGCGTAGTTGTACTCGTTTTGAAGCAATATAGAGCCTCGCTCTAGATGATTATTAAACAGCCCTGGAAAATACTCTTCATCCGTAATTTCACGATTTTCATGTTGAGCAATTAAAACTTTAAATAAATAATCATAAGGCCCAGTTAATACGTTTCGAGGAAGCTCTAGGCCGCTTTTGTCTTTAACCGTCATTAAAATGGGCTGCGGTTCCTTTAGCGATAAAATGACAGCATATCGTGCTAAAATGTTTGGTGTAAGTCTGGTTGAAGCTTGTAAGTTTTTCAATCGTTCCGCTGTCGCTTTTGAAGTATTAAGACGAAAATTCATAATTACTCTCCATACCAAAGTAGTTGTTTGAAACCTGAACTCTGCCTAAATCTGAATTAAAATCAATGGTGTATAGATGTGACACCTTTTTACTGATTTGTTCAAACTGTTCATGATTGATCTCAGAATCTGTTGATAAAATTATCACTTGTTCACCGCATCGGGGTATAAACTGTTCCATAATCGCTTTCTTATGTGTTTGATCCAGACGACCCAAAAGTGTATCAAAAACAAAAGGAAGTCTTCTCTTAGAACACATCGCCATTGCCCAGACTGTCGAAAGTAAGAGGATTTGCTTTTCACCCGCAGATAAGATTTCAATATTTATTTCTTCCTGGTTAGGATCAAAGATCCGTAACTCAAATGTTTCAGGATGAATTTTAACTCGCGTTACAAACAATTCTTTGCGGTAAACGATTTGCAACATTCTAGCAGTTTCTAGTTCCACTTGCTGTAATTTCTTTTTCATCTGCATAGAACGAAAGAGTCGACTAACTTCTGATACCTTTGTAGCAATTTCAAACACATGCCCCATTTTTTTGGATCTTATTACTTTAGCCTTTAGGTCTTCATATTCTTTCTCTTTTAAATGAATATTTTCATCTAATTCTTTGGATAAGACAATCATTTGTTCTTTTTTAAATTGAATGGTCGTAATTTCGTTCTGGATTTGCTGTGTTTTATCAAGAAGTTCTTTAAGGTCGCTGGAAGCATCATTTTCTTCGATTTGTTTACGTATCACCTGCACTTCTTTAATGAGCTGAGTATTTCCCCTAAAGTCGTTTAACATCTCTTTTGGACTAAATTCACATGCTTGTTTAAAGAACGACATTACTTCAGCCCTCTGAATTGCTGAGGCTTTATGTATTGGCATAATTTCATCCGATGACATGAGTCCCGTCAATTTCATATAAATTTCCGAAACAATATCATCATCATTTTTATCCAATAACACACCTAGTACATTCTTAAATGTATCTTGTGGTATTGTATTAATAAATTCATTTTTCAAATCCGCTTTTGCTTCTTTGCTCATTTGAACTAAGACATTTTTAAGTAAAGCCCTACTCATAACAAATGGGAAAATGGATATCAAGTTTTCCCGATTTTTCTCCATCATTGAAAGACGTCGATTATCGATGTCACTCATCTTCTTTACTAGTAGGTCGCGCTCTTTTTTTTCTAATCCACCATTGACATGAAACTGCCGTTCTAGATCATTATACAATGAAGTTTTCTCATCAATCTCTTTTTCAACACTTTCGAATTCAATAATGAATCCATTCTTTTTCATTAATAAATCATTTTTTTCTTGTTCAATTTCAACTAGTTTTTTTTCTTCTAAGGATAGGTTGGAGAAGACTTTTTCTTGTTTTAAATAAGTATCCAAGTCAGCTTCAAGGTTTTCAAACAAGTCTACATTAAACATTACTTTTGCCGTTTGTCTCAGGTATTCGGCAAGAGTCTCTCTCGAGACCACTTGTGATATTTTCTCCCCATCAAATAAGCAAAAATCTAGAAGTTGTGGGGGAGTCTCGTCACGCAGCTTGGTTTGAAATAGTTCGACATCCTTCTCCTTTAGTTGCTGACCGTTTTTAAATACGCTGAATGATTCTTTAATTGTTTTTTTATTTTTCGTCCAACTGCGATTTAATGTATATTGATTTCGCTTTAAATTCTCCACCATTTCAAGATCTAGAATGACCTGATAACTTGTGTGGTTTTCTTTTTTTGCAATGGAATTTAGCTTTGCTTCAATTTTATCTAAATATAGCGCTGAATCCGGCTTTAAACCGTATGTAAATGAACCAAAAAGAACAATTCGAAGTGAATCTAATATTGTCGTTTTTCCAGAACCGTTCTTTCCACCAATAAGAACTACATTACGTTCGATGCCAATTGTTTTAAGATCAAATGATTCACCGTTACCGTAATAAGCGCCTATATTTTTTAACACCAGCCGATTAAACTTCATTCCTTGTACCCTTCTACCTTCCCATAATGTAACCAATCCTGGTTAAGTATTTTGTTAAATTCTTGAATCAAACCTCTTCTTACCCGATATCCACTATAGTTTTTTTCAGTATTAATGAGCTTTTTCAGCAGTTTGAGGCTTACATTATTTTCTTCACACAACAATTCGAGATCAGTAATCTGGTCATCTTCGAACATTGCCCGATCATCATACTCCCAGTCTAGTTCTTCACCTGTAACGCCGTGATAAATGTCCGGAAGCGAATCAGTCCAATCTCCATCATCAATCCAAACTCGCCGAATATGCTTTAGTTCCTCTTCCAGAATTAACTTGTACTCACCATCAAATGGGTTGGCTACTTTTCTTTGAGTCTCCAATAATCTTGTTAATATCATACGTCGCGCTTCAAGCGTAAAAGGTCCAAGGCCTAATTCTCTTTCATCACCTTGACCGGTAAAATATATTCCACCATCCATCCGATGTTCTTCACGATATTCTCTTTTGTCCCGAATATCAGATAACCAGTCACGAAATTCTAAAAGTGGACGAAGCCACTCCTCGCCTGTTTCTATGAACCCACGCAATGCTTTATCTTCACTGACTACAGTACAGGTCCAGCACCCGAAGCGACTATTACCGCAGGAACCGGCACTCTCTTTAATGTCCTTATCAACCACAAGAGGACATTCACCACCAGAAGAATTTTGGTATAGGGCGTATAATTCATGGTTATTATTTCCCCATGGTGATGGCTCATTCCGCAAATACATCCATATATCATCTGTTGTGAAATGCTTAATTGGAGCATAAACAAAAGCATTCGATAGAGTTGAATGTCTCATTAACGTTTTGCCTTCTATTGAGTGAGAATCAATTACTTGAGCTCGAGTTGCACTTTCGTCGGCGCGAACTCCTAATACCATTACAACCTCACCGAAATGATCGACTTTATCTTTAATAAACCTATTTGCAGGGTCAATCTTCATTCGATCCGTACACCAACGAAATTTTTGCCGCGGCGAAGGATAACCTTTTCCAATAATAGAGGACCAGAAACTATTTTCAATCTCTGGTTTGACTTTATGTGATTCAATTGGCAGGTCTCGTTCAAGAGCCTTTTCTTGTATACGTATTAATGTCTTATTAATTGAAGAAATTATCAGTGGTGTTTCAACAAGAGTATCAGATGAAATGATATAAATCTTCTTATGCCGTTTTTCAGCCGGGAGACGATCTACCGCTTCAAATATTAATTGAGTAAGTGCGGTTGAGTCTTTTCCCCCAGAGAAACCGACGACCCATGGAAGCGAATCCATTAAGTACATTGATTGAATGCTGTCGATTGTATCTTCAATCATTTCATTTTTTTTCGTTCCTAAAATCATGCGAGTTCACCTACTTTTAATTTGTCTTCGATTCGTTCTTCTTGTGGTGTTAGTGGTAGCCCCATCTTCATTTTTATCATATTTGCTGTCAAGCTAATGGTATCATTATTTTTATTTATTCTGCCGGTATGCCCAAATGCTCGTCCCATCCAATCAGAATTGTTTCGACTCCAATCTATTGATGGCAGTTTCTGAATAAACTGATCCCAGTCTGTCGGGTGATTGTTATATAAATAAGAACCAATAAGGCCGATTGCTTCCAAAAACACACCGTGTGCATTTATATAATTAGTTCGCAGCTCTGTCGGGGTAAGTTCCTTTTTTAATACTGCTCGCCATTCTAAAACAGATTCACAAAGTTCTAACCAAAATTTCAATAGAAAATCTTTTTCAAGTTCTGAGACGAAATCACCTTTCTTTTTGTTGAGGATTCGACTGTTAGTATTAAATATATTGCTTAGTACAAATATTTTTGGCGATAATTTAGACAATGATGGTCTCTCTTTATCCGTATATCGTTCAAGAAGTGGGATTTGTAAGACTATCTCTTTTGTTGCATTTGCAAGTTGATCACGGTGCTCGTATAGAATCCCAAGGGATGAGGTTGTATTCACAGCATGCCTATTTAAGTCAGCAAAGATTTGTTGGCTCTTCCTTAATCCCTCATCTTTAAAAAATACCACTGAAATATTTTCCTGCCCTAATTCTGGTGAGACCTTTAATGCTTCTTCAATTGCCGCGCGACGGTGTTGACCATCGTTAATTAAAAGCTTGGCATCCAGAGTGATCGATAAACGACCCAAATTGTTGAATTCTGGATCTTTTGTATAAGGCTGAAACTTCATATTTCCATCAACCGACGCTGTAAGTGAACTAAACACATAGTCTTTGGGGTTATCCAAGATGTAACTAGCAATTTCAGGAACCCTTGAACGATTTATAGTTCTCTGCGCTCTATACTCTGGGGGAATTTCCTCCTCATCAAATACGAATATCTTAGGGATTAATTTTAACGGACACATGACAACATAAAATTCACTACCAGCTTGGATACCTCTTAGGGCTGGAAAACTATAACTAAAAGTCGCTTCCATATATGTAATACCTCCATATTACGTACGTAACTTTATGATTCTATGTTAGACTATGTTTACTAGAGGGTCAATATGAAAACATAAAATTATCAGTACTCTTGGAATGGAATCGAGTCCTAAAAATCACCAATAAATGATATAATTTTATTACTATTATGAAGAGAGTACATTCTTTGAAGGGATGGTCGAGCCATTGATTGAACCAAGAGACTTCTTTAGTGCTAAAGAGCATAATTTACGAACTCTTCTTTTTGAAGATAACAAATTAATTAGGGTACCCGATTACCAAAGAAATTTTGCGTGGACAAAGGAAGAACTAGAACAGCTTTGGAGTGATTTTAAAAATACATTTGAAAGTACATACGATTCTGATTACCAACAAAAACCAAATATAAAACCACATTTTTTTGGAACTATATTGTTGACGAAAACTGAAAATGGTGAGTATGAGATTACGGACGGTCAACAACGATTAACAGCAAGTAGTATTTTTTTAAAAGCAATGCTAGAGATTACTGCACGGTTAAGTGATACTGATTTTAAATCTGGAATAAGATCTATGATTACGCCACTTTTACAAAAAAATGAATATGATGAACCATTAAAACAAAGGTTATATCTGGATGAAACAGTGGATGATTTATATAGGGAATATATTTTAATAAGACAGACAGCGGGTCAACGTGAAGAGTATCTCCTGTTGAACCCAATTAAAATACAAAGCCCCACCTCAGCGAGACAAAGACTAAAAGAGGGTCACGATTTTTTCGTTAGTAAACTCAATAGCGAGTTCCCACCTGGAATGAATGAAGAAGATTTACATAATAAATTACGATGTTTTGTAAGAGCCTTCACCAGACTATTTACTTTCTTGGAAATAACGGTTAAGGATAAGGAAACGGCATACACAATATTTGGAACAATTAATAATCGTGGGAAGGATTTAACGGACTCAGACATAATTAAAAATGAAATCTTCAAGTCGGTTCAAAGGGAACAACGCCACCTAATAAAAGATAAATGGGATAGCATTATTGATAACATAGATACCGAAGATTTAACTGATTACTTAAGATTTCAACACGCATCTGTTCATGGACCGGTGAAGAAAGTTGAACTCTTTAAAGTAATTTCAAATCTCTTGCTAACGAATAATCCACTTGATTATTTAGAACAACTAAGAGTTGAATCAGATTGGTATGCTAGGGTGAATCTTATTGGTGCGACGTTTTGGAATGAAAATATTACCAATAAATTAAAGGCCTTTAAAACTTTAGATATTACACACAGTCTCCCTATGCTCCTTACCGCAGCTGTAAAATATAATAATGAAGATCAAAAATTTGAGAGATTAGTAAACGCAACACTTTCTTTTTGCTTTAGATATTTTACAATCGGAAGAAATTCGGTGGAAAATTTAGAGAAGGAAATTGGTTTAATGTCAAAAGCACTTCGTGATGGCACTAGAGATTTAGATAGCACAATTAATTATATAAAGAGCCTAACAAGTGACCACGAATTTAACAATAATTTTATTACCTTTAGAACAAACAACAGTAACCTTGCATTTTATATATTAAACGAATTAGAGAGGAATAGAATGACTGGGGTAGTTCCCCTACCTCACAGCCCTTCGCAACATGTTGAACATATTATGCCAAAAAAACCATCCAAGGCAGCTACACGAGTCGATGAATGGGGACATGTTAGAAATAATCCGGAATATAGTGATTTTGTTACCCGACTCGGTAATTTACTGATTCTGGAAAGTGATAAGAACCAAAATGTTGGTAATAAAGATTTCAATGATAAAAAGCAAATATATCAAACTTCTGGGTTGTCTTATCCACGAGATATTTCAGCTTCATCCACGTATATTGTTTGGGATTTCGCTTCAATTAACACTCGCCAACAAAGAATGGCTCAGGAAGCACTAAATGTATGGCGTTATTATTAGAATTAAACATTTTGGCTTTACATTAACGAGGTAAAGACTTTATACAACATAATCGCGAAACACGATTATGTTGTATAAAGTCACAACTTGTTGAGGCACTTTGTAGTTACAATCGTGTCTTGAAACTATATATAGGGGATCATTCCAATCAGATGATTCTGCTGAAGATCAAACACTCTTTCCTAGCCAATAAGAAGGTTCTGCCAAGAGTCCGAATCCGGGGATCTGCATTCATCAAATTTTAGAATAGACAAGTTGGCTTAGCCAACTATATCTGCCCATTACAAATTATATATAAGTATGTATAATCTAACCCCACACTTCTTCTAATGCAGAGCGAAACAACGAATCCAGTCGGTCATCCAGGCTGGACTCTGCCGCTTTCATCGACCCGGCCGTTTGCTCCAAAGAAGCCATTCTCTCTTCGAGGTAATCGTTGATCGGATGCAGCCTCGGCTCGTAATCCAGCTCTTCTCCCGCTTTCTTCCGAACGAGCAGATTCTGCACGACCCGCTTCAGTTCGCTATCCTCAGGAATTAACCGATCCACCAGAACATCGAACTCCATTGGCGGCATGCTGCCATATTGCTCAATCCATTCGCAAGCGAGTACAGGACGCAGCACGTAGAAGTACTTTTTGATTTTGACATGTTCCCCCTGCAGGTAGTCCCGGTAGTTACCCTTAGCCATATTGAGATAGTGGTACATACACGATTTCGGCGAAAAGGTAAGCGGAGATATACGGCGAATCTGTTCAGCCACAGTGTATTTCTCTTCGTACCGGATCGGTGATTGGAGCCATTCGAGCAGCGGCGGATTCGATTTGCGGAACAAGTTAAGCGCTTTGCGTAAATCCCATCCGTTGATATCAAGCATATCGCTGATAGGACGCTCAATGACATCTCGTTTGTCGAAGATAGACAAGTACCATTCAACCGGCCGAATATAGATAAGTCTGACATCGTAGTCGCTGTCTTGCGAAGGGAAACCCCATGCCCTGCTTCCGGATTCGCAAGCATACAGGATGCGCACCTGCTCCTCCTGCTCAATTCGGCTTAGTTCTTGTAGAATGATTGATTTAATAGTAGACATGGCTGTCCCTCCTAATTCAATGAATATTGATAAACTCTAATTATATTCTGCCCTGAACTGGCAATACTGATTGTATTGCTAGTTTAATAGGGGGGCTGGAATGAATGGAAACCTTGGGGTATAACCACGTCATGCTCGCTTTGTTTGCGGAGATGACGCTTGACGAAGCTCTGCGGAAACACAAGGAACAGAAATTAAATGCGGCCATTGACAACGCGCTGCGGGATCGCGATAAGCAAGCTTTCATTAAGCTGACGGATGAATTACGGGAGCTGCGGAAATATTAAAGCTCTTCGGTAACACCGGGATAACCTTTTAGCGAAAAAGGCGTCCTCTCTGCGATTGTCAAAGAGGCGCCTTTTTCCACATCATTGTTTGTTTATATTTCACAGCAGGTACCACCAGCTGGGAGCCAAGATTCTTCTAATCACTGCACTTTACCCGCGCTCTTATCCCCCAGCAACGAGTTCAACTGTTCCAGCAAATTACCGCCGCCGGTAAGTGAAATCGTACCGATTTTCTCACAGATTTTCTCCAGAAACTCAAGCTCTTTCAAGCGATAAAGCGTCTGGTTCTCATCCATGAGCTTCGCCGTATTCAGCAGACTGCGGGTTGACGCGGTTTCTTCACGGCGGGTGATGATAATAGCCTGCGCCTTCTTCTCTGCGTCTGTATCGTGATTTTTTTAAACATGTAAATCCCCCCTCAGGCGTTTTCGGAAAAAACGCGGCATCGTAAGCATCAACTCAGTCTACTAACCTGCCTTTTGATTTGTGACCTTAACGAAGGATTCCTCCTGCAGCAATAGCGGAATCTCGCTTAAGAACTAAGGAAGCCCGGCATCCGGCTATATAGTCGGTGAACAGAGAATCGGCCAAACTGCAGCCTGTCGCAGCTCACTTCATTAAATAGCGGACGAGCTCGCTTACTTATTTCGGTATCCACGGATTGCAGAGCCCTGCAGCAGCGTGCTTAGAGAGCCACTGAGGAATCCGGCTTAAGGTCCATCATCTTAAATTCGCTCGATTAAAAGTCGAGTGCTCTACCACTGAGCTAATCGTTCCACACGATAGGGGATTCGAACCCCTGCAGCTGGAGGATTTATGCCGGAATGGACAGTACAGTATACAAGCACACAGCATGTGCGAGCACTGCGGAACTATTATGAAGTCCCAGCCTTGGTACAGCCAACCGTACATAAACCCTAATCTATGATAAAACGTCTACTGACGTATACCACCATGAGTGAACCTGTTCATTCTCATCCTTACCGGCTCATACTCCCTTTATGGCTGCCATTGGTTTACATTTGGCCACTACATCCGCCAATGATGCCCCAACGACACTATCGATGATCTGATCGACGTCCTTATACGCTTGCGGGCATTCATCGAGTATTGTTCGCAAAGAGCGATGGTTAACGAGGATTTCATCATCGGTACCGACCTTCATGGATTGCTCGAATTGATCCACGGTAACCAGCTCCTTGGTAGCCCTTCTGGATCTTGCCCTTCCTGCGCCGTGGCAGATGGAATAGAAGTTCTTGATTCCTTCTTCTCTGCCAATCATGATGTAGGATGACGTCCCCATTGAGCCCGGTATTAGCGCAGGATGTCCGGTTTCCTTATAGGCGGCTGAATTGAGAAAATGATTCGGAGGTAACGCTCTTGTCGCCCCCTTGCGGTGAACAAGCATCGGCTCGTTTCGGTGAAACTCCTTCAGAGCATAGTTATGCATCAGGTCATAGAGCACCGGCATTTCTAAACCTGCCCCGAACACTTCTCTGAAAGCTTCACAAGAACACCAAACGCAATCATGTGTCTATTGCTGACCGCAAAATTCAAAGCGGAATACATAAGATTCAAGTAGGTCTGCCCTTCATTGCTCGCAATGGGCGCATAGATCAGATTCCGGTCCGGATTTCCCACACCCCAGCTGTACATCGCTTCTCTGAATATCTTCGTGAACTCCTTACCCAGCATAGCTCCCCAAGCGCGGGAACCGGAGTGAATCATAACCACAACCTGACCGTCGAACAATCCCCATTTGGCAGCTACATCCTTGTGGGCTTCCTCAATTTCCAGGTATTGAATTTCGATAAAATGGTTCCCGCCTCCGAGAGTCCCTAATTGTCCGTGCGCATACTTAAGGATTTTGGCCGGCAGATTGTCAAGATACCGATGCTCGAACTTGAAGGTGGACTCCTCTACGTGAGTCATCCACTGCTCATCCGGGACATATCCTCCAGGTAGCCCCTTCAGGCCATGTTGTACAACATCCATAATATCGATATCAGCATAATGCGTATTTGTCCGCTCGTTTGTGGGAACGTATTTTTCAATCGCTTTAATAAGCGTTCTTCGTACCGCTTTATCTTGAATGTCCCTTTTGTGCAGCGGCGTAGTGTGCACCCGCATCCCACAGCCAATATCGACACCGACAATGGATGGGGAAACAAAGCCGTCCTTCATGCTCCAAACCGCCGTTGTCCCTATACAAGTTCCTATGCCCACATGCGCGTCAGGGGTATAGCTCATATAAGCATTTCGCGGAATTCTAAGGTTGTTATCAGCCATTTCGTAAACTTTGGGTTCAAAGGTTTGGAAAACATCCGAGTTGGCAAATACATGAAGGTTCCCGTGCTCTAACTCGATTTCGTGATGATTATTCCCGTGTGTCTTTGCTTTGATTTCCATGATGTTATCCTCCGATGTGGTCTAGTGCTCTTGATGGTCTCTGCCACCACCTGCAACCTACGGTACTGACCGGCTTCATGCTCTTATTTTCGCTTATTTGCAGGTCCGCGAACATGGCGAAAGTATGGCGACGGGGAAAAACTTTCCCATTTGCCACATCTGCCAACTCTTGTACAATAGGAGGGACAAGCAGCAAAGGAGGTACGCCCGTGGCAAGAGAGAGCTTCGATAAAGAGATTCAGTTCCTGCGCATGCTTGTCCTCACCGGCGGCGCATATAACCGGCAGCAATTTGCGGAACGCCTCGGAATCTCCGTCCATACGTTCGACAAGACGCTCCGGTACCTGAAGGAAGTCGTCAGTTCGGTGTATCAGCGGCTGCCCCAGGAAGAGAGTAAGGAATTTGCGGAATCGCTTCGTTTCAATTACTACGAATCCGCGGATCCGCTGCTGCTGTTTCTTTTCAGGGCCAAGTCGCTTAAAGAGACTGAAAGCCACAGGCTCAGCCTGATCCTGACCTCCCTGCAGGAACAAACTCTTACCGCGATGGAGTTGCTCGATGTATGCTGCTGCGGACTGCCTTCCGATGTCCCGCTGCCCGACGAGAAAACGATTCGTTCCGACCTGAAATATTTGGAGGAAGTAGGCGTCATCCGGCGGGAACCGGGCGGCCGTCCCTACCGTTATACGGTACAGAACGAGCTCCTCACGAAGCTGACGGATGCCGAGCTCATCGATCTCTACGACTTCGTCGATGTGATGGCGAATACGCAGGTACCTTCCGTTCAAGGCTATTTGCTGCGGGACAGTTTGAAAAAGTCATTGGCTGCTCGCAGTTTAAACGATGATTTTAACTCTGAACCCTTCTTATACAAGTATCATTATTTCTCGCGGATTCTGGATGAGGCGCACTTGTACACCGTGTTCCACGCGATCCGGCATCGGCGGAAGCTGCGGTTCCTGTACTTCCCTCCCAGGAAGCGAAAGAGCTATGCCTCGAAGAATACGAATCCCCTGTTCGAGCGCGAGACGGAAGGCATTCTGGAAACCGTTCTGCCGCTGCGGGTCGTGTATGACCATCAATACGGACGGTGCTATCTGATCGGTCACAATTCCCGTCAGGGCATTATGAAGTTCCGAATGGAAGGCTTGACTGAGTTCGAGGAAGGCGATACTGTCCCGGAAGAAGAATTTGCGCGAAAGCTGCAGGATATCGAGGAAAAGATGAAATACAGCTGGGTTACGGATACCGGTCATCCGGTGAAGATCCGGGCAAGATTTTATCATCCTGAAGGAGCGCCGGCTAATTTTGTGCGGGAACGCGTTATGCTTCAGGGGCAGTGGGGAACGATTACGGAGGAAGACGAAGCTTCGTTCATCTACGAGATTACAGTGAACGGCATCACGGAAATCAAGCCGTGGCTGCGCAGCTTTGGTTCCAGCTGCGAGGTGCTTGAGCCTCTCCGGCTGCGGCGGGAGTTTATTGCGGAATGGAAGGAGATCGGAGCCTACTATGCATCTGTTCGAGAAAATCTTTAACTATCAGGTCATCTCCCGGTTGGAAGAATCGGGGGCAATTGCATTAACCTCTCAGGAACGCGGCTGGCTCAAACTCATGCTGGAGCATCCTGCTGCAGCGGACGCTTTTGACCCTGGTACAATTGAGAAACTACGGACTCTATTGCAGCCGGAGCCGGTGGTGGAAATCAGGGACGTCATTATGGAGAAATCGAGAAGCCGGGAGCGTCAGGTGTATCACCCGCTTCTCCGCATGCTTCGCGGAATTATTTTGCGGAATGAAGGCATCCGAATGACGTTCAGCATCAAGAACGGCCGAGTCAATGACGAGGTCCGGGGCTTCCCGTATAAGCTTGAGTACTCGATGGTCAAGAGAGAATGGTACCTGCTCTGGTATAACACAAGTCACCGTACATTTATGTCCACGAAATTGCAGAACATCATCTCCGTATCTGAAAGGACCCTTCCGCCGGGCATTGCCGAGAGCATGAGAGACAAAGTCGCCGGGATTCTCGAATCTCGCAAACAGCAAGCGGTCGTAGAAGTCGTTCGGTCGTACAATCCGGAGCTCTCGCGGATTCTGTATGCCTTCTCCTGCTTCGAGAAGGAAGTGGCATATGACGATTCCTCGGACACGTACCGGATTAAGCTTGCTTTCCTGGCGGATGAGAGTGAATATGTTCTGTCCAAAATACGATTCCTTGGCACGCGCGTGAGGATCGTAGATGGCGGCAGCTTGAAACGGCGGATGGCTGAATCCGCAGCCAAGGCATTGGCAAGGTACAGGGAGAGTTTTTAGTGGTTTTCCCTCTCGTGTAAAGTGAATCGTTTCTTTATTTGTATTGGCCGATCGAAATATTAATTTTATAATGACCGTAAACCAGGATTTCATCCAATAGACGGGAAAGCTGCTGATGTTCTGGCACTTCCACCTTTAGAATAAAACACGGTTCTCCACTCACACGATGGGCTTCTTTGATCTCTTCCCGCTCTTTAATAAAATCCTGAAACTTAGTATGCTGGTAATCCTTTATCATCACGATGATAAATACGCAGTAGATGTTTCCCAGCAGTTTTTCGTTCAATTTAACGGTGAAACCTTCGATCACCCCTAAATCTTCAAGCCGCTGAATCCGGTTTGCAACTGCCGCGCCGGACATATGAACAATTTCTCCGATCTGCTTCCATTGTATTCTGGAGTTTCCCTGAAGACAGCGTATGATTTTCATATCGATGTGATCAATCATTCCTTGACATCCTTTCACGGCTAAAGTCAAAATGCCAAACACTTTCATGAGCGTATGTATGATGAGAACGATATCTACTAAAATCATTCTTGAGGATCCTCAAATCTAATTATTATCTGGAATGGGAGGTTTATCAAGTGAAAAAGAGATATACGCTTCTCTTCACCTCTTTACTCTTCGGCTCCGTCTTTATCGCGATTCAGGCCCAAGCGGATAACACAGACGGCACCGAGGCCGCTATGCACAAGAACCACGGAATAGTCCACTCGGCGGCGAGTTCCTTGGATGATGGACCGGAGAAGAAATACCGTTTGGACGCTTTTGTTCAAACCATCAAAGGGAAGAAGTACCTTAAGGTTATGACTAATCTACGGCTGACGGACAATAATTATGGAGGCGATCGGGTCCCGGGGGAGGGCCATATCCATTACTACTTGGACGGAAAAATAGTAGGGCCGATCACGGACATGAAGCTTTATCCGCTGGACAATTTGCATGAAGGAACGAATCAAATACGCCTTGTTCTGGCACAAAATAACCACTGGGAAAATTTTGGCGTATCGAAGGAACTGACTATCGTGAACGACTGACTCTGTACATTACACGAGCTTGTTTTCCTTGCTTCACTCAGCACAAGATTATTAACAGCGGTTTATGGTCAGTACGTATTTCCTTGCGAACGAGAGCGAATATGTTTTGTCCAAAATACGTTTCCTTGGGACGCGTGTGAGGATCGTAGATGGCGGCAGCTTGAAGCGGCGGATGGCAGAATCGGCAGCCAAGGCACTGGCAAGTTACGTTGAGAGTGTTTAGTTGTTTGCAGCCTGTGCTCTCAAGTGACCACGATGGCATCACGCTGTCAAACCAAGATCAAAGTGGTCTTATAGAGGACGCCTACTATAAAGTGTAAAGCTCAGGTCAATCAAATTAACACACTGAAATGACTAAAATGAGAACGGAAATCACGAAAATGTAAAAATTGTATACCTTTTTAACTTGTTAGGGCACTCTACTGCCAGTCATAGCCCCGGATTACCGCCATCGTTGACAACATAAAGCCGCCTGTTTCCCGACCGGGAGACAAGCGGCTATATCTTAATTAACCTTATCCCTATATTTTTCTCACTTGTTCGGCGAACATATCCGCTTCCTCTTTGGTGTCGAAGTATCCTGCGACAACTGCATATCCCTTTGTATACTTACGAACCGTTATCGTATCCGGAAGTACGGATGGCTGCTGCTGCGAAACTGCGGTCAAATCCAGCATACCGTTGCCTTCAACGCGTTTGTCGAGCCCTAACTCACGGGTATGCTTGACCACTTGCGCGTAGACTTCAGCCTCGCTTAATTCCCGTCCATATTCCCGTTCCAGCTTGTGGATGAGAACGGCGGCGCCTCCGGATATATGAGGCGTAGCCATCGACGTTCCGGAAAGTGTCGCATACCGATTGTTCGGATAGGTGGATAAAATATTGACTCCGGGTCCGACAAGGTCGACTTCGCTGTTTGTATTCGTGAACGATGCAGGGCTTCCGTTCACATCGACAGCTCCGACTTCAACCATCTCCGGGTATGCGCCGGGATACGATTTTTCGATCGTGTCCGGATTTCCGTCTCCTTCATTTCCGGACGCGCAAATGACCAAAATATTATTGGCAACCGCATCTTTAATGGCGCTGTGGAGTTCGGGAATATCTTCCGGGCCGCCTAATGACATGGAAATGGCACGAACTTTTTCCCCGCTTGTACCTCTCCACTGTATGGCGTATCGGATTGCGCTAATAATGGACTGGTCGCTTCCCGAACCGCTGCCCTCCAACACCTTGATAACCAGCAGCTTGACTTCGGGGGCAACTCCGACAACACCGGCGTTGTTCGCTATGGCGCCAATCGTTCCTGCAGCATGCGTTCCGTGGCGTTTGGCAATTGGCATACGATGGGCTATAATATTGCAACACAAACTGGATGCCCGCGCATACCCATAGATTTGTCTAGGACAGCCGAACCCTCGGCTGTCCTTATTTTTCAGTCCAAAACCAGACAACCCCCGCTATTTCTCATTTGCGTTAACTTGTTCGTAATAAAAAACAGCCAAAGGGGTTAAAATATTTCCAATATTAAACTTTCGGAAGAAAAGCAGTTCACCCGAGGATAAGCGAGGCGGATGAAGTTGATACGCAACTTGCAAAGATTTCTTAAGTCCAGCAAGACAAAGAAGGAAGAACCCCCTCAAAGACAAAGAGCAGAACAAAATGCTGAGCCTGAGCATCCTCTTCTCAATGATTTGAATGAAAATAGAGCGGCTCTTCGCTCTATGTATGCCGGTTGTTCGGATGTCGTCTTCCGTTCGTTTATGATCGGAGACAAGACCCCGGCGCTGCTGGTTTATATCGAAGGCCTCTCCGACATCAGGGGAATTGATGAATATGTGATTGCGCCGCTGATGCGGGAATCCACGGGCGACTCGCTCACCCTTAAACAAATATCGGATAACATCGTCTCGGTTTCGAAGGTGTCGGAAATCAAGACGATAGAACAATGCATTGAATTTGTCTCGTCAGGCAGTCCCATCCTGCTGTATGAAGGAGACAATCGCGGACTTTCACTAGGTCTGAACAAATGGGAGAAGCGCGGCATCGATGAGCCGATAGCTGAAGGAACGATCAGGGGACCGCGAGAGGGGTTTACCGAAACATTGGCGGTGAATACCTCTCAATTGCGGCGTATTATCAAAAGCCCTGCCTTGAAGATGAAATCCATGCTAATCGGAAGCTACACCCAGACTCAAGTGGTGATGGCTTATATTGAAGGAATTGCCGATAAAACGCTGATTGAAGAGGTCGAAAATCGGCTGAAGCGAATCAAGGTCGACGGTATTCTGGAAAGCAGCTACATCGAGGAAATGATTGAAGATAATCCGTTTTCCCCTTTCCCGCAGATCCTGACGACAGAACGGCCGGATGTGGCCTGCGCCAGCTTGCTGGAAGGGCGAGTGGCAATTCTTATCAACGGAACTCCCTTTGTTATCATTGCACCGACGGGCTTGTTTTCCTTGCTTCAGTCGGCAGAGGATTATTATCAGCGGTTCATGGTCAGTACCTTTATTCGCTGGATGCGCTATTTCTTCGTCGGAGTCGCACTCCTGCTTCCATCGTTTTATGTGGCCATCCTTACATATCATTATGAGATGATCCCTACCTCTCTGCTGCTCAGTATAGCGGCATCCCGTGAAGGGGTTCCTTTTACGGCGCTGATTGAAGCGCTCTTGATGGAGGCATCCTTCGAAGGACTCCGTGAAGCGGGGGCCAGACTGCCGAAACAGGTTGGTTCCGCGGTCAGTATCGTTGGAGCATTGGTTATTGGGCAAGCGGCGGTTCAGGCCGGTCTGGTTTCCGTCCCGATGGTCATGGTGGTGGCCATTACGGGAATTTCTTCTTTCATGATGCCCCGCTACATCGCAGCGATATCGATCCGGATCCTGCGATTTCCGATTATTTTTCTGGCGGGGACGCTCGGCTTGCTGGGGATTATGGTGGGAATTATCGCCGTTGTCATCCATTTATGCAAGCTGCGTTCCTTCGGTGTTCCTTATTTGACCCCTCTCGCTCCGATGAAGAGACGCGAGGTGAAAGATGTGCTCGCAAGATCCCCTTTGTGGATGATGGACGTACGACCGCATCTGACTGGCAATGATGACAAATACCGGCAGGCTCCCGGACAAATGCCCGGTCCGTCCAAGGGAAACGAAACATAAGAAGCGTGATTATGAGCAGAGGTGGGTACACAGATGGAAAAAGGAAAAATTTCTGCCCTCCAAATGGGAGTCATACTTTATCCGACAATTATAGCCACTGCTATTCTTACCCTTTCGAGCATTACCGCGAAATACGCAAAGAACGATGTGTG
Source organism: Paenibacillus sp. sptzw28 (assembly GCF_019550795.1). Taxonomy (NCBI): domain Bacteria; kingdom Bacillati; phylum Bacillota; class Bacilli; order Caryophanales; family Paenibacillaceae; genus Paenibacillus; species Paenibacillus sp. sptzw28. The sequence goes on from NZ_CP080545.1 coordinate 5,438,231, forward strand.
GATCTCGCCGATATGGGCTTCACTCATCGGCTTTCTTGCGGCGTATCTGGCCTATAAGCTTCATAAGCTGTATCCAAAGGAGAGCGTTATCCAATATAGCGTGCGTATTGTCGGCTTCGTTCCGGGTAAAATTATCGGGCTTGTCATTCTGTTCTTTTATTTGCAAATCAATGGCGCCGTTATCCGGCAATATGCGGAATTTATTATAGGTGTCTTTCTGCCGCATACACCCATCAGTGTAGTCATGTCAGTCATGGTCCTGCTCTGCGTCTCCGCTACACAGGGAGGGATAGAAATTCTTGGAAGAACGGCTCAGATGTTCTTTCCCTTGATTGTCCTTCCTCTGATCTTCATTATTCTGATGCTTGTCACTGACGTGGATTTCAAAAATATTTTTCCGGTTATGGAGCATGGAATACTGCCTTCGATCAAGGGAGCTATGCTGCCGCAAGCATGGTTTGCGGAGCTTTTTATGATTACGTTCATCCTTCCTTTCTTAACGAACGGGGAGAAAGCGATGAAATGGAGCATGCTCTCTGCATTGTCTGTGCTGCTGACATTGGTTGCGACGAATCTGATTACGCTTTCCTTATACGGGGGTAATTTAAGCCGATTTGTTTACCCGTTCATGAATGCCGCCCGGTATATCAGTAAAGCCGATTTTTTCGAGAATTTGGAGTCGATTATTATAGTGATGTGGGCATTTGGGGTATTTGTTAAATTATCCTTTCATCTATATGCGACCTCACTTGGGTTCGCTCAATGGCTGAACCTGTCCGATTATCGGCCGATCGTGATTCCGATTGCATATTTTTCGGTGATATTCAGTTTTTGGGACCTGCCCAATTTGGCTGAACTGTCTCGTTTTTTTGTACAATCCAGCCCATTTTATATGTTATTAATCAATATTGCCATCCCGATTCTGCTCCTCATCATTGCCTTGCTTCGGAAGAGGACCAGAATGCCGAAGGAGGATCGGCCCGGATGAGAAAAAGATTGCCGCTTCTACTCCTTTGCGCCATGGTCCTCCTGCTTTCCGGCTGTTGGGATAGAACTGAAGTAAACGATGTGGCAATTATATTGGGAGCGGCAATTGACCGAAAGAACGACAAGCAGATTGAAATGTCGGTACAAATTTTTATTCCCCGGGCGTTTGGCGGCGCAGGAACGGGGGGCGGCGGTGCCGGAGGAGCTAAAATGACGCTTGTAAGATCCGGGGCCGGAAACAACATATCGGATGCCATGGCCCAGCTTCAGTCAAAGCTGCCGCGCAGATTATTTTGGGGACACTGCAAGGTCATTGTTTTTGGTGAAGAGGCAGCCAGAACCGGGATTCAGACCTTCATGGATTTTCTGCTCCGCTATCCGGAAGTTCGGGAAAGAGCCAATATGTTTGTCAGCAAGGGGAAGGCGTCAAAAACACTGGAATTGATTCCTCCCCTTGAACGGGCCTCTTCGGAAGTGATTCGGGAGATGTCTGACTTGCGTTTGGGGATGAAGGTCACATTAAAGGACTTGAATGGAATGCTGACCAGTCTGTCCCATGCAGCAGCCCTCCCGATGATTGATATTTTGAAGAGTAGAAGGGGGGAAAAACCATTGGAGACCATTCCATATATAACAGGCACTTCCATCCTCAGGGGGGGGGAAATGGTCGGCGAACTCTCCCTGAAGAAAACAAAGGGCCTGATGTGGTTGCGGGAAGAAATCCATGTCACAACTGTCACGGTCCCCATAAAAGAACTGGGAGGTTTTGTTTCGCTGAATCCGATTCGGGAATCCACAAAGCTGATACCTCAAATTGAGAAGGGTAACATGAAGATGATTGTGCAAATCAGGACCGAAGGCGATGTGATACAAAACGGAACTCGTTACAACGTCGCAGATGCCAGGATTTTAAAAATCCTGGAAAGAAATATGAAGGAAGATATCCGTGACCGTATGGAGCTTGCTCTTCACCAGATACAGAAAGGGTTTAAGGCTGACGTTTTCGGTTTTGCGGAAGAGTTCCACCGGAAATATCCCAAACAGTGGGCGAAAGTACAAGACCGCTGGGATACGGAATTTCCGAAGGTTGAAGTGAAGTTCGATCTCGATTCCTATATACGCCGGCCCGGGTTAATCACGGATCCTGCCGGACTTCCGGAGGATAAGGTGATCAAAAAATGAGGTGGGAAAGAATAATCGGCGTTACGATAATCGTTGCCTTGATCTTCTTGTATGAATGGCACAGAATAAAAAAGAACCCGCCAAAAGATAAAGCCGCCTTTGCCGTAATGATGCTTGCCGGGTGGGCTCTTTCCTTATTTGACCTGCCGGTAATGACGGGACCGGTCACATGGATTACATCGATGTTCAAGCCGCTCGGGAAGATGATGGAGTAGTAGGAACTGAGCAGATGTGAATCGCATCATGCAGTTACAAATCAGACTATAATCCTAAGCTCGTTTTTCTGGAAGTAATTCTCCAGATAGACTACCTCTTCTTTATACACGGAGAGCAGACTGCGCAAGATTTCGAAATCGTCTTTCGGCTGATTTTTGTTCTTACGAAGCTGCAATTTCCATTTCTTCTCAACGGGGATGATCATCACAAACGAATGTCCGCCTACAGCAGTGGCGATTTTCTGTTTACCGTAAAATAACTCTATTAGCTGAGCGGGGTGAAAAACGCTTGAGAAGGCAAAATATGATCCTTCCGCTTCAAGCTCCAAGGCCTCTTCCAGCAATGCTTTCGTCTGTTCGCGGTTAAACGTCGGCGGAGTGGGCAGCTGCTGCGCCCATGATAAAATCATTTCCTTTTCTTCATAGCTGAACATGAATGCGAATGCGTATAGGGTGTAGATCCGGTTATTGTACATGGCGGACAGCTGCTCGATTTCTTGCATTCGGATTCGCCTGACTGGTGCAAAATCAATAAGCACCGCATCCTGTTCCCTGAGAATAGGAGCAATGTAGGAATCGGAATGGAAATTCAGCAGCACATGGCTTGGGTCACTTTGAGATTGGATTATAAACGGGTTGAACTGTTCAAGCCGGCTCATGTCATCCAGATTTAGTTTCATTGTTCCGCGCGTTTCCCTGTGTACACATTCCATTAACAAATCAGGCAGCATAGGAGCCCTCCTCGCAAAGTTATTCCTCTATTCTCATCCAAGCGTAACGCTCTACTATAAACTCTAAAGCTCGCATCAAACAGAATCAACTCATTGAATTGACTAAATCGGGTCAACTCTTTTGACCTTATGACCGCAGCCAAGCGTAGAGTACGGATGTTTGTTGCGCATAGGCCCGGAAATATAAAGAGGCCGTCTCAAAAGGGTAGAATCAAATCGGTTTAACCCAACCTAACGCTTCTTTATACAAGAAAAATGGCTATGCTGGTCCTTAAACCAGCGCAGCCATTTTTCTTTTTTGGTCCTCCGCTGCTTTCTTCAGCAGATTGTGGGCAAGGGAAAGTCAACCGACCTCAAGGCTTACTTTCGGCAAGCCTCGAAGCGGGAATCGCCCGAAATCCCCGGTTGTTCTTGCTTTGACCAAATACGCTTTCCGGTTCTCTTCACGACGGCTTTCCCCAGACAAAGGTATACCGGTTGGCATTGGCTTCAATCTTCGTTCCTTCCATGAAGTAATGCTCGAGCTTCACGTAGTTTTCTTCGGCAAGAAACTGGAGGACGGCCGTAAAGACGGACTCCAAGACGTCCTTCATACGTTAGGAACGAAAGCGGTTAATGGTCCGGAAGTCTGGACGCTGTCTAGCAGCCAGCCACATGAACATGATGTTCTCACGGACGGCTTTGGCAATCTGAATGGCTTCTTTTTGTGTTCAATATTGAGAATGAGGTTAAACCAAAACGGAGCAGGTCGAATGATTTTGGAGAAGCGTCAGCGGTCGCCTTTGTGAGGGGATTCCCACCTTAGCTAATCCATTCAAGGAATCCCCGAACAACAGCGATCGTAAGAACATTCGACTGCGCAGTTAACTGTGTTTGACCATTTGTTTTTCAAGATTTAAACGAAGGGGCCGCCCACGTCATCTTTGATGACTTATGGGACAGCCCCCGTTACTTATAAAATTAATCCCAGTATTGTACGGTTGCTGCTCCGCTAAAGCTTTCTTTTACATAAAATTCAGCTTTATTGTTGTCGCCATCTACAGCTCCGCTGATTCCCCTGTAAACTAATGTGTCGCCAGGATATAAGTAAAATAGACTATACCCGTTAGGATCTGTAATGATATCATCCGCATTGTTAGGATCGTATTCCCGCAGCTGGTACCAGGCTCCGCCGCTGGGACCGGAATATACTTTGTACTTGAAATCTCCGCCGCCGGAAAATACGTAGTTGGAAGGATTCTCACTGGAAGAAGTGCTGCGGGCGCCTAAGTAATCCCATTCCCCGGCTGCCATAGTAGTTACTCCATTAGCACGAATGATGTACACCTCTGCAGCGGCGGCCTTATCATTGGCACCTTCACCACTTGCAAATGCGGACGACGAGAATGGAACAGCCAAAACACATACCAATGCCAGAAAAACCGAACTAATCCTTTTCAATTTTCATTTCCTCCTCTTTGGGTCTTGTATCGTACAATCCTTTAATTGAGCGCAATCTCACCTCCTAAATGTTTCCTTTTATGGAGACAAAGCTACTGTACCATATTTATCTTGATATAGTAACCTTATTTTTGTCGAATTGGATAAAGATTCCTTAAAGGTGTGGTTTGTAAGGTATGATCAGAGTTGAACGGTATCGGTCAAAACCGTCTTTCGCACAAAAAAACCGCTTGTTTCCCTACCGGAAAACAAGCGGTTATAGTTCCTATTCAAAGCCGTCTTACTTGTTCCGCGAACACATCCGCTTCCGCTTTGTTTTTGAAGTAACCTGCCACTACTGCGTATCCTGCCGCATACTTTCGAACGGCTATTGTCTTCGGAACTGCCGATGGCGGCAGCTGCGAAACAGCGGTCAAATCAAGCATGCCGTTGCCTTCAATACGTTTGTCGAGTCTTAAGCTCCGGGTATGCTTAACCAACTGTGCGTAGATTTCAGCCTCGCTCAATGCTCGTCCATATTCACGCTCAAGCTTGTCAATGAGGACAGCCGCACCTCCGGATATATGCGGCGCAGCCATCGACGTCCCGGAAAGCGTCGCATACCGGTTGCCCGGATAGGTAGACAAAATATTAATTCCGGGTCCGACAAGGTCAATTTCGCTGTTTGTATTGGTGAACGATGCCGGGGTTCCGTTCACATCCACAGCTCCGACCTCAACGACCTCCTGGTATGCGCCTGGAAACGATTTCTCAACTGTGTTCGGATTTCCATCCCCTTCATTTCCCGCTGCGCAAACGACCAGAATATTACTCGCAACCGCATTTTTAATCGCCTCATGGACTGCGGGAACATCGTCGGGGCCGCCTAACGACATGGAGATGACACGAACTCGCTGCCCGTTTGGACCTCTCCACTGTGCGGCATAGCGGACTGCGTCTACGATTGACTGATAGCTTCCCGAACCATCGCTCCCCAGCACTTTGAGAACCAGCAGCTTGACTTCCGGGGCGACTCCGACAACACCGGAATTGTTAAAAATCGCGCCAATCGTTCCTGCAACATGAGTTCCGTGGCCGTTATTATCCATATATTCGTTCGGATTCGCATTGTAGTCCTTGGAAAAATTCCTTCCGCCGATAACACGGCCTCTCAAATCCGGGTGATTGTAATCGCATCCCGTATCAATTACAGCGACAACGACATTCGTCCCTTTCGATTCAGCCCAAACTTCCGGCGCATGAACCGCACGGACTCCTGCCGGAATCTCGCTGCCCGTCGCCGAGATCGATTCCACGATATAAGGGATCAGACGCAACTTCGCCAAATGATAACACCTCCTTTCCATCGGTACCCTTGTACACTCTATGACGCGGTGCGGTGAAGCGACCCGGCTTGTACCCTGCGCATAAAAAAACCTTATTATCAGAAAGGACACCCGAGCTGTCCGAATCCCCGATAATAAGGCGATAGTATAGTAGCATCGTCTGACTTTAGTTTTCGATATTCCCCTGCTCATCCGTTACGGCAAAATTATAATTTACGGAGCGGGTCACCTTTTCCCCTTTACCGTTAATACCTACAACGTCGAAAGAAAGGTTATATACCCCGGGTTCCGCCGGCGCTTGAAAAGGCAGCTGAAGCCGTCCGTCCTCTGCAATGGCAGTCTCCGGCAGCGCTTTGGACTGTGCAGCTGCATTGCCTGCTGCGGACTTGTTCAGACTTGGCCTTTTGGCCGAACCCTTTACTATTGATCCGCCAAAATCGACGGATATCCGCGCCGCCTCTCCCTTGCGGTACACCTTCTTGCCCGCATTCAAGCTCGTTTTGTTTGGTCCTTCAATCCGCGCAAGGGCGAAGTAAGCGTCTTTCTTGCCCGACAGCTGAATCGACCAATCGCCGGACTCGGGCTTATTCAACTGAAACAGATGCCTTGCGGCTCTGGAGAATACAGGCTCCGAATCGGACGCGTGAGAGACCTTCGGACGATATACACGGCCCGATGGCGAAATAAGCTTGACGTTAGTGTCGTCTATCGCGGTCATCACTTCCAGCGAAACACGGCCGATTCCGCTCTCTAGGGGGATAGACACGCTGCCGCTTCCTTCCACTACTCCGCCGCGTAGAATCATATCTCCATCTTCCTGGGCGGAAGCCGATTCGTTTGTGGGAGCGGCCAGAGCGGACACCGATGATCTGGTGCTGTCCGCCGATAGCTTCGGCTGTACCAGACTCCAGGTCTGGGAAGCCCTGGCCATGGCGGTGTGGGAGATGTTCTTGGTAAAGCTGTCGATACCATAGGGAAGACCCATGGCGGAGCCCACTGTTACCGCCCCGTCATCGGCGCCTGGAAGAAAAGCATGGGCAAACCAGCTGCCGGTAAACCACCCATCGTCACCTGTACCGGCGGACATGTAGGTTATCGTTGCGTTGTTCTCGCTTCTGCTATCCGTTTGAGCGCGGAAGTTCGCCATATATGAAGTTTGCAGAGAATAGACCGCGTCGTCTTTAAGACCAAGGATCGCCGCGAGCCAGGAAGCCCAGTTGCTGTAAGCGATGTCGGCAAGCTCCGAGCCTTTGTTCGGTGTAGACAGCTGATGGACCACGTTTACATATGGAGACGCCCCGTAATAAACAAGAGCCGTTTGTGAGTCAATGCCGCCCTTGGAGTGAGCGATGATATTAATCTTGGGAACGCCATAGTAGGACGCCGTTTTGCGGATCACATCAGCGAGGACCGGGCCGTTCGTCCACATATTGCCCCCTGCTCCCGCAGAATCCTTAAGCTGCACGAAAGCTGTTCGGTAGCCGGCATTGTAAGCGGCTTCATAATAACCGTCCGAACCCAGCCAGCGCCCGTAATCGGAATGCAGACCCTGCACGAACAAAAGTACGGGTTTCTCCGGTGAAGCCCGCGGCGGTACCGCTCCCGTATACCAATCCCCGAAGCTGCCGTAAGCATTGTCATTGTGCAGTATGGGGGCGGGTACCTCCGCCTCAGCCCGCGTCAGCCAAACGAGTGATAGAACGGTGGCCAGAACCAATGCTGCTGCCAAGTTAATGAAGCAACGCTTCAATAGAACCGATCCCCCTCATCTCAAAATTTGTTTGTTAAGCTGGACATACTGTCGGGTTCGATTGCTCTCCCCCTTACACTTTATGACTCGCCGGCGATTCGTGACCCGACTTTGCCCCTATGTTAACAGGCATAAAAAAAACCTTATTTCCAGGAAGACGGCAAGCTGTCCGAATTCCCAAAAATAAGGTATGAATCAACCCTTTATACAGAGATCGTTTTTCTGAAAATAATTCTGCAGATAAACCGCTTCATTTTTATATCCCGAGAGCAGCCTCCGCAGGATTTCGAAATCGTCTTCGGGCTCCTTCTTGGTTTTCCGAAGCTGCAATCTCCATTTCTTTTCTACGGGGATGATCATTACGGAAGAATGACCGCCTACGGCAGTAGCAATTTTTTCTTTATCATAGAACAGCTCTATCACCTGGCAGGGGTGCAGTACGCTTGAGAATGCAAAGTATGAACCTTCCGCCTCCAGCTCCAAGGCCTGTTCGAGCAGTGCGTTTGTTTTTTCACGGGTAAACGCGGGCGGAGAGGCCAGCTGCTTCGCCCATAATAAGATCAATCCTTTCTCTTCATATGTGAACATGAAAGCAAATGCATAGAGAGTATAAATCCGGTTATTGTACATGGCCTCAAGCAGTTCGATTTCTTGCTTCGCGATCGGCCTCAACAGCGTAAAATCAATAGTCATCGTCTTCGCTTCCTTGATAATTGGCGCGACATACGTATCAGGATGGAGATCGAACAACACATGACTGGGTTCACTTTGGGTCTGGATCATTAGCGGGTTAAACTCCGCAAGCCGGCTCATGTTATCCGGATCTAGTTTCATTGTTCCGTGTGTTTCCCGGCGTACACATTCGATCAACAAATCTGGCAGCATAGGAGCCCTCCTCGTAAACATGTCTATTTGTCTATCACCCTTGAGCCGGTCCATCTTGGCAGACCTTATTGGGGAACGAGCTCCCTGCCTGCCGCTTGTTCTTGGTAACCGGGCTGTAAAGAAGCAAGATTCAATACCCTCATAACCTTGTTTAGCACTTTTCCGGTAACGGAATCATCGCCTGCCTCGATTTTGGAAATATGAGCCTGATTCGTCCCAGCCATCTCGGCGAGCTGCTGCTGCGTCAATCTCAGCTCCACGCGGCGGGCGAAAACCATACTTCCAATCATGATCGTAAAGCTGTTTATCTCCGCTGCCATTCCAGGATTATTTCGGCCGCTGGCATGGGGATGGGGATCGGGAAAGTCCTGGTCTAATTTGGCACCTGGCACGCTGCATCAACTCCTTGTTTTATAGAAGCGAATACTATTATATTCCATATCTGCTCCCATTATATCAGAAGCGGTATAAATTATCAAAAAATTCAAACGGCGGACCATAACGAGAACTCAAGCCCTCAGGTAGAGAGTGTCATTATCGGCAAAAAAACCGCCCGTCTCCCAGCCGGGAAACGAGCGGCAATATTTACACTGTAGAACTCCAGATTCATGTTTCCGGTACCGGCTTGTCATTTCCATAGATAGGCTTCGCCGTATATTTGGTTACAGGTGCGGTTGTATCGATCCGGAGAGTTATCGGCTTTGTCTCCCGGTTAAGGAACCAGTCCATGCCGGTGTATGACAGACCATAGTAGGGACGGTGATCTTTGTGCCCTGTCCAGTTGTGCTGGTCCCATCCTCTTTGTCATACAGCTCCCAGAGTGTACTTTTTATACCGGATAAGTCATCTGTGGCAGTGTTCGTGATGAATGTCCGTTTTCAAGCTTCCGCGACGCAGGTTCCATCATGAATGAACGGGACCTCGTCCTCAACTGAGCAATTGAAAAGAAATCACGTTATTTGCGGTATGGTAAGATGGACTCGTATAGGATGCGATAACCTAATGGAAGAGGTGTTGAACATGCAAAACCGGAATTACACGATGGTGCAAGCAGGTCTGTTCGAGAAGCTCGGAAGCGTTACGGAAGCTCCTGCCAAGGGGAAACTATTTTTGAAGGAATCTCTTGGGTTAACCAGCATGGAGGTGTCGCTCAATCAGCTGCCCCCCCGGGGGGAGGTGCCTTTCTATCATAAGCACAAGGAGAATGAGGAGTTGTACGTAATTATTCGCGGCCGGGGGCAGGTTCAAGTTGACGGCGAAATTCTCGAGGTGACGGAAGGAAGCGCCGTACGCATGGCACCGCAAGGTGTGCGTACCCTGCGGAATACGTCCGAGACAGAGGATTTGTACTTTATTGTCATCCAGGCCAAGGAACACAGCTTGACCCAATGGGTCATGACCGACGGCATTATTCTCGAAGAACCCGTGAAGTGGTGATTTAACGAAGGGAACAAAGCTTTCAGTTCAGATAAAAGCCCTGAGCCCGCTCACCCCTAAGTTGAAAATTTTTATTCCTTTGAACGTTCCTCGCATCTTTTGGAACAGCAAAGAGGCAGACGCCGAGCCGGCACTGCCTCTTAAATATATCTATCATTTGTTCGTCGCGTGGGCTGCGCGCATGGCTGCGGTTTCCTCTTCGTTCGGTCCGTAGATGCCGGGAGCCGTAAGTCCCGCTTGACGTATCAGAATCGTCATCTGCCCGCGGTGATGAATTTGGTGGCGTTTGGGGTATTTTATCAGGAATAGCCTTAGCATTTTATACCTTGTATTCGTTATCGTATTCGGTACAATGGTTGCAAGGTGTGCCGCCAAGCTGGCGTACCACGAGGGCGTACCGCTGCTGTTTCGAGTTCCGTTACGTTACTACAAGAACGTTTACGGAATGGGGCTGAATTTCAACTGTAAGATCAGATTGCGCATTCCAATGTAACGGCTGTTCGATGACGCGAACCTGCTCTTTCCCAATATCGTTGTAAGCATCTTTCGAATCGCCGGTCACACTATAAAGAACGGCATTCGAATGCTGCACTGCACTGCCCTTGTATTGACGGTCGGTGCGAAATTCGCCATTCCAATTACATCGCTGTGTTTGAGACACTGATTTATAAAACAAGCGGTAAACACAGTATCCGCCATTGTGTAGCTGGAATTGATGTCGTTTTCATCCCTCGGTGTTAAATAATCCGCGGTTCCGGAGTTAATATGCGATGATGAAGATTCCATTCGTCATAGGCAATACGAATTTTGCCTAAATAGCCGAGTGAACCGAGCTATAAGAAACCCTTTGCGCATCCTTTTATTATAATGATTTCTAATATAGTATTATAATCAAAATAGTATAATATGCCTATTTTAAAATATAGTAATATCATGTAAATTGACAATATACGACAACAGAATATTTCGTACGATAATGGCAAACCCGCTGAAAAGCGGCGACGCAAAGCTATAGGGGCTAAGGCGGAAAGCACCACCATTCGCTATGCCTGCCAGTTACCGAATACGACGGCAGCCTCCGTCTATTCATTCTAATAATGCTGATGGGAGGTTTTTTGTGCTGCTTAAAATTAATTAAATCGTCTGGCAGGAAAGAAATGTGAGTATTGGAGTTAATATTTTCTCAAAAGTCGGAAAATTCAGAATTAAATCCATGCACTTTTTGCGCCAAGGAGGATTTAAAATGAGCAGTGGGAAGATCAAGGTTGCAATTATAGGCAGCGGCAATATCGGGACAGACTTACTAAAAAAAACGATGAGATCGCCTCATTTGGAGTGTACACTGTTTGTGGGTAGAAACTTGGAATCGCCCGGGATGATTATAGCCAGAGATTTAGGAATACATGTTTCGGATAAAAAAATTGATGCTATTGTAGATTACGCTCATATGTACGATATTGTTTTCGATGCCACTTCTGCATTTTCTCATGCTCAACATGCAATAGTTTTTAGAAGGCTTCGAAAGTTTGTTATAGATATGACTCCGTCAAAAATTGGGGAAATGTGTGTTCCTGCGGTAAATTTAAGTGAATGCTTGACGCTTGATAACGTAAATATGGTTACATGCGGGGGACAAGCTTCCGTACCGGTAGCGTATGCGATCGGACAATCCCATGAACGGGTCGAATATATTGAAGTGGTATCCAGTATTGCTTCCAAGAGCGCCGGTCCGGCTACAAGATCCAACCTTGACGAATATATCGAAAATACGGAGGAAGCGATCCGAAAATTCTCCCGATGTAATAAAGCTAAAGCTATTATTAATTTAAACCCCGCAGAGCCTTGCATTGACATGCAAACCACCATTTATGCCAAGGTTCATAATCCCAATCTGGAGCTGCTTCATAGAAATTTGAACCGAATTATTTCTAAGATGCAATCTTATGTTCCAGGCTATCAATTAATTATCCCTCCTACTATAGAAGACGGCCGAATTGTAGTAATGATTAAAGTGCAGGGACTTGGAGACTACTTGCCCCCGTATGCCGGAAATCTTGATATTATCAATTGTGCCGCCATTGCTACTGCAGAAGAGTATGCTTCAAAGCTGGCGGGCATAGAGAAAGGGGCGTAATCCAGGTGTCCACGGTTCTAATCAGTGATCCAACCCTAAGAGACGGTTCCCATGCCGTACGTCATCAGTTAACCAGAGAACAGATGTATAACTACATGCTCATAGCCGATGCGGCAGGTATTCCGATTATTGAAGTCGGGCACGGCAATGGCCTTGGAGCATCTTCATTGCAATTAGGCGAATCTCTTGTTCGGGATGAAGAAATTTTTGAGCTGGCGTCAAGCACTTTACGTCATACGAAAATAGGAATCCATGTTATACCGGGTGTAGCTACGATAAACGATTTGAAAGCAGCGTTAGACCTGGGTGTGCATGTTGTCAGGGTCGCTTCTCATTGCACTGAAGCCGATATCACTAAGAGGCACATTGAGTATGCCTTGGATAGAGGGCGGGAAGCTTATGGAGTATTGATGATGAGCCATATGGCGTCTATTGAATTACTTACGCAGGAAGCGTTAAAAATGCAATCGTATGGGGCACACGGTGTAATCATTATGGATTCTGCCGGAGTTTATTTGCCGGAAGACGTTATTGAGCGGGTAAAAGCACTCACCGGCACAATAAACATACCTGTAGGGTTTCATGCACATAACAACCTAGGCCATGCCATAGCAAATTCGGTTGCAGCTTTAAGTGGAGGAGCTAGAATACTGGATGGTACGATTCGGGGATTCGGAGCCGGGGCTGGCAATGCCCAATTGGAGGTACTGATCGCAGTATTAAATAGATTGGGCTATACCACTAATATTGACTTATCAAAGCTCCTTGAAGGAGCAAACATTGCAGAGAAGACAATCATCGAAAAAGTACCGACTATCAATTCTACAAGTGTTATAAGCGGATTGGCCGGCGTATTTTCAGGCTTTGCAAAACCTGTTGAACTCTTATCCCAAAAATATAATGTAGACCCCCATAAAGTATTTATGGAGTTAGGAAGAAGAAAAATTATTGCCGGTCAAGAAGATATGATTATTGAAGTTGTACATGAGATCGCCGAATCAGAAGCTGTGGTCTCCAACTAAGTAAGCGGAATCTTAAATAAAGGGTGATATTATATGATGACAGATCGGGATAAAGTAGAAGTAGCCTATCCATTCAAAGGTGTAGAAAGAAGAGTGCTGGCTTATAATAACAAACTAATGCTTGTTGAACATTTAATAGCAAAAGGATCCCTATTTCCGCTGCATAGTCATTATCATGAACAAATCTTTTACATTACAGAAGGAAAAGTAAGGGTTATTTGCAACAATGAGGAGTACGAAGTAAAGGCCGGCGGGAGCTTTGTAATTCCTGGCGGGATAGAACATAGCGTATACGCTATTGAAGACACGGTTTCATTGGATATTTTCAATCCGGCCCGTGAAGATTATATGCCGCAGATAACTGTTTAAAATCAAAGGAGCAAACAATCGATGGATTTGATACTCAAGGGAAAAGTTGCGCTCATCACCGGTGGGAGTAAAGGAATCGGCCTTGAAACAGCGGTAATGTTTGCCAAAGAAGGCGCTATGGTTGCGATTTGCGCAAGAAATGAAGAGCAATTAACTACCGCTGCTGCGCATATCAGGAATCAATCCGGATCTGATGTACTTATGATAAAGGTAGACGTAACGAAGTCCGAGGATTGCGAAAAAGCGGTCGCCGATACTGTACTGCGCTTCGGTCGGCTGGATATTTTAGTCAATAACGCCGGAACCGCCGCTGCGAAGCCGTTTGAACAGATAGATGACGCGCTGTGGGCATCTGATCTGGATTTAAAGCTGTATGCTGCCATCCGCGTCTCTCGGGCCGCGATCCCTCATTTACGTAATGCCGGTGGAGGTGCAATCGTCAACGTCACTACTTCCTGGGCCAAGACGCCCCCTGCTTCGTCCATGCCGAGCTCTGTAAGCCGCGCCGCCGGGCAGGCTTTGACCAAAGCGATGAGCCGAGATCTGGCACCGGAGCAAATCCGGGTAAATACCGTATGTATCGGGACGATTCGAAGCGGGCAGATTGAGGAGCGATGGAAAAGGGAGGAACCGGGCCTCACTTGGGAACAATATGCCAGGGATTCCCGCCACCAGATTCCGCTTGGACGAATCGGAAATGCGGACGAGGCGGCCAAAGTCATTGTGTTTCTGGCATCCGAAGCGGCTTCCTACGTAACAGGGACCTCGATTAATATAGACGGCGGATCAGGTCCTGCTTTGTAATTAAAGCTCCAACCACAACGGAAAAATCATATCCCGTTATGCGGGAATCAAAGGGATGAGGGGGAACGCAATTTATACAATACAGCGTAATTGGAGCATCTAACAAGCATGCCAGTCTTATCATGGATAGCTTCCGAAGAGCGACAGGACAATCTCTTCTGGATGAACCGGTCTTTGCCGGCGCACCGTTTAAGCAATTGTTTCATGCTCCCTTCGTGGTGCTATCCCACGGAACAGAGGGTGATCCGATATTGAATTTTGGAAAGGCGGCACTGGAGCTATGGGAAATGAGTTGGGAGGCGTTTACACGCACACCGTCAAGGCTTACTGCGGAACCGCTGGAACGCGAGGAGCGGTCTAATTTTCTAAAAGCCGTAAGCGATAAAGGATTCATTGATGATTACACGGGAATCCGAATTTCCAGTTCTGGCCGGAGATTCCACATCATGAAAGCTACTGTGTGGAATTTGACGGACGAAACAGGAACCATTCGGGGGCAGGCCGCCACGTTTCGTGAGCATCGTTATATTTAACGACTCAAGCCGTTTACCTCCAATATAAGTATGGCCTTGAGCTTAATGAATTGCTCCACTCTGCTGAGCTATAACCGGACACTGTGATAAACCGATACACATTTGTTCCTCTTCACGGATAATATTTCTCTGTTACCTTGCCCAAGAACGAAAAATGGAGCATCTGCACCGCGGCAGTTTGCTCCACTATCGTTCCCCGTTACTTCAACAATCGTCTCTCGTTTATGTCTATTATGGTTGGCTGTCGAATGCTTATACTGTTCTCTTATAGTTTTCTTGCTTTAACTACAAAAGTTACAGGAAGCATCTTTGCTTTTTTTGCAAAATCGCTGTCCCGTGATTGTATAATTTCATCATCAGATTGCTCAATCATTTGTTCAATTACAAATCCCGCTTTTGCCAACGCATTCACATAAGTTGATAGTTTACGATCCGATAATGTTAGCTCACCTTCATCAAGAGATACCGAATACCAAGATTCATCGAAATAACACTTTTTAAAAACAAGCATATTATTCTCTGCAACAACACATTTATGTATAGGGTGAGACCAACTGAAAATAAATACGCCGTCTTTTTTAAGGTAAGAAGCGATCCGCCAAAAAGTACCCTCAAGGTCGGTGGTCCAGCCTATGGCATAAATTGAATAAACAAAGTCAAAATAATCTACTGGTATGCCACATTTTTCTTCCATGGGAGAACAGATTAATTTTGCTGAAAGACCGCACGCCGTCAAATGTTGCCTTGTCTTTTCGATTTGATTTTCTGATATATCCATACCCCATAGTTCGGATGCTTTGCGTTCCCCCAGATATTGCAAAGATTGACCGCTTCCACAGCCTATTTCCAGCATCTTTTTTCCTGAGACGTCGCCAAAAAGTTGGCATTTCTCTTCTGAGACAAATGCTCCATAAAAAGGAAGTGAGGTTGCTCCTAAAACATCATTTCCTTTTGTATCCCAAAATAAGCTGTTTGTTTTATGAACAACATTCTTATCCATGTCGACCGAGATGGCACCAACCTCGCCAGCGCCTATAATGTTTGTTCTATAAACAGAATTTTTGTCCATGCAGACACCCTCTCCAAAATTGTTTCCCTTTAGAATCTGACTCATTTAATCTCATTTTAAGTGATTCGTGTAATTTCTTATCTTCTTCGTTAAGGCGAGATAGTCGTGTCTCACTTATTCTGGATGCATAGGAAGCATCAAAAGGACCGCTACTCACTAATATTAATTTTCTAACCATTTCAGGATATAAGGCAGCAAAAATAAAACTTAGCCAAGCTCCCCATGAATAACCTACTAATTGGACAGACTCGTTACTATGTTCTCTAATGATTGCCTTCAACTCTAAAACCAATTCGGATATTGTTTTCTTATTTTGAAGTGCCTCGACAACACCGGATCTGAGCGATAATTCTCTTGCGAAAGGGGCCAATTCACCAGCAGCCCCAGGTCCTCCATGGACAAGAAACGCTTTAATTGGCTCAATGCCATAAGTTCTAACTTTACGCATTATAAGCCTCCCTAGAGCCTTTTATCCGTAAAAAATTCTATATGGAAACTACAATACCTTTTTTCTCCAAAATCCTAATAAAATAAAAGGCAGCTGCCGCGTGATATGCTCCTTCTGTAGTCAACTCGTTATCCGTTATCGGAACTCATTTCAGAAAATAATCACGTACTTCTAGCCAGTTGTTTACTCTAACATATCCTGTTTCATTAATGTTGTGTGGTGCCGTAAACAATATTCCTTGACCCGCAAATCCTTTGAAATGTCTTACATTATCGTCGATCAGGAAATCAGCACGGATAATACTCTTGTCTCCGCAAAAAACAATATTCATTTCGTTCAGAAAGGAGAAATGTTCCTTTAGCCATTCATACTTTGCAGCGAAAGAGGTTGGAAACTCCATCGCTGCTGTGGTAATGAAAACTTCGTACTGTTCACTTAATTCTTTAATAACTTTTTGGCTGTCTTTCATGACATCTAAATCACGGAAAAATGTAGCGTCGTTTAAGTAATCAATAATCTCTTTCTGTAAATGAGGACGTAAATCCCGAAGACGCGTTCCCACCAAGTCATTTACAGTAAGATTCTCATTGTAATCACGATTAAATAATCGTAAATGTTTCGGGTTAAAATCAGCAATTACTTCATCCATATCAATTGCAATTCTCTTCATTGACTCTTTCCACTCCTTCTATAACTTTTAGGGATATTCAGCTCTAGTAATCGGTTGAATATACAACAAGTTATCTAACCGTTTATCGCAGTAATTAAGAAACAAATCGCTGTGAGAAAAGATATGGTGTCATAACAAGCTTTTCCTTTTTACTCATGCCACGCCAAAGCCTGCTATTCCAAAAAGACCTATCCAATCGATTCGACGGATCCTGAACATTTGGATGATAACCCATAGCGCCGGAACGGCCCCGGATATGGCAAGCGCAGAAGTGTCGGTTGCCACTTTACTGCGCAGCAAGGAATACAATGCCAATGGAAAAAGCCAGTTGTGAAGTATAAGAGAGGTTGGGGGCTTGATCGCCAATTTTGGCCTGATCGATGAGTTGCTTCAATTCCATCTACATTCTCTCCTCTTAATAGCCTGATATATATAAGACCCATTGTTAATGGAAAAGGTGTATCTCTAAACATTCGTTTTATTTAAACCCAGTCCTCTTTCGAAAATAATAAAAATGGTTCCAACGAGAAAACGGCAGCCATTATGCCGGCTGCCGTTTCTTATCACTACCGGGTCGTCAGTTCCGGCCTGCCAATTCCATAAGGCGGGCGACAATAGCTGCAGGAGGAAGCTGGCTTTCGTTCTCCTCCTTGACTTCTTGGGCCGCCCGGGTGAAGCTGGGATCCTCAAGAAGCTGCTTCAGGCTGCTTCGCACCGTCTCCGCATCGGCTTCCTCCGGCAGGTGCGTAAGCCCGATCCCCCGCTGCTTTACCGCGGCAGCGTTCATGTGCTGGTCGGCCCCGTGCGGGAGCACCAGCTGCGGAACGCCTGGGGCTACGGCACTCATCATTGTTCCCGATCCGCCGTGATGCACGATAGCAGAGCATGTCGGTACCAGATCACTTAGAGGAACCCAACCGGTTGCCCGAACATTGGCCGGTAAAGTACCGAGTACGGACGGGTCTGTTCCACCGAGTGCCAGAATAACCTCGGTATCCAGGCTTCCCACCGCCTCTAACACTCCGCTCAACACGCCAACGCCTGCCACTTGAGGGATCACGGTACCCAGTGTGACGCAGATACGAGGCCGCGATCGCGGCTCTAAAAGCCAGTCCGGAAGCTCGCCGCCTCCGTTATATGGAACGTAGCGGACGAACCATGCGTCCGTATGGTCAGGCTGCCGCATACTGGGCGGGCATGTTTCAATCACAGCCGTCGGCCGTACGGGGCCGCCGATCACGCCATTCCGTTCACCGGCTGGACGCACAGCCTCGTAAATAAGATTAATAAAATCGGTTATCTTACCGAATGATAGTATACCAAAGCCATGGACTACGGAAGGAATGGATAGTAGAGAAGCGGCCAGTGGTCCAATGGCATCAAGCGGCGTGTGGACAATTAAATCCGGCTTCCAGGATCTGGCAGTCAGAATGGTGCGGTCAGCCATACGATTGCTGACTTCCGACATCCACTCGGCGGTACGGGCCATATTGTCTCCCGAGAAGGGATCACGGAAATTCTTGAATGCATCCGCGCCCCTACTACCAGTGGCTATTGCCATGATATTGATCCCGGGCGATGCATCCACCGCCGGCAATCCCGCCCGGCCGCTTGCTTTAACAGCCTGATCGGTAGTGACGACGAGTACTTCATGCCCCGCGGCACGCAGTGCCCAAGCAAGAGGGACAACAGGAAGAAAATGCCCCATACCGGGGAAACTGGTGAATAAAACTTTCATTTGAAACAAATCGCCTCCTAATTTTATAATCCTGCCAATGACAAGTAATACGTTCCCTTCCAGAAAGTGGATTTTGGTCCCCCACCTTTATACCCCAAAAACGAAGTAATCTAACATCCAACTATGGACTTTGATGAGCAATTACATCCGAAAAAGGAAATCGGCTTCCCGTATTGAATATCAATTGGCAAATCATAAAAGGATAGAGGGGATTACAACGGATAGAAAGCGCTTTCTCAGCATCAAGACCAAAATGGTCCTGTTGTTCCTGATTGTAATTATACTGCCGATATTCGTCATGTCGTACAGCTCATATCTGTCTACCCAGAAGCTGCTGGTGAGGAAATATACCGACCTTCTGCAGGAAATATCCAGACAGGCAAATTTCCGTATCGATGAATATTTGAACGAGGTGGAGAAAATTTCGATGCTGGCCAGCTACGGCATCAACAGCTACGTCTCCTACTCGGAGCAGGACAATTACCCGATTCAGAATTATTTGAGGGACAGCAATAAAGTAAACGAGAATCAGGCTTATACGTTGTTAATGAACTACATCATGATGAAGGACCGCGCCTTCTCCATCTATATTTACAACTTAAACGGCGGAAGGGATCTGTATATCAGCCCGAACAAGCCGATTAATTACAGCTACAACGCGTCACAAGAACCGTGGTTCGGGGCGTTTCTAGAATCGCCCGATGCCGCGAGCTATTTGCAAACTCACCGGGACCTCCAGGTTAAAAGCGAGAACAACTGGGCCATTTCCAGCATACGCAAAATATTCGATATGAATAACGGCAAACTGCTTGGAGTTATGGTAATCAGCATCGATCTCGATTTCATCGATAAAGTAAACGGCCGTCTGCTGGATTCACGGAGGACAGCGTTTACGATCCTGGATGAGCATCGGAATATCGTATACAACAGCGATTACGGTTCAATCGGCAAGCCTCTGGCCAAGGTATTCCCTGCACGGCTGGACGAGATTTCAGGAAAAGCCGGCGGAGCCGTTTTGCACGTAGGCAATGAGGATTATATCGTTACTTCCATGCCGTTCGAGCATCGCAATTGGCAAACGATTCTCCACATGCCTATGGACGAACTGTCCGTTGAAGGGGACATTCTGCGGCGAAATTTGATCATGATTGCCATTCTGGTGACCCTGTTTGCCGTTGTCAGCTCATTTTATGTAACAACCCGAATTACCCGGCCGATCAAGCTGTTGATGCGCAACATGACCTCGGTGGAAAGAGGGAAATTCGAGAATTTGCAGACCATCCGTTCGAATGATGAAATCGGATTGCTTGCGAGCCGGTTCAACCTGATGTCCCGGGAATTGAAGCGGCTGGTTGAGCGAATTTATATGGAGGAAAAGCAAAAGGCGGAAGCGGAAATACAGGCTTTGCAGGCTCAGATTAATCCCCATTTCCTGTACAATACGCTGGGTTCGGTCAAGTGGATCGCTTCCATGCAGCGGGCGGACAAGATCGTGGAGATGACGGAAGCGTTAATCTCGATGCTTCGTTACGCGACCAAGAAAGTGGGTACACTTGTGACCGTTCGCGATGAGCTGGAGAACATCATGCATTACATAACGATTCAAAAAATCCGCTACTACAACCGGGTGCAGGTTGAATTCGATGTCGATGAAGCTCTGCTGGACAAGAAAATCCTTAAATTGACGATACAGCCTATCGTAGAGAACGCCATATTCCACGGAACATCGGAAAACGAGGATGAAGGCATAATCGGTATCGCCATATACCGTGATAACAGCGATATTGTCATTTCCGTTGCGGATAACGGCGCGGGTATGGATGAAGCGACAATCGAAACGCTGCAGAAAGAGATCTCGAATGCGAACGGCTCGTTTAACGGCATCGGGATCAGCAATGTAAACAGCAGAATCAAGAATCACTTCGGCAGCGCATATGGACTCCATTTCACCAGCGAAACGGGAAAAGGAACAACGTTCTATATTAGAATTCCCGGTACTGAAAACCCGGAACGGCAGGGGGAAATGACACGATGATTAAAGTGCTCATTGTCGATGACGAGCTCCTGATGAGAATCGGATTAAAATCGATGATTCACTGGGAAGAATACGGCTTCACCATTATCGGCGAAGCGTCGAACGGTAAGGAAGCGCTCGATATAGCGGCGTCCAACCCGCCAGACCTGATTATTACGGATATTAAAATGCCGGTGATGGATGGGCTCGAATTGATCCGTACCGCGGCGCAGCTGTCGGATTCGTGCAGGTACGTTATTTTAAGCTGCATGGAGGAATTCCATTATGTGAAAGAAGCATTAAAGCTTGGCGCAGTCGATTATTTGGTCAAGAGCGACTTGAAGCACAATCAGCTGATCGAAATGCTGGACAGGGTCAAACCGATGATTCGGGACGGGAACAGTCTTCGGCGGAATGAAACCATTACTGCCGGCAACTATCAGCAAACCGTCAGCTACCTGAAAGAGCAGACATTCAAGGAGATGATCAGCGGCCTCAAATCCGAGCGGGATTTCATCAAGGAAATGAAGCAGCTGAGCATCCGTCTGCGTCCCGACGGACTTCTGGTGATGCAATTATCCATTGACCGGTTCGAGACGATTCGAAACAAATACATAGAGAAGGATGAGAGGCTGCTGAGGTTTTCCATCGTTAATATCCTCGAAGAAATGATACCGTCCAAGTGGAACAAGGAGATTATTATCGGGAGCTCCAGTGAATATTTGCTTGCCGTTAACCTCGATCCGTCCGAAGTGAAGGCCGGAACGTACAAACAGAGCGCGGACCGGCTCTGCCGCACGCTAATCGGGGCGATGAAGGATTTCATGAATATCTCGGTTACAGTTGGTTTAAGCACGCCGGTATCCGGTTATGCAGGCCTGAAAACGGCTTGCGAGGAAGCCGATTTGGCGGTAAAGCAGCGTTTCTTCCATGGAACCGGAAAGACAATCTGGTTCGACCATATGGCGGCGAAGCCGGTGCGGGACAATCACGATATCCCGTTTAAACGCGAAGATGCGAAGCAGTTCCGCATTGCGCTGGAGAGTCTCAGGCTGGAAGATGGCCTGGGGTTTATTCGCGACCTTCAAATAAGAATTTCAGCGCATGATAATCTATCCGAACAGGCAATCCGTCAAACCTATATCCGGGTGATCGGTCTTATCGGAACGTATCTTCCCGCGGACCGCCCTAATGCGGCAGGCGGTAAAACACCCTATGAACGCATTCTGGAATTGGACACGATGCAGGAACTTCATAATTATGCTGAAAGCCATCTGTCCGACCGTTATAAGGGACAAAATGCCGATCAGCAGCAGCGAAGCTATGTGGAAATGGCGATGGATATCATTATGGAGTACTATGCGGAGGACATTTCGCTTCAAAGCGTCGCGAGCCGGATTAATGTCAATTCATCGTACTTGAGCCGCGTATTCAAGCAGGAAGCGGGAGACAATTTCATCCGGTTTCTAACGAAGGTTCGTATCGACAAAGCGAAATTTTTCCTCGATTCCAGGCATTTGAAGGTGTATGAAGTGGCGGAAAAAGTAGGCTACCTCAATTACACCTATTTCAGCAAAATATTTAAGAAGGTTGTCGGCGTAACTCCGGAGGAATATAGGAATATGTCAAAAAAGTAGCAGAACCGGTAAACAACGTTTATTACGGAAGAACCGCTCCCTCTATACAATTAATAATGAAATACGACTACCGAAGGGGGAAGAGTTGGTGAAGAAGAAATGGTTCATCATTGTTGTCTCACTTACGCTCATGGCCTTGCTTGCAGCTTGTTCCGGCAATAATAAACCTGCGGATCAGGCCGCGGAAGGGAATCAGAAGGTGTCCGGCAGCGAAAGCGGGAAGAAGGCGGAGCAGGTTACACTTCGCTATTCCAGTTATTTGCTCGATACCGCGCAGGCAGGCAAAGCGTATTATGACGCTATTGCCGAGTTTGAAAAGCAGAATCCGGACATCAAGATAGAGACGGATTTCATTCAGAATGCGAACTATACGGCAGGTATCAAAACGCGCCTGCTCGGCGGAGAGAAAATGGACGTTTTCGATACGTGGTCCCCAAGCTTGTTTGCCGAATTTGCGGCGCTCGGCGATCAGGTGTATCTGGATTTGACCGGGGAAGCGTTCCTTAACGAGTTTCTGCCGGCGTCTTTAAAGCCCGTCACGGTAGACGGCAAGGTTCTTGGGGCGCCTGAATTGATGCACAGCGACGGCCTGCTATACAACAAAACGATGTTTGAAGAATACGGCCTCAAGGTTCCGCAAACATGGGACGAATTCATAGCGGTATGCGAAACGCTCAAGGAGAAAGGCATTATTCCGATCGCAATGGACTCGGAATGGTGGGTCCCTCAATTCTTCTGGGGCTCCATCATGTCGAACAACGGCGCCGATGCAGCCTGGACCGCCAAACTGGAAAGCGGCGAAGTAAAGATCGCCGATCCGATTTTTACAGACGCGATCCAGAAGCACAAACTGCTCGTGGATAAAGGGTACATGCCGAAGGACTGGACGGGAATCAAGCACGAACAGGCCAAGGATCTTATCGGTCAAGGCAAAGCCGCAATGATCATTACGGGAACGTGGGATATTGCCAGCATTATGGAGCGGAATCCGAAAAACGACATCGACTTCATGATTGTACCCGGCAGCGGTAAGACGGTACCGAACATTAATGTCGGCACGTACCGGGTGATTAACAATAAGACGGAGCATCCGGAAGAGGCCAAGAAGTTCGTTGCATTCATGAACAGTAAAGCGAACCAGGAGAAGCTGGCTGCCGGAGCCAAGGCAGTACCTTCCGTGAAGGGAGCCGAAATAAGCGATCCCGTAAGCAAGAAAATTGCCGCCGTTGTAACCCGTGACGATGCGACCTTGTACTGGCCGCATACCGTGTCGACCGAATCGCTGCAGGTCAAAATCCTCGAGGGCGTGAACAAGTATTTGGCCGGTCAACTGGACCTTGACAAGACGCTCGCGGAGATTCAGAAAGCGATCGACGACGCCAGGCAAGGGTGATCTGACATGAGAAGGCTTTCCCTGACGTCAGAACGCGACAGAAGAAATATCATTCTGCTGCTGTTTACCTTACCGGCACTTGTTATCTATACCGCTTTTTTTCTACTGCCCATTGTCGGAAATGCGTATCTCAGCCTCTTTGATTGGAATGGCGGCAATACGAAAATGAGGTTTGTCGGGCTGGATAATTTCATCCGGTTATTGACGGACGATAAGGAATTCGCAAGCGCGCTGTGGCACAACGCGGTCTATATGGTTACCGTGGTGCTTATCCAATTGACACTGGCGCTCATCTTTGCCCTGATCCTGGCGAAGAAGCTGTGGGGCGGAAACTTTTTCAAGACGATTTTTCTGCTGCCGGTTGTTCTCTCTAACGTAACGCTTGCACTCGTCTGGTCTTATATGTTTGACCCGATGAACGGATTTCTCAATTCGCTGCTTCAATCGACCGGTCTCTCTTTCTTGACGCGCAATTGGCTTGGCGATCCGGGCACCGCCTTGTTCTCGATCGCGTTCGTGAATTCGTGGCAGTATGTGGGCTACTCTATGGTGATCTTCATCGCAGGGCTGCTGACTATTCCGGAATCGCTCTATGAGGCGGCCGATATTGACGGAGCGAGCCGCTTCCGGAAGTTTATACATGTGACGGTTCCATTGTTAATGCCGGCCATTATGATGAACGTCGTCCTGGCGACCACCGGAAGCCTCAAGGTGTTTGACCTCATCTATATCATTACCCCGCCGGGGGGACCGGTCAGCAGCTCGACGGAAGTGCTGGGAACGCTGATTTATAAAATCGGCTTTACATACGGCGAAATGGGGTACGCCTCCGCCGTCTCCCTCGTGCTGCTCATCGTGATCATGATCGTCGGCTTCGTCCAGATCCGGTTATTTCGCGCCAAGGACATCGGCTATTGAGGGGGACGTGATGAAAGATAAATTATTGCTTTTTCAGTATGCCGCTTTGCTCGTGTTTGCGGTTATGATACTAACGCCGCTCGCGGTTGTATTCTTCGGGGCATTCAAAACGCCCGGCGAATTGTTCAATAATCCTTATTCGATTCCGAAAATGCCGGTGTTTGAAAACTTTTATACCGCTTTTGTGCAGGGGAATATGCTGGTCTATTTTAAAAATACGATCGTCATTTCCGTCCTTTCGCTAGCGGCGGTACTGCTCCTCAGCACGATTACCTCCTATGCGATTACGAGGAACGGCTTCAAATCCGGCGACAGGATTTATCACTATTTCATATTCGGCATTATCGTGCCGGCGCAGGCTGTCATGATTCCATCCTATATGATGATCGCCAAGCTGGGGCTCGTGAATACGATATGGTCCGTAATCCTGATCTATATCGCTTCAACGATGGGTTTCTCGGTCTTTATCTTAAGCGGGTTTTTCCGTACGATTCCAAGAGAACTCGACGAAGCGGCCGTCATTGACGGGTGCAATGAGTTCCAGGCGTTCTGGAAGGTCGTGCTGCCGCTATGCCTGCCTGCCGTCAGTACGGTGCTGATCCTCAACTTATTGTTCATATGGAACGACTTCTATAATCCGCTGCTGTATATCCGCAGCGAAGAGATCAAGACGATCTCCCTGGGACTGTCCAAATATATGGGGCGCTACTTGACCAATTATCCGATCATGTTCGCCGCAGTGGTGATGGCTTCCGTTCCGGTTATTGCAGTATTCGTCATGCTGCAGAAGCAGTTCGTCAGCGGCATTACGGCCGGATCGGTAAAAGGCTGAGTGTTAAGGAGTAAACATAATATTGCAGGGGAGTGTTTCGTAGTGAGACGAAGAAAAACAATATCGCTCTTTCTTTCGATCGCATTAATGATTTCCGTATTCCCTGGTTTCGCATCGACGGCGCACGGAGCGTCCTGGGCCGAGATATCTGTCGACCTGGCGGATCAGTCGCTCGGCGACATCTACCATGGGGCAAGCGCGGCGCTGTATGGCCTCAGCGAGCCGAACGTTCCCGACATCAATACCCTGATTCCGCTCAAGCCGTCGCATATTTCGCAGAAAGCTCCGAACGGCGTGCAGCATCCTTCCGGAGACGGCCTGCGGGTAGCCGACTATTTCTTTGAAGCGGGCGGCGGCTTTATTCAGGTCCTCGTGCAGGATTATTACGGCTTATGGTACTATCCTTCCAGAACAGCCGAGCAATATATTAATGAAGCCGTCATCCCGGTGGCTACGGCCGTGAAGGCTTACAAAGACGCATGGGCGGTCAAAAACCCCGGGCAGGACCCGGATGAGAAGTTTCTCTACATTCCTTACAACGAGCCGGAGCAAGACTCGACCCGGTATCCCAGCATCAACGCAGGAAACCAGACCGGTGCCAACTCGAGGAACGTTTTCAACAATGATTGGCTGAAAGTGTACCGCGCGATTAAATCGATCGACCCAGGCGCCAAAATATCCGGCCCGAACTTAATCGATTACAAATCCAATGTGTTCGCTTCCTTCATTACATTCTGCGTGCAGAACGATTGTTTGCCGGATATCGTTTCCTGGCATTTGCTTGCCAATAAGTCGTACAATAACGCGGCGGGCAATCTGGCTGCCTTCCGCTCTTTGGAAACGGCGCAAATTCCTGTCTACAAGAGCTTGTATCCGGACCGTAAGAGTCCGTTTCCGATTCCGGTCGACATCAATGAATATGCTTCGACGGCGGAAATTGCGCAGGGCGGTTCCCTTGTCCAATATATCGCCCGTTACGACGAGCTGAAGATCCACGGTGCACTTCCCTATTGGAACACGGCGAACTCATACGGCTCGCTGCTGGCCGGGCAGAACGAGCCGAACGGCGCGTGGTGGCTCTATAAGTGGTATGCCGATATGGAAGGCCGGATGGCGAAGGTGAATGTCGTAAAGGCAAGAGACGACTCGGATGCCTACGGACCTGGTTTGTACGGTCTCTCGACGGTGGATGACAAGAAGAAGCAGGTCAATATCATCTTTGGGGGAACCAAAGGACAGGGCCGGGTTGTGTTCAACAACGTAACCGGTCAGGAGAATAGTCCGAGCTTCTTGGCCGGTGCGAGTAAAGTGCATATAACCGTCTGGTATGCCGGCTATACGGGTTTGACGGGTTTCCTGACAGAACCGGCACAAATCATCGACGGCAACTTTGATGTGGTGGACGGCAGCGTGACACTGCCTGTCACGATGGATGATTCTACCGCAGCCTACTATGCCGTCATAACCGGGGCCGTCGATTCGGTGCCGAGCACTGACTGGGTCAAAAGGTACGAAGCGGAGCAGGCGGAAGTAAAAGTTAATGTTCAGAATCCGACGGATGTTTATCCAAGAGTTAATTCAGGCACTTCCTCTTCGGGCGGTCAGCATATCGGCGGAATCGACCATCCGGACAGCTTGGTCAAATTTACGTCGGTTACGGTGCCCAAGGAGGGCAGCTATCGTCTGGACATTGTTGAAGGCAGCGGCTCCACCGCATCTCTTCCGGCGCAGTCCGGCGGAGGAAGCACGGTTCAAAGACAAAACTCCGAGTTTTTCGTCAAGATCGACGATCAGCCGTCCTTCAAAGCCGTACTTCGCGCAGACTACAGCTGGCGGCAGCACGGGATGGTCTCGCAGTACGTGAGCTTAAAAGCGGGCACGCATTCGATCGCGATCAGCAAATACAATCAGGATACCGGTGAGATGGGGCTGGGAGCGGCAACGCTTGACGCCATTGAGCTGACCTATAACGGTTTGGCCGGGCAGCGGCCGAGCTATCGCGTTCAGGCCGAATTTGCCGACTACGATGCTGCGAAAGGACTGAGAAGAGAAAGCCTGCTGCCCGGTTTTGAAGGGGCGGGTTATGTGACCGGGTTTAGCGATTCGTCCTCGAAGCTGACTGACGGCAGTCCGAATACGAATGCCGGTTCCGATGCGAAAACCCGTTTTGTACTAAGCGTCCTCAAGGACGGCATGTACGATGTAACGCTCAAGCTTGCCACGAGCAATACGGGTACGCTGAGCATCGATCATGACCGGAACAACATCATGAATATTCCTCTTAACAATACGAATGGTTGGCGTACATGGAAGGTCAATATGTTCCTGCGAACCGGCATCAACCTGATCGATATCAGATCGACGTCGGACCTGAGCATGGATTATATCGAGGCCCAATATACAGGCAAAGACGCCGTATTTGTGAAAGAAGCCGAGGATGCTGCCGTAGTTGGAGCGCCGGCACAAGCCGATCCGCCGTTAATTCGCGAGGATGCATTCGCCCGCTACGCATCAGGCGGCAAATATGTGAACGGCATCACTTCGTATGACGGACAGGAGAGATCTCTTGAAATTTCCGACGTTAATGTGCCGCGGGCGGGCAAATACAAGATGGTGATCACCTATGCGAACGGCGAATATTCCGGTTCCCACTCCTACAATAACAATGTCGTTGAGCGCTATGCTCAGGTTTCCGTGAACGGCGCCGCACCGCAAACCGTATTCTTTAAAAACACGATTTCCTGGCAGCAGTTCGCCACCGTCACGATCGATGCCGAATTGCAGGAAGGGATGAATACGATCCGGTTCTCGAATAACAACACTTATGACGGCGGCTCAAACCCTTACGGAGGAAGCAATGCATCAGGCACTGCACCGTTCGTGGACACGGTCATGGTACCGCATCAATACACGCCGGCATTTGATAAGTTCGAAATTTATCCGCTGCCTGTACTCGCGGAAGAGAACAGCAAGACGGAGAACACCAATCCAGTCGTTGAGCTAACCGGCAGCGGAAGCGTGAAAGTAAACGAGCCGTTCGACCTGACGCTGAAGCTGGCTAATCTTCCTGTTAACTCGAAAGAGCTGCAGCTGACCTTATCCTACAATTCTGAGCATGTTGAGTATGTGTCGGCTGAGGCTCTGGTGAATGGTATCAAGGTTACGGAAGCGGCTTCGAATGTGCCTGGTGAAGTTACATTAAACCTGAAGAGCACTCCCGAATTCAAGACAGAGGATGTGCTGCAGCTGCACTGGAAAGCAAAAGCGACGGATGCGAAAACAACGGACATCCTCGCAAAGAATGTCCAAGTATTACAAGCGCAGCGGACGCCGCTCTATGATTCTATATTCCCTGTCAGCCTTTATGCGGACGTCGCCCAAATCCATGTAACGGGCAGCGGAGGAGCAAGCGCCATTACCACCAATCGAGGGTCGCTGATGATGTTGGCTCAAGTGCTTCCCGCGAATGCGGATCAAGACGTCACATGGTCTGTCACGAACCTGGGCGGCAGTCCGACCGATTTGGCTGCAATTAGCGCCGGCGGCTTGTTAACACCGACGGGCGGCGGGAAGAACGGTGAAGTGAAGGTAACGGCCGAAGCCAAGGATGGTACCGGCATACGCGGGGAAGCGGTCATTCAGATCAGCAATCAACTGCTGGAAGTAACCGGAGCATTGTTCGGGCTTGGTCCTTCCTGGTCGCCCGGCGGCGAATACGACAAAGCATTCGATGATAAAACGAATACATTCTATGATTATTTCGCGGCGGGCGGCGGTTACACGGGAATCGATCTCGGTGCAGGGAACGAAGCAGTCATTACTCAGATCCGCTTCTACCCTCGGGAATCATTCGCCTCGAGGATGGCCGGAGGTAAATTCCAAGGCTCTAATGAAGGCCCGGGCACCGGATTCGTCGACCTCTATACGATTCCTTCTACACCGCCGGTGGGATGGAACGAGGTGACGATTGCCGATACTACCGCTTACCGCTACCTGCGCTATGTATCACCGAATGGCGGGTACGGCAATGTCGCAGAAGTGGAGTTCTATACAAATCCTTGAGCAGCCTCATTTGACCGGAAATAAGCAGGAAGGGCACCCTCTCTGGTGCCCTTCCTGTTTTATTCTAGTATTCAGGGTCAAACGGGTCCGACTATTTCATCCGAAGGCTTCGCTTCCATAAACGAAACGTTCTAGAATCGAGATGGTCTCCTCGGAAATCGACTCCGAGTTGTCGAAATAAAGAACGGAGCCTGCGGGAAGGTTCCATTTAACCGTCCGTCCGACGAGCGAGCGGCTGAATTCGTTCCAGTTCTCCAGCTTCCATGCATCGAGACCGAGACCTCTATCACTGATCCGCTTATGGTACAGCTGTTCATCATGAAGCGAGACGAATATCACTTTCACTTCAACATCATCAAGCGTTCCGCCGATTCTTGCGAGTTCCCGCTCCAGCCACTGCGGGTCATCCGTCTCTCTGGTGAAAGGGCCGATTACTATGGCGTCCGTTCCGATCTCCACGTTCTCCAATGCGGCGTCCATGGTCAGGCGGTAACCCAGGTCCCGGCAGCGTGACTTGTAAACCGCCGAATCGCGGTCGCTCGGGTCAAGACCCGAGAGGGTCATGATCGCCTCGGAGGCGGGCCGGGACAATGTGTCCATGTCGAACAAAGCCGGGCGCCGCCTCTTCGCCAAGGCTTTCGCCAGTGTCGTCTTCCCCGCTCCCGCCCCGCCGATAAAGAAAATCAATTTCCGCATGCTCACCCTCCGCTGGAATAATCACTATCGATGTAACCGTCCCCTATCAAAGGGTCAGGACAAGCTTGCCAATGTTCTTGTTTTCCTCCATGCGGCGGTGCGCTTCGCCGACTTCCTCCAGGGGGTAAATTCGGTCAATGACCGGCTTCACCCTGCCTTCCTCAAAGAGAGGCAGAACGTCATGGACAAACTCCCGGGTCAATTGAATCTTGTAGGCGAGACTCCTTGGAGAGAGGAGCGTCCCTATGATCGTTATTCTCTTCGCATAGATAGCGGCAAGATTGATATTGTCCACCCGGGAGCCGCCGAGCGAGCTTATTAGCACCAGCCTTCCATCGATAGCCAGGCTGGATATATTTTGCTCCCAATAAGAAGCGCCGATAAAATCGAGGATGACGTGGACTCCCTGCTCCTCGGTCGCTTTCCGAACCTCCTGATCAAAGGAAGCACGTTTATAGTTGATCGCGATGTCGGCACCCAGGCTGCGGCATACCGCCAGCTTCTCGTCGGACCCGGCCGTAACGATAACTCTGGCTCCTATATGCTTGGCCAATTGAATGGCTGCCGTACCCACTCCGCTGGCTCCCGCGTGAATGAGCACCGATTCTCCAGCCTTCAGCTCTCCCTGCCAGAATAAGGTTTGATAGGCGGTCAGGAAAACTTCGGGAATCGAAGCCGCTTGCTCGAAGGACAGATTATCCGGAATCCTCATCGCCATCTCTCCGGGTATAACCGCATATTCCGCGTACCCTCCGCCCGGGAGAAGGCCGAATATGCGATCTCCGATTTTCCAGCCTTTACAGTCGCTGCCTGCCTGTTCGACTACACCCGCCATCTCTAAGCCGAGAATCTTATTAGTACCCGTGTCCCCCGGGTATTTGCCCATTCGTTTAATAATATCGGCACGGTTAACGGCAGTCGCTTTCACTTTAACCAACAATTCGCCGTCTCCCGGTATTGGGATGGGGCATTCTCCGGCCTTCAACTGCTCGATCCCGCCCGGCTTCTCAACGATAATCGCTCTCATCTTCAAGCCTCCTTGGTCGGAGAGAATACGTACCGGAGCACGCCAGCGAACTGCTCCCCTACTCTATTCTCCTGCAAACACAATTAATTCAGCCCGCCCAGTACCGGGTGCGGGACATACGGTTCTTCGAGGCTTGCGACTTCTTCGGAAGTCAGCTTGACCGATAAAGCGGCGACAGCATCGTCCAAATGATTCGGCTTGGTCGCTCCTACGATCGGCGCCGTCACCGGCTGTTTTTGCAATACCCAGGCGAGCGCAACCTGTGCACGCGGAACTTCCCGCTTCGCCGCAACCTCCGCCACCCGTTCCACCACTTTGCGATCTGCCTCAGCCATTACCGAATAAAGGATCTTGCCGGGCTCATCGGTCTCCGAGCGCGCACTCACATCATCCCAATCACGCGTCAGACGCCCCCGGGCAAGAGGGCTCCAGGGAATCAGGCCTATATTCTCCGCTTCGCACAACGGAAGCATTTCACGTTCCTCTTCCCGATAAAGAAGATTCAGGTAGTTCTGCATCGAGACGAATCGCGTCCAACCATTGCGCTCTGAAATATGCAGCGCTTTGAGGAACTGCCAGGCATACATCGAGGAGGCTCCTATATAACGCGCTTTACCGGCTTTCACTACATCATGGAGCGCCTCCATCGTTTCTTCCACCGGTGTACGACTGTCCCAACGATGAATCTGATAGAGATCGATATAATCGGTGCCGAGCCGCCTGAGACTGTTGTCGATCTCGCTCATAATCGCTTTGCGGGAGAGCCCCGCTCCGTTGGGTCCGGGACGCATGCGGCCGTGTACCTTGGTTGCAATCACGACCTCGTCACGCTTGGCAAAGTCCTTCAGCGCGCGACCGACAATCTCCTCGCTTGTGCCGTCTGAATACACATTCGCGGTATCAAAGAAATTAATGCCGAGCTCAAGCGCTTTCTTCAGGAAGGGCCTGCTTTGTTCTTCGTTAAGCGACCAGGGGTGGGTGCCTCTTTCGGGTACCCCGTAACTCATGCAGCCCAGGCAAATCCGGGATACCTCAAGGCCGGTATTTCCGAGTTTTACATAATCCATCGCTTTCGTCACTCCTTGTTTTGTCCGCATTCAACCCATGATTGCATTAACCAAAGTCCCGCCGGTGAAAACAGCTTCGTTGTCCAGATCATTGAAGCAACAAACCATGCCCACCCAAGATTCAATTGTATCTTCATTCTACCTTTACTTCCCTTTACGTACAAGCGTTCTTATTATTGCGGCGCACGGACCGAGTGGACGGATTCCCTGTATTCGTTCGGCGATACATTCGTCTCTTTCTTGAAAAACCGTGAGAAGTACGCTGCCGATTCAAACCCGACGGCCCCGGCGATATCCTGGATTTTCATTTTCGTTTTCTTAAGCAGCTCTTTCGCTCTGTTCAACCGTGCTTGCGTAACGTACTCGGACAATCCGATTCCGGTCGTTTGCTTGTATAACCTCGATAAATAGGCGGGATTCAAGTAAACGGTTTCTCCTAATCTGGTTAGAGACAAATCTTCACCCAAATTCCCGTCGATAAACCGGTGCAATCGGTTGATTAATTCGTTGGGCCGTTCGGCTTGGCTTCTCGAAGCGTGTTCCAACAACCATTCGGCCGTATCACACAAATAACGCATTGCTTCCTGCCAGGAATCGTGATCCTGCAGCCGGATTAGACGATCGATGGAGAATCGTCCTCCCGGCGGTTGCTCGCGGTCGTTCATTTGGCGCACAATTTGCATAGCTGCGGCATAATAGATCTCGATAAGCCATTCCTGCGGACAGCCATCCGCCTGCATTAAATCGGCACACGCTCTTATGCATTCATCTTTTTGACCGCTTTCAAGGAACAATCCGATTCTCTTCGCAGCATTTAACCATTCGTCCCTTTGACGCATGCGGGGAAGGGAATTTTCATCCTCCCGAGCCGGTGAATCGTCGGTCAGCAGTTTTTCACGGCCCCAACCGAGACGGCGATACAGGGAGCCAATCAGATCCCGGTATTTGTCCCGAACTCCCGCCCATCCAATCGGCTTCGGAGAGAAAATCATGGAAACCGGCAGCTTCAGGAGCTCGCGAAAGGTTGTCTGAATGGAATCGAGCGAACCCTGTACGAAAGCTGCAAGCGTGCTTTCATCCGTTATTTCAATAGTCTGCGTACCAGACGGCTCCTGAAGGAGCAAGCAGAACCGATTGTGACCGCAATCCAAATAGTATGTAATATACCTTTCGAAATACTCTGCCATCAAGTTCTCCATGGCATAAATAAATAACATCCGGTCCGCTTTCTCTACGTCCTGCGGCCATTCGTCGATTCGTCCTGCAAGCAGAAACAAGGGTGCATCGGGATTAAACGAGACTTCCAATTCTTCAAATCGGCGCCTCAGTGCCGACGGCTCCGCTTTGCGCTCTCCATTCACAAGCCCCAGCAGAAAGTCCTTCCGCAGCAGCGGAAGCGAAGTCCGCCACTGCCTTTTGGCGTTCTCCATAAACCGGTCCGTTTCCATCCGGCTTTGGATACCGGCGATCGCTTTGTCCATCGCCTCAAGCACTTTCTCATCGCCCTCAGTTTTCAGAATGAAATCGGAGCCGCCATTCCGCAAAGCCGTTTGAACGTAATCGAAATCGGTGAACCCTGAGACAAAAACCACCTTGCAAAACGGCCACTTGTCGTTAATGATTTGCTGCAGCTGGAGGCCGTTCAAGCCCGGCATCCGGATATCCGAAAAAACGATGTCCATCTTAAGCCGATTCAGCTTCCCCAGAGCTTCCTGCGAGGAATAGGCCCTGTGTACCTCGAGCTCAACATGACGGACATCCGTAAATAATTCGTAGAGGCCGTCCACTATGATCTCTTCATCATCGACAATCAGTACCCGGTACATCGGCAGAGCCTCCTTCCGGCAGCAGCTTAATGATCTTCCCCGGATCGGACTGCGGATTTTCTGGATGCCATCGATTCGTTTACTTCCCGGGTTATATCCTCTCCGCCTAATTTGTTCCACTCAACAACAAAATTATCGAACTCATTCACCGGCGCGTCTCCCAATATGATCTTGGTGAACGTCTCCAGCTCCATCTTGCTGAGCATCGCGTTCCTCTGTACCATCTTCGGAGTCGGGGTGCCGTAAAATTCATTTTTCATATAAATGTTCGCTTGATCATATTGATTGATTGCTGCGAACGAACCGTTCTCGCCGAACACTTTGTTATAGCCCCAGTTCTTTTGGTCCCCTTCTTTGAATTTGACGATGCTGTCGTAATATTTTTTTTCCTCCGCATTCAGTTTCGAGATATCAGCCGTTTTGAACGTATCCATCAAATGCAAATGCGCGTTCAAGTTTTTCCTTGCCCGGCCCAACTGAACCGGAGGGTATTTGAAAAATTCAATGCCGTCCTTCTTCTGAAATGTATCCGGTTCAGCCGTTTCGCCCCACAGCTTCTCAGTGTACAGGTTGAGGATTTTAATCGCCGCTTCCGGATTTTCAGCCTTTTTATTGATTACGTAATAGTCCACGACCGGGAAAAAGATTCGAGGGCGTGCCGGCATGCTATCCACCGATGGAATCGGGTAAGGCTTCCACTCCGCATTCCGGTCATTATTGCGCAGCAGCTGCAAAGCGGTTAGCGGTGACGCCATCGAGCCGAAGAACAGACCGCCTTTGCCGGATACGATCGTTTGCGCCACTTTCGTCTCGTCTTTAATGCCGAATTCGCGGTCAATTTGTCCGGATTTGAACATTTCCTGCAGCTTGGCAAGCGCCTTCTTCGCTTCCGGCATCGTCCCCCCGTAAACGATCTTTCCGGAGCTGTCTCTCACCCAAATGCCCGGGTACGCGTGGAAGCCGTTGAAAAATCCTGTCAAACCGGGTAAACCGCCCCACAGGTTCTTCTCTACAAGCAGCCCGACCGTATCGTCTTCACCGTTTCCGTCTGGATCCCGAGTCGCGAACGCTTCGGATATTATAAACACCTCGTCCATTGTCTTCGGTTCCGGGAGGTTCAGCTTCTGCAGCCAGTCGGTACGGACCCATAAAAGTGGCGCCCCGTCAATCGATGAAGTCGTATGCGGGATGGCCATCAGCCTGCCTTGGAAAGTGGCGGCCGCCAAAGCGTTTCCTCCATCCTCCGTAATGATATGTTTCATAAGAGGGGCTGAATATTCATCGAAGACCTCGGTCAAATCCATTAACTTCCCGCCCTCGACGAGCTGCTGCAGTTGGCTGGCGTTAACGGGAAAGATGTCGGGCAAATCGTTCGAAGTGATGGCGATGTTCATTTTATGCTCAAACTGGCTTTCGGTCGCTACCCAAACGTTTTTGACCTTGATTCCCAAATCGTTCTCGAGTGTCTTTGTCCAGATGTTTTCGTCGATCGATTCGCCTTCTTTGAATTTCATGCTGCTGTCCACCTTACGGGCGACAGTTACTTCAATCGGCGGATTATACTTGCCGTACGGACCGGCCGGCACTGTCCTGACTTCATTTGCCGGCTGCGAATTTGCGTTTTCCAACGGGCTGGCTTTGCTGCATGCAGTTACAACAACGAGAACCAACATAAACATAACCCGAGCGACTTGCCGAATTCCAGACCGTCTCATTTTATCTCACCCTTTTTCGTCAATGCGCTTTCCGGAAGAAGATAGAACTCTGAACTCTAGTCCCCGCCATCCCTACCATTTCTTATGCACCAAGCTTAATTCTATTCCTCTTCAGTCTAAAATCAATTTCTCATTTCGGATAACGAATCGTTAGTGTGTTTTTCCCGGGCAAATCCCGCTGCTGCGGCCTCAATGTCGCTTGCGGTCACCGGACAATTACGGAGGGGTTCTTGCTGCTGGTGAGGGAGCAGGGCTGCAGCTCGCTGTCTGGATGCTCGAGATGATCGGCAGGTTTGCCGTGAGGTCACCGCATCATCATATGGAGCGACAAAAAACGAGTGATGATGGAGGCTGCACCCACGATGATCAGGTTCACCGCCTCTTTCACACTCGTTGCGAGATTCCTCAAATTGGAAGTAGATCTGTCTTGATTGTTACATAAAAGCATGGAAGTTTGCAAGACTTATTACCTAGGGATACACGTGAGCATAACAGCCTGTTGCTTCTGGCTGCTTACACTTACCGACCGGTTTTTCTCGAGCGCAAACAGCCGAAGAAAGGCGCTGCAAAAAGGAAGAACCCCTCCGCGCGAGAGGGATCCGAATCCCGCTAATACTTATCTTGAATCGTAACCGTTACTTTCCCTTGGCCGACTATTGCGGCGCCGCCGGTCGGATTAGACAGCTGCACGCTGAAGGTCTCGAACGGCTCTTTCTTCTTGTCATCGATGAACGTAATAGGGATCTCCTTGCTGCTTTCGCCCGGCGCAAAGGTCAGCGTGCCCGAAACGGCAGTAAAGTCTTCGCCGGCTATAGCAGTACCCGATACCGTTGCATAATCCACGGTTGCCGGTGCTCCCGTATAGTCCATACGGTTTACGATGACCGTGACCTGACCGGATTTTTCAAGCCCGTAGTATTGGGGAGCGCTGAACTCGAGCCGACTGGGCACAGGTTCGTTCTCCAAGATGGTCACCTGTGCGCTTGTGATCGAGCCAAGCTCGCCACGGTCCGGTTTCCAGAGGTTAACGGAGAAGGTTTCGTCGCCTTCATAGACCGTGTCGTCGAGTACTTCGATTTCAATCGTTGCCGTCGATTGGCCGGGTTGAAAAGTCAGTTTGCCGTATTTTGCAACAAAGTCTTTGCTGGCTTCGGCACTCCCGGACCCCGTCACATATTCGACGGTTGTGATCGTATCCAAATAGTTCTCGCGCAGGACGTTAATGCTCAGCTTGGAGCCGTTCTCCGTTATCGAGTAGGTGCCGCTCTCCAGCGTCAGTATCGGTTGAGGTTCATTGTCCACAATAGTCAATACCCCAAGGCTCTTGTCACCGATGGTCGCGCCGTTTGATGCCGAGCTCAGGTAGATTTGAATTTTCTCGTCGCCTTCGAACATTCTGTCATCGATTAACGGCACCTGAATCGTCTTGGACGTCTCGCCATTGGCAAAGGTAATGCTTAGACTATAACCGCCTAGAAAGTCCTCTCCCTCGGTCGCGCTGCACCCAAAGTTGCCGCACCCCAATACCGAGTAGTAAAGCGTCACTTCGCCCGTCGTTCCCTTCGTTCGGTTCACTGTCAGGTTGGCATAGCCGTCACCCTCCCCGGCCGAATAGATTTCGGAGCTCAGGTTAAACTCGCCCGGACCCGGAATAGGGGTATCACTATCCTTGATAACTATGTTCGCCACAGTGTTAGAACCGAGTGTCGCTCCTTCCGGATCGCTGAGCATGAAGGAGAAGTTCTCGTCTCCCTCGATCAGTGTATCGTCGGTTATGTTGTAGTTCAACTGCATTACGGTCTGCCCTTCCACGAAATACAGTCTTATCGGCTCCGAAGGCCCATTAACTGCAAAGTAATCTTCGTTTTTTTGAGCCGAGCCGTCTATAGGGGTTAATAAGACGCTCGCAGCCCCCGATCCGCTTGTCCGGTTAATTTCCAATACTAGTGTACGGCCTTCCCACGCCACATAAGAACTACTGGAAAATGAGATTTCGCCGGCAGCCACTTCCGCGCGCGCCAAAGTGCCGAATGGCATCAGGATAAGGACGAGCATCACCAGCAGTGAAGCGAACTTTCTCCATATCCATAGTAGTTGCCGCTTGGATCTGATACCTTCCATTATGAATCCCTCCCGTAATTACTGATACAATTTGTGCTGTCGATAACGCATTTATGCGAACGACTCTTTCGTTTCCGGCAGTTTTGTCCGGCTTCCAACTTTCCTGGTTTTGAACTTGAGCGCTTTCTTTTCTATTAGATGCCATGAGAATATGGAGCATAATAGTGTCAGCGGTAAGGCCAATAAGAATTGACTATATGGGTTGATGTTCGGATGCAAGTATAGTGTCAATGTTTGTTGAATCGGGAATGCAAAGATGTATAGCCCATAGGAAAAATCTCCAAGCCTGGAGGTGTTGTTTAATTTGATTTTTGGATTGAAGACCAGATAGAGTATTAGATAGCTTCCAAATAAGATAAGGCCGTATTTGATTCCGCCGGCGATAGTCATTCCTGCTAATACGAGAAATGAAATTGCTGCATAGGAATGGTTTAGTATAATCTTGTCTCTATACAAGAAACATAACATTCCCGCCGAAAAGTACTGAAGAAAATACGCTGTGTTCTGGATAGTATGTGTTCCAACAGTGATGCCTAAGGGGACATGAGCTATTGTTATTGACCCGAGAAGCAGTAGAATTGCGAAAGGTTTATTCAGCATTTTGAAAATACCCATAAATGCGACAACCAGATAGCATATAAATTCATATTCAAGCGTCCACAAAGACCCGTTAACCGCGCTATGATAAATATTGTTCTCAAAGACGGATGGTATTTCGCCCATGCTTGCGGATGAATGCAGTAAGATGGTTTCCAGGTAGGCGTATGTGGCAGGATTCGAGAAATACTCTTTAGGGGATTCAGTAGAAACAATGGGTCCCAGGATAAATACAGTTGCCAAAACAATAAAGATTAGAGCGGGAAATATCCGGAGCACACGCGCAAGCAGGAATTTTTTTAAGTTTTGACTATGCACAAAGCTTTGTGTTATTAAAAATCCGCTTACCACAAAAAAGATTATTACGCATAAATTGCCGATTGTAAGTTGTCCCCCGGATAAAACCATTAATGGCTCCTTCTTATCACCAGCGAGTAAAGTTAAAGGAAAAGAGTGCGAAAAAATGACTAGAATTGCGGCTGCTAATCTAATAAAATCAAAATTGTTTTTCCTCCGATCCGCAAGATAGCTTTCAATCGTATGATTCCCCATATAATCCTCTCCTCTATTTTTTATCGAGATAGATTTGTCCCTCTGTCTCTCGATTATAAAGTCGGCGGATTTTCTGTTATATGAGAATCTCTCTATATTGCTTGTCTTCTATATACTTTTTATATTTTTTTGTCGTTTCTTTGAATAAAGTAAAAAAAAGCCGGGCCGTAAAGGCACCGGCCTGCAAGAACCCCGGGCGACTGTACTACTCGACAATTCTTGTCAACACTCCAGGCATTATTACAGAAATCAATATGACCGCCACTGTCAAAACCCATGTCGTCACTTTAATTTTCCGCCTCATTAAGTGAATCATGCCCCTGCCCTCTCCTTCCTGGCCAGCATCAAAATAATAAATACGAATAAATAAGGCGGAAGAGAAATGTTGAAGAAGCTTACAATCGGAAAGCTTGTCCAGAAAGCCGCAATAGCTATTGATAATGGTGTCATACGCGCTCTTGCTTCTCTGAATACGTAACCGGTCATAGAGAGAAACAGCAAACCAAAACTGATTAAGCCGAGAATTCCGAATTGCGCGCCAACCGCCAAATACATATTATCGACATATTGAAAACCAAACCCTTGAGCGAGTCCCGTTCCGAACAAGGCCGTATAAACGTCATTCGACAACCACATCTCCATGATATAACTCCACTCATTTACTCTCGATGTGTGAGTTTCGATGGAAACTATATCATTCCCACCAAACTTGGATGATATAACGGGCGCGAGCTTCATTACCGTATAACCCGCCAATGCATTGAAGAAAGACAGGATGTACGGGGCGGCGCGGTTATTGATTTTCTTCGACAATATGAATGCTGCAATCAATACGGCTCCTATCTCCAAATACGCGTTACGTGTAAGAGTAGAGTACCCGGCAAAAAGTACGAGCGCCATAAGCAGCAGCTTGATAGAGCGATTCATAGGCAGCAGCAGGAAGACGGCCCCGGCTATCGCGATATAATGCCCGAACGAGTACCCTGATTCAAACAATGAAAATGCCCTTACATTCTCATGGAAGTTCCACGAGTACACAGTGAAGGATAAATCGTTTGAAGACACGGGCAGCAAAGGTTCTTTCAGTAAAAATTGAATGGTTCCCAGAATAGCCAAAAGAACGAAAATGGAAAGCAATATTCGTATAATTTGTTTCTCTTTCAAGTTTCCATGCAAATACAATACCAAAGGAATAGTGAAAACAAAGAAGTAAACCGAAAGGATGGAGGTAATGATTGACAGGTGGCTATTCGTAGGTGTAGCGAGTAAACCGATTTCGATAACGAGGTACGACGTAAATAAAAACCAGGTAAACATAAGCATCGAGTCTACTTCGACTCTTCGGCGCAGTGTTAATGTTATAATGCCGAGGCACATCACAGCCGCCGTAAACCTTACCAGCGTCATTGGAACAGGAACATTCCCGCTGAACAGAAACATCTGTAATTGCGGTATCGATCCGTTAACCATTAACGCCAGTAAAAGAATTAAAAATAACAATGACAGTAGTTTGATGATGGGTCGCGGGTGTTCAATCCTTTGATTAATTTCCCCACTAATTGTATTCATTCATTGCATGCCTCCTATGGTCTTATAGACCCGAGACAAATGAACGAAAAAATCGGCTTCGGCTTGCGCGGCTCGTACGGTCATTTCGCGCATCGAACCGGTCCATTTGTCCTGGTTTCGAGCGCTTTTCGATAAATCCGGCTGTTAAAACGCGCAGCTTAACATACCCTCCACCCATTCGGATAGGAGCCTGAGCTGTAAATTAGATCCTTGCGCACGGCAAGGTGTAAATAGACCTATAATCAAATAGAACCATAACTAAATCGGCCGCTGATCTGTACCAGACTAATGTGGATTTGACGGCGGGAGCTGTCCAGCCGGTTCGAGCGGAATGACAATTTCGACAAGCAGCCCTCCGAGCCCGCTGCGGTCAACCCGAATGCCGGAACGGTTACCATACATAAGCTGGAGCCGTCGGTAAATGTTCAACATGCCTGTAGTCTCCGCATGGTTCGCCCTGTCCCCTAACCGCATTCGCAGTTCGCCGAGCTTCTCCTCCGTGAGGGAGTCGCCGTTATCCTCCACGACCACCGACACAGTCTCAGCCGAATGCGCAAAAGAAACATGCAGTACCCCGTCCGCAACCTTGTCCTCCAGCGCGTATATATACGCATTCTCCACAATAGGCTGAAGAATAAGCCTGGGAATCTGAACTTCTTTTGCCCAATCAGGCAATTCATCGAATCGGACCGAGATTCTTCTCGAGAATCGGACCGTCTGAATTTCTATATAATTGCGCATATGATCGACTTCCTGCCCAAGTGAGACCGTATCGGAATCGCTGCGTGTGATAAAGCGGAAATAATCGCCCAAATATTTGGTGAATACCATAATTTTGTCGTGGTCCCGCATTTTAGCCATCCGGTAGACGATGTAGAAGCTGTTGTACAGGAAGTGCGGATTAATCTGGGATTGTAATTGGCGAAGTTCAGATAGCTGTAAACGAAAGTTTTTTTCGTATACCTCGTGCACGAGCATGTCGAGCTTCTTCATCATCCCGTTAAACTGCCGGTACAAGTAACCGAATTCGTCTTGATACCGGTGGCGGATGGAAATATCAAGCTGCCCGCCCTCAACTCGCTTGAATGCGGTCACGAGCCTCTTGAGCGGATCGTGAATAAGTAAATAAATGCCATAGCTGAACAGAACCATGACCAGCAGCGAAATGCTGGATAACAGCCAAAAGGAATCCCGATACGTCCGAAGCGGGCCGAAGAGCTGTTCTTCCGGAACAGCCTTAACTAAAGTCAGTCCAAGCTTCTTGGAAGCGGCCCGGGAAAGGAAGTACCGCTCCCCCTCTGCTTCGATCATCCCGCCCTCGGACCGACGGTTATCCGTCAAAGCTGCGGCGACGAGATCCGCACGGCTTTGATCATTTCCTTCCGCCATTGACCATCCGTCACCAATCAGAAACGATATGCCGCCTTCATTTGTGTTAAATTGCCGCAGACCCTGTTTCAGCTTCGTTACCGACAATTCCACCACTATCTGGAATAGAGGCTCCGTACCTTCAGGGAGCACTGCCACATCCGGGTAATTAACTACATGGTAGAGCTTGCCTTTCCACTGATATAACGGGGAGCCGAACGAATTCACGGTCCCTTTCAGCGATTGATACTCCTCGCGCGGCAGGTCTTCGATTGATTCGGCGGAGGCGGATATGCTTCGGTTTAGAGACGGGATATTCACGCGGGCATCCTGGATGTAGCTGCCGGATGCTTTCAACAAACGGAGGTTCCGCTGCACCTGGTTTACAGCGCTGCGAATCTCGTATCTGGTCATGAACTCCGATCTCGTGCTCAAATTGTTCAAATTAACGTCGTCGATAAACTCCCGCTGCAAACTGATCGCACGCTCCAGATCCAGTTCCAGCAAATTCATATACAGACCGATAGTCGAATTGGATGATGCTGTAATCTGTTCACGCACGCTTCGTGAACCGGATTCATTCATGGCAAAGCTGATGCCGATGATCGGCAGCACGACGATCAGGAATGAAATGAAAAGCTTGGGATATATACCTAGCGACCGGAGTCGTATTCTTTCTTTCATCGATATCCCCCGATTATACTGGAATGGGTTACTATCGATTATTATACTGCGTATTCATTCCTTCACGCTCCCCACTACAATACCTTTCACGAAATATCGCTGCAGAAAGGGATAAACGAGCAGAACGGGCAGCGCTGCCAGAAAGATTTGCGCCGCTTTCGTCGTCCGGTCGGATATCGTCTGCAGAAGCTCCAGATCGGTGGAGGAAAGGAGTGCGAGGTCGTTCTGAATAACGACCGTCTGCAAATAGCTTTGCAGCGGATAATGTTCAGGCCTGTTCATGTAGATCAGTCCGTCAAACCATGAATTCCAATGACCGACGATCGTGAATAGGGTGACGGTTGCGAGCGCCGGCAGAGAAAGCGGCACATACAAACGCCATAATATTGTGCCATGGCCCGCCCCGTCGATAGCGGCCGCCTCTTCCAGCTCCTTGGGCAGGGTGCGGAAGAAATTGAGCAGCAGGATGACGTTGAAGACGGGAACGGCCCCGGGCAGCACAAGCGCCCAGATCGTATCGATCAGTCCGAGATTCTTGACGACGATATAGGTCGGAATCAAGCCGCCGTGAAACAAAATGGTAAAGACGAAGAACCATACATAGACCGTCCTCCAGCGGAAAACGCGAGCCTCCTTGGACAGCGGGTAGGCAATGATGATCGTCAGCAGCATGTTAATGGCGACGCCAAGCAGCACACGCAGCACTGTGACGCACATTGCCCGCAGAAATTCAGGCTTGGCGATGACGAATTCATACGATTTCCAGGTAAATTCGACCGGCCACAG
Source organism: Paenibacillus sp. sptzw28 (assembly GCF_019550795.1). Taxonomy (NCBI): domain Bacteria; kingdom Bacillati; phylum Bacillota; class Bacilli; order Caryophanales; family Paenibacillaceae; genus Paenibacillus; species Paenibacillus sp. sptzw28. The sequence goes on from NZ_CP080545.1 coordinate 5,481,834, forward strand.
CGTGACATAACCCGCAGCAGCCGCCGAGCTGCTGCTGAATGAAATCGCAAGCGTGTGCAGTACCGGCAGGACACAAAGAAGTGAAAGACCTATCATCAGCACTTGATTGATGACACTGAATATCCGGTAACCGGTAGTATTATTCTGCAGCATTGCCTTGACCTGCCCTTCAAAAAATGCGGTAATTGGCCAGCCGGTACGCCATCCAGTACGAAATGACAATAAAGAAGAACGATATGACCGACTTGAACAGCCCGATTGCGGCCGCCACGCCGTATTGGGCATCGACCAGTCCAATCCGGTAAACGAGGGTATCCAGTATATCGCCGCTCTCGTACACCTGGGGACTGTACAGATTAAAGACCTGATCAAATCCGGCATTCAATATTTGCCCGAGACTGAGTGTCGAAAGCAAGATGATGATCGGCAGAATCCCGGGCAGCGTAATATGCCGCGTCTGCTTCCAGCGCCCCGCCCCGTCGACAACCGCCGCTTCATACAGCGACGGATTGATGCCGGTCAGAGCGGCCAAATAAACGATGCTGCTGAAGCCGAATTCCTTCCACTCATTCGAAATGACGAGTACATACGGGAACCATCCGTTGTCCCCGAGAAAGAAGATCGGTTCGATTCCGAACAAACCGAGGAATCGGCCCACAATCCCGTGGGAGGGGGACAAAATGTCAATCAGAATGCCCCCCAATATAATCCACGACATAAAGTGCGGCAAATAGATAAGCGTCTGGACCCCGCGCCTCAGCCAGCTTCGCCGAAGCTCGTTCAGGAGCAGCGCGACTGTGACGGGAACGACAATGCCGGCAATGATTTTCATAACCGCAATGTACACGGTGTTGAATAAAACCCGGAATGTGCCGGGAAGCTCCATCACGTACAGGAAGTTATCCCAGCCGCTCAAGGAGGACCCGAAAATCCCTTTGGTCGGAACAAACTCCTGGAACGCCATTACAATGCCGAGCATCGGTCCATAACTGAAAAGAAGAACCAGAACCACTCCCGGCAGCAGCATCAAATGCAATGGCAGTTCTCTGTTTTTTCTCGCCCGCATGGGCAGTCTCCCTCCTGGCGACTTATCTGGAAGCCATCGATTCGTTCACTTCACGGGTGATTGAATCGCCTCCAAGCTTCTTCCACTGCTCCACGAAAGTGTCGAATTGGTCTACCGGTTCATCGCCCATGATGATTTTGGTAAACGTTTCGAGCACCAATTTGTTCAAGGTCGCCCCCTTCTGAACCATTGTCGGTGTCGCGGCTCCGATAAACTCGTTGAAGATGAACATATTATTCTGGTCGTACGCGTCGATAACGCTTTGCGAGCCGCCCTCGCCGAACACCATGTAATAGCCCCACTGGCTGGGGTCGCCGTCCTTGAATTTCACAATGCTGTCGTAATTCGTTTTTTGTTCGACATCCAATTTGGATATATCCTTCGTTTCAAAGGCGTTCTTCAAGGCTCGGTAGCCTTCAAGGTTTTTCTTGACCTTCGAGATCGTGACCGGCGGGTATTTGAACACTTCAACCCCTTCGCTCTTGTGGAATGTACCCGGATCGGCCGTCGCCCCCCACATCTTCTCGATAAACATGTTTAGCAATTTGATGAGCGCTTCCGGATGCTTGGTGTTTTCATTGGCGGCATAGAAAAGGCTGACGGTCGGATTCAGCTCGATCTTGACCGGTTTGTCGTCGCTTGACGGGAGCGGGAACGGTTTCCATTCCGCGTTCGGGTCATTATCCTTCGTTCTTTGAAGAACGGCCAAAGGATAGGCCATCGAACCGATCACCATGCCCGCTTTGCCGGAGGCAATCGTTTCGAAGGTTTTCGTAAGATCTTTTACGCCGAATTCACGGTCGATTTGGCCGTCTTTGTACATCTTCTGCAAATGGGCGAGCGCCGTCTTCACTTCCGGTTGGATAATTCCGCTAACCAGCTGGCCCGACTGATCCTTAATCCAGATTCCCGGGTAGGCATGATTGATGTTGAAGAATCCGCGGAGGGTATCAAACACCGTTTTATCCGCAATAAGGCCGACCGTATCATCCTTGCGGTTTCCGTCCGGATCGTTCTTGGTAAACGCTTCCGAAATTTTCAGCAAATCGGCGAGCGACTTCGGTTCGGGAAGATTCAGCTTCGCCAGCCAATCGGTCCGAACCCAAACTAAATGGGATTGGTCCGTCAGCGGCCCTGGGGCTGGAATGGCCATGAGCTTCCCTTTGAATGTCGCCGACTTCATGCCGATTCCCCCGTCTTGGTTCACAAGCGTCTTCGCCATGTCCGAAGCGTATTCATCGAATACTTTCGTCAAATCCGCCAATTTATTCCCTTCCACCAGCTGCTGGAGCTGGCTTGCCGAGACCGGGAAAATATCCGGGAGGGAGCCCGATGAAATAGACACATTCATTTTTTGTTCGAATTGCGCCGTTTCTACGATCCAATCAAAGCTGAGCTTGATACCGAGCTCGTTTTCAAACGTTCGGGTCCATATATTGTTTTCGATCGATTCGCCTTGCTTGAACTTCGTGTTATTCTCCACTCGTTTCACTGTTTTAACGGTAATCGGCTTGTCATATTTGCCGAACGGCCCTTTAGCTTGGGCTGCCTCTTCACTTCCTTCCTGAGAAGTCGCGTTAGGACCATTGCTTGCGTTACCGCCCCCGCTGCTGCCGGAACATGCAGTTATGGCGGTCAATACGAATACCATGATGGCTGCGAGCAGATGCCTCCTGAAGCTTCTCATGGGTGCCCCCCTTTTCCTTTTCAGGATAAATTTGTATTCGCATCTTCGATTATAGGGGCGACTGATTATCCGGGTCTATGTGAATGTTTCTACAACAGTAGTCTTTTGTTTACTTTTTTTCAAAAAAAACAGACCTCTCATGTGAGGCCTGTCAGAGTGACTGGAAATGCCATGCCGGTCCATTTGTTAGTATCATTCCGTTAAATCTGTCTCCGCGGGCATATTGATGCGAACAATGGTTCCGTTACCTTGCCGGTTGCCGATCGTAAGAGCTCCCCCATGGGATTGAATAATTTTATAGCACACCATCAGTCCAAGACCGGTGCCGCTCTCCTTGGTGGAGAAGAACGGTTCGCCCAATCGCTTCAGGATCTCTTCCGGAATTCCGGTTCCGGTATCCTCGATCGTCACGACGACCTGATCCTTGAAATCAAGCTCAAAACGAATAGTTATTTTTCCTCCTTGCGGCATCGCTTCAATGGAATTTTTCATTAAATTAACGAATACCTGTTTGATTTGATTGGCGTCACAACGGACCTGCGGCAGTTCGGGGCCAGGCTCCACTTGAAGCTCAACGTTATGAATGATGGCTTGCGACTCAATAATCGGTATGATGAAATCCAGTACCTTTCGCAGATCGTGGGAACTGAGCTGCTGCCATTGATGCGGCTTGGAGAGAAGCATGAACTCGCCGACGATGTAGTTAATTCTCTCCAATTCTGCGAGCATGATTTCATAATATCGTTGGTTTGGCGCATTCGAGCTCTGGTACAGCAGCTGAGTGAAGCCTTTTAAAGCCGTTAAGGGATTTCGGATTTCGTGCGCGACTCCCGCGGCTAATTGACCTACGACCGACAGCTTCTCCGAACGGATCAGCAATTGTTCGGACGCCTGGCGCTCCGTAATATCGAGCAGCGTCACGGAAACGGCCTTCCTCCCTTGATACAGCGTTGTCGCCGCTTGAAGATCAACGTAAAGAATGGATTGATCTTTTCTTCTGCACTCGAAGCAAAGCCGCGGCGTGAACTTGTGAACGTCAAGCTGCGCAAACTCTTCCTGGAGCCTGCGGTATTCAGCAAGCGAGAAATATTCCAGCAGCGGTTGTCCAATCATCTCTCCAGGGCTGTATCCGAACAATTCCACGCAGTACCGATTCACGTAAACCAGTATTCCGTCTTGTTCAATAATTACGCCAATCAGCGAATTTTCCACCAAATCCCGATAGTTATGTATGGATTCCTGCAGCGCTTCATCTGCGGACTCGTAATCCCGAATCGCCAACAAGAGCCGCAGCAGCAATAATACGAAGGCGATAATCAAGCCGGCCAAGGTGACGGAGAGCGGGTTAACGGCACAGAAGTATGCAATAATGAGCAAGCATACGACTACCAGCGGAACATAACGCCTTAGATTATAACGGCCGCTTAAGTTTATCGAACGAACCGCTTTCAAGCCGGCATTACTAGCAAGGGCGGAGAAACCAAGAAAGACCAGTCCTGCGAACCAGCATATCTCGGGAAGCCAACCCACAGTTTCACTCCAAAAGGCGCCTTGATTCAAATATAAGGCGATAGTGTTGCCGCAAGTCTTGATGAAGAAGCCGGCCATAAGGAGAAAAGTAGCCTTCGAAGCCGTCGAGTTTCGTTCGTAGATATAAAGAATGAGCAGTCCGAATAAAATAACGGCAGTTGCGGAGGAACAAAAGAGATTGAATAAAATCTCTTCGCTCGACAGCATTTTCCCGGCCACTAGCGGCTCGAACAAAAACCGCCAGTACATGGTAGCGGTTACAATTGTGAAGAGAAGCACATCCAGTGTAAAACGGAGTACGAGTTTCTTGTTATTGGTTTTATTTTGATGGTAGAGCGCCATGATATAGAAAATATATTGGATCATCCAGAAGATTTCGAAAAATCCGAATGCAGCCGGCTCTGCCTTGAATAGAATCAAGAAGAGGGTCCAATACAGCTGAGCGGTCAAATAGCATACTGCGCCGGCACAATAATACAACCAAGAGTTTAATTTCGTTGTACGGTAAGCGTTGAACAACAGGATCGACGCATACAAGGATGCAAGAAGCTGCAGGATGTTGACGGTGAGCATATTCGAGTACGGAGTTTTATCCGAATACAAGCTTAACCCGATATAAACGAATATCATCAAAAGGCCGATTTGCAATGCATAACGATTTAACGCAGACATATTTTCACCGCCTTTCTTGAAGAACCATGACATAGCTTATATTCTTGATTTTCCCGGAGAATCCTTCATCATCCATGGATAAAGGTGGGAAATACCGATTCAGCACTCGGGTCCGCTCTTCGGGAGAAGCAAAACACGACTATGTTTCATACATTCACCCGGAAACAATTTAGAATTATTATAAATAAGTATTGTTTTTATACTGAGAACTGTTATCATATCTATATGGGCAAATTCATAACATTTCTATGAGGTGATTCTATTATGAGTACAGACAACAAAAACAACAAGCTTACGACCAGCTGGGGTGCCCCTGTCGGGGACAATCAGAACTCAATGACAGCCGGATCACGCGGCCCGACATTGATTCAGGATGTCCACCTGCTGGAGAAATTGGCGCACTTCAATAGGGAACGGGTTCCGGAACGCGTCGTTCACGCGAAAGGCGCGGGAGCGCATGGTTATTTTGAAGTGACGAATGATTTATCCGCTTATACGAAAGCTGATTTCTTATCGGAGGTTGGCAAACGCACTCCCATGTTCATTCGTTTCTCAACGGTTGCCGGCGAGCTTGGCTCGGCCGATACGGTTCGCGACCCGCGCGGATTCGCCGTGAAGTTCTACACCGAGGAAGGCAACTATGACCTGGTCGGCAACAATACGCCTGTGTTCTTCATTCGCGATGCGATTAAATTCCCCGATTTCATCCATACACAGAAGCGTCATCCGCAGACGCACTTGAAAAACCCGAACGCGGTATGGGATTTCTGGTCCTTATCCCCCGAATCCCTGCACCAGGTGACAATATTAATGTCCGACCGCGGTATCCCCGCGACGCTCAGGCATATGCACGGTTTCGGCAGCCATACGTTCAAGTGGGTCAATGCCGAGGGCAAGGGTGTGTGGGTGAAATATCATTTCAAAACGGAGCAGGGCATCAAAAACCTTGACGTAGAGCTTGCTGCGAAGCTTGCAGGCGACAATCCCGATTACCATACGGAAGATTTATTCAACGCTATCGCGAGCGGCGACTTCCCGGCGTGGAAGCTGCATGTGCAGATCATGCCGCTGGAGGATGCGGATACTTACCGGTTCGACCCGTTCGATGTGACGAAGGTATGGTCGCAGAAAGACTATCCTCTAATTGAGGTGGGACGGATGGTACTCGACCGCAATCCGGAAAACTATTTCGCCGAGGTTGAGCAGGCGACATTCTCCCCCGGATCGTTCGTGCCCGGCATTGAAGCTTCCCCTGATAAAATGCTCCAGGGCCGCCTGTTCGCATATGCCGACGCTCACCGTTACCGTGTCGGCACCAACCACAATACGCTGCCGATTAACCGACCTAAGGCGGAAGTGAACCATTATCAGCGCGATGGGCAAATGCGCTCCGATAATAACGGCGGGGGCTCCGTGTATTACGAGCCAAACAGCTACGGCGGACCGACGGAATCACCGCAAAACAAACCGGCTGCTTACCCGGTAACCGGTCAGGCCGACAGCGTTGCCTATGATCGTCATGATCATTATACGCAAGCCGGCGACCTGTACCGTCTGCTCAGCGAGGAAGAGCGTTCCCGTCTGGTGGCTAATATAGTCGGTGCCATGAAGCCTGTTGAGAAAGACGAAATTAAGCTTCGTCAAATCGGGCACTTCTATAAAGCGGATCCCGAATACGGACAGCGCGTTGCAGAGGGGCTTGGTTTGACCGTACCACAGGAAGTTTAGCAGTTTAACTGCAGACGAAAATGCCGAAAGCCTTAGACTTGTAATGGTCTAAGGCTTTTTTCAATCAGTCCTTGGTTATCGCGTAGACTTTAACCGGCTTGTTCCACTTGATGATTTCCTTCTCCAGTGTCATGCCGACCCTCTCTGCTACTTTGACGGAGGGAATATTGTTAATAGAGATTAATGACACCAACCGTTCATATCCCATCTTGCCAAACCCGTAGTCTCTGCAAGCAATTGCGCACTCTGTCGCTAGCCCCAGCCCCCAGTATTTGCGGACAAACGAATATCCGATTTCAACCTCCTGCTTGCCATCCACTTCCTGCAGCACCAGTCCGCACTGCCCCACAAACGCACCATCTTCCTTTAGCTCGGCAACCCATAATCCAATACCGTAGCTGGCATAGTTCTTTCGCGTCCACTCAATCCATTTGATGGTTTCAGCCCGGTCTTTCGTCGAAGGATAGTATGTCATTGCGATCGGGTCTGAGAAAATTTGCAGTAAATTATCCACGTCATCCATTCTCATTGAACGTAACGTCATTCTTTCCGTTTCAAGGATCACTTTATCAGCTCCCCCATTAGAACTTTTCGCCCATGCTTGTTGTTCTTCGCTGTTCCCGGACAGTCAGAGTAGCGATAACGACTCCCATTATAACGAAGAAGGTCCCCACAATCTGGATCCAACCGACGGGTTCACCCATTATAGCCGAAATAATGACCGTTACAACAGGCACCAGGTTGAAAAAGACGGAAGTCTTGCTTGCTCCGACGGTTGCTATACCCTGGTTCCACCAAAGGAAGGTCAATACCGCACCAAACGAACCTATGTAAGCGATGCTAAGCCAGGCTGTAGTCAGCACGTCGTTCGAGACATCGGCATGCTGGACACTCGCAAATGGAAGCAGGCAAATCGTGGCTACCAGCATCGTCATCGTAGTGGTTGCCAGCGGCGTGCTGTCCTTCAGAAACTTTCTCCCGAGCACCCCGTAAAGCGCCCAGCTGATATTCGCTCCCATCGCCATTACGTCTCCAATCGATACGGAGGTAAGCTGCAGGAATGACCCTTTGGTAATCACAAAGAGAACTCCAATCACCGAGAGCAGCATCCCCATCGCCTGCCGGGCGTGAAGCTTCTCCTTGAGTAGGAGGGCAGCCAAGATTGCGGTCACAATCGGATTCGTAGCCATAATCAGGGCCGGGTGAATGGGAGATGTATGCTTCAGTGCCGTGAACTGCAGCGCATTGGTTACGAACACGCCGACGACGCCCAGCAGGATATAAGCCCAAATTGAAGAGCGAATTCGCTGCCAAGTCGGCCTTTCCTTACTGAAAAATAACATGAGCATCAATACGGACGCAATAATAAATCTCCAGGCCGTTACCGTTAAAGGAGGCATCGCCTGCAGCGCTAATGCTCCGGCATTGAAGCTGGCTCCCCAAAAAAAGGAGGCCGCCACAAGACGAAAATACGTCCATCCATTATTCATTAGAACTCAATCCCCTTCCAGTTGAAAATAGAGGCCGTCTTCAGGCTTGCGACGCTTACTTAGTCGAGCTTCCAGTTGGACCAAAAAACATCTGCTCCCTTCAGCAGATGTCTTCTAAAAACCATTAGGCAATTTATTGATCCAACCGCTTCCGGATTTCTTCAGCCCTGATTACACTTTCTTTCATCCACGGCGGAGTATTGGGGTGATTCATAATTTCATCAAAGGTCATCCAATAGACCGCTTCTACCTCGTCCGGACTCTTACAGTACGCCGTTCCCTTATTGTATGGACATAGGAAGACTATATTTATGAAGTTAGATCCGGTGTCCAAGGTAACCAAGGAACTGTAAACATAGTGCAAGTTGTCCATTATCTCAATACCTACCTCCTCAAGTATCTCCCGTTTTACAGTCCTCTCGAGAATTTCCACAGAGCTGCTCTCATTATCGACTTTTCCGCCGACAAGAGACAGGGTTCCTCCGGCATGCTTTTCTTTCGCGCTGCGTTTAATTATGAGCCACATGTCACCGCTATAAACGGCACCCTCGACATTCACGATAAACATGGATATTACCTCCTGGAAAAAGAACAATAATATCCACTCTAACACCCTTTCTCTCAATTTGGAACCCGGTGTCGGTGTGTCATAACAAGTAAAGACACTCGAAATGCCCCTCGGAAACAGACCACTCTACTCGCGAACTATGGATTAATGCCGGGTTCGGACAATGGCCAGACTCTCCCGCTTCTTTCGGTGTCGAGGCGGAAATCCGAATACTTACGCTCAAAAAATTCACGCCCAAGCTGCTCGGCCGCGAGCAGCGGTGAGCCGGGGTCACGCGCAACCTCGCCGCGGCTGTTGCCGATTCCGCGGACAATGCCGACGAACTCGGAGCGCGTATATCGCGAATATTCCTGCAGCTGGTGAACAATGCCAAGCGAAGCGCCAGGGTAAGTCTCCTCGGAAGCGAGGACCAGGCCGACACGCTTGCCCGTCATCCCCTCAATGACCTCGGCCGAGCCCGGATAGGAAGCTGCATAGTAGCAGAATGTACGGTCAAAGAATGCCTTCGTCTGGGCCGATAAGCCGTACCAATATACCGGCGAGCAGAACACGACGCCTTGGGCTGGGAGAAAGTGGTCGAAGAACAAAGTCCGGAAGCGGTCCGTTATGGCGCATTCGCCGCCGGGAAGACGGCAGGACCGGCAGTCACGAAGAAAACTCGAAATGAAATCATCAATGAAGTGCAATGAGACCTGCGTGAAGCACTTTGATTGACCAGGTCGATAAACTAATCCTTCTGCACCTGCAAAATCAAGCCAGAATATCTATGACTGAACTCGGGAAGCTCGTCCGATTGTCACAGCCCGCCGTAACGGAAAGAGTCCGGCGCCTGGAAGAGAGCGGGGTTATCGAGCAGTATCGTGCTATCGTCCCTCCCGATAAAATCGGGAAAAAGTCCGCCGCTTACGTATTATTTCGCACAAACGATTGCGATGCGTTCGTTGAATTTTGCCGTTCCTCCCCATCCGTCATCGAATGTCACAGAATAAGCGGGGAGTACAATTACTTACTGAAAGTCTTGACCGAATCTATTCATGAATTGGAAGTTTTCGAAAACTCAATTGATAAATTCGGCAATTCCACTACTTTGGTCGTTCTATCCTCCCCCATTAACCACAAATTGCTGGAACCGACTCTTTCGGAAGATAATTGATTGCTAGATCCCTTATACGCTGGTGGGGGGAGTGGAGACCATAATTTTCAAAATAGTATCAGTGAGACAGGAGAGAAATAGATGTCGGAATCTTGTGCGGTTTGTGGTGCAGTACATATTGAAGAAAGCACGTGCCAATCGATTTTTGACGAGTTCTTGGCATTAGAGTTCTCGGATCCGAGTGGCGCAGAACGCTAGATGAGATGGCTCCAATTCTCCAAAGACACGACTTTTAGTGCGCTTGAATTCTATAACACTCTATTTCGTTTTTCCGAAACAGAAATACCCCGTTCTTTTAAGGTTTCGTATGTCTCTTCGATGCATCAAATGGAGGTAGGTTATGTTCTATAGAGGACGTGTGCGTCCTAGCAAAGCGGCATCTTTGCTAAGGATGGTTGTCGGTGGCATATTTACTGTGATCGGCTTGACAGTGATTATAAATATTGGCTGGTTCGGCATTATCTGGACACTTGTTGCCTTGGGGATCACAATTAGTCACGGAGTCAATTTCTTCGGTAACCGTGGAATTTCCGAATGGGACGTCGAAGTCCAGTCATCGGAGCAGAAGGCTACTAATCGTGAACCAGAACCGGAAAACTTCGAGAGCAAGTTGCGCCGATTGGAACGATTAAAGGTGGAAGGCCTCATAACAGAAGATGAGTACCTTCAGAAGCGTAGTGAAATTTTAAATGAGAAATGGTAAAGGGTGGAGGATGGGCCACATATGACGCCTAAAGTTCCCAAATACGCGTCCAAGAATCTCCTGCGGCGATTCTGTTCCTCGTTCCACATGCTGCCATGCATCGAAACTGAGTGCAATATATCCTTGAGCAGCAAGATCCTGTAAAAAAGGCACAGTGGTTTCTTTTGCTCCACATGAAATTTACTAACCTTCATCGCTATTTGTTTCGGACTTACCCAGGAGAAGAACAACTTCATATCGCGTATAAAATAAGACTGATCGTAATAATTCAGCGCATAGGTGACGTCGGACAATCGTTCGAACTGCCCTGAATGCATCATTCGCTTTATTGACGCGCCTTACCCTGATGTACAATTACGGCGGCATGCCTACGACACGGGTGAATCGCTTCTGAAATTGACGCTCTGAAATATGAAAAGCAGCTACAAGCTCCTTCACTGAAATATCGAGATAAGGTAGCGAATATATTCCAGCGTCAACTCGATGAGCCCGTCCCTCTTGTTTGTCGGGTCTCATCAACTGCAAGCTAAAACACGATACCCGGGTAACCACTCGGACACACCTTGACCTCGAGAGGCTGATTTCTCGTGTACACCACGATGCGCAGGCATTCGACATCCCGATTTAAAGCCTTTGAAGGCGGCAAAACGGTAAAGTTTATTGTTGTCATAATCTTTAAGTGTTCAAGAAATAAAAGCCAAAAACCTTTATGATTCAAATGTTTTCAACTATGATGCGATGCCTATTGGCGGTGCGAATTTTGCCAGAGGATTTTTAAAGTTATTGTGCATTAACGAGCTTAAGAAACTCTCTCATGAGACCGGGAAGATCCGGCCATAATTGTCCGGATACAAGGTTTCCATCCACAAATGGCGTAATAGTTGTATAGATGGCACCCAGATTTTCCACATCGAAACGGCATGCAGGATAGGCAGTCATGGTCCGCCCTTCAAAATACCATTTTTTATTCAACGCGGTCAGCACGAGCACGGCATGGCATATCGCACCGACGGGTTTGTTCATATCGAAAAAATGACTGACGATTCTGGGGAGATGTTTATCGAGGCGGATGTATTCGGGGGCTCTACCTCCCGGAATGATCAGGCCGCTGTATCCTTCGGGAATGACTTCGCTAAACGAGATATGTGCTGGCAGTTGATAGCCCGGTTTTTCTGTATATGTGTCCAATCCCTCGAAATCATGAACGACAGTGCGCAGAACCTTTCTCTTCGGCGAAGCAATTACGGCCTCATAACCCTCCTCCATTATCCGAAGGTACGGGTAATACACTTCTAAGGCTTCTACCGCATCACCTGTCAAAATCAGAATTCTCTTAGACATGAATGTCACCTCTGATTAAAAATTGCTCTTCCTTATTCATACTCCCCCATCAAAAAGGGTATGTTCATTAATTGCTGAGGTAATCCGTCCCTCGGATTTAAGGGTTTATCGGCAATGTTCTGATCGTCTTTGCGAGCGGAGCCGTCTGATCAAATGATAAATAAGAATGTATAAGAATCAGCTTATCTGAAAATCACTCTAAGCCACCGCGGCAGCTAATGGGGCAAAATAGATTTAATAGGTACTTTTCGGTGCCTATATCACTTTTTAGTTCTTATAGCACAAAAAAGTGCGTTCTTCCTTTTTTATACTGCTTATTAGATAATCTTATCGAACCTCATTCGAACTAAAAAGTAAGAGTATGGAAGGTGACGTCTATGAAAATCTTGACCGTTGTATCGCACCCAAGGGTGAATTCCTTAACTTTTTCTGTTGCAGACAGATTTGCACAGGGACTCGCTGATGCGGGACATGAGACGGAGGTGCTTGATCTGCATCGCATCGGGTTTAATCCTTTGTTATGGGAGTCAGATGAACCCGAATCCTCATCTGATCGCAAGATCTATTCGCCTGAGGTTGAGACGGAAATCGAACGAATGAAGAAACATGACGCTCTCGCCTATATTTTTCCCGTTTGGTGGCACAGCTTTCCAGCCATGCTAAAGGGATATATCGACCGTGTATGGAACAATGGGTTTGCGTACGGCACGAGCAAGCTGCATCATAAAAAAGTATTGTGGCTCGGTCTAGCGTCAGCTCCGAAAGGACACTATGAGAAATACCAGTACGATAAGATGATGGAACATCACCTGAACCTCGGAATTGCCGGTTTCTGCGGTATCTCGAATAGCAAGGTTGAGATCTTATATGACTCTTTGGATTCCAGGCCGGAAATTATCGAAAGTCTCCTGACGCATGCTTATCATCTCGGACTGCATTATGACATAGACTCAAAGGTCGTAACTTAGGTGCTTTAGAGAAGCTGAATTCGTCTGCCACACGGCTTTTCCTGCATGCGAAGCGAAATCCCCTTCGTCGGCTCAAACAGCAATAAGGACATAACCAGATTCCCGGTTATGTCCTTATTTGTGCTCGTGCGCCGAACTCTTGCAGCAAGGAGAAGCCCAGGCAGTGCGGTGAGCAGAGCCGTAATCACCATGCCGATGATCCAGCCGCGATCCTTACAGAATATCATCGATTCCGCCCGCAGTAAGTGCGCATAGCCGTCGGCCTCCGTTTTTTTAGTCCGATTAAACGAAACCGCCTCATCTCCCTTGAATTGGATAACAACCTGATAATATCTAACTCAAGGTTAAAGACGGTGACTCGGGTTCGTCTTGGCCGCGTAGTGTCAGGCTTAAATCTGCGATAACGAGGATTGAGTAAAATCTGGCGAATATAAAAACCCCGATTAGGACTATGAGTATGCCAGACGTCCCGATAAACCGTTCGAAGCGATACCTGCAGCTTCTCTGCCAATTCATGCGCCTGAACGCGCTTGCGATTCAGCTAGAAAATTGTAATCGCCATCAATCTCTCCAGCTTCATCCTGTATCCCTCCGTTGTGGCCCTTCAGTCGGTATTTCTCATCCGTTCTACCAAATCGATTAATTCTTGATTCATGGACGTTCGTTCCAATTCGATCCATTCCCCATGGCGAGGCAGCACCCATCGAAACGAATGCCGTTCCAGCCGCTCCATGGATTCCGTCTGCTCGATCCAAGAATAAAAACAGTAATCCCGTACCGCGCTGAGCCCGCGCATATGCCGGTCCCAATGGAGATGATCCCCCGCGAACAAATAAGTATCCTTATAGAGCAGTACCGTGTGGCCCTTCGTATGACCAGGCACAGGCAATAAAGTCAAATCCGGATGCCATTGAACGGGCTGCGCACCCGTCAAAAGGCATTCCTTCCCGTCTCTCCGGGCCTCTTCGTCGGCGTGGATAACGACTTCCGCCCCGAAACGGTTAGCATACCTGTCGGCATCGCTTTTTTCGTCCGTATCGTTGTGAGTTAGGAATATGGTGCTTATGCCGCCGAGTTCATCCAATTTCTTCACCAGCGCAGCCACGAAACGAGGTGCATCGATCAGCCAGTTGCCTTCGGGACGCTTGATGAAATAGCTATGACCACCGTATGATTTGGCCGAAGAGTAGCCGCAGAAGTACACGTCCTCCGACAATAGCAGCGGGAACTCGTTCATGGCTTCGACCAGTCCGTCCTTCAATTCGCTGCCAATTGCACCAGTAGGACAAGCCAGCAAGGAGTGGAATGCCCGCCGCCTGTCTTCGTCCGTCTCGGGCTGCCGAGCGACAGCGGACAATCCGTTCATCGCGGTGAAAATCTCAGGAGCCAGCTGACGGCAAATATCGCAATCGATGCAAGCCGAGTTTACGTAGAAATCGCCTTGGGCGTTTCCGGGCAATCGTGTTTTCTCAGCCATTGGCTCCACCTCCCCCCATAGCGAGCAGTCTCCCGCGCACAACCACTCCTTGCATTTAATCCAATTGGTTGTTCATTTCCATATCCAACATCCTTTCATCAGATTCGATAAGGATATTGTACTCCGCCATTGTTGACAACAGGGTGTCAACAATAAATTTGCGGATAAAAAAATACGGCTGAGAAAGTTACGTCACTAGTTCCAATGTGTTCCAGCGGAGCGCAAAATGGAACGATTGACACACCTCTAATGAACAGAGATCGGGCTTTTAAAATATTGGAAGCCCGATCTCATTCTCGCATACCTGCCCGTTCGTAACGAGTCGGTTACGACACGAACATAAAAAAAGAAGGGGATATCCCCTTCTCGTCAAAGTCATAGCGCTGTTCCTTAAAAGGATCTCCGTACATATGGTACCCGTTCCGTTCCCAGAAAATTAGAAGGCCGCCGGCAAGTCCTTGTTCTTCTTCCGCGATACCGTCCGTGGCAGCGATGGTGAGCGGCCCATAGGTCAGCGCAAAAGCGATACCGGTAAGAATCATCGTCGGAAACTTGGCCGCATAGCTCCAGTCGAGGCCAACCGGCAGGAACAGCGCATAGGACAGTGCAGCAAGACATAACCCTCCGAATATGACCCTCATATTGCCGAATCGGCTCACAGGTCGGGGAGTGAGCGTTGGTGCCAGTATGGCATCCACACCTATATACAGCCTCGGGGAGGAAGCCGCATTAACCATTTTGTAACCACTTCGGGTGGTAGGCGGAGGTACAATCCTATTCAGAAACAGAAACTATCGAACGAAAAGGTGTGGAGAAGGATGAAAAACAAAGCTGCAGAAATGAATGGAAAACGCTCGAAACTTCTCGGTCTGGTATTGCCGGTGGCGGCATCGCTGTTGCTCGGCTCGGGAGCCGCGTCGTTAGCGGTGCCTGTGAACAAGGCGGAAGCGGCGCCGGCCGTTCATCCGGTGCAGAAGAATATGCAGATGCAAATAAACGGTGCATCGCGGTCGGTGCCCGTGGTCTCAGCAAACGGCCAAACATTCGTCGGCCTCGGCACTATCGGCAAGGATCTTGGCCTGGCGGCGGCATGGAACGGTAAGACGCGGACCGTCTCCATCTACGGGAAGAACAAGACAATGGAAATCAAGGCAGGCGCCGGACAGTTCACGCTGAACGGCCATCGTATTTCCGCGACACCGGCGATCATGAAGGATGGAAGAATTTATTTGCCACTTCGCTACCTGGAGCAATTGGGGCTCAGGATCGGTTACATCACGAAGACGAAACAGATTACGATCACAGCCGCTGCCGAGAACAACGTCAAGCTCATCAACAAGACCAAATCGTACAAGATGAACGACATCGACAGCAAAACGACGATCACCGTTCAGTATCCGCAGCTTGAGGGGCTGGTGAACAAAGATGTTGAGAAAAAAATCAACATTGCCCTTGAGGAAACCGCTCAAGTGTATATCACGAACGGGGCAAAAATACTGAATATGAACCAAAACTCGGTCGACCACGATCCTACGGAGAAGGCGAAGGCGGAGGCCAAGCGGTTCAGCTATAACGTCGATTATACGTTTACTTACAATAAGAACAACAAGCTGAGCCTGCATTTCGATATCTATTCCTACACGGGCGTCACGGAACAACAAGCGAATCCGGATAATCTGTATACTTACGATCATGATCCGTATACATTCGATCTGGGGACAGGCAATGTTCTGACGTTGAAGCAAACGGCAGACGACAATCCGGACTACCTGAAGATCATCGCTTCCGAGATCAAAAAGCAAGTCGAAGAAAAGGGCATCAAATTGACCAAGCCGTTGGAAGCGATCGACCCTGCGCAAGATTTTGATCTGTACGGTGACAACATCGAACAAAACTTCTTCCTGCGCGGCGATTCGATCATTGTGCACTACTCGCTTGATCAGTACACTTCACATACTCAGGGCGAGAAGGAGTTCGCAATTCCGCTCTCGCTGTTCGCCAAGAAATAGACGAGCAGGAATAGAACAGTGCAGTTCATCCCTTTGTAAAGCTGCACCCCCGAAGCTTCAGCGGAAGCTCGGGGGCATTTATTTGCAAACCAGGAAGACGATATCCCGTTTATGGGATTTTTCCTTCAGATAGACATCGCTACGGTGCGGCGGCGGTAGACACCAGGACTAAGCCGAGCCGGTGTAACACATAAACCCGAACTTAATGGAGATTAGTTCGGGTTTATGCTATAGAAGATCGTATTTAAATGATACAGGACACTCAGCGCGCTGGTGGACATCCCAGTTCGGAGCGGATCGATGGGAGGGCCACCCCCATCATCGACACGTCGATCCCTTCAAGGAAAATTGCCCCGCACAGCACGTACAGCAACCCCCAAGATATTTTGCCATGCTGCTGATTCATTTTCTTTTTCCTCATTTCCAAAATCCCCTTCCACAGATCGTCATTATACAGCCCCGGGTCAAAAGCATACCTCAACAGCCTTTCATCATTTTCCGATCTCGTAATGTTGGTATAATGGCATTATGTGTCATATAATACAAATAGGGAAGAACGCACTTTATTCTGCTATTAACACCAAAATGTACTATAGGTACCGAAAAGTACCTTGAAATCACGTTTCTCTACAGGAGGAAACCATTCATGGAACCGCAACTGAAACGAAAGTATAACATCCCGGCGGAAGCCACAATCGAAGTTATCGGCGGCAAGTGGAAGACATTGATTTTATGCCACTTATCCTACGGACCCAAACGAACGAGCGAGCTTAAAAAGGCAATGCCGGACATTACGCAAAAAATGTTAACTCAGCAGCTGCGGGAGCTGGAGGAAGATCAACTTATCTTAAGGACGGTCTACAATCAAGTACCGCCGAAAGTGGTCTATGAAATGACGGAAATAGGTGAGTCACTTCAATCGATCTTGGATCAAATGTGTGAGTGGGGAGAAAAATTTATTCAAGGACAGCTACACCGAAAGAAGTGACCCTGTTCTCATTAAACAAATCAAAATGAGCCGGCCATACCAACACGGGCCGGGCTTATTTTGTTTGTTCGTAAGCGTCAAACTCTCCACACCTTCAACTACTAACCTAGCTATGAGATCATGAGATTAACCTGAATACGGAGGGTAACTCATGAATGCCAAAGAACAACGCAGACAAGATTGGCACACACGCATCGCAGCCTATCGGGCAAGTGGCCTCACGATGAAAGCTTGGTGCTCCGCAAATCATTGTTCTGTCGAACAATTGAAATATTGGCTGTACAAAATAAAGCGTGTATCATCCTCAGCTACTCCAGATCCAAAGACTTCTCCCGTACAGTTTGTACCTCTTGCCACTGTAGATCCACCTGGCAGCGTTTCTCCTGCTCCTTCTCTAATCCTTCATATCGGTGAAGCCAGTATCGAGCTTCATTCCGGCTTTGACCCCATGCTTTTGCGCGAAGTGATTCACGCGCTTACTTCACCATGCTGACCTTTCCAAGCAATCAGCGTGTGTTTCTTGCTTGTGGTTCCACCGATCTGCGCAAGTCGATCGACGGACTTGCTGCCATCGTTCAGGAAAGCTTTGGTCTGAATCCGTTCTACTCCGGCTTATTCGTATTCTGTAACCGGGCATGCAACAAGCTCAAAATTCTATATTGGGATCACAATGGGTTCTGGCTTTACTATCGCCGCCTAGAACGTGGCAGATTTCAATGGCCTACAGGCAAGGAAGAAGTAGTAGCCATTTCCAGCAGGGAGCTTCGCTGGCTGCTGGATGGTCTTTCACTTAGCCAGCGGCAAGCCCATCCCAAGGTTAATGCCGTTACCGTCATTTAGACACATCTTTGTAATCATTTCGTCATAGGCCCTTACAGGGATTGGGTTTTTTCTATCTAATGAGTAAAGTATGGAAAAACATGCAGATACGCCAACCATCGAATCCCTACAACAACAAATCATCGAACTATCGGCCAAGCTCAAATGGTACGAAGAGCAGTTCCGCTTAGCGCAGAAGAAGCGTTTCGGTGCTTCCAGTGAGCAGACGCATCCGGATCAATTAGAACTCCCGTTGTTCAACGAAGCCGAAATGATTGCAGCACCTGCTGGTGAAGAGCCGCGGTCTGAACAAATTACCTACGAGCGGCGCAAATCATCCGGCAAGCGAACAGAGGATCTCTCCAAGCTTCCAGTAGAAACAATCACCTATTCACTGGAGGAAGGCGAGCAAGTATGTGCGTGCTGCGGTGGGTTCCTTCACGAGATGAGTACAGAGACGCGCAATAAAATTGCCGTTGTACCGCCACAAGTGAAGGTCATCCGTCACGAGCGAAATGTGTATGCCTGCCGTCATTGTGAACGTGAAGATATTGAAACCCCGATCGTCACAGCTGCGATGCCAAAACCTGTTTATCCGGGAAGTTTGGCATCACCGTCGAGCATGGCTTACGTTATGAGCCAGAAATACGTCGACGCTTGCCGTTATACCGGCAAGAGCAGCATTTCGCGCGTCTTGGATACACGTTATCTCGTCAGACGATGGCGAATTGGATGATCTATGGTGCACAGAAATGGCTCATGCCATTGGTCTCCGTGATGAAAGCTTATCTGCTAAGGCAGGATGTGCTTCATGCAGATGAGACGACACTGCAGGTGCTGCGTGAGCCTGGGAAGTCTGCTCAATCGTCCTCGTATTTGTGGCTGTATCGCACCGGACGCGGTGTAGCGCCGGCGGTCATCTACGATTACCAGAAGACACGTGGCGGCGAGCATCCACAAATCTTCTTATCCGGGTTCAAAGGTTACCTGCATGTCGATGGTTATGCGGGCTATCATAAGGTTCCTTGTGTGACTCTTGTGGGGTGCTGGGCACATGCGCGGCGTAAATACGATGAAGCGTTGAAAGCAGCCCCGTCAGCGACGAGAGGTAACAAGGATTCGGTAGCTAGTCAAGGACTGGCTTACTGCAATGCTCTCTTCAATATTGAACGCGAGCTGAAGGATGCTTCGCCAGAAGAACGATATGCCGAGCGAAAGAAGCGAAGCCTTCCGATCCTGGAGGCTTATTCGGTATGGCTCAAGCAACAGCGCTCTCAAACACTGCCGAAGAGTCTGGTTGGAAAAGCGATTGCTTACAGCCTGAATCAGTGGGAGAAATTGACTGCCTTCCTGAAGGATGGTCGGCTCGAGATCGATAATAATCGCAGTGAGCGCTCGATCAAGCCATTCGTAATCGGGAGAAAGAACTGGTTATTTGCGAATACGCTTCGCGGCGCGAAGGCAAGTGCGGCGATCTACAGCGTCATCGAGACGGCGAAGGAAAACGGACTTCTTCCATTTCAATATTTAAAGTACCTGTTCGAGCAGCTTCCGCAGCTTCCGGATTCACAAAATCCAGAGGCGCTCGAGCCTTATTTGCCATGGTCATCTATGCTTCCGATTACTTGTCGCGTTATGGGATAGTTATCGCAAAACTTTTGGTCTTAGATGGAGATGGAGCTAGTTGTACGTGATGGGACGCTTACTCAAGTACCGCCAAAAGTTGTCTATGAAATGAGTGAATTTGGAATGACGCTGAAATCAATATTTGACCAATTGGACGAGTGGGGTGAGCTATATATCAATCAGCGTAAATGGAAGTCCTCCTGTTCCGAATGAGGAGATGACACTTATTACTGGAACTTCCAAATGGTAAACTCGTATTCAGGAATATGTGGATTCAATTTGTATTTGCAGGCTGGAGCATTAGCAAGGAGGTACATAAAAGTGAAAATAGGTGAGTTATCCCGATTGACCACCGTCAGCATTCGTTCCATCCGGCATTACGAAAAAAAAGGGCTATTGCAAGCAGATAGGCTAGAGAACGATTATCGGAGTTTCGCCGAGTCTGCCGTCGATCGAGTCATGGCCATCCAGTTATATTTAAAGCTCGGGTTGACGGCAGATGAAATTGGTCAGCTGTTCAAGGATGAGATCGCAAACCCTGACGATTACGAGTATTGCGAAGCAATGCTGGCCATGTACGAAGAGAAGCTGTCTCAAGTTGATCGTCAGATCGCGGCGCTTCAACATTTGAAGAGAGTGTTGAAACGTCAAATCTCTCTGACGTTGTCTAAAAAATAACATTTATTCACAGCTAGGCCATGGAGCATCGTCATTTGCTCTGTGGTCGTTTTTTTATTCCTGCGGCACCTCTTGACCCTTACACTAGTGTAATACTTTAGAATGAGGTTCGAACACGCAGAGAAGCGTTTTCGGTTCAAATTAACTAACTTATTGGGGAGGTTTTTCAATTGGAGAAGAAAGATCAAAGTAAGGTAGGGAAATATTTGAATGACAACTCTACCGTTACTGGAGATAAGGTGATGGACATGGATCGCTTATCAGTATCAGTCATCGGCTTGGGCAACATGGGATCAGCGCTGGCCGAAGCATTCGTCAAAGCGGGACATAAGACAACCGTTTGGAACCGCAGCGCCGCGAAAGCTGCTCCCCTCGTTGCCATGGATGCGGTACACGCGGATACGATCGAGGACGCAATCTCGGCAAGCCCATTAATTATAACATGTCTTACCACTTATGATGCCACGATTCAGGCAATGGAACCGGCTGGAGTTGGACTTGCTGGCCGAACCCTGGTCTCTCTGAACTCCGGTACACCTGCAGGCGCTCGCAAGATGGCCGCGTGGGCAACTGAACAAGGTGCGAATTTCCTCGACGGAGCAGTCAAAAATGTACCCGCAGCCGTAGGGAAACCGGATACCCTCCTGTACTACAGCGGTAACAAGGCTACGTTCGACGAACACGTGGAGACGCTCAAGGTGCTAGGCGGCGATACCGTCTACCTTGGAGGCGAACCGGACCTCGCTAAACTTTACGAGTTCGCCGTGGGAGGCACATTGTTGCCGGCTCTTCTTGGTTTCTTCCAGGGTGCCGCCCTTGTCACGGAACGCGGCCTGAAGGCAAGCTCGCTGGTACCGTATACCATTAAATGGCTGGAGATGATCGGATCGGTCCTGCCAAGTTTTGCGGAGGAGATCGATACTGGTGATTATACCAAGCCAGCCTCCTCTGTCGGCATCTTCCATGAGACTATCGAATACGACCTTGAGGTTGGTGAGGAGGCAAACATTGACGTTACTTGGCACGCCCCCATGCATGATCTGCTTAGGCGAGCGGTAGCGACAGGTCACCGGGACCACAGCATCTCATCACTGGTTGAGATACTCAGGAAATCGCAACGGGTGGAATAAGAATTATGATATGGTATTTATCACCATGCCGATTTATCAAGCTGAAGGGAGTTTCTCCATGAATAGTAGTAACCAAAGTGAGAAATTAAACAAAGACTCAATTGATGATACTAAAGAAGCTGGGAACCGCTCACCGGTCACAATCATCGGGTTAGGTCCCATGGGCAAGGCGATGGTTAGCGCTTTCTTGAATCGCGGTTACGAGGTTACCGTGTGGAACCGAACTTCAAGCAAAGCAGACGAGCTCGTGACAAATGGCGCCATTAGGGCATCTACTATCAGCGAGGCGCTTGCCCCCAACGAATTGGTCATCCTCAGCTTAACGGACTATGATGCAATGTACGCTATATTCGAATCGGTCTCGGAGAAACTAACCGGCAAAGTTATTGTCAACCTGAGCTCAGATACCCCGGAGAAAGCCCGCGAAGCAGCAAAATGGTTAACCGGACGCGGAGCCTGGCATCTCACCGGTGGCGTGTTGGCCTCACCTTCAGAAATCGGTAATGGGGAGTCTACTACACTCTATAGTGGTCCAAG
Organism: Paenibacillus sp. sptzw28; assembly: GCF_019550795.1. Taxonomy (NCBI): domain Bacteria; kingdom Bacillati; phylum Bacillota; class Bacilli; order Caryophanales; family Paenibacillaceae; genus Paenibacillus; species Paenibacillus sp. sptzw28. The sequence goes on from NZ_CP080545.1 coordinate 5,504,004, forward strand.
TGACATCTTCGAAGCTCATAGGAAGGCACTTGAGGTGCTAACAGGCACTGATTATAAGGGCGAAGACCCAGGACTTGCTATGTTGTTTTACCAGACTCAGATAGATGTCTTCTGGACTTCAATGCTCAGCTACCTTCATGCCCTTGCGGTGGCGCGAGCGAATGGCATCACAGCTGAACAGTTCCTGCCATACGTTTCAAAAATCCTATTCACGATGCCTAATTTACTTGAGTTCTACACCCCCCGTATCGACACAGGAATGTACCATGGTGACGTTGAAAAACTAGCTATGGGTTTAGCAAGCATCAAGCACGTCGTTCATACCTCCAAAGAAGCCGGTGTTGATCCTTCTCTACCCGCAGCCGTCCTAGATGTATTCGAGCGTGGTATTGCGAGTGGTCATGCCGATGATAGCTTCACCAGCCTTATTGAACTCTTCGAGAAGTCCGGTGACCGTCCGTAAAAATAGGACATTCCTTGTAGGATTCAGAAAGGCTGACGATATATTTTGCAGACAGAGAAATAAAACTAACTTAGGGGCACTCATTCGTATACAGAATGGGTGCTTTGTATTTGCGTCAGGACTGTAATCAAAGGAATCGATAGCGTCCCGCTCAAGACATTCGATGATTCCGGAAGCATTGGTCCACCGTTTCAATCGGCCTGCGAAAGACTCAGAATTTCTTTTATTAAGTATTGCAGTCGAACTAAATATATCTTAATATGAAAATAATTAATGTTTATATAATCTAATTAATGAATTCATTATCAAAAGGCGTCCACCAGCACAAGGCTACGAATTTTGCGCAGCGATCTTCAGAAGCGAAGTATACAAAATTATTGGAGGGGTCACAAATAATGCAAGCATATTTATTTGTACACTTTAAGGAAAAGAGAACACCGGATGGTGAACAGGTTTACTTCGGAATTAGTAAGGATGGATTTAATTAGGAAGAAGTTAATGGTGGAAATCCTGTTCTATGGAGTTATTATGGCGATAAGGGCGTCAGAGATTTTACGATTACGTTTGTTCTGAATTAAACATGGATGCACTGCGCAGGCACTTATCGGTACCTATATAACTATTTGGTGTTAATAGCACATTAAAGTGCGTACTTTCCAATTCTGCCATCTTACTCTAAAGTTTGATTCGAGGCTGAAATCAAACCATTTAGGGAGGATTCATATGAACAAGTATGCTGGAAAGAAAGCCGTCGTCACAGGTGGTACCCATGGTATGGGGCTCGCGATTGTCAAGGCGCTTTTGGAAGGAGGGGCCGAAGTCGTGTTCACCGGCCGCAACGAGAAAAAAATCGAAGAGGCTCGGTCATATCTCAAGACAGAGGCGGCGCATGCCGTGCGCTCCGACGCGGCGAACATGGCCGACATTGACGCGCTCGGTGTCCTCGCCCAGGAGAAGCTGGGCCGCATCGACTACGTTTTTGTCAATCACGGCATCGCAGAAATTAACCTGCTTGAGCAGGTGACCGAGGCATCCTGGGATCGGCACTTTAATATCAACACCAAAGGCGCGTTCTTCACGATTCAGCGCCTTGCCCCACTAATTAATGACGGTGGTGCGATTGTCTTCACAACGGTTGCCAATGATAAGATTTTCCCCGGTATAAGCGCATATTCCGGATCTAAGGAAGCAGTAGGAGCTATCGCTCAGGTGCTCGCTTCCGAGTTCCTGACAAGGAAGATCCGAGTGAATTCCGTTGCCCCCGGCTACATTGATACCCCGACAATGGGCGTTCCAGGCTTGACAGAAGAAGAACGGGCCGAGTTTATGAAGCAGGGCGACGAGATTACTCCTCTCAAGAGGCACGGCTCGGTCGAGGAAGTCGCTGCAGCCGCCCTGTTCCTGGCCGCCGATGCGACCTTCACCACCGGTGTCGAGTTTCCTGTTGACGGTGGATTTGCACAAGGCCTATAGTAACATCAAGCTCCGTTTTGGACGAAGCTTGCAGAAAGAGCCGAGTGTCAAAAAACTACAAAGGAGCGAACCTTCTTAAATACGAAGGTTCGCTCCTTTTTCTATACACGGGTAGAACCAACACTTGACGGATTCATACGCTTTTAAGCTCCCTTATGAGAGCCAGTTGGGCGGCATGTAACTCCACATCATCGTCATCCGTTAGGTGAATTATGAGTCTGTAAAATAGATTGTGTAAACTCCTAAACCCATTACAATGGAAGTAGAAGAAAGGTTGGGGAGAACACATGGGATTATGGACGAAGCAGCAACTCCGGCAGTTCATCAAGGAGAATAAGTTGGTCTCTGCGCAGGATGCACAAAATGCGTTGAAAGAGCTGTTTGCCGAAACGCTGCAGGAGATGCTGGAAGCCGAGATGGATGAACATCTGGGCTATGAGAAGCACGATATGCAGAACAAACAGACAACCAACAGTCGTAATGGCAAGAGTAAGAAAACCATCGTAAGTGAGTATGGTGATCAGGAGATCGCCGTTCCCCGTGACCGGCAAGGGGAATTTGAACCCCCTCGTGGTGAAGAAGCACCAGTCTAATGTGACCGGCATTGAAGACCAGATTATCGCCCTCTATGCCAAAGGTGTCAGCACGCGTGAGATTCAGGATCACCTGCAAAATCTGTATGGGATCGAGGTCTCTCCCACCTTTATTTCTAACGTGACCAACAAGATCATTCCCTTGATTAAAGAATGGCAGAACCGGCCGCTCCAAGGCGTGTACGCGGTTGTCTTCCTGGATGCCATACACTTCAAGGTGAAGCAAGATGGCGCTATTGTAAACAAAGCCGCCTACATGGTAATCGGCATCGACCTGGATGGCAACAAGGATGTACTGGGCATGTGGATTGGTGAGCATGAATCCGCCAAGTTCTGGCTTAATGTTCTAAACGACCTGAAGAACCGGGGCGTGCATGATATCCTTATCATCTGTGTCGATAATCTGACCGGTTTCAGCCAAGCCATTCAGGCTTGTTACGCGAAAACGGATATTCAGAAGTGTATCATCCACCAGATCCGCAACTCCACCCGTTACGTCTCTTACAAGGATCTAAAGAAGGTAACAGCTGACCTGAAGCCGATTTACAAAGCAGCGACGGAAGAAATGGCACTCGTCGAACTCGATCGCTTCGAGGAAACCTGGGGGAATAAGTACCCGCTCATCATTCGCTCTTGGCGCAATAACTGGGATGAGCTGGCCACCTTCTTCAAGTACCCACCCGAAATCCGCAAGCTCATTTACACCACCAACATCATCGAGAGTTACCACCGCCAACTTCGCAAAGTGACGAAGGGAAAAAGCATCTTCCCGACGGATGAATCCTTGTTGAAAATGCTTTATCTGGCCACCATGGATGTTACGCGTAAATGGACAGGCCGCGTTCAAAACTGGGGTCAAATGCTGCTGCAGCTCTCCGTTTTCTATCCGGACCGCATCGGACAGCATCTGCGATAAAATTTCCCCCTCGGGGGAAAGCACGAAAAGAGTTTACACAAAAGATTTGACAGACCCTGAATTATCGCAATGGCTTTCTTGTATTTTCTCTATAATTTCACTAACACAATGTTCAATATCCTTATTCGAGCAATCAAGAGTATTATCACTATACTTATTGTACAGAGGAACTCTTTCCTCATAAACGTCCTTAAGGCTATTTCCTTTCTTGATTACAATGCCTCTGGTTGTTATGTTTGTTATGTTTGTTAGTCTCCTTTTAATTTCTTCATATGGCACATGTAAATAAATGATCTGTCCACCACGTTTAAGGACATTCATAGCTTTTTCTGAATATATAACACTTCCACCTGTAGATATAATGCAGTTTTTTAGTTGCAACTCAGACAAGATTTTTTCTTCGACTTCCATAAATTTTTCAATACCATCATTATCAATTATATCTTGTAACAATCTACCTTCATGTTGTTGTATAACAATATCTGTATCCACGTAATCCATTCCTAAAGCTTTTGCAAGGATCACACCTAATGTGCTTTTACCAGCTCCGGACATGCCTATAAGAACTATATTCATATTCATCCCCACTCTTCCGTTGAACTCATGCCACCCCGCATAACGTTCGTATACGTCCTACCCTCGGCGTCCACTGCTTAGTTGTTCTATTTGATTGGCGAATTGATTTTCTCTCCTAGTTCCTCTGCTTGCTTCAAAAAAGAATCCATACTTGCACTTATTGAGATATTTAACCCCAATCCTACGTGACGAAGTGTTTTCCGCAGCTCTTCAAAATTCTTTTTATCCTCTCCGGTTAAATCAACGAAACTATACAATTCATCACTGGGATATTGATTTAATTTGGCGTACAAATTATTAAGAATTTCATTATCCCTTTTAGAAAATGTTCCTAATTGTTCGCCAGTAGTCATTCCAAGCCAAATTCCGTTCAATACATCTCCTAATTCAGTTGTAACCAAGTTGGGTTCAGACCAATTACTATCACTTTGGTTGGCAATTAAACCTTCCAATTCTACTAAATTATGTTGCACTTCTTTAACAAGAATCTGCTCTTTAACAAAGTTCATCTGCTCTTTAACAGAGTTCATCTAATGATTCCCCAAGCTACAATCACGATAAGTAATATATTCAAACTTATTGAAATTCCGAATAACAACTTTCTTTTTTCACCCAATTTCATTCCCCCTTTACGAATAATACTTTTTCATCAGTACCTCCTATTTCCCACCTTAGTCCACTGCTCATTGGTTTAATCTACCAATAGACACCCGTTGAAGAAACTTCCTATAATGAGCGTGTAACCCCAGGCAATAGTCTAATGATGCAGGAACTCATGATTCACCTTGCGAATCCTGAAAAAAGAAAAAGGCTGTTTTAAACAGCCCTCGTTTCTTATTTTCCACATGGTTTTTAACACTGGAGGATTACTCATGAATAAAATATTATTGTTTGTGTTTGTTGCCGTATTATTGACAGCTTGTGGTGATATGTCTGACAAAGAAATATCACAAGCGTTAACAAAAGAGGGTATCAAGGTCCAATATGGGGATGAGTGGACTCAAGAATATTACGACTTTGTCTTGAATGATAGAGCAAGGTTAGGTGTATATATTGAAAAAGATAAAAAGGCGCTAAATAAAAGAAAAACCCGGTTAGAACACAATGTAGAGGAAAAACAAAGTAACCGTAAGCTTTACACAGTTAATGAAAGGTATCTATTTGTGTATACCCCTCCGAAACAACCAGATGAGGAATTGGACAAAAAAGTATCTACGGTTATAACTACTTTAAATGAATAATGTTTCCACACTTTCACATTTATCCTTCAAACAGTAGGTATGACTGGACTATTCTCTCGGCAGCTTAGAAATCCAAGTCATTATTGTTAAAAGATGCTCTGCGTAATGCTGATAAGTATTGTTTCCGAGCGCTCCATCAACCGTGTCCCCAAGCAACCGGGTGAATTCCCCAAATGGATCAAATTCAGATTCCGGCAATTCCTCTACGACCATAACAATCTGCCTAAAGGAGGCATCCCATGCCTGAATGATTTGGTCAAGAGATTGGTCACGTCGAACTGCAACAGCCTGCTCGTTGAAAATATTTATGTCGGTATCCTCAGGCTCGTAGTGCTTTCCTGCAAGCGCATAACGAATTTCAGTCAAGGCGAACTGTTCATGAGCAATAAAATGCGAGATAACCTCTTTTATGCTCCACTTACCGTTCACGCCTGATGTTTCCATCTGCTCGGGCGTAAGCCGCTTGATACCTTCATTAAAATCTTCATATCCATTATGAAGCCGACGCAAAAGTTCACCCTTACCCACAAAGTCATCCATTACAATCCCCCCAATAGATTGCTCAACGCTCTACGTCAATACCTACTCTAATTGTAACGTACTTCTATTGGGGGAGAACTATTATATTTAATCAACCCATTGGACAACTTGATCGATTGGACGTCTTGTCTTGGGACGTGGCTCCTGCAAACGATAACCAAATGCAACCATACATGAGACACCCAGACGGTTCAGATCGATCAGGCCGTTCTCGGCCAAAATCCGCTCTAGACCTTCCTTGTTGAACCCTTCGATCGGACAGGAGTCAATGCCGATCTGCGCGGCTGCGGTCATCATGTTGCCCAGTGCAATGTAGGTCTGTCTGCTCGCCCACTCAAACATCGCCCTCTCATTGTCGATGAGCGCAAAATCTGTTTGCAGAAAATTGTTGTAAAAGGCGGTTAGGTACTTGACCGTTTCTTCCGGCATACCTTTCACATTGTTCATAATCATCCGGGTGTATTCGGAATCGGCCACCATCTCCGATTTCTTCCTCGACAGCATAATGATGTAGTGGCTGCAGGTCGGGAGCTGCTTTCTTGCTCCCTCGGCGTAAGGAATCAACTGCTCGCGGAGCTGAGGATTTTGAAGCACGATGAACTGCCAGGGCTCAAAGCCGAACGAACTGGGCGACAGCCTTCCGGTTTCAAGAATAAATTCGAAATCGTCATCGCTTATTTTTTTGGTACTGTCAAATTCTTTACACGCGTGTCTGAATCGGTAGGCCGCCAATATTTGTTCTTTGTCCATTTTCCCACTCCTCATTTTTATAGCCCGATGAACGGCAATTTTATTTCCATATTCAAGTATATTCTATATACTTTAGATTAGTAAGTAAATGCGCACCACTGAATCAATATATTAATTTCACTAAATAATTGCACAAAAGCAACCTAACAGAACTGGACAAGAACTTATACCCGTAGCCGGAAGCGCAATGAGTTTTGATTAATAAATTACATTTTTTCATCGGCGGAGGTGGTTCAGGTGCATTTTATAATCGTTATTTTACTTCTAATAATTATTATAATCCTTCTTAGAATTAACTCAAAATTACCTGGGCGTGATTTGGTAAAGGAAGCCACGGATAGGTACTTCAAACAAAAGGAGGAAGAAATGAAGAAGGAACAACAAGGAGAATTATGACGCTAACGAAGAACGACAATTCAGTGCATATCCCAGGGCAGGATTGCGCGGCAGTTGAGGGGAGTAGACTTTGGAAAAGCAATGGACCTATGAATTCCAATAAAAACGAAAAAAGCGAGGATTCTACTAAGTCTGGCGATGACCCTGTTTGTACTTTTCATGCTATGGTTTTTTAGAATACCCATCGCCGCGACTGACATTACGGAAAATGAAGTAAAGGTATCAGGAAACACCTTGATTTCCATGGTACATTTAAAGATGAGATTACTCGTTATAAAGGTTACTCTTTACGGACCAATAGTTCAGGTGAAGTAATAATTAAATTATATGGTGGTTTTATTGGCGGCTCGCGAGACATACATATCGAGACCAAGGCTCTGAAGAACATCCGAACGGTTTACTTATATACGTCAAGAGAAGTTAGGGCTAATAAAATATGGCACTTCGGCGATCCCGAGGGAAATATTCATTCCATCTTTGCGATGAATCCTTCGTAAAGTTGCTATAAGGGGATCCGACTCCTGATCCCCACACTGCCAGTGGAGAGATGGGGATTTGTACGTAAAGGGAATAGCGGAAGAAAGCCTTGTGGGATAAGGCTTTTTCTATTTTGAATTTCTACGTTCGAATGTGCCGCGGCGCTCGAAAATGAAAAGGTGTGACCAAAACGCCTTTTTAATTGCTCACTTATCTAGCAAAAATTCTTTTGATTTTTTTCTTCAAGTTCTTTGAAATTCTACTTTTTCTTCTATTTTTCTTTATCAGCATTTCTTTAAACATCATCATTATCCCAAAAAAAGTGATTGACACAAGAACTAATAAAAGCGCATAAGTGATGTTCCACCATTGGGGCACCCATTCAAGAGGAACAATTAAACGTGCAATGGTAAAATAAAAAATAACCGCACTTATCCAAAATACAAATACTGACAAGTGGTAAACAATTTTAAATATACTTGATAGTACAACAAAGAAGGGATTGTTAAATGTATCACTGATAAATTGCTTGTGATCCTCATAAATAGTATCATGAGCATTCCAGTATTCATCTTCAATCATAGGGTAAAGCCCATTTATTTTCTCTAACAGTTCCAGTTCATTGACTCTACTCTCCTCTTCTTTGTACTTAAAGTAAACTCTCCTAAGATTATGAAAGTAGTCCAATATAAACGATGAAGCTATTAATCGAATTTTTGAATCCTTACCCGCATACTCCTGAACAAAAGTATCAATCAACTTTAATTTCTCGCTCTTCTCTTCAGTTGCTACAATAAGTGACAATTGCTCAAACATTGGGGAATAGATTTCGTTGTAGCTTGAACTTAACTCTTTTAGAAATGCTTCTCTTTTTTTGGAACGATGATTAAATTGATAACCTATATATGCCGTCACCAATGCAATAATGATGACTGACAAATCAACACCCCAAATTTTCATTATTAACTCCAATCTGCCGCCGAATTTATTTCTGCAATGTGTCTAACATCAACATTTGCATTCTGTAATATTTGATATAGTGAAGAAATGTTTTGATTGAATTGAGGTCGCAGTTGAACATCCCCAAAACGCAGTATTTCTCTTGAAGCACTAAAGGTAAAAAAACATTGTTGCTTTGCTCTGGACAATACAACAAAGAATGCACACATATCGGCTGCTCGATGTGTTTGAAAACTCCAAAATGCATCGTCTTCTAACCCCAGAAATATTACAGTATCATATTCTAATCCCTTGCTCTTATGGATTGTCATTATAGGTACACTAAACAACCCTACAAAATCAGATATAGCGTCACCCCAGTTTAAATATTTTAAATAAGCTGTCGTAAGTTTCCCAATTGTATTATCGATTAATTCTGTGAAGAATACACCACTAGCATACTTAGGGTACAGACGAAAATACTTTTCCGTCTCTATAAAGGAAAAAATACCCTTAATAATTCTTTCAATCTTTTTTTTACAGTTATTTTCGTCATTGGCCACTTGAAGGAATTCAAGTCTTATCTGTTGGATAAGTTCATCTAGTTCCGATTCCTTTATTAATATTTTTGCATGATCATGCTCTGGATCAAAACCTTGTATAAAAGACAAAATTTCTGATATTCGTACCCATGAATCGTGGTTCGTTCCTGTTGTAGCTAGTGCAAGAAAATCAATAACTAGCTGTACGCATTCTTCTGCAAGCAAATCTTGATATTCTTTTTCAATTCGAGTCTGAACGCCGTGCTTTCCTAACTCCTCAATTACATTCCGGGCATAGATATGTTCTTGTTGCTTTACAATTATACAAATCTCTCGCGGAGTAACATTTTCTTGCCGGATTCTTTTTGCTATATTTGATGCTACATAAATAGCTTCGTCTAAATGAGTCTGAAAATCCCAAACCTCGCACATCCCCTCTAGATCACGATGTTTGCTGGAAACCGTGGCATCCGTAGCATTTTCATTTATAATCTTTGCCATAACATTTTGAATTTCGATTAATCTTGGAGCAGACCTATGATTATGTGTTAACTCTATTTGAATGGCATTAAAATCATATTTAAACTGTTCAAAAGAATCGGAAAGTGCGCCGGCCCACCCCATGATTCTCTGTTTATCATCCCCTACACTCGATAATATTGTCGAAGATTCTAAGAAAATTGTTTTTACTAATTCATATTGAAGATAAGTCGTGTCTTGAAATTCATCCAAAAAAACGTGACTATATGTAACCTGAAGCGCCTTTTTGATCAATGGATTTAGTTTGAGCAAATAATCAGCAAGTTTTGAAATCATAGGAAACGTCAACGAACTTGGAAACCCATTCCTTCCATGAATCATAACATTCCAAAGTCTTACCAAAATCCACGTATAGATATCTTCTCCATTATCATAGATTGGAAGAACGTCCTCGGTTAAGCGTCTGTATAAAAGATTAAAGTTAATCTCGTGCTGCCAATTAGGCTGATTAGGATGGCGCTCAATGATATAACCAGTAGCTATTTCTCGAATATCCCTATTTGAAATTACAATATTATAGTGTTTTGTTGGACGATAAGCATCTGGTAGACCTAATCTAAAGTGATCTAATAATTGTTTAGAAAACGAATCAAACGTCCTTGATTCGAACCTTGCAGCTAGTTCTTTTCCGCACCGCAATTCTACCCTTTTTTTTAAGTTTTCCGCCGCGTCTTTCTTAAAACTAATAGCCAAGATTTTTTGCGGATTTGGGCATAAATTTGTTTGTAATAAAAAGCAAGCACGTTGTGCTAACAGCTCAGTTTTCCCCGCTCCTGGCCCTGCTAAAATAAGATTATTAAGTTCAGATTTAACTGCAATCTCTGCTGCTGGTTCTAGTGTAATTCCTTCAGATGGACTCCAGTTATCTAGTTTAATATATGACATGGTCTTAAACTTCCTTTTGGAGTATTTCTTTTACTCTCGTAACTAACCTACAAAAATTATCAGGAATGAACATTATTAAATCATCATCGTCCAATTCTATCAGAGCTTCAATGTGTGTGCTCGGTTTACTTCGCCCAAGAAATAGCGTATTGTACCAAACCATAAGTTCATGTTGTTCTTCTGTATATGTATAACCTGTTGCCTTCTCATTCTTTAATGCCGCAATAATGCCGCCTTTAATTTTATCTGCATATTTATCTGGATGCTGGGTACGATCAGGAATGCTGGGCCCTCTAGGTACTGTTTCCTTATAGGCATAAGGAAATGTTTCGAGCATAAGAAAATCTAAGTCTAAAGGTGCTGAGTAGAAGACATTATATTTATCTTCCATCAGTCTATGAAGCCATAATTTATTCATCGAATTTTCTACCCAATCAGGAGTCATTGAATATTCATCCATTTCTTCTATTTGGTCATCAGAAAGGATTTCTTCTCTTTGTCCATACCAAACTTTTAATAATTCTTCGCGGCTGCGACCGTTGAGTAATAACTGTTTAATTGCATACTTAATTCTGCTCCAACCGCCACCGCCTCGTTCACGATCTAAATCTAATAAGGTGATATGTGGAATACTCAGCTCATTAAGTAATTTCCACATATGGTTAACATGTCTCCCCCCCAGAGGGACAATCGATATTCCATTATCATCAGGATGTATTCCATTAGCTGTAAGTATTCTGGGAATTACGATCTCTTCTGAATCCCCCTCACCCAAAATTACCAATCTTGAAAAATAAATTTCAGGGTATGCCCTTACAGCTTCCTTAATGTATGTATAAGCATCTGATGTCTTACTAGGCAAAATCACTTTCTTTACTATTGTTGTACAACTCATCTGATCAATTCTCAAGTGAGTTAATTTTTCTGGATCGATCCGTTTAATAATTGAAGCGCTGTGTGAAGTTAAAACAACCTGAGCATTTGACTTATTAGAAATATCCCTTAGGTTCTCCATTATTCGTCCCAGAAGATGAGGAGATATGTGATTCTCCGGCTCTTCTACTGCGAGAACAGTAAGAGAAGCACCCGATTTCCCAGTAACTTTTATTTCTGCTTCAAGTAAGGACGACACCAACGAAAGATAAAATAGAGATCGAAGGCCATCCCCCAGTTTTTCTACGCTATATTCGCCTAGATCATGTGTTGGAGAAAAAGACACTTCAATTTTCTTAAGAATAGAAGCCAATGTAGAACTGCTAAATTGTAATTTTGCATCTTGATAACGAGCATCCTTGTGGTATTTTTTCCATTCCTCTCCGATGACACTTCTTATTTGCGAAACCCCATCAATGCCGTCAAATAATTCATTTACAGGTTCCATTTTTGTTTTAATGGAGTCATTTATGTCTTCCGGCCAAGAAATATTATTCAAAATCCTCCAAAGTATTGTGCCCGATGCATTTCTTAGTTGCGCAGATGGCTCTCTTACTGCAGGAACATATATGACTTGTATTGTTGATCGTTGATGAGGAGTAACTGGAATTAGATCCTCTTCTGTTTCATCAATACCTTCAGCTACAGTAACAAAATATAACTTCTGTTCGATTTCGCCTTCAGGAGTATTATCAGCAGTCCACTTTGCAATTAATCTAACACGTAGATAAGGTGCTTCAGCAGTAGCACGAACAACGAGTTGATTTATAAATGGAGGAATACTAGCTCGGCTCAAGGGTCTGTCAAATCTTTTGTGTAAACTCTTTTCGTGCTTTCCCCCGAGGGGGAAATTTTATCGCAGATGCTGTCCGATGCGGTCCGGATAGAAAACGGAGAGCTGCAGCAGCATTTGACCCCAGTTTTGAACGCGGCCTGTCCATTTACGCGTAACATCCATGGTGGCCAGATAAAGCATTTTCAACAAGGATTCATCCGTCGGGAAGATGCTTTTTCCCTTCGTCACTTTGCGAAGTTGGCGGTGGTAACTCTCGATGATGTTGGTGGTGTAAATGAGCTTGCGGATTTCGGGTGGGTACTTGAAGAAGGTGGCCAGCTCATCCCAGTTATTGCGCCAAGAGCGAATGATGAGCGGGTACTTATTCCCCCAGGTTTCCTCGAAGCGATCGAGTTCGACGAGTGCCATTTCTTCCGTCGCTGCTTTGTAAATCGGCTTCAGGTCAGCTGTTACCTTCTTCAGATCCTTGTAAGAGACGTAACGGGTGGAGTTGCGGATCTGGTGGATGATACACTTCTGAATATCCGTTTTCGCGTAACAAGCCTGAATGGCTTGGCTGAAGCCGGTCAGATTATCGACACAGATGATAAGGATATCATGCACGCCCCGGTTCTTCAGGTCGTTTAGAACATTAAGCCAGAACTTGGCGGATTCATGCTCACCAATCCACATGCCCAGTACATCCTTGTTGCCATCCAGGTCGATGCCGATTACCATGTAGGCGGCTTTATTGACAATGGCACCATCTTGCTTCACCTTGAAGTGTATGGCATCCAGGAAGACAACCGCGTACACGCCTTGGAGCGGCCGGTTCTGCCATTCTTTAATCAAGGGAATGATCTTGTTGGTCACGTTAGAAATAAAGGTGGGAGAGACCTCAATCCCATACAGATTTTGCAGATGATCCTGAATCTCACGCGTGCTGACACCTTTGGCATAAAGGGCAATAATCTGATCTTCAATGCCGGTCACATTAGACTGGTGCTTCTTCACCACCAGGGGTTCAAATTCCCCTTGCCGGTCACGGGGAACGGCGATCTCCTGATCACCGTACTCGCTTACGATGGTTTTCTTACTCTTGCCATTACGACTGTTGGTCGTCTGCTTGTTCTGCATGTCGTGCTTCTCATAGCCCAGATGTTCATCCATCTCGGCTTCCAGCATCTCCTGCAGCGTTTCGGCAAACAGCTCTTTCAACGCATTCTGTGCATCCTGCGCCGAGACCAATTTATTCTCCTTGATGAACTGCCGGAGTTGCTGTTTCGTCCATAATCCCATGTGTTCTCCCCAACCTTTCTTCTACTTCCATTGTAATAGGTTTAGGAGTTTACACAATCTATTTTACAGACTCCGGCTCAAAGCAACCTGATTAGTGTCCACTAACTCTGGAAAGTCAATCCGGGCTTCAATTGAAAGTTGTAGTTCTTTTATGGTTTCTACTTTGACTTGTTTAGGGATATGAAAATCTGACTTTTCTAAGGTTCGTTCGTGCGAAGTCACACCAAAAAGTTTAACTAAACCATGTATTAAGGCAGTTTTGCCTGCGGAGTTTTCTCCAACGAAACCGGAAAGCTTATTCAATGTTATTGTTGTACCCTCATTACCAAAACTTCTGAAGTTTATCAAATGCAGCTTTGAAATTTGCATAGCAATTTCCCTTTCTGTCGTTCACTTTTATTATCCAGTTACGCAATGTCTACTTCATTTCTTGAGCATAGATAAATCATTAGGGAATCGCTTCAACGAGAGTAAACTTTATTATTTGTTTGAAATTACCCCCAACTCAATCCCAGAAGTTTCTTTCAAGAAATTCTCAGTAACGCCCAGTAATTGCAAGATATCCTCAGAAGGATTAGCTTTGGATAAGCTCGGTTGAACTATATATATCTTAAATTGCATAGGCATCTTCTTCTTTGCAAAGCCTAAAACTCTCTCCAGATCATCCATAGTACCTTTTTCAAGTCTTGAACTTTCGACACCAATTTTCTTTTTTGGTTCGCGTCTTAACAAATGCGTCATAAATTCCTGCGCTTCTTTTTGCTTCCACACGCACGACTTTTGAGCCTGTCCACATACTTCATAAAAATTATCAATGCGATTACTGACTACTCCTCCTTTGGCAAACTTCAAGTGATAAAGTTCAACATAAATCACATCGTCTTGAACCTTAATTGTAATAATGTCTGCAATTTCCCCACTATAATCGTCATCATATATAATTTCATAGTCCTTATTTTTCAAATAATCTATCACCTGATACTGAATAGAGTCCGCTATTTTAGGTGTTACTCCTTGTGACTCTTTGCTTAAATCGGCCCTTGACCAATCAAAAGTAATGATTTTCTCAGAAGGGTATAATCCTATTCTTTTCTTCAATTTAATATAGTCATTTCCAGTAAGTGATGATCCGTCTGCGAACCAAATCGTTGGAGGATACTCATCAAAAAAATCGATTACGCTTCTTCTCTTTGACCCATAAATCACTTCTACTTTTTCTTTGCTAACTTGATGTATTTTATAATTAGGAAATTTTACATCAGTATTATCCAAAATATCTTCGAATAAATGAAGTTTAAAAATCACATTGCCATCCTCAGTATTTAAAGAGAAAAGTAAATCTCCATCTTGTGTTGGTTTAAACAAACTAATCTCAGATGTTGATAAATTATATTCAGTACCGTTGATTATGAAGGCGTATTTAATTTCATTGTATTGCAAGATATCCGAATCTAATTCAATCCAGACTGGAAATAAATATGGTCTATCTATTATTTTTTCAGGGATCAATGTTTCTTTCAGAATAATATTCGGATCAAGCTCGTTATTCACCAATTTCTCCCCAACATTCATGCACCATTCTTTAAACTCTAATAAGTCTCCTTCTTTCTTCGTCCATATTCTTCCCTTATATGAGCATCCAATGTTAGTCTTGTTCCCATTTTCGTATCCAGCACCTACAACAAATGCCTTTTGGCCATTTTGTCTTTCAGCTAAGGAAAGTGCCTCGCCAACATCGCTGCCTACACTCATTCTAAATCTGATATCCCTGCCTAGAAAAAGTTTTAGACCAACGTTTTGAAGTCTAATCCGATTAATCCCATGTAAAGCTTTAAATACATTCATGTGGTTAATCAGTTGTACTTCTTTCCCAATTACTGCTTTTGCCAGGTCTTTGTACAAACTGCCGTTATCAGAACTGTTAATAAATAAAAGACTATTCTTTTCATCCCAAAACATTACAATGATATCCCAATTTAAATTATAGATATCTTTATGATTAATCCAATCAGGATATAGGCTCTTTGCAAATACAAAGATAGCAATATTTTCATTCCTATTAACGTCAAAAAATTTATACTCAATTTGATTGTATGCTTGAATTCCTTTGTGAAAATTATTTGGGTCCCATGTGTGCCTGTGACCCTTATAAACCACTGTACTGAGCTTAGGACGTATGTTTTGAAAAGGGATCTTTGAACTATTCAACTTAGTGAATCCATCCATTAGCTCCCTATATTTAATTTCATTATCTATTTTCAAATGACTTATATCAGACAATATCTTATTCCAATCGGCATCCCTAGCATATAACTCCACAAGTTCTTCTGTAACATTTAAGTCAGCGATATTTGCAATAAATGAGGCCTTCCCTAATTGTTCATCATATTTAGTTCTTGTAAACCTACCAGTAAACTGCAACGTTACTGGAAGACTTTTTCTAATATCATGAAAAGCAGCTATTTTGAGTTCAGGCAAATCAAAGCCTTCTCCCAACATATCTACACAAACAATAATTTTATGTTCTCTATTAATGATGGACTGATAGATTTCTCTTTTATTCGGAATCGTAGAATGAATAAGAACTGGATTATGCTTCGTGAAGTTTTTATATATTTCAAAAATTAAACTCGCTTTCTCTTTAGTCGCACACCTAGCCATTAATATGTGTGGAAGACCCCTTTCATGATCCTCCTCTAATCTGTGAACGGCTGCTTGTGCAATTGTTAAGTCAGCTCTAGTTGAGTCATAGTCTCTTACGGGTATAAACTCAATCTCTTTAAAATATCCGTCTTCTTGGGCTTTTAAAAGTGGAAAGTTAAAGATAATCTTTCCGTCCAATCTTTTCCCATCATTCCTAAATGGAGTAGCTGTGAAAAAAACTATCTTTTCATTATTAAAGCTTAAACGAAATTTTTCCCACGATTGCGCTTTTACATGGTGCGCCTCATCTATAAATACATGTGAAATTAGTTTAGACATTTCTGCTTGCTGTTCTTTAGAACTGTCAGCTAATAAAGGCATTGTGGATACAACTACATTGCATTTCTCAAAAAAATGACGCAACTCTTCAACTGTTTTAAAATGCTCTTTAACAACCCCAACAATCGGGAAGAGAGCAGACTCGCCTACTACTCCAAATCTTTTCAACAACCCTAAGGATAGAAATTTCTCTGATATTTGCTCACGTAACGAATCACTAGGTACAGTAATTAGTAATTTGCTACACCTATAAGCGACTAGAGCTGAGAGCATTGTTTCTGTTTTTCCAGTCCCAGTAGGCATTACAACCGTTGCAATATTCAACGGAAGTTGAAAATGTCCCATAATCATATGCAAGGCACCTAGTTGCGGTTTTCTTAAACCATATATGTTTTTACTGATATCTTCTAATTTATAATCAAATTGATCGTTCCACGATTCTATAATTTCAGTTGTCTCATATGCCTCTGAACTTCGCGGATGTTTTAACCATTTATCTAATTTTAATGATCCATCATTTATATTAGTTTCAGTAGGTAGCTGCTTTGATAAGATGACGTAATCATAAGGAGTGATGTTATTTGAGGATTTGTTAGTAATACAATACCTTTGTTCTGAGTCTTCAAGTACAATCATATTTGAATCAATAGAAAATAATCTCGGTTGTATTTTCTTTGGCGAAACAAGAATTTGTTTAATGATATTCTTTTTCCCTTTCTCCTTCAGAAGAACTCGCTCTAGAGCAGGTAATGTAAGTTCTATCAAATTTTCCAACTCCTTTTGAGAAGATTGCGGAATTTTATCCAAGCACACTAATATACTATATTAACTACATTTTCGACATCTTCCGCCATTTCCCTTTTTTGGAACCAATAAAACAAGCCTATTACACTATTGAAATTCGAATAATCAAGAAAGAGGTTTTCATATTATACCCCTGATACCTATACAGATAGGTAGTCCTCGCGAGAGGCAACGAAAAGGCTGGACACATTCATACTTGTCCAGCCTTTTTGTACCCGTCAATATAATTAGGAGGTAGATTTTATGAACAATCGCAATGAGGAGTTGAAAAAACTGATTTCAGAATGTTTACGCGAACGTCCCGACAGCTATCCTATCCAGCAACTACTCAACCAGTTTCCGACTACAGCACAACTAATAGACGTAACTAAGCAGCAACTCATAAGCATAAAAGGAATCGGCATGGGTAAAGCTCGTCAGTTGACGGCCCTGTTAAGGCTTGCTAAGAACCTGACCATTCCAACTTATGAGCAAACAACAATACGGAGCCCTAAAGACGCATTTGACTTACTTGAACCTGAACTCAGGTATGCAACGAAAGAACATTTCATTTGCTTATTTTTGAATACAATGAACAGAGTGATCTTTAAAGAAATCATCTCGATAGGCTCTCTCAACGCTGCAATCGTTCATCCAAGGGAAGTATTTCGCGCGGCGATTAAACGTTGCAGTGCCTCGCTCATATGCGCACATAACCATCCGAGCGGAGACCCTAATCCCTCTTACAAACCGGCTGGCGAGAGCAGGCGAAATTGTGGGCATAGAAGTACTAGATCACCTCATAATCGGAGGAAACACCTTCGTTAGCCTAAAAGAAAAAGGCTTTTTAAAGTTGCCTTCGTTGTATGCGTCTTTTTCGGGAATATATATAGCCATAAAATCTGGATGATTATTCACGATATCGTATCTCCGGATACGTAGTTTCATCATCTGCCCGCTAAAATCACTTGAACCTAACAAAGTAATGCTCTATAGAGTAATTGCTTCAACAATAAATTAATCGCTAATTGGGTAATAAGCTACTGTCGATTTACATTAGAAGGTTTGGAAGCTGTGGAATCTTCCAACCAATAGGAAGCGTGACAGGGTTTATGCCCGTTTTTTTTATTTGTTTTAGAGCCTCATTAAATCGCTTTGTTCATCTTCATAATCATCTCTAGCTTTCCAAACAGACCTTTTTTGATTGATTAATTCGAGAACCTCAATCATACGCTGTCGAACCTTCCATTTGTAATCGGATTCGCCGATTATAAATCTTGCTTCTTGCAATGTATAGTAATCCTCGTATCCCACCGTTCTCTCATAGTACGAGAGTAGTACCTTTTCCGATAGTTCTTCACTAGAAAAATCCAACAGTGATTTGCCTTTGATACTATAATAACCCTTTAAGTTATTCACATTCCTTTTTTTACACTGCACTTTGAGACGGATAATATCCTCGGCCTCATGTCCTTCAGGAAAGTCATCACCAAAGACCTCGGCTATCTGGAACCTCTTATTATAAAAATTGATTATTACCGATTTATTTTCAAGATGGAGAGCATTCTTGTACGGCTCTTTTCGTTTAGTAATCGGATTATCCTTCAGAACCAATTCAAAAGATTTCGGTATGTCAGAGCGACGGATTAGTTCCATATACCAATTCATGTATGGTGTTCGAATATTAATACAGTAGTCAATATGGTCTAACTTATATCGCGATATGTCATCAAATATGAACGGACTAATTATTCTAATGCCTTTAAGCTCATTCCTTTTAGCAGCACGTATCTGTTTATAAATACGTTCAGGGGGGCAAGCAATTTTTCAAACATTTTTACGATCACTGGATAATCCTCATAAGCGCTAACCTGTACGTACTCATTTCTTTTGCACAGTCGCTTTGGATTTAGTCTTACCTCAATCACTTTATAAACGTATTTTTGATTATCTCTCGTATAATGATAGTCCTTCAAGTACATTAAAAGCCCCTTGTCTTTAAAAAGCCAAAATTCAGTCCAAGAAACATCTTCCCATTTTTTAGGGTAAAATTTTGCTTTCATTTCCTTTGAGTAAGCTTCCAATGCCTCAAACAATGCTCCGGCTGTATAAAAGTCAATTGGTATTGTTAAAAGTACGGTATGGTATCCAATTTTGGAAACTTGCTGCTGGATCATATTATGAGGACAATGATTGGTCATCTGCACCAAATCAGGCAAACCCCTTAAGCCTCGAAATTTACTTCGTACTTCTATAGATTGATCAAGAAAGCAGATGTCCCACGCATCCGCTTCCACGATCTCAGACATACTGTCGCTACACTCATGTTAGCCCAAAATATTAATCCCAAAGTGGTAAAAGAAATTCTTGGCCATTCCGACATTAGAGTAACTCTTGATACGTACTCTCATGTTTTGCCTTCTGTTCATAAGCAGACCGCTACACAATATGGGGAAATGTTATTCGGCTAAAATAAAAAAAACTTTAACAGTTAGCGCTTATTTTGAATTTATACGAAAACCAGTGACTATTTTGCTCAAGGTTATATTGTATTTTCTTCGGATATAACTCAAAAAAATACTCTCTGTGACCAAACGTGTGACCACGCCCTCAAATCATCATTATCTAGGCATATAATAAAGCCTTTAAACACTCGAAAATCCTTGTGTTTAAAGGCTTTTTTTGTTATGGAGCCTAGGGGGATCGAACCCCTGACCTCATCGCTGCCAGCGATGCGCTCTCCCGCCGTTACCGGGTTTCACTACTACAAGGTGGTTCACCTTGCATCGGATGAATGAAACGTACTTTGTTTAAATCCTTCCAAGAATACGGTAAGAACCTTCATAGCTTCATCCAACGCATTCGACCGCGAGGATTCATTGGCAAGCCAAAGAGCCGTCTCGTTCAAGCCGCCCGAAATAAAATGGGTCAAGGCATCAAGGGGAGCCGTCCGAAAGTATCCCTGGCTCTGCATGATTTCCAGCTGCCCCCTCAATAATCGCATCGAATGGATTTTGTCCATTTCTCTCCAAACATCCCAACCTAGAATCGCCGGGCCGTCAATCAGCATAATACGTCTGTTTCGCTCTTCAACGGCTGCCATAATGAACGCACGGCAGCCCAGGTAGAGCTGCTGCCACACATCTTCGCTTGTCGATGCCTCCAGCTCCACCTTTTCGGCTACTTCCCGTTGGACATCTTCAAGCACGATTCGAAACAGTTCTTTCTTGTTGCGAAAATGGTGATAGACCGCTCCCCGCGTTAAATTCGCTTCATGAACGATCGATTCCAATGCCGTATCCGCATAACCATTAGAATTAAAATGGGTTCTGGCGATAACTATCAGTTTCCGTATCGTTTCCGTTGTCTCAGCTTTGCTTTTTCTCATAACCGGCAAGTTCTCCATTCATATAACAATCGCGTCCCTAAAACCTACAATTCCTTAATCATGGCGAGAGCATCTTGATCACCGGATCAGCCATCCAGTTCATAGTGAGCTGTTTGTAATCCCTCGTCAAATCATTCAAATGATTGGCCACAGACCTTCTAACATAACCGGAACAGTCATCCAGCAATGGCTTGATTTCAAAGGCATATTCGATCCCATGTCAGTATCCCCTTATTTCCATACCTCTTCGACATATTGGCTGCTGAAATCATTCGACGGAGGAATGACGGTAATGACATCGATCAATATCCCGTTGGGATCGGAAGTGATGAAATGACGTTGTCCGAAATCTTCGCTCCGGATATCCAGTACCACGGGAAGCTCGGCATTTCCAATGAGCCTTTCGTATTCAGCATCGACATCGTCCACTTCGAAATTGAGGATCAGCCCTCTTGTCTTCGTCCTGTATGCGTTCGGAATAGTCGGGTGAGCGGCATCGAGAACAGCCAACTCGAACGGGATATCAGTGCCGGACTTTTTCAAGCTGGTATACCAGTCGGCCTCAAACACCTTTTCAAATCCAAAGTGCTCCGTGTAAAATGTGGCAGTGGCGGCAACTTGGTCTGTTAAAATAACGGGATAAAAACTGGACACTTTCATGAATGAAAACCACCCTTCGGTAATGATAACTCAATCTTAACATACATACTGTATGTTTGTAAATGGAGCTCAACAAGCTGCCGATTTCAATACAATTGTTCCATCCTTCGAGAAAAACAATAAAACACGCCAATTCGGCGTGTTCGTTGTTATGTATGGTGGAGCCTGGGGGATCATCCGGTTATCCTAACACTCCATTTTTGTAAGACGTATTTTTTAATCTGCTTTACAATTTCGAATGGTTGAATAGAGGTGGTATCGATTGTTGGCATTGGCGGATTATATGCGGTTTCCGCGTTGTCGAGAAGCCACTGAGCAAATTTTTCATGTTCCTTTAGCATTTCATCCGTCCACATTGCCTTATCCTCTCGATTAAGAAGACGATTATTACGGGTTGTGTCGTTGCAATGTAAGTTGATGAAGTAAACTTCGCTGAAACAATTGTAAACATCACATTTCTGCGCGTCCCAAGGCATAAACGTACCGCAAATAATCGTCCCTCTTCCGGATTTAGATACAAAGTTGGCGAAATGGAGCAATATATTAAATCTGTCCTGATACTCCAATTTAGCAGCCGTGGTTCCAAAATTATCAATATCCGTACTAAATATATCAAAATCCGGCATTTGAACTCGCAGTTCCTGCATCACAGTTGTTTTACCTACACCGCTTGCTCCCGTGATAATAAATAGCGGTAATTTTTGCTCCATAGTAGTACCTCCAATTGATGAACGATTACATCCATTTTATTGCAATCAACAGGTTATGGTAAGGTAAAATTTATTTATAACCATTATGGGCGGATTGGTAATATTATTTCTTCATTATGATTAAAAATCACCCTGTATGCTTCAATTAATGGCATCATTTCTACGATTTCCGCTTCTGTTAACTCACTGGTATTTACATGAAAGTTTCCGCTGTATTCAACTTCTTCACCAGCATCCACTCTCTTCACCTCTTCGGTAGGTTTAATTTTAGCAAGTAATATACTTTTGGCTTTTTCGGTTAAAACAGGTTCAATTGTATGGATTTTAAAAGATCGGCTTGTTGGATTATCAAAGGTTACTGAATAATAAACCAGCCCGTCTTTAACCGGGAACTGACCGACTTGCTCGCCAGTGCCTCCGATATAGAACAGTGTCGGCCCTTCGTCCGATCGGTCTGAAGATGCCTTAATAAGTATAATTACAATTCCAAGAGCTATAAGCAAAAAACCCAGGTACTTTTGCTTTATTAGCATTGGTTTCTTGTGATGTGGCATTAGCTTATCTCCCATGATTTTTTAGCTACATAATACCACATATTGGAACTGCTCGCCCGGTTATTTACCGCCGCAGGCGTCTAAACCTCACACATCCTTGAGTGATCGTCCACTTCTCATCCCCTCGCAAAGTGACGCAGCTGTTGTGCGGGATCAACGCAAGATGTTACAATGTCGTGGCAATGGTGAACTCTTATTTGGAGGGAGAAGAACTATGCCTAGAGTAATTAATAAAGACACACAGCTTTGCATGTCGCTGGCGGGCAGGCCGGGAAATTTCGGCACCCGCTTTCATAATTACCTGTACAATGAGTTAAATCTTAACTTTGTCTACAAAGCGTTTACCACGAATGATTTGCAGTCGGCGATCGGCGGTATAAGGTCTCTTGGGATTCGCGGATGTGCGATTTCCATGCCTTTCAAGGAAGCTTGCATCCCACTACTTGACGAGATGGATGAATCTGCGGCCGCCATCCAGTCCGTGAATACGATTGTTAACGATAACGGCCGGCTTCGCGCCTATAACACAGATTATATTGCGGTCTCGAATTTGCTCGATCTGCATCAAGTGCCACGCGATGCCGTATTTGCCCTGCGAGGCAGCGGCGGTATGGCGAAAGCGGTTTTGTGCGCGCTTCGCGACGCCGGGTTTCGCACAGGTTTCGTCATTGCCAGAAACGAAGCCGCCGGACGTGCGCTGGCGCAGACCTATGATTATGAGTGGAAAGAAGATATGGGATCCATGCATCCCGATCTGCTCGTGAATGTTACGCCTATCGGTATGGCAGGAGGCCCCGAGTCAGACGAGCTTGCCTTCGATCCCGAAGTTATCGCGAAAGCCGGGACCATATTCGATGTGGTCGCACTTCCTCCCGAAACACCGCTCATCCGTCAGGCAAGGGCACTGGAGAAGAAGGTCATAACGGGGGCGGAAGTCAGCGCTATTCAGGCGCTGGAGCAGTTCGTCCTTTATACCGGCGTTCGCCCGGATGAGGAGCAGGTCAAGCGGGCAGCCGAGTTCGCCCGGTCATAATATCTTTCATGCGGCCGGCTTCCCCAGCCCGAAGTAGTAAAACATACTTTGCCGTTAGATCACCAAAAAAATACGGGGGCCCGTCAAAGGCCCCCGTTAAACTATTTTAATCCCCGGTATAACGAATTAAGAAGATCATGATTGTCCGTATCTTGACTTAAATCCCAAATCATAGCTCCCGCAAGGCCTTGTTGTTTAATATATGCCGCCTTGTAACCGATCGATTCCGGATCATCGTAGCTTATGAAGCTGCTTCCGTTATACAGGTAAGGAACCTTGGCGCTTCCCTGGACAAACCGCGTGTAGCCCTGTCCGATATACTTGGAAACAATCTGTGAATAGCTGACGGCCTTTCCTCCGCTGAAGCTCTGATATAACCCATTATTAACATTCGAAACTTTGTCGAATTTGTAACCGTAGAATGGAACACCCACGACAAGCTTTCCTGCAGGCACGCCTTTGCTCCGGTACAACCGAAGCGCATTATGGACGCTTACTGCAGCTGATCCGCTATTCGGATCGCTGTACAGAGGTGCGTTCAGGCCGGTCTTCGAATCCCACGTCCCGCGCAAATCATAGGTCATGATATTGATGTGGTCGACAACCCGCTGCAGCTTTGACAGCTCTATATGATTGACATAGTCTGGACCCGCAGCACCGGCAAAGCTAAGCAGATATTTCTTCCCGTCCTTCGCTCCCTGCGCATTCAATTTGCTGCGAAGCTTCTGCATCAGATAGGTAAAATTCTGCTTGTCCTGCGGCCTCTTCACATTACCTTCGGCCCCGCCTGCAACCGGGTATTCCCAGTCGATATCGACGCCGTCAAACCCGTATTTGACAATGAATGCCACGCAGCTGTCGGCGAATGCCGAACGAGATGCATCCGTGAGCGCAGCATCGGAAAATTTACCGGACCACGACCAGCCCCCTACCGAAATGAATGTTTTCAGATGCGGATAACGCTTCTTTAATTTCAATAGTTGATTGAAATTGCCATGGAACGGGTCGCTTGGCGAATCATTCGGGAATATTTGTTCAGTATCAGCATGCGGGTCGCCGAGGGCGATTTTCAGATCAGGGCCAATATTCGCAAAAGCATAATTGATATGCGTCAGCTTACTTCCGTCGATCTGAGCCGCTTGTTTGCCGCTGTATGCTGACCATCCCGCGTAATAACCGATGATTTTTTTGCGCTGGGCGGACGATACAGCCTTAGTCTTTACCCTTACCGGATTGCCGGCTACAGATAATATGTCTGAGGTAACGCTGGCTTTAGCGATTGAAGAGTATGTATTGACCGGGGGTAATCCTGAATCGTTATAATTCGCAGCCTCCGGTGTTGGAGCGGCCGGAGCTTTAAAATCTTTCGAAGCGGCAAAAACGCTAACCGAGATTGAAATCAATAGAAGCGAGAGTATGAACAAATGCCTTCGTCGAACCGTTCTTTTCCATAATGTAGCCTTTGTTTTCACAATAATACCTCCGTGATGTAGTATCCTGCTGTAATTGCGCGCGAAACTTCTAAATAACATCCTCTCATTATATCAGCCATTAATAGATGATGAATCAGGTATCTTTTCCCTATGAAATAATAGGAAAGGATTCTGGTTGACCGTCTAATTTGGAGTCGAAGGTAAACGCTTTCAAACAGCTAAATGATGGAGAGCAGAGCCCCTTTCGCTGGAGACAAGCTGGTAATTTCGGAATCGGGATCCCATCGAACTGATATACGGAGTTTTCCGAAGCAATTTATGGAGGCGGTATAGAGCGGACTGGTTATTTTCAAGGAGTTAAATGCAAAGGATCCACAGGGCAGCAAGCCCTGTGGATCCTTCTTCATTCACATCTGTACTGTTCATAATATGGAGGGATACGTTGGTTGGACGGGTCAGCCCAGCTTCTCAGACTACTTGGCCAGCAAGTCGTTAACCTTCGCTTTCATCGATGATATCGTCGTTCGCTTATACTGAAAGCCAAGCCGGAGTACTTTGATTTGCTGGCTTCGGGATAAACGTTTAAACCTCGGCTCCTGCTTCAAGAAGGAATTGATGATCGACCAGCTGCCTCCAGCCAGTCTGTCCGGTTTGATGTATGGGACCTCGTAGGGAAGCTTTCGCTTCCTGAAACGGTGTATTAGCGAAGCAAGATTCGATAAAGCCTTGCTTTCATCGATAAGACAAGGCGCATATTTTTTATTCGTATGATTCTTGAGATATTTGAAATGATTAATGCCGCTGACAATGACGTAACCGCGCGCCTTCCTGCTTTTTCGGACAATTAATAAGTTCATGCAATCGTGCGCCGCTTTGCGCAGCTCCTTGACGCGCTGCGTTATTCGGGCCGATAAATCCGGCTTGATCTTGCTAAGAGGTATATATTGCACCGTATATCTCACGAGGCGGTTCCCTCCTTCAGGATGAAGCATATATGCAGTGTATGCTGTGCTCCTGTCTTTGGTTAGAGGGGCGCCGCGGGCTGAGACACACCTTATAATCTCCGCCAAGAATTAATGCATAAAAAAGATAGAGAATCAGTGTTATTCTGACGACTCTATCTGTTGACGGAGGACTATTTCATCTCCCCAGATGTCACCTGTTTCCGTAAACCCGATATTCGCATAAAGTTTATATGCGCCAGTATTGTTCTTGTGAACCGTGAGCCTTATTTCCCGGCATTGTGAAAACCGGCCTTTAATATAGTCGATCATCAGGAGTATAGCGGCTTTGCCATATCCTTGTCCCTGATAGCGGGAATCAATAAGAAAACCGTTGATCCAGTACGAATGGCTTGTATGCTCCTCGAATGCATGCATGATAAATCCGATCATGGTATCGCCGTCATAAATGGCAAAAGGAAGATACTGTACCAGGTCGCCATCAGGCTTCACATGAACCTTGGCAAGAGACACAGCAACCGCTGGAACGAATTCGTTTTGGCCATCTTTTACTTTCAAATTGAGAGCATCCAGCCAGTTAGCCCTTGTTATTGGTTCTAAAGTTATGTTCAAGCTGATTAACCCCTCCTATATGCAAATATTTTACGTATTTGAACTACTTCGGAAGTCTGGATATTGACCTAAAATCAGTATACTGGAAATCAGCTTGGTGTGCCTATATCTGCCCTGTATGTGAGAGTGCCAAGTAAATTTGATATTCGCGTTTCTTGATCTTGCATTATGTTACAATTGCAACGAGGTGATCGCTACGAACAAGAAAAGTTATCTCCTGCTTCTCATAATTTCTTGTATTCTTGCATCATGCTCCAGGGCGGATGATATTCCTGAGGCCGATTGGAGCCTTAGTCCGACTTATCAATACAATTCGCAAACCTTGCGTGGGACAACTAAAATGAGTATCATCGATAAACCGTTTATAACCGGTAAACGGCAATTTTACGTCTTTCACCTGTGGGGAGACGAGAAACAGCTCGGCGGGAAAAAGAATTTTAAGCTGGTGGCTTCCCACCAAAATTCAAATGATGAAATAGTCATTGAAGAAAATGTCGCTTTAGCGCTGAAAATTACAGGGGAAAACGTGCAAACTGTACCTGCCGATCGATATATTTTAACTTCTATATCCTTGCCCAAGCAGGGTCTGTGGAGATTTGATGCATACATAGGCAGCAAGTTATGGGAGAGTATGGTTGTAAAAGTGAACGGTCCCCCTAGTTAGGAACCGGCCCCTCGTGTCAGAAGCAGGATCCGAAGCACGAATCTTAAAGCAAAAGAACCCGAACGATTGAAAACTCAATCGTTCGGGTTCTTCACTGTCATGCAGCTTACTCGTATACAGTCTTGAATGCTTCTTCCACTCTTGGCAGAATCGCATCCCATTCCGCATCCGCCTTCTTGCTGATTGTAACGAAATCCCTAATCCCAAATATGTTATCAATACCCTCTATACTGAGCAGGGCACTGGCCAGGGGGTGATCGGTTTTATCGCCGCTTTTCAGGGATGTACTCGCGGGACCCGGGAAGATGGTCTCATTCGTGCTGATCTTGATCGCATTCGGGTTCGGTGTAGGCTGAACATTGATTTCTATTGGCATGTGATCGCTCCTCGTAATTTACCTTTTGGATAATGATGCCCAGGTGCTTTCCAGCCACTTGTCAAACTCAGCGCCCTTGTCACCTTCGTACGTATCATACACATCGAGCCGCATCTTTTTCAACTTCTCTTTGAACTCCTCAAAGGAATGCCCTACCGGCAAGCTCTTCTTGATTCTTACCAGAATTTTAGAAGCCCCTTTAATTAGTTCGCCTTTCTTCCTTGGCGGTAATTGTACATCTTCGCCAAATTCTTTAAGCTTATTGAAGGCAGCCTCTTGGACTTTATACACTGTGTCGTTAAGCATGCGATGTGTCAGCACATCAATTGTTTTATGGCTTTTCCACTCGCCCAGCTCTTCAACTGCTTCTAATCGTTCTCTCCAATTAGACGTTCGATTGGCGGATATTTTTAATTCCTCGTAATTTGGAGGCAATTCACTTTTCACTTCTTGATTTTCCACAACGATCACATCTCCTATGCTTCGCTCTTGTCGCCTTTATTGGTGCCCGTGTCCTTCACGCCGTCCGCTTTCTTAACGCCCTTGCTTCGATAAGGCTTCGGTGCGTTCTTCGCTCTGTTCGCGCTGGCCTGCCACCGGTTCCAACCCTTCTTATCGGTCCCTCTGCCTGTACCGCCCTTGCCCTTAGCTTTACTCAAATAATCACTCCATTACGTGTGGATGCCTGAATTTCCTATCCTTCATTTATTTTGTCCGATTTACTTGGTTATTTAACCCACACCACAAAATTACAGCAGTATATAGTTCGGCGCGTTTGAAATATGCTTCACAAATGTCCTACCCTGTGTCGAGATATGTCGAGAACCAATTATTACTATTTTAACACTTTAAGCATGTTAGTTCTATAGACTGCCTGTCCCATTATTAGAAGCGGGTTTTCTATTCTAATAAAATCCATAAAAAGGGGAACTCTAATTCAGAAAATAAGGAATAAGGAGTGGGAATTTAGTGAAGGTAGTGGTAACAGGGGCGGCAGGTAAAATCGGCCGATGGGCCGTACGAACAATTTTAGATGCCGGTCATGAGGTTATCGCTTCGGATCGAAAATTGAGGGAGGAATCCGCCTCGAAAAATTTTGTCCAGGCTGAATTACGCGATTATGGTCAAGTCTGTCAGCTGCTCATGGGAAGCGATGCAGTTGTCCACCTTGGGAATATTCCGACCGATGTAAGGAACACACCTCAGGCTATATTTGAGAATAATATGCTCGTTAACTTTAATATCCTTGAAGCTTGCAAAGATTTTAAAATTCCCAAGCTTGTATGGGCATCAAGCGAAACGGTTCTGGGGTATCCTTTTGTTCCGGAACTGCTTAGTTACCTTCCTGTAGATGAAGAGCATCCAACAGTAGTCAAGTCATCCTATGCGATGGCCAAACGGCTCACTGAACACCTGGCGGAAATGTATTACAAGCTGGTTAAGACCCAGGTCGTTTCTCTTCGCTTTGCAAATATATATGAGCATGATGAATATCAGAAAATCCCTAATATGCATTGGACTGATGAACAAAAGGATTTTCAAAAGATGAATGCATGGGCTTACTGCGATGTCAGAGATGCCGCAAGGGCCTGTCTGCTTGCAATAGAGAAGAGTGATCTGGGAAATGAAATATTCCATATAACTGCCCCAGATACTATCATGCCCGATCTGAGTGAGGATTTAGTAAATAGATTCTTCCCAAATGTACCTAAAAAGAAGGAAATCCGAGGACACGAGACTCTAATGGCAATCGATAAGGCCCGGAGGATCCTTGGTTATGAACCACGTTATACTTGGCGTTCTGTTCTGAATAACGACGGCACACCCAAAGCACTGCCCGAGGACCAGCTTGCTTTAACAAATATATAAAGAGTCCCGCCAAAAACAAATCAGCCCCGTTTCAGGGGCTGATTATTCATAGCATCGCAATTGCTCGATTTCCTTCATTGTCCAGTCCAACTCAAATATTAAAAAGACCTTAAGCTTTTTTCTTCTTTCTGCTGGAAATATCGACATACACGGCCAGCACCAGGATGGCTCCTTTGACGATATATTGCCAGAACGATTCCATATTCATCAGGCTCATGCCGTTATCCAGGCTGGCCATGACGAGCGCACCGATGATGGCTCCGGCGATTGTGCCGGTCCCGCCCATCAAGCTTGTTCCGCCGATAACGCAAGCGGCGATCGCATCGAGCTCGTACATGTTCCCGGCGCTCATTGTGGCGGCATTCAGACGAGCCGTCAGGACTAGTCCGGCAATGGCCGCGAGCGTATTGCAAAGAACGAAGACGAGCAATATCCGCCGCTTGATATTGATGCCCGACAGACGGGCCGCTTCCGGGTTGCCGCCGATGGCGTACACCTGCCGTCCGAAGGTTGTATTGCGGGCGACGAATGTAAATACGAGCCCCAGTATAATGACCATGACGAACGGGACCGGGATCCCCTTGTAGCTGTTCATCACATAAACGAAGCCGAGAATAATGACGGCGATCAGCGCCATGCGCAGCACACTGACCGCAAGGGGCTCCGCGTCAAAGCCGTACCGAAGTCTGGCGGACCGCTTCCGCAGCACCAGAAGCGCGGCGATGATCAAAGCGGCGATGCCGAATATCCACCCGATAATATCAGCCGCATACGCTTGCCCTATCGACTTGAAGGAATTCGACAGCGGCGCGATCGTAACGCTGCCGGTCGTTCCGAACAGCATGCCCCGGAAGATCAGCATCCCGCCCAGTGTCACAATAAAGGCCGGAACCGCTCGATACGCCACGATCCACCCCTGAACGAAGCCGATTGCCGCGCCTATGCCGACTGTCGCCGCGATGACGGGAACGGTGTTCCAATCGTACCATACGTTCAGCATCGCGGCGATTCCGCCCGTCAACCCGACCAGAGAGCCGACGGACAAGTCGATCTGACCGGCTACGATGACCAGCACCATTCCGATTGCCAGAATTGAGGTAACCGACATTTGCAGAAACAGATTCGATAAATTCGTCGGCGTCAGAAAACGTTCATGCATCAGCGAGAACAACAGCCAGATCGATAACAAAGCACCGATCATTGTGTAGGCTTTCGCATCGAATCTGAACCAACTGATTACCCGTTTCCTTTCCTTCTCTCCCAAGGCCGCTTCCACATTCAAGTTCAACGTACCCGCCCCCCCGTTGCCGTCGTCATTATGAGTTCCTGCGTGGCTTCCTCCGCAGTAAACTCCCCTGCCTTCTTTCCTTCCGAAATGACCATAATCCGGTGACTCATCCCGAGCAGCTCCGGAAGCTCGGAGGAGACCATAATAATCGCCACGCCACGGCGGATCAGGTCGTTCATGATGTTGTAAATCTCGTACTTGGCCCCGACGTCGATCCCCCTTGTCGGCTCATCCAGGATGAGGATTTTCGGTTCTGTCATAAGCCACTTCCCCAGCACTACCTTCTGCTGATTGCCGCCGCTTAGCGTTCCGACGACCGTCTCCACCGAATTTGCCTTGATTCTCAATGAGCGGATATATTCATTGCCGCTTGCAATTTCCTGGTTATGGTTAAGGACGCCGACAGACGAAATCTTCCCCAGACTGGCCATCGTCACATTGCTTTTGATATCCATGCCAAGCACTAATCCGTACTTCTTGCGGTCCTCCGAGACGAGCGCCAAGCCTTCTTTGATCGCCTGCTGCGTCGTCTTTATCTTGACCGGCTTCCCGTCAATTTCGACGACTCCGTCGTCCGTTCCCGGGTAGGAGCCGAACAAGCTCATAACAAGCTCCGTTCGACCGGCTCCCATCAGGCCCGCTATGCCGAATATTTCACCCTTGCGCACTTCGAACGAAATGTTATCCACGACCTTCTTCCCCGGATGATCAGGGCTCATGACCGAATAGTTTTCTACTTTCAGCACGACGTCTCCCGGCTTTGCTTCAATGCGGGGAAACAGCTCCTTGAGCTCCCGGCCAACCATAAGGGATATAACTTTGTCTTCATTGATTTCCGCAGCCGGATATGTCCCGATCGTCTGACCGTCCCGCAGCACGGTGATGGAGTCCGCGATGGCGAACACTTCATTCAGCTTGTGCGAAATATAGACGCAGGCGACCCCGCGCTTCTTGAACTCCCGCAAAATGTTCAGAAGAATGTCGACCTCCTGCTCGGTCAGCGCGGCCGTCGGTTCGTCCAGAATCAGAATGTTCGCATTCTTGGAAAGCGCCTTGGCGATCTCCACCTGCTGCTGCTTGCCGATTCCCAAACCTCCCGTCGTTTGCTCCGGGCTGACGTCAAGGCCGACTTCCCGCAGCCATTTCTCGCTCTCCCTGAACACCCGCTCCCAGTTGATGATGCCGAATCGCGCGGGCTCTTTGCCGAGAAACAGGTTTTCCCCGACCGAGAGATCCTTGGCCAGCGCCAGCTCCTGATAAATGATCGCAATGCCTGCTTCTTCCGCATCCTTGATCTTATGAAAATGCTTCTCTTCCCCGTTAATCAGGATTTGACCCTCGTACGTACCGGCAGGATACAATCCGCTCAGCACCTTCATGAGCGTCGATTTGCCGGCCCCGTTCTCGCCGCACAGCGCATGGACCTCGCCTTTCCTAACGGTGAAGTTGACTTTATCAAGCGCTTTAACGCCGGGAAACTCTTTGGTGATGTTCCTCATTTCTAAAGCGGCCGTCACCATTATTCTCACCTCGTATACGACGAAAGGGGAAAGAGCGTGAAATACGTTTCACTTCTTCCCCCTTTTCTCAAATTCGTTATTTCGCGTTCGTTATTTCGCGTTTTTGTACACTTCTTCCTTGGAGTGGAAACCGTCCGCAATAACCGTGGCATCGACATTCGACTTGTCGACGGAAATCGGATCGAGCAGGATTGAAGGAACGTCGATTTTGCCGTTGTTCACGGTTTTGTCGGCGCCGACGTCTTCGCCTTTCGCCAGCTTGACCGCCAGTTCCGCCGCTTTCTCGGCCAGCGCTTTAATCGGTTTGTAAACCGTCATCGTTTGCGTGCCTTCGACGATCCGTTGGACTGCCGCCAATTCGGCATCCTGACCGGAGACCGGGATTTTACCGGCAAGACCCTGGGCGTTCAGTGCTTGTATGACCCCGCCTGCCGTGCCGTCGTTGGCTGCGACGACCGCATCGATCTGGTTGTTGTTGGCTGTCAATGCATTCTCCATATTGGAGAGCGCGTTGGCAGGGTTCCAGTCTTTCGTGAATTGGTCATATACGAGCTTGATGTCGCCTTTGTCGATCAACGGCTGAAGCACGTTGAATGCGCCCTTCTTGAACATATGGGCATTATTGTCCGTTTCGGAGCCGCCGATATAGACGTATTTGCCTTTCGGGGCTAATTTGACAATTGCTTCCGCCTGCATCTCGCCGACACGCTCGTTATCGAAGGAGACATATAGATCGACGTCGGAGTTCTTGATCAACCGGTCGTACGCGAGAACTTTGATTCCGGCTTCATGCGCTTTCTCCACGATTGCCGCCGTCGCTTCGGCGTTGTGAGGAACGACCACGAGTACGTCTACGCCTTGTGAAATGAGCGATTCCGCTTGGGCGATTTGTTTGGCATCGTCACCGTTGGCAGATTGAACGTCCACGTCGGCGCCCAGCGCCTCCGCCGCCGCCTTGAACAAGTCTCTGTCCTTCTGCCAGCGTTCTTCCTGAAGCGTATCCATCGAGAAGCCGATTTTGATTTTGCCGCTGCCCTTCGATTCGGCGCTTGCCGCCGATGCGTTCTTCCCTCCGCCCTCCGTCGCGGCGCTTCCATTGCTCCCGCTCCCGCCGCTTCCGCAAGCCGCTAGCACGAGAATGAGCGACAGGAACAATGCCGCAACCCCGCTAATCTTACCTTTTATCATTTTTCTTCGCCCCCCAGGAATGAGATGAAACGCTTACATTTGAAGCTTAGCATGCGTCTGGTCCCAGAGGAGGGGCCAGGTTCTGGATTCTTTTGCAATCGTCTATACTTTTTTGCCGAATATTCTATTGCGGTATTCAGTCGGGGAAACGCCGCACATTTTTTTGAACACCTTGCTGAAATAGTTCGGGTCGTTGTAACCGGCCTCGAATGCGATTTCCTTGAGCGGGACGTCAGGCCGGTTCATGAGCGATTTCGCCTTTTCGATCCGGCACTCCGTCAAGAAATCGATATAGTTGACGCCGAACTGCTCCTTGAACAGCTTGCTGATGTAAAAAGGACTCAGTTTGACCTCTTTGGATATCATCTCCAGTGTAATGTCCTTTTGGAAATGCTCGGCGATGTATTGTTTGATTCTTTGCAAGGTATCCGCTTCCAGCCGGCTTTGGTGTTCCGTCATCTCCTGATTCATCCGCTCCAGCAGACATTTCGTTTCCATGCGCAGCTGCCGGTAATCCTGCGCCCGGAAGGAGAACAGCGAGCTCTCCGTTTCGATCCCCAGTTCATACAGCGTACGGGAGACGAGCCAGAGCGACTCCTGTACTCTCTGCTGCACCAGGGCAAGGCCCGTACCGTTCTGTTCGCCTTGACGGATGAACTGCAACACGATTTCCTCGGCTTGCTCCCATTGCCCCAGCCGGATATGCTCAAGAAGCAGCTTCTCCGTGTGCTTGGCGGAATTTTGTCCGCTTAGGCCCGGAAGCGCGATTGAATCGGAATAAAATCGGTGTCTGGCCGGAAGCGCCGTGTCTGCGGAGGATATGAGCGCCTCCCGGTAAGACAGCCGAATTTGCTCAAGAGACTCATAGGCGGAACCGATCCCGATAAAGCAGTCGGTGCCGGGCACCTTCCGCTGCAGCATCAGCAGCTGTTGAACCGTCTGAGCCGCTTGCGCCCGGTAAGACAACCCTGTTTGGCGGAACACGACGATCGGGATTTGACGCCCGGACATGGCGCCGGCCCATCCTATGGCGAGCTCTCTCACTTTATTTTTCACGCAGGCGTAGAATTCTCCCGGGGAAGGGCTTGCATTCAGAATGACAAGCATAACGAAAACTTCCTTCGTCGTTTCACCTCCGAGCAGACCCAGCAGCTCATCCAGATGAACTTCATGCACATGGTCGAACAACAGCTGCGTTACGACGTCGGCTTCGACGACCGGCATCATTTTCGTCAGTGTATCCCTCGTCCGTTTCCCGGCTTCGCGTTCTCTCCGTTCCTCTTCAATTTCCTTCAGCACCTTGTCGACTGTGGCGATGATTTCCGCGGCTTTGCTTGGTTTGAGC
Organism: Paenibacillus sp. sptzw28; assembly: GCF_019550795.1. NCBI lineage: Bacteria > Bacillati > Bacillota > Bacilli > Caryophanales > Paenibacillaceae > Paenibacillus > Paenibacillus sp. sptzw28. The sequence continues at coordinate 5,538,709 of NZ_CP080545.1, forward strand.
AAATAATCTCTAACCCCGAGCTTAATCGCTTGCCGGGCATAATCGAACGTATCGTATGCAGTGACCATAATGAACCTGATATCGGGATACTCGCCGCCGATCCGCTCGACCGCTTCAAGACCGTTCATTCCGGGCATTTTGATATCCATCAGGATAAGGTCGGGCTGTTCTTCGGCAACCATCTCCATCGCTATTCTTCCGTTCCTGGCCTGACCGATGATCAAATCCGGGTAGCCATTCCGCAGAATCGCCTGCAGTCCTGCTCTTTCTATCGGTTCGTCATCCACGATCAGCAGCTTCATCATAGCCCTCAATCCTCCTTACTTTCGGCAGTTTCAGTATTACCTTGGTCCCTTGTCCCGGCCGGCTCTCGATGTCGAGTACGTCTTCCTCGGCATAGAACAAGCGCAGCCGGCGGACGACATTGCTGAACCCGATTCCCGTGGAGCGGCCTTCCGTTTCGGCGACGCGTTCGTCCAGAATTTCCCTGACCTTCTCCTCTGCCATACCCGCCCCGTTGTCCTCGATTTCCACGATCACTTGAGCGCCCGCCTCACGAATCCGAAGCGTAATCGCGCCTCCGTCCTCAAGCGGCTCTACCGCATGAATGACAGCGTTTTCAACAATCGGCTGAAGGGTTAAACCGGGAAGCTGCACATACAGGCACGATTCGTCGATCTCCTGCAAGAACTGCAAGCGGTCGGCAAACCGCGCATTCTGGATTTCAATATACTGCGTTAATACTTTCACTTCGTCATACAGCGTGACGGACCGATCCAACCGTTTCAAGTTATAGCGGAGAATGCCCGCCACGTTCACCAGCAAATCGCTTGTTTCCGCGGCGCCCTCCAAATAAGCTTTCTTGGAAAGCGTATCGAGTGTATTAAACAGAAAGTGAGGGTTGATTTGGCGCTGCAAGCTGAGAAGCCGGCTTTCCTGAAGAAGCAGCTTGTTTCTCTGGAGTTCGCCCTCGAGCTGGGCTTTCTGCTGAATCTCGGAAATCAGGCCGTTGATATTGATGCGCATTCGATCGAATGTGCGGGCGAGAAACGAAATCTCGTCCTTGGAAGTCACCTCGATATGCAGATCGAATCTTCCTCGTGACAACTCCCTGGCCGCTGCAGTCAGCTTCTGAATCGGCCGGGTAATGCTGAGTGAGAACCAGTAAGCAAATAAAAACAGCATAAGGGAGATCAGAGCAAACATCCACACGCCAAGCTTCTTCAGTTCCGCCGATTGCTCCATAATACCCCTGTAGAAACGGTCGTAAGTGTTCATTTCCTTCCCCATCAGCGTAAGCGTCGTCTCGGAAATATATTGCGAGAAGCGGTCCGCTTCCGTGAAATAGTCAAGCGATTGCTCGCTGTTCTTTTCCTTGGCGAACATCACGGAACGGTTCGTCGAGTCGATCAGACTATCGACTAAATGAATGTAATTGGTAAGCGTAAAGTCGTTGCTCTTGTTGCGAAGCCCGGAAATTTGGCGCTGCGCCGCCAAAAGCCGCTCTTCGCTGCCGCTGAGATTGCTCAGCTTCTCCGTTGACGGTTCGAGCAAGTAGTCATTTAGCCTCGAAACCAATTGCTGGCTTGAAGAGGTAATTTCGTTCATGTGCAAGTAGCGCTGCAGAATGAGGTTGTACTGATCCTGTGTCCGTTGATTGTAGTAAGTCATGATTGCCCATATAGCCGCCATTATGAAGAGGACGATGCCCGACAATGTCAAAATCTTCTTCTGAATACCGTTCATCCGATATTCTCCGCTTTCAGTATCCGCATATTTGTGAAATATCCTCTGTAATTCAGGGGGACCGTTTGGCCTTTAAGCCACTGGACCATCAGATTCACGCTCAGCTCCCCAACCTTCTCCGGGGATTGCTGGATGAGAGCGTCGATTTTGTGCCTCCGCAGCAGCTCTCTCGTTTCCGGGCTGTCATCGAAGGAATAAATAAAATCCTTTTCCGCCTGGGATCGATTATCGATCGCCTGCACCATTGCGCTGGTATTTCCCGCCGTTAGAGAGATGAAAGCGTCTGCATTCGGATGCAGATTTAAAACATCGTTCATCATCCGTATCACTTTATCCCTCGTGCTGTCGGTGGCCGCAGTCACAATCCGCAGATTCGGATGGGCTTTAACGTCCAGAACATTTAGAATGCCTTTCTCCCGTTGACTCTGATAATCTTCCTGCCGGTCGGATTTCAGCAGTACGACAGTTCCGGCGTCTCCCATATCGGCAAGAAGCTGCCTTCCGATCATCTGTCCCGCCTTATAATGGTCGGAGCCGACATAAGTGCGGCGCAGGCTTCCGGGCGCATCGTTGGCGACAGTAATAACCGGAATCCCGTTTTCGGCCGCCTTCACGGAAATGAGCCGGTTGAAGTCATCGGTGTCCAGACCCTGCGCGATAATTCCGTTCACCTTCGAGGCGATGGCGATTTCCATCTTCTTCAGAAATTCTTCCTGATTCATGCCGTAGCTTCCCCATACCTCCAGTACCGCTCCGCTGCGCCGGGCAGCTGCCATTGCACCCGCCTCCACTTTGTTCCAGAAAGGCGTATTTAATTCCTGGGTGATCAGCACAAGCCGGTATTCGGAGGATTCCGCTTCCGGTTCGGGAGGAATGGCCGCATCGGCCCGAAATACTTTAACCAAAGATGTAATTGTAAAATAGAAGAGTATCAGGCATACAATCGGTAATAGTAATATCAATAGTTTCCTCAACCGTCAATCCCCCTGTCGCCCTTCTTTCTATAAGCCTAGCGTATCAGATATGAGTTCCATTATCCCTTGTTTTTTTATGGAACCGGTCGAGGTTTTAAGAACGGCACAATAAGCGGTGCGGGATCAACTGATAAGGCAAATGATTGAGTCTGGAGATAAGAAAAAGACGCCATACCGTGCCGGATGGCGTCTTCATTTTCCCTGAAAGTAAGATGCTCATGAGGTTAACGTTTTATCCCGGTCTCGGTACGGATCGACAGGCAGCTCGGGCTGGTATTCTTCAGACCAGAAATCGGTATCCGGGATGCCCACCTTCGCGGGGTCGAATACGGGGTCGATTCCTTCCTTTCGCTGTCTCTCATAGTCCTTCAATATTTTCAACGCCGGCGAGGTCAGAAGAAGAATCGCGATAATGTTCAGCCACGCCATGCTGCCTACGCCGATATCTCCCAAGCCCCAGGCGAGACTGGCCGTCTTGACTGAGCCGTAAAAGACAATCCCCAGAACTGCAATTTTCAAGAGGTATTCCGACCAGATACGTCTTACCTTGCGATTAAGATAGGCCAGATTGGTCTCGGCCTGATAGTAATAGGCCATGATCGTCGTAAAAGCGAAGAACAGCAGCGCAATGGCCACGAACGCAGCTCCGAATCCGGGGAACAGCGTTTCGACCGCCTGCTGCGTGTATACTGGACCCGGTGTAACATCGCCCAGGTTGTTGACGATAGGAGCCATCCCATCCGGGGTTACATTGTACATGCCGGTAATAAGAATCATAAATGCGGTTGCGGAACAAACGAACAAGGTATCGATATAAACGGAGAAGGCCTGAACGAGGCCCTGCTTGGCAGGATGAGATACTTCCGCGGCCGCAGCGGCATGAGGCGCCGTGCCTTGACCTGCTTCATTCGAATAAATGCCGCGTTTTACCCCCCAGCTGATGGCAGCTCCAAGGATCCCCCCGAAGGCGGCATCCGCGCCGAATGCGCTACTGAAGATAAGACTGATCACGTTTGGCAGTTCCGAAATATTCGCAAGGATAAGAATGATCGCCACTAATATGTAGCCCACAGCCATAAACGGCACCGCGACCTGAGCAACGCCGGCAATCCGTTTCACGCCGCCGAATATAACCGCTGCGAGAACGACAACAAGACCAATGCCGGTAATCGCGGGATCGATGCCGAACGCGTTCGTCATTCCCGCGGCAATGCTGTTCGCCTGCACGCCCGGCAGCAGAAGGCCCATCGCTACGACCGTAACAGACGCAAATAAAACGGCGTACCACTTGAGCTTTAATCCTTTTTCGATGTAATAGGCAGGCCCTCCGCGGTATTGACCGTCTAGTTTGGTTTTATAAATTTGGCCGAGGGTCGCTTCAACGAATGCGGAGCCGGCGCCCAAGAAGGCGATCAACCACATCCAGAAGACCGCCCCCGGTCCTCCCATTGCAATCGCAGTCGCTACACCCGCGATATTGCCCGTACCTACCCGGCCCGCGAGCGCTACCGATAACGCTTGGAAAGAGGATATCCCGGCGTCGGAGCTCTTGCCTTGGAACATCAGCACCACCATATGCTTAAGGTGCCTCACCTGCAGGAAACGGCCTGCGATCGTGTAGAATAATCCTGTTCCCAAACAGAGATAGATTAAAGCTTGACTCCAGATTATCCCGTTTACCCAATTAACAAATGCCTCCATAAACGCCCTCCAATCAAATGAAAGTAACCTCTCATACTCCTATCATATTACGCTTGATTAATCGAATTATGAGATGAGTTATTATATTATAATGCGAAACAATCCAAATGTGTCAATGTAAATGTCAGATATACGTTATATAAGTGTCCTTCATACTGACATAGTAGGTTTTTGATTTTGCCAAACCACATCGCCAATCACCTCCACACATCCTATTCTCGGATATTGGCGCACTCCTTAAAATGAAAGACTATTTTTCAGCCTATTAACCCGCACAATTCCCCTCTTGAATCATCGAAAACAATACAATGTTCATTCAACGTCAGTAAAAAAGGGGCAGCCTAGGCCGCCCCCGACATTATCCCTGTTCCCGATACAAAAAAAGGAGCGGTCCCAGCCGCCCCAAATTGCATTATGAATGAACTTCCTTATTGCCTGCGTGATCCTCGCTGTAGAATTCCAGATTGGTATTGCCTTCGCCGGACTGCAGATTGAAGGGGGCTGTGTACTTCGTCCAGGCACCGCCTTTGGTCCGGTAAAACGTAGCTTTAACACCCGATAGTGAGTCCGCAGCAGTTAGCGTAACGGTATACCCTTTGATGTACGGGGCAGGTTTATCCGTGCCGTATACCGGCGTGACCTTGTAAGTGGTGACCGGGGCCGTCTTGTCGATGCCAAGGGTCACTGATTTCGCTGTCTCTTTGTTGCCGGCAAGATCGCTGCTGTAGTATTCGATCTTGTATGCGGCGGCCGCCGACAGCGTAAAAGGAGCCGAATACTCTTTCCACTCTCCCTCGTTTGTGCGGTAGAACGTCTTGGCGATGCCCGAACCCGAAGCACCGTCAGATGCATTTAACTTTACGCTGACATCGGCGTTATACCACGCTGCCGGAGCCGCTGCATTGGCGAGCAGTTCAGTCGTTGGTGCGGTGGTGTCGCTTGGCGGGGGTGGAACTTCTGCCTCTTTATTACCGGCATTATCGACGCTGTAGAATTCCAAACTATCTTTTTCGGATGCGGTCAGTTTCAGCGGAAAATAATACTGCGTCCAATTGCCTTGGTTAATCCGATAAAATATTCCCTTTACTCCCGATAAGTTATCCTTTGCGGACAATGTGACGGAGAAACGATCGCCGTCCGGAGTGAACGTGGATGTGGTAACCGGCGGTGTAGTGTCCACCTTTATTTCGATATAATCGTAATCGTTATTTCCACCCGAGTCATCGCTGCTAACCGTCAGGACATGACGTCCCTCTGAAGGGATTTTTACTGTCGTTCCTTCACCAATATTACCGTTGAGATGCCAGACTGTTTTCACATTCGAGCCATCATCTACTGCTGTTACGGTGTATTCCGTAATGTTCGTCCAGCCCGAACCCGGAGCAGGTGTAACTGTATTGACAGGAGGATTGTCATACGAAGATACCAATACTTTGCTCAGTACGCCTCCTTCTGCTACAAAAATGAAGCGCTCCAGCCAAAAAACTTTTGCATTAGCGCTAATAGAAGTCAGAGTCAAGTCCGAACCCCAATAAACATCACGCCAATAGTAAACCTCATCCGACATTGTTGCAAATAGAACGTCACCGTGCATACCTAATTTAAAAGATTTAATCGGTTCATTGTAATTGAGAATATAATCATTATTGGGAGTACCGGAGTTTTGATAGGCTGTCAAACTATCTTTATTACTATTTAAATAGCTTGCAACATAACCACTGTTTACTGTGTAGTCCTGATAAGGAATACTTAGTGTAGAGGAAGTCGCTATTATGTTTTCGGTAATCCAACCCCAACCATCATTATAATAGACTACTGTCTCGGCATCACCGTAACCGGAGACAGGTATACGGGTATACATAATGTTAACCCCGTCTGTTATCGGTGAAAAATGTTGTTTCTGCGAGTTGTTTGTTATTTTCTTCGTTCTGCCTTCCAGATAACTGTAGATCTGGTGGTCTTCCTTGTTGCTCCACACTACGGTTGAAGCACCATTAGCCCGCCAATCATCGCTCACATCATAACCGTGGTCGTCAGCCTTATCCGTAACCAGCTTGCTTTCGCCTGTGGTCAAGTCACGCAAATAGATTGTCGAGCCGATATTATAAACGGCATAATTCCCTTTTACGATTAAAGTGGGATCGACTGTTCCGAGTTCGATTAAATTACCGTCGCGCCAATCGTACAGTGCGGTGGAAGCCGCTCCGTCGCTTTTCGCGAGGAAAATGGCGCCTTTGGGCGTTAGGAAACCAACGGTAGGCGTCTTGCCCTGGGCAATGGTTGTGATCTGGCCTGTACTCTGGTCTTTTACTTTCAGTCCATGATTTGCATCCAGGAATAAAATGCGATTATCCTTATAATCCCAAATTGTACCGTCAACGGAATCGACCTGAATCTTTTCATAAGCGTATACGCCGGTGCCTCCTACTACGAACAGGGCCGCCATAAACAAAACGGTTATGAAGGATTTTTTCAAACACTACACCTCCAAAATGATATTGAGTCCGAGCTCGTGATCAAACCGCATTGAGGCTGCGAGCTATTACTTGCTGAAATTCTCCATGATATCCCCCCTTCATTCCAAACCATTTGTCTTCCTGTAATTCGATTATAGAGTGGGCTGATTTTCGGTTATATAAGAATTTTTCTATAATAGTTGTCTTTTCGATACTATTTTTATAACGATGTTGTTGATATGAAATAGTAAAGGGCAGCAGCCAGAAATTTGGCCCTGCCCTTTTCTTGTGAGAGAGTGAGAAGCACTCGATCAAGGTTTTCATCAGTTTGGGATAGAACTAAGCGCCACAGCGCGAGGTAATTTGCTCATTACTTTCGGTTCAAGTCGACTCAAGTAATAATTTTATTCCATATTCCTCATCTGTTCTAACTTTCTGAAGGTCCCGTATAATCTTCCCAATGCTTTTTTCATTGTTGTCCACGAAATACTTTAAGAATCTGTTGCGGATTAGAAGGGTCCTGGTAGATATATCGGAAAAAACTTCCTTTAATAGACCAATATTGGGGGCAGACAGGAAGTAATTCCGTTTATCCATGTAAACAATCCTGTCGTACATGCATTTCTTGTGCTCCCACAAAAAATGCAAGGGTTTAACCAATCTCTTGGTTGACTTCCCCTCCGCAAGTAATGAAAGGTAATCAACTACAACGTCATAAACATCCATACCGAACCGTTCATTTAAATATTGATGATCCATACTTTTTTTCGCACAATTTACGGAGAGAAGATAGTCGGATAATTGTTCTTTGAAAATATTCGGATCAAATTCAAACTCCCCTTCGGAGTCACAGCGAAGCAGTTGAATGCCATAGAACCAATCCTTACTTAAATCCGTGTTATCATAAGCCTGCTTCATTTCTTCGAAACTACATGTGCTTTCGGTGTATTTCCCCGATCCGAAACTTCCTGCTATGTGGAAGATACGCTCCTTCAGGTTATAACCATATACCATTACATCGTGTGTAAACGATTTTTGTGATTTTGATAAGTAGGAATTTTTAATTTTCGCCTCATCAATAAAGAAATAAGCATACGAACCCTCTGTAATGACATGAATCAGAAATCGAATGATATCATTATTCCATGTTGTTGTTATTACCGATCTATCTATTAAATCCTTGCTAATGAGCGGACATTTGTCTATGTAGTTCCAGCAATCGTAGAATGATAAAGTATGGTTGACCGGGGAAGCATTCAATTGTATAAAATTCGAGTAATACCAAGCATCCGAGCTTCTATGGTTGGAGATGATGGAGAGCAGATTGGCGTAGATTGGAAAAGCATAGATAGGTGGACTACTGGTATGAAGCATCATTTCATTCACAAATAGCCCCCGCTTATTAAGATATATTGGTAAAAACCAACTTAACTATAAAGCGTGCAGGTTGACTTGAATAGTGAATAAGCAGTTATTTTTGTTTAAAAAACCGTGTTTGCCCAAACGTGGACAGCAAATCCAACGGCATCCACAATAAGAAAACACACCATTTTGTGATGTGTTTTCTGTGGTAAAATAAGCATTATGCATGAACCATATTAAAAACTATAATTCACAACGATCATCAATTCCTCAAGATTAATGAGAGTTGCGGGATCGACTGACAATGCAAATAATTTATCCAACTCAATGTCTAAGCTGCTCCCCCGGCAAAGCTTCCATTCTACTATTCTGTCAAGATCGATGGCATCACCGTCAACCTTAACTGAAAAACTTACCGGGTTATCCTTAACCTTTGCCACAAACATTACACTTTCAACAGCAGCATCAATGGTCTGCGCCATATAGGGCAGCCTTGATTTATCGATTTTGAAATCAACCGTTCCATTCTTTTTGAGCAATTGCCACTCACCCGGCAGGTCATGTTTCATATTCAAAGCTACCTGCAAGCCAGTTTCATTAAGCTGCTGTTCAATGCTTTCAAGCCGTTTCGATAGTGACTTGGTTGCAGCGGATTTAAGCCGTTCACCGCCTTCACAGGCTGTGTATTTCAAGTGAATAATGACATCGGAGATACTGTGGTAGCTAAATTGTCTGAATGCCGGCAATTCCAGGCGCCACCTGCTGATCACCCCTGCCCCTTCAAACGGCAAATATCGCTCGTCCTTGAAGTTAAGCTCAAACATCCCGCTGTCATTCTGAGCGGAACTGGCCGCTATCGCATTAATCGGTATCGAATAAGAACTGAACCTGTCATCCGTTTCCTCGGTGTTCTCCTCATAAGCCTTACCGCCTATAGCTGTGTTTCGGAATTTATTCTCCATTAGGCTGAGTGTGGCATTAATACCTGTATAAGGACCTGCAATACAAGGAATGGAAACCGATACCGTTTTGATGCGGCGTTTATAATGTCCCGGGTAATCCATATCAAATATGACTTCCGGCAGTGCAAATTCACATTTGCCGGTTTCTCGGAGCTGTATGACAGCCAAAGGATTGATTTGATAGAGTGAGAGCTGCTTGGTTATCTCGTAATGATGTCCCCGTTCGTTCTGATAAGCCGCTTCGAGCTGCTTAAGCCCTACATAGAGCTGCTCGCCTGAGAGCAGTCCGTCTCTGCCCGCATTAAAATAACCGGACTGAATAAAATTAACGCTGCTGATACCTCTTTCAAAGGCATATGTTTTCTCGGCTTTTTTAGCGAGGTCGTAAGCCAGATTATAAACCTGATGGTACAAGGTTTTGAGGCTTCCCCTCATCCAGGTATATAACTCTTCGCTGGAATATTTGTTCTTGATAAATTCTTCCACTTCATTGGCATTGTCGATTGCTTTTTGTTGATTGGTTATTTCCTGGTTGGCAATATCGATTCGTATGGCTTGGGCAGTAATTTGCTTGTCGATCTGCTTTAATTCATAGCCGGCAGCGTTGGCCTGGAAAATACGATCTTGTATGGCGCGTGTAAAGCCGCCTTTCTTACCCGCGCTTGCGGAAGCATAAGTCAATTCAGCTGCATCAAGCTGCAGGAATTTAGCCCAGGCCTGAGCAGCCGCTGCCAAATTAGAGCCGCCGAAGGTAATGGACATGCCAACACCGAATGGTTCAATATTGCCGCTAAAATTAGGAACGATATGCAGTATGCTTGCTATTTTTTCAGGAAGGGCAGCCTCGGATTGCTTATTTTGCGCTTCGCTCGCCTTATCCATGTCCTCTTTTTCAAATGGTATCAATTTTAATCCGCTATCCCCGTCCACAGTCACTATCTCATTGGGTATTCCACTGAAATCTGCCGTGTCGGCAGGTACGAGGCTCTCGTCCAGGCCGCTTAGCTTCAGATAATATTTCATCCTGGCTTCCGGTGTCTTACGGTTTTGCATTAGACTTTCAATATTTTTTTGAGCTTCTTCCAGCTGTCTTTTCTTGATTTCCATCACCAGATTGTGCATGACTCCCTCGTGTTTTGCACGAATAAGCGCGATGGTTTCGTTGTCTTTCTTCTCAATGGCGGAAAGCATGGCGCCGCCTAATGACTTTAATTCATTGCATAATTCCAGAGCCTTCTGCAGCAAATAGTAAAAGCGGTAATTAGGCATTGGCGCATTAAGATCGTTTAATACGGAGGCTATGCTGAGCCCCTGCGCGGCAGCCTTAACCAGCAAAGCCGGATCAATAGGCGGTTCAAACAAGGGAAGCTTCCGGAAAACTCCATCAATGTTTTGACAATGGCGTATCTTATATAACCGATCGGCCAGTGTGTCCCAATAGCCCATAAGCTTAGGGTTGTTTGGAATGCAGAAATATAAGGACGAGGCCATGCCGAAGATATTGGCAAAAGCAATCTCATTATTGACCACACCAACAGGCAAAGCCGTTTGATTGCTGAAAGGCGCCGCCAATTCCAACTCAACCATTGCATTGCCGAAAGCATCCCATTTATCCAGCAAACCAATATAAGTCTGCGGTTTGATAGTACCCCGCTTCGGTATCATCATTGGCCGCGGGCCTAGTATGTGGCCTGCTAAAACATACAGCTGGGTTGCCTGGTTGATGGTTTCAATCGTATCTTGACGGAAAAGATAGTCGCCCCATGAGAGAAGATTATCCATGTATTTCATTACAACCCATTTCATGTAGGCAACCGGTCTGCTCCGTGCTACCAAATGCGGCATAAAAGGTTTATTCCGCCATTCGTTGATCGTTTTATCCGCCGCATTAGGCTTGAGGTTATTGAAGATGCTGTCCAGTATCCGCTGACTGTTGATATGTTTGAACGGATTAAACTGCCAGAATCGATTATCTTCATTCTCACCGGCAATCGGGTTGAACACAAAGTGGAACCACTTCATGGCTTCCTCATATTGCTGGGCCTTGCTCAGCGCATCCGCTAATAGTATGGGCGTGTGAAAAAATAGCTCCCAATTATAAAGCGAATACGGCCGTTTAAGCTCGTGATAAATATTTGGTGTGGCGGAATTATCGTCGTGGTCAAACGGACCGAAGCTGTCTGCCGGCATAGAGAGGTTTTCCTTGAAAAAGAGCTCCAACTGACCGAGATTCATTCTCCCTAGCAGATGCCGGGTTTCAGGATAATTAAATTCAGTTTGAATCGTATATATGCCAGTCATTGTTTCTCTGGAGCTTTGCTCATAAAAATAAACATCCGTGTTCAGTCTTGTCTTACTGGAAGAATCGATCTGCCATGAATATAAATTTCCGTTATCTTGATTAAAATAGTCAATCGGAATTGCTGCGGTGTTTATTACCGTTCCAACTTTTAAACCCGTTCCGTTAAACTCAAAAGCGCCTTTGTAACCGCCGTCACTGTCTAAATAATCATCAACGTCGATGATTACTTTATCTGTAGAAACAATCGGGATGAACTTGAAAAACTGAATCTTGTGTTTTGCATCGATCTGGTTTGAATAGACCGCGTCTTTACTGATCTGTTTCTGCGTCCATTTTCCATTTCTGTACTCGCTCCAAGCCATTTTGATCTCATAGTAATCAATAGGCTTTGATTTAGTGATTCCATCAGAATCATTTCCGAGCGAGCTAAAGCTGCTGCTGGTGGAAGCGGGATTAGGTTTCGTCTTCTTCATGATCTCCGGAAAGAATACGAGCAGCCTCTCATTCCATACTACAGGCGTGAGGAAACATCCATTATCCGTTACCTCATGTGCTGCAAGGTCTTCCACATCATAGCTTGGGATATCAACCTGCATCTTCTCCCACGGATACCAGTTCATCTCATCTAGTGCCAAGTAGCGGTAATAGAAGAGATAGGGAGCATTCCGAGTACGGGAGAAAACATGAAGCTTTGCATTATTACTCCACCGTGCCTCAGTCCGTGTTCCATCGATACACAACCCGACCACTTCCATATTTGCCACTTCATTCACTTTATAAAGATATGACTTAAGAGCATCGGTGACATTTTGTTTATTGATGTCTTTCTGCAGCAGCTCGCTTTCAAGCTCCTTGAAGAACGGGCTTTTATCATCCCGCAGATTGCTTTCGATCCAGTTCTCAGGATACAGGAATACTTTGCGGTTCGCTTCCCAAACCCTGTAACGCTGCATCCAATCCCAACGCGGCCGGTCCAGGTTACCGGACTTTACGCCATTATGTTCTTCCTCCAGGCCCAGGAAGCAGCGCTGCACAAATAATTGCACGGACGAGATAGCCTGCTTGATGCGCGAGGTTTCCATGCAGGCTTCCATTTGAACATCGATCAGGAAATATTCGAATAATCCGTCCGCGTCAGTCACGTTCCAGGCTATCAATTCTTTCTGCTGCAGCAAGTAACCGATCAACGCTTCTTTCTGATTATTCCGAAGCCGATCATGGAGAGGCTTAACGACCTGCTCCCAATCGGTTTGATTGTATTTGGCCCGAATGGCATTTTTGATGCTGTCGGCTATTTTGCGGCAGGTGTTAAACTTGGAAACAGGCACTGCCCATTCGAAAAGCAAATCAATATCAACGCTGATTTTGCCCGCTACCGTTAAGGCATTCTGCAGCTTAAGCAGATTCTGTTCATTACGATAATCTTCTAATTTACCAATATTGAAATGATTTGCAGCTATTAATTTCTCGATGCGTTCTTTTTTCCAGGCTGTGAGATCGGCGATCTTTTGGGTGAGTTTGGTCTCATCCGATGCGGCATCATATGCCCAATTCCAAAATTCCAGCATGTTTAGCTTGGCCTGCGGCAGGGAATTACGCAGCCTTATGTATGCCTCTATGCGCAGCCACTGCATAAGCGTAAGTGCATTAAAATCCAAATGGTCAAAGTCGCTCTTGTGAAGATCAAGAAATCGGATTTCATCCGCGCTTAAATCAAAGACGGAAACAAGCATGGCTGCTTTTTTCAAAGCGATTAAGGCAGGCTCGCATTGACTGGAAGCAAAATCAGGGATCAATGCGGAAGAAGGAATAGAAGTGATAGCTGAAGCAGGTGTTTTCCAGAATATATTTTTAAGCTCTACGCCCGCCGCAGCCAGCTTGTACAATTTTCCGGCCTGCAGCGTTATTGCCCCGCTCCACCACTCATTAGTCGGGTCTTCCTGGGCGGTAAAATCCACCACGCCTCCATCGATGCTGACAATGGGCAACGTGTCGCTATTTTTAATAATAAACGTATAGCCGGCGTCGGCGGCCGGTATAACATAACCGCTCCAATTCGTCTCATCCGGTTTCGCGTTTTCCTTGATTTTTGCGAAAATGCTGTAAATCGGCGTTACAGGCGAGCCCTGCTTCAGCACCTCTGAAACCAGAACATCGGTGATTTTCGCGTCAAGCCCGGCAAAATCGGCAAGCGTATCGATCACGAAGCGACGGGTTAACTGCTGACGCAAATAAGGTAAAAACATTTCCAGGAAGGACGCCCTTTTCAGGGGGGCGGTGTTGGTGTCTGCTTCTCCTTCCGGGATCTTATCCAATGGAATCATGATGTCTCCCGATTTGATCATTGCTTCTATTTGTGCTTTCTCAGCCTCTGTTTTTGTTTGTTCGCTTGCAAATACACCCGACAAAAGCTCTTTAAACAGCTTGTCCTGCTGCTTTTGAATACGTGTCAGCGCGTTAGCCCATTCGGAGCTGATGCTGACGGCTTTATAATCCGCAGCTTCAGATTCGGTCAGAATGCCTGTAATCTGAATGGTTCCCACGGTTTTATCGTATTTGAGCTTGTTTTTAAGTGTTTGAGTATCCGGCAAAGTAAAGTCAACATTTTTCGGTGCGTTGGTCGTAAATACGTTTGTGCCTTCCAATATGCCGATAATTTTATCAACAATGCCGGTTTCAAACAGCAGACTGGTTTTTGTTCGTATCAACGCACCGGTTGCTTGTTCCTGGATGTTTATTTTTTGCAAAGCGGGGTCTGTAATTGAAGGATCGGCTTGTAAGTCTTTATGCGCTTCATCAATTGCATTTAAGCCGTCATATAAGGTTTTGCTCAGCTGCAAAATGCTCTTGTGGGTTGGGGCAAATGGTTTCTTATCGTCATCTGCATCCCGGATGATGTAATTCATCTGCTGATGGGTAAGTCCGGCCGATTCCATCTTCTCCCAACGCTTCATAAATTCGAGGGATGAATGGGCATCCTGAAAGATATTTCCGTACAACGGCACAATACTTACGAAGGCAGGGATTTTTAAGCCGAGCACTTTCGATAGCAGACGATAACGATATAGGACGGACAAGCCCGGCAGGGTAAGCTTGTCTTCCATTCCGGCAGCCTGCATGATCGCCTGAATATCGTCGGCAGAAAGATTGAGAGAAGCCATCACCACCGGAGCATGCTCAAGTAATTTGGCGTCACCCGTCAGGTAATTCCCCTTATCGTCAGCCTTGAATATTTTATCGATCGCGAGTACATTGTGGGTCAGGAACAGCCGCTGATAAAGCGACTTTTCCCCTGCGGTGCTAATATCGCCCCAGAAAGAAAGCAGCTTAATCAGCTCAAGACCTGTTAGATCCCATAGCTGCTTTACAGCTGTAAGCTGATGAATAAGATTCGGGTTAATGTCGTAATCGTGCGCGGCCGTATCTTCTTCACAATCGTCGCAATCCTCACCATTGCAATCATCGTCGCCGCAATGACCGCAAATACTGTCTGCGGGTTTACTGTCATGAGGGAATGCGACGCTAAGGCCCGCAATACTCTGATCGGTTTCATCCATCGTCCAGCCCAGCTTACGCCATAAACGGATGAATCGATGAATCCTGTCATATTCCAGGGCGGTCACAGGCGTGCCGTCCAAATGCTGAAGCAGCGCCGTATCGAGGTCGCAGCTGTCTTTCTGTTCCAAGAAGACAAGATAAACCTTGTTATCGTGAACCAGAAAAACGCCTTTTTCACCTTTATCGCCAATGAACGATAGTTCTTTTAAAGCACTCTTATCTACGGGGGCTTGCGCATTATTAAACGTTACTTCTCCGGTTTTTTTATCAATCGTTCCGATTTCAATTTTCTGATCTGAATTACTTAAGAAAATTTTACAATCTTCGACTATAGCTATCACTCGTCTGGTTGTTGAAATCCGGCCATTCACACAACCTCTGCCGCTCTCAATCACGATCATCCTGCCGACTTTTACAAACTGGCATTTCACCCAGTGAATGAGATCTTTATCGGATATCTCTATTTCTTCCCGGTTTGACTTCGGACAGCTCAAGGCTTTTTTATCCGTTATTAACTCAACTTGTTCTTTCAGCAGCGGCATAAGCGCGGCCAGTTTTTCACCCTTAACCAGGTCTTCCGCCATTTTATCAATGCCATGAATCTTGGCGTAGTTCTGTAAAAACCGATAGCTGAAGTGCAGGCTTTCCATTATGGCTTTCGATTTCCCTTTAGGCATACAGGGGTTGATATATCTGATTTTTAACAGATTGACCAGATTGAAGTAGTCGATGCCCGTACGACGCAGGAACTCTTTCTTGATGAGGGTAAGCCCCTCGTCCCCCAGCATGGTGTTATCATCCTCAAAGCCATAGTATTGGCAAACCGGTTTTACGCCAATCAACTGTCGGTATTCATCATCGGTATGGATTTTGCTTTTCAGCTTGTCCATCAAGGCTTTGCTTTCGAAACACTCCTTAGTCAGGATCACATATTCTTCCATGGTCAATCCCAGAAATTCGGCATCTTCGGCTCTATTCAAGGCTTCGTCTTTCAATTGGGTAAGTTCCGCATCAGCATCAGTATGATCTCTTCTAAACGTACTAATCAGTTCATAGCGGCTGGTATCCAAATGATTCAAGTAAATTCTAGCGGCATCGATGGGTTGATGATAAGGCAATGTGAAGGGATAAACCTCATTCTTCAGAATGCAATACGCTTGGTATTCGGTATGCTGCGGCTCCGCAAGCAGCTCGCTGCTTGTTTCATCCTCCACATTAAAAGGTTTAAGGCGCTTGAATGCGACATAGTTCTCCATAACCTCATTGACCAAATCAATATACGGCAGAATGGTATTGGTATTTTTGCAGGTGAGCTCCAGGCACCCCAAATCAGGCCTGCGGTCAAAGAGCTTCTCGAGAGGTGTGCCTGAAATATCCTTGGGATTAGACTTTATCGGTATCGGGTTGTCCGGATCAGGATCCAGATTGTTGCTGCGCAGATATTGTAGCAGCTCCACATAGTATGCCGCCGCGCTGTACACGGAATTGCACTCGCCGCATTCGCAGAAATCGGCATCGCCAAATAACAAATCCCAGGAAAGGTTATGCTTTTCCAGCTTTTCTTCGAGGGTCGAGGGAGCTGCATCTCCCTCGACCTTTAAGCTCCTCATTTCCATATTTGCGGCAGCGGTCATGTTCATGCTTTTGTCGATCATGGCTACGCCTGTACCTCTGTGTGCTTCTCTTAACGCCATTATTGCCTGTTCATTACGGACACGCGCCTGCTGCGCATTGGTATGAATCTGCATAAGGGTGCTTTCATCCAAACCGCTCTGGCTCATAACCGCCATAAATTGCGTTTTGGGTATGGCCGAAATTTGCATGGCGGAATGCAGGTTCGCTTTATACAGCACCGGCATGGCATCCGTGTCCGGGCTGACCGCTGTGATGCGCTGCAAGGTTTTAAGCTGGGTTATGACCGTTTCATGATTTTCGAGAGGAATGTCCTTCAACGCCTCTTCATTCTTGATAACCTCGTAGACAGAAGTGGTTTTGATATTGAAATCGGGTTGTTTTGCTAAAACCGCCGCGACATTGGCGCCTATTGCGTCATTCAGCATCGGTACCTGCGGGTCTCTGATCATGTTAACCAGCATGGCGGTAGGTTCCAATGAAAACAGCTCGCGATGCAGATTAAGGGCAAAACCCTTTTTGTCTTCCTCTGATTCTTCCGGAGCAAGACCCTTCACTTTTTCGATAAATGCCGTTTTATTTAATTTTGCCGCAATATCGCGCATCGAATTGATTTGGTCGTCTTTTTGGAAAGCTGAAATCAAGTCTTTGTTGTCCCTGCTCCACTCGGCCAGATGATGGGTAAATTCAAGGTTGTTGATGACTTCCGGCGCAAAACCTTCTGCCTCAGCGAGTTCGGATTTGACGGCGGACCAATTGCCGTTGTTTTTCTTGTAGACGTTCTCGAACGCTTTTGTTTGTTTATCTGATTTTAGATTGAATTTGAACAAGTCGATTTTTACATCAGACTTCTTGGGGTTCCTGGTTCGATTCTCCATAACGCGACGCTCCTCTATTCATTTGATCTCATACTTCTAGTATTAAGGACTTCCGAAAGCATGACGCAATGCAGCTGGTGGAAATAACAGATCTATCGCTATAGCAACTATTACTACCCCCGCTACGACGGCAACACCACCCCAGAATTCTCTATCTGAGCTTGAGGAGGAGGATGTTGTATCTGAGCTTGAGGAGGAGGATGTTGTATCTGAGCTTGAGGAGGAGGATGTTGTTGTAGTTGAAGTCTCGTTTACTATTTCGGCCTCTCTTGTAACAATTAAATCTCTCACAGAGGGCTCCTCTATCGGTCTTCCAGGTAGGACAGCAGGTAATTCGACAGGCGGGCTTTCATGACCTGTATGAATTGGTAATTCAACAGGAGGACTTGTATTACCCGTATGAGTTGGCAAAGATGGTGGATTATCGAGTGAAGGTCCGGGTAAAGTAGCGGGTAATGGCTCCACCACGGAAATACTTGCAGCTGGAGTAAGTGCTTCTTCAATGGTTTCATCTGTTACAGTCGTTGGACCATGCTGGGATGTAAGTTCTCTCCTCGTTTCCTCAAAAGTTTCTGATTGTACACCAAGATTTGATATAATCGCCGCATCCAATTCAACAGGATTTATAGTAGTATTAGTTATTCGGCCAGCCAATTCGTAGGCTGCCCTAGTTTCTTCAATTAACTGTGACTCAGTTGTTATTAGTCCTGCACGAACTCTATTCCTTATTTCAGCTTGAAGCTTTCCTAATTCAGTATGAAAGTATCCTCTTCCGGTTTCAACCAGAATAGTAAGTTCTCCCCTTGAAGAGGATATTGCCCTTTGTTCTTCACCAGTTCTACCCCGCTGTTCTGCTCGAACGGAAATTTGGATAGGATGATCTCGCTGAATATTATGTCCGATTTCACTCTTATTAGGTACTTGTTCATTATATGGCCATCTTGACATTAGTTCGGGTTGAGCACAGCTTGCAACCGAAGGATCACATTGTCTTCCTTGTTTGTCGTTATAGTATGTCGGACTATTTCGAGAATATCTAAACACATTCACCCCATCCCCAATCCCAATCGGATCGGCGCTCAGCCATCTCCCCAACCACGGCACGTAATATCTCGCCCCATGGTACTCCAAACCGCTCTCTTCATCCCGCTCCATCCCTGTATAGCGATAACGTTTGGCGGCGGATTTGACAGTTGCGTTATTAGCCTGATAAGCAGTGGTACCGTAAGGGTGGTACTCTTCGTAGCTGATGACCCTCGCTGTATCATCCAGCTCCAACGCCGCCGAGCCAAGATGATTGTGCAGCTGGTAGCGTACCGTTTGTTCAGGGGCGGTTCGACCCATAGGTACGCCCAATACCACATTGGGTTTGGTTTCCGTGTCAATCATTACAAAACGGTGCGCATTGTCCATCAGGCTCAGGCTGGTGCGTTCCAGCCCCGCATCCGCGCCGCTGTGCTGCTTGTAAAGTTCATAGCCGGCGATATAAATCCGCTCGTCCTTTTTACCCGGTAGAACACCGGCATCGGCCTGGTTCTCGGTTATTTTTCTTATCCGCTGCCCTTGCCCGTCATACTGGTAATAAGTCGTTTCCGGAGTACCGCCATCGGTGCGCCTCTGCCTGATCGTTCGTACAAGCTCTTCCTTAAAGTTCCATCCGATGTCTTCCAAATGAGGCATAGCGGTCATAAAGCCATGGCGCGGATGGTGCGTGCAGCTGTAAGTATTTGAACCTATTTGCGTGCTGATCAGGCGATTATTCGCGCCCTCGTAGTTATAATCCCTTGTCCAGCTGCTGCCTGCCGCCTGATGCCGTATTTGCAGGATATTGCCAACAGCGTCATAGAGGTATCTTTGCGTGTAATTTCGTATTGCCATCGGATCGCCGGGATTTAATTGCTGCATGAAGGCGGTGTCATTCCAATTGTCCTTGCTGTCCAAGGATAATGGCGTATTGTTCTCCCTGCCGGTTGCATCAGCCAGACGGTAAAGGGCATCGTAGGTGTACGCAGAAACTCCGGTGATTTTCTGGTTGTCAAAAAATAAAACCGGAATGTTTTTGTCCTCTACATGGGTGATATTACCGACCGGATCATAGGTGTAATGCCACTCCTGAAGCGGATCGTTGTTTTGCCGTTTGGTTTCCAGGCATCTTAGCCGGAAGGTTTCCTTGTCATAATAAAATCGGGTGACCACATCATTGCCATAGGTGATTTTATTGCGCTGGCCTTTTTCATTGTAGTCAATGTCTTTTATATAGGCAGTAGTAACGGCGGGATAGGCATGGGAAACGCTTTCGCCGCTCAGCAATCCGGCTTCGTTATAAGAGGGCATGATGATGCTGCCGTCGGGTGCAGTTTGTTTCGTGATTCTTCCGAGAGCGTCTGTTTCCGTCATAAAGGTAAAGCTGTCGGATTCAAGGTCTGCGACTAAGCTCGCATCTATCCAGTTGGCAACGCCTTTATAATTCGTAAACAGCTTGCGGGTGGTGGATTTGGGCTGTCCTTTGAAATCATATTCAGGCGTTACCAGAATTCCGCCGGTATCATAATGCTTGATTACCTGTCCCCTAAGGTTTTTCAATTCGGGGCTGCCCTCTGCTTCTCCATAAAATATCCTCTCAAAAATATGGTTAAGAGGGTTATCGCCATCACCGCCTATGACCTTGCTGTGGGTAGGCCGATGCAGGATATCGTAAAAATATTGGAATTCGTGATCCCGCTCATCCCAGGTACGCAGCGGTTTGCTCATGATATTCACCAGCAGCCACCGCTGACCGGCATCCATGCTTCGCTGATAGACCTTGCTGCCCAGCATATCGTATTTGTACTGCATCACCACATTGCCGCGGGCGTCAGTAACCTTGCGCAGATGGCCTTCAATATCTAGGTCGACCCTGGTGAGATAAAATTCATCCTCATCAGCTGTCAAATGTTTATTATGCTCTACGGACAATACAGGTCTGCCTAATGTATCAAAGTGCAGGACACTCGGGGTACCAGCATGCTTGGCGGCTTTATCGGCAGCCGATTTTTCCCTCTCCGGGTCTTTGCCTGCGGCAATGAGTTCGGTATCAATCAGCCGGTTGGTCCGTTTGTGATACCAGGAAGACTCCAAAACCGTATCGTTCGGGTCGTATACCGCTTGTTTCCATGAATCGAATTCTGTGCGTGACAAAGTACCGTCGGGCATTTCGGTTTTAATGAGACGTCCCGATGCATCGTAATACATGATGGGCGTTACCCCGGTTTCAACCAATTCCTTCAGATCTTCGTAATTGTGCGTTACCGAAAAGTACGGCTCATATTGTTTGACAGCACTGCCTTTGTTGTTGAGCACGGTTCTGCCGCTGCCGATCCATCGCAGCTGCCTGGGGTTTAGTGTGGCGGTATCGACGTCGGCGACGATGTAAGAATCGCCCGGACCCACCATCACTTGCTTTGCCGGCCCCGGTTCAGCCTGCGCCTTCTTCATCACCACTTGCCCAAGGCCGCTCGAGTATTCAATGCTGATCTGAACAGGCGAATCATTGTTTTTCCTGAAATGCTCTTCCCTTACAATAGAGGCTGCTGCCACCGGTTTACCTGAGTTTCTATAAGCTTCCAAGTCGTAGACAAACCTCGCCGTGGCATGCTGCAATAAATTTTTCCCATGCGTAATCAACAGATTGGAAGCCGGCGCATGGAAAAACTCATGGATCAGCATATTCTCAGACAGCGAAGAAAACTCATTCAAGCCGATCAAATCATCGGCTTCATTGCCTTTGCCGAATACCGCCACGGCTTTCACCAGACCCAGTTCATCCGTGATCGCTTCGGAAATATTGTTATTCGGATCTTTCATTCGCTGCGGTGAAAGTGTCCTGAAATTAAAAAGCTCGACCTTTGTTTTATTCCCTAGCGCATCTTCGGTTTCTTCAATGAAAAGGTGATAGCTGCTGTCACATTTCACCTTTGTCTTGGCCCCATAGGGATCGGTATAGGAAATAGGGAGATAAAAGCGGCTTCGGGCATCGGCTGCGGCTTCCCCCACATCGATAAATTCGGTCGTTCCCGAGCGGATCCACCAGCCGTCTCCACCCTCCCTATGAGTGAATTTACCTTCCAGCATCAGTTCTTCATTAACCTTTACGCCAAAGATATTGACCAGAAGGGCCGGCGTATAAGCTAACCGATAGCTTTCGTAAGGCAGCGCCAACGATTCCAATTGATATAATGGCAGAGCATCTTTTAAATTGTCGCTGCGATAGATGGTGCGAATATGTTCGATTAATCTTTTCTGTGAAGTACCGGGCGCGGGTTTGTGATCAACCTGATGATAATCCGCTTCGGTGGCAGCCGTAAGGATGTTCTCGAAATCACTCACTGAATATAAAGGGTTGTTCCTGGAGACACCCTTCAATTCGTAAGTTAACGCTTCCGCGGGAAGTCTCAGTCTGTATGATTCGGCAGTATCAATATCATGGGTAAAGTTGTTTTGCATATAAGTAATCAGTGTTTTGTTCTGTGCTTCCTGTGTTTCTGCGGGCAGGGAAAGGTCCGCTCGTATTCGCGGATACACCACCGAGGCCGATTCCAATACATTCCCGTATTCGTCCAATTTGATATTGAGGGTATGGGCAATACGCGGGTCCTCCGTGTTCCGCTCGTAGCTGTAAGTGATGGCCTCACTCTCTTTAACAATAAATATGGCGTGCTTGTTTTGCCCTTTCGGCTGAAGCAGCTCGATCACGCAATTATGAGTTGCTGTGGAATAGGGGGTGAGTTGTTTTTTGATTTGATCAGGTGTCACTTCTGATAATGGAGCATCGTGGGCAAACGTTTCCGTACGCAGGCCCATACCCTTGCAGGCGCGTAAGGCTTCCCTCCACTCGTGAGTGCCGAGGCGGTCAACAATGGTTGGATCCAGTCCCGGCGCGGCAATAACCCGTGCATCAGGCAATGCGGTTTCATGGTTTACAACAGCAAAGCCCTGCCGGGCCATTTCTTCATACCAATAATCCCATGCAAACTGGCCCAGAATATTTTCCCTGTCTAAAAAGGCTCCGGTGTGAAACCAGTTCTTGGTCACTACCGGTTCTTGATGCAGCGTTTTGTCAACGATATTGCTTGCATCCCCTTGTACCCAATGTTCAAAAGCTTCGGCATCAATCTGCTCCACCATGCCAAATCCCCTGAATTCTCTCTCCGCATGGTCGTAATAGCCATGATGGTACCGGTATGAGCTTACGAAGCGATAACCTGAAATTCGGTCTCTTGTTTCGGTTTTGGAAATACAATGTACCGGAAAATGCAGCTTGGTCATCCAAGGCCTGCCTGCAAGCTTGTCTTCAATGTAAAACCTCGTGGAAGGGGTATATTCGAGCGTAACTTCTTTGCCGAGATTATTTCGGTAAGCAACCATGATGTGAGGCTTCTTGCTGTTCATCAGGTCGATGTATTTTAAGGGAGCCTGGACATCCTTGGATAAAGGGCTTGACCAGACGATACAGGCCACACCATTGCCCAGTAAATCGGTAACCGTGAGATTGGACTGATGATGAATTTCAGGGAAGGGGATTATTTCAAAAGGAGCGGTATTGAATGCGTTTCCATTTAAGTTCATCCAGCAGGTGAATTTGTTTTTACCCAGATAAATAATATCGGTGGTACCCGAACCGTCGATATCGGCTAACCGCAGGTATGACGGATTGAATGCATCGGGATGATCGAAGACCGGGGCATCATCCATGCCCACCTTGGCGCCAAACCTTCCGTAGCCGAGATTCGGCCAATAACAGATTTCCCCGTTTCTTATCCTGACGATATCCGTAAGACCATCCCCTGACATATCAGCGAGGAAAATGGTTTGTTTGGACTCGGCGAATACGATACTGGGACCTGTTTCTTCATCAAAGGACTTACTCGTTTTGAGTGAACGTTCAAAGCCTTGTCTGCCCGCTGACTCGTACCAGGTGAATACATGGTCCTCTGTAATTAGAACCTCCGGTCTGCCATCCCCGCTCAGGTCAACCATCCGCGCATTTGGATCTCCCATATTGATATTGGGCAGGTTTTCAAAAGTCCGGAATGCCAGCCATTCTTCCTTGTCACTTAATTCAAAATACCCTTTTGGTTCGGCGTTCATATGTACCAGCTGTTTACTTCCGTCCGCATCCAGATCCATTAATTTCAACCGTGAACCAAGACCTGCAAATGAAGGTTTGGGTGAAACCAGTTTTGCCTGTTCGAACTTACCGCCGCCTAAATTGTGTTTATAGAACCACCCTTCGCCCTGTTCAGTCAGAATGCCTGAAAGACCTTCGTTGAATAAATCGGTGAATTGATAGAGAGATTCATCCAAACCAGCAGGTGCGTGAATCAGAGCATCGGGAGAAATGGATTTGACATCTATGTTCCAATCGTGTTTCTGATAGTCAAACTCGGCAGGCGGCATAAGTTTATCCGTATAGGTCCCGTCCGGTTTCTTAATGTATCCATAAGCGGTGATCGAGTTTAAAAAGGTGAAACCTGCTTCGCTTACGGTGTCGTATCCACAGTTGAGTGATTTTACTAAAGCCGAACCGCCGGGGAGTTCAGCAAAATAATGAAACAGCAGCACTCGTTTGCAGAGTCTTGTGGTTCTGATCTCAAAGCCTGCCTTGTATTCTGAAAATGCGTCTGTTCTGAAATCCCAATCCTTTATTTTTGTATATGGGGCGTGAGTGTCATACTCTCCGTAATCTAATACCGTCCGGAACAGGTAATCCGTTTCATTCGGATAGGCGTCATTTAAATTTGTATACGGCATTTTGTTGCCGTACAGCACCTTCTCCAAATACAGATTGGTGTATGTAATATCCCCCATTTCCGTGCGGTTTCTATTGTGGAGCAGCGAAGTATCCAGTCCTTTGTCGTCTTCTTTCTTATAAACATAATGAGCGCAATTGCCTTTATCATCGAAGACAAATTCAGGCAGCCATTCGAATATTTTATTAGCATCCCGTGGGTCGGAAATTCTTGATGCGGCGCTCCATCCAAAAAGTGTCGTGACGTTCTCTCTCGTAATGATCCGCCATTTGATTTCCTGAGATGTATTCCTCGACCACCGCTCGATTCTGGCAAATAAGCCTTCAATACGAGGTCTGTAAAACCTGATCGTGAACATGCCGTCCTGGGAGTCTTTTTCTTTGATTATGTAGTTCCCACCCACATCCAGACTAAAGCTGCCATCCGCCTCTTTTGCGAATTCCGGGACAAGGTCTTCAGCTTCAGAGAAAAGGAAAGTATCCGAACCCGCTTCATCCAGGTATTGTGGGAGTCCTTTATCGGTTTTGCGTTTTATGGACGGCAGGCTCAAAGTCCACCCTAAGCCGAAAATACCATTTCCAGCTCCTGAATTATACGTGATATTGAGTGCAGGTGAAGCGCCGCCCCTGGCTGGAGAGAAAGGAAGGGGTATGGAAAAGGAAGCGGTTCCATTTACGGCATTTACAGAGAACTTCTCATCAATTCCTTGAATGGCACCGCCACCCTTTGGCAGCGAGATGGAAGGGATCTCAATTGCATTGGACTTCGTTTTCCCTCCATCTGCTGCGAGGAATTGAGAAGAAGATTTTGAGTTTTCTATTCCTTTTTCCATTTTCTCACCTCTTCATATTCTCATACCGATAGATTGAATTTTCGACGATTGTCGGAAGAAGATGCCAAGATAATTTAAGTTTACTTTGAATCACCACAACTGTAAACGGGTGGAAATTGTATTAAATTGTCATATAACTAATAGTTACTGCTGCATTTCGATAGAAAGCCACGAGCATACGTCCGACATAAAAAAAGTGCCCCCGGTTTCCAGGGAGCATTTCTATTAGTTGGCTTTTGCCTTACCGACGATCGTGGACGTACCGTAAACTGCAATGGTGGAGGCGACTGATTTCTTACGTTTGGTAATTCCACTTCGCTGAACGAGGGCTTGTCCGCTTATATGAACTTCGGCTTCCTTTTTCGAAGATTTCGTGCCAAACATATACATCCCCTCCTTATTCATAGTTTACAACAACTTCCACGAGCTTGTCCACATGACCAAGCATGGTCGCGAGATACGTACTTTGCTCGAATTCAGGCCAATTCTCTTCAATCTTTATATCTGCCCTCGTTATGGCGATAAAAAGGCCAAGCCGAAGCATGCCGATATTTCGGATGAGAATAACGGTTTCGGCATTTCCTTTCGGGCGATGCTCTTTGAACCGCAGCCACTTGGTATGGGTGGTAAGCTTCTCTTCCAGCATGAACTTGGCGGCATCCTTATCGATACCTTTTTGCTGCTCGCTCAGGTCATCCGTTTTTCCGAACTGCATTTTCGTAAAGATAACGTCCTTCTCGTCTTCCGGATCCGGTCGAATGGCGATAGCCCGGAAATCTGCGCTGTTTAGACTAAAGATCTCTCGCATGCGATCGACAATTCGCTCCATCAATTGCTTGACGGTAGAATCCATTTCCGCCGAATTCGATTCCTCTTGTTCAAGAACCTGTATAGCGGCGGCCATTTCGTTATGAAAAAGCACTCTGGCGGGAGTGACGTACTCTACGCTTACGAACCATTTGTACCGAACCCACCTCACCAGCAGAACGACAAGAACAATCATCCCCACATAGGTCCAGAACCAAAAGCTGAATAATAACCATCTTGGCCAGTCATGCTTCGGCATATATTGAGCGGCTATGAGAAATGGTTTACTCAATATAGGGTTTAAGTCCGGAATGGCTTTGAAGAAGATCGTTTTCAGCTGCCCTAACGCCCAGAGGAGGACCACATAAAACCAGGGGTTCTTAGCTGCTCCGGAAAGGCGTACGGACTCTATTCTCTTAATGGCTTCATCCCCCCCACATATATTCCCATGGTAAAACATACCACTGGTCGTACAATGGGTTCAAGAGGGAATGCCAAAACGAAAATAGCGATTCTTATTTCTTTTGTTTACCAACAAGCGTCGTCGTACCCCAAAGCGCACTGCGAGCCGGCTTGTCGAGACGGATACGACTATCTTTGCTCTTTGTCTCATTAGCATTAGGTCCATGCTTATCCCGGCGACCGCTTTCCACGCGATCACTGCGGTCTTTGTTTTTACCAAACCACATCGCCAACCACCTCCACACATCTATTGTCGGTTGCTAGCGAACTCCTTAAACGTCAAAGCCTATTTTTCAGCCTATTAACTCTCACAATTCCCGCTTGAATTTAATCCGGCTATTTCGGTTTTACATATTCAAAAATGCGTTCACTAATAAGGTGTAAAAACTGTGCCCATTGCTTTTGAAATTCCGGGTCCTCTGCAGAATACCCAGTGATCATACGAGTAACGTTGCTGTAAAGAAGAGGGTAAATCGTCAGGCTGGAAATCATTAAGGTGATTAGAGCCGGGTCCAGCTCCGGAGGCACCATTCCCATCTCCTGTTTAGAGCTCATATCCTCGACATAAGAATGCAGGACTTTCTTCCTGCGTTCTGCTCCGTTACTATTTTCAGGGATCGTCTCTATAGCTTCCCAAGCTGTATATTTTAAAAAATCCATTAAATGTTCCACATTGACTTTGTATCTGAATTCCGCAATCTGTACAGGATTTGCCGGGAGGGCAAAATTCCCTTGCGGCAATGATGTAAGGAAATCATCGATAACTTCATTGATGAGCTGATCTTTGCTTTTAAAGTAATGATAGATCAATTGCTTATTGCATCCAGCTCTTTTCGCAATCGCTTCAACTCTAGCCCCCCTGTAACCTTTATCATAAAATTCTTCCTTTGCTGCTTGGAGTATCGCTTTCCGAGTACGTTCGGCATTTCTTATTTCACCCATTAAATTACCTCCAGTACTTACATTAGCTATATCGTAGTGATTTTAGGGTTTGAAGTCAATCGTAATTAGACCATTTGGTTGATATTACTTGACGAATAGTTGACTAAATCGTATATTATCGTCGAGGCCAAATTTGATATTCTAAAAGAAGATAACAAGGAAGTTAGAAAAAATTTTTCGATCTGTCGATTCCGGTTTCTCCCGTTCGTTGTGAATATAGAGGCAAATCATAAATAAGGAGAGATTCACGATGAGATTCATGATGATCGTCAAAGCAACCAAAGATTCCGAGGCAGGCGTCATGCCAAGTGAAGAGCTTTTTGACGCCATGGCAAGGTACAACGAGGAGCTTGCGAGGGCCGGCGTGTTGGTCGCAGCGGAAGGACTCCACCCGAGTTCGAGCGCGATTCGCATCTCTTATCCCGAACCAGGTGGAAAGCCGAAGGTGGTAGACGGTCCTTTCACGGAAGCGAAGGAGCTGATCGCGGGATTCACGTTGATCGAGGTGAAATCGAGGGAAGAGGCGATCGAGTGGGCGATGCGGATGCCGGATCCGCACGGCTTCGGGGAAGGGCAAATCGAGCTGCGCCAAGTGTTCGAGGCGCCGGAGCTTACCGGGGACCCGGAAGCGCTAGCCAAGGAAATTGAAATGCGGGCACGGGTCACGAGGAAACCGAGGTCGTGAAGGAGTCCGCCATCCACCGCACCATCGATGGAATCTGGAGAATTGAGTCGGCTAGAATCATCGCCGGTCTCGCACGTATGGTACGCGATGTGGGGCTTGCCGAGGATCTGGCGCAAGATGCCCTTATCATCGCACTTGAACGGTGGCCGGAGACGGGTATACCGGGCAACCCGGGTGCATGGCTGATGACAACCGCGAAACGCCGGGCTATCGATCATTTGCGCAGGAATAAGCTACGCGACCGTAAATACGAGGAGCTGGGCTGGGAGATTGACCGGCAGCACGAGCCGGATTGGGATGAGGCGCTCGACGATCCCGTGGGCGACGATCTCCTTCGCCTCATCTTCACGACGTGCCACCCTGTCCTTTCCGCTGACGCGCGGGTGGCGCTTACGCTTCGGCTGCTCGGAGGATTGACGACCGAAGAAATCGCAAGCGCGTTCCTCGTTCCGGAACCGACCATCGCACAGCGGATCGTTCGAGCGAAGCGCACACTCGTGGCCGCGCGTGTCCCCTTCGAATTGCCGCCGAAGGCCGAGCTGGCAGCGCGGTTGTCGTCTGTGCTCGAGGTCATCTACCTCATGTTCAACGAGGGGTACGCCGCGTCTTCCGGCGGAAGCTGGATTCGACCTATGCTCTGCGATGAGGCGCTTCGGCTTGGACGGATATTGGCTGAGATCGCGCCTGACGAGCCGGAAGTCCATGGACTCGTGTCCCTGTTGGAAATTCAATCCTCCAGATTCCGGGCGCGGGTCAGCCCGAGCGGAGAACCAATTCTACTCATGGACCAGAACCGGGCACTATGGGATCATCTGCTCATCCGTCGGGGGCTGATCGGGATCGGACGGGCCGAGCGTCTCGGAAGGGCGTTCGGTCCCTATCTGATTCAAGCCTCGATTGCGGCGTGTCACGCCCGTGCCCGCACGGCTTCGGAGACGGACTGGGTCCGTATTTCGGCGCTTTACGACGCTCTCTCCCAAGTGGCGCCATCGCCCGTCGTCGAGTTGAATCGTGCTGTCGCGCTCTCGATGGCGTTCGGCCCGGAAGTGGGCCTGGAAGTCGTCGATGCGTTAATGCAAGAACCGTCCTTGAAAAATTATCATCTTTTACCCAGCGTACGAGGGGACTTTCTTATGAAGCTGGGCCGCAAGCAAGAAGCATGCTTAGAATTCAAACGTGCAGCAACACTGACGCACAATGAAAAGGAACGCGCGTTACTCTTGAGGCGCGCTTCCGAATGCGCCGCGGAATAAGACAAGGATATGAGAGGAGAAGTTCAAATGAACCAAGAGGTTACCGAGTTTATTGAGAAACTCAAAGAGCCGTGGCAAGCCCAGATGTGCCATGATTTGCGCCAAGTCGTTCGCAACGCTATTCCCGATGTTCAGGAGCGCATGCAATACAACAAGCCTCATTTTCTAAAAAACAAAAAATATGCTGCGGTTATCTCGAATTCGAAGGACGCTGTAAGCTTCACGATCTTCAACGCGACGGAGCTGGAGCTGCCCGAAGGCTTGTTCGACGGCCCTCCGGAACGGAAGACGATCAAGATCCGCAGCGGCCAGCAGATTGATGGCGGAATGCTGGCCGAATTGGTCAAACAAGCCTCCAGTACGCTATAACACGAACGCCGCCCATCATTGGGCGGTTTCTTATTTCTGGCCCCCTCCAATTATTTTCTATAATTTTGTTCCGATGTGTCGATTCTCCCGTCGGTGGTTCGTCGCTTTAATAGAGACTCGGATAAATAACTACAAAGGAGCATTCACATGTACACGGTAACATCGAAAGACGGCACCAAGATTGCCTATGACAAAGCCGGTCAAGGCCCAGCGCTTATCTTAGTTGGAGGAGTGTTCAGCTACCGGAAATTCCCGGGACTGGTGAAGCTCGCCTCCCTGTTATCAGAGCGCTTCACGGTCTACAATTATGACCGCCGCGGCCGCGGGGAAAGCGGAGACACGCAGCCCTATGCCATCGAGCGAGAGACCGAGGATCTTCAGGCCTTGATCAATGAGGCAGGCGGCTCAGCTTATGTATGGGGGCTGTCGTCCGGCGCCGTTCTTGCCTTGCAGGCAGCGGCGAGTGGGTCCAACATCACAAAGTTGGCGCTGCATGAGCCTCCGTTCATCGTGGATGCGGCGGACCGCCAGCCGCCAAAAGATTTGATCAAGCAAGTGACGGAGTTGATTGCGGACGACCGCCGTGCCGAAGCCATCAAATATTTCATGACCAAAGGGATGGGCGCACCTTCTTTCGTTGTCGGGATCATGCGTTTGATGCCGGGTGTATGGTCTAACCTGATGGCAGTGGCGCACACGATTCCTTATGACGCGGCTTTGCTTGAAGGATATACAGCCGCAAAGCCGCTGCCCGCAGATAAGTGGAGCACGGTCCAAATGCCGACACTGGTGCTCGAGGGCAAGGAGAGCCCGGTTTCGATGCGTCGCGCCTCTCAGGCGCTGGCCAAGGTGCTCCCCCTTGCGGAACTGAAAAGCAAGAAGGGACTCGGCCACACGAAGAAGCTTGATGCGAAGATTATTTCATCGGAGCTAGCGACATTTTTTATGGGGAAATAATGATGAGAGGAAGATCTCTATGCAAAATGCTATTGTCCAAAAGAGCAATCTAAATTTGAATAAACTGCTGCTGATTGGTGGGGCGGTATCAACACCGTTGTTTTTCGCAATAGCCATCGTCCAAGCATTCACGCGTACGGGATTCAATATCAGGCATCATGCCATCAGCACCTTAACGCTCGGCGATTTGGGTTGGATTCAGAGTGCCAATTTTATCGTTACCGGCTGTCTCGCGGTGTTGGCGGCCATAGCAATTCGCAGTTTGCTGCACGGCGGCAAGGGAGGCGCGTGGGGACCATTGCTCATCGGGATTTACGGGATCGGCATGACAGTGGCCGGGCTTTTCCGTCCGGATCCTGGCCTCAGCTTTCCTCCCGGCGCCCCCGAGGGCATGCCGACATCGATGAGCAGCTCTGCGGCCATCCATTCTTTGGCTTTCTTTACGGCATTCATCTGCCTGGTTGCGGCTTGTTTTGTTTTTGCCCGTCGGTTTGCCGCGGTAGGCGATCGCAGCTGGAAGACCTATTGCATAGCGACGGGCATCCTTTCTCCTTTGCTTATCGCAGCGGGCATGGTCATAAATAGTTGGATCGGCGTTATAATGGGGTGCGCCGGATTGGTGGCGTTCGGATGGGTTTCGGCTCTTTCCGTACGATTGCGCGCCGAAGTCTCTAGAGCATAGCTTCATTGGTGGATGCCGAAACTGGCTAGTTGTTGCCAGTGTAAAGGGCAGCAGCCATAAAGTTGGCGCTGCCCTTTCCTTGCGAGACTCATTAATGTTCGTAGCTTTGGACAGGTGTCAGCAATCACTCCTTAAGAAGCCGATGTGCCTTCACTGAACATCTCCCCTTTGCTATGTACCAGAACTTATACCACCTCCTGGGCGTTGCTCCGGAATTCATTGGGTGTAATCCCATATTCCTTCTTAAAGGCGCGATAAAACGAACGCAGACTGTTAAATCCTGAGTCGAACGCAATCTCTGTTACCGGGTTCGAGGTAGATAGCAGCAGCACCTGGGCAAGGGCTAGGCGCCGGCCGTTCACATAATCCCGAAATGATGTATGGAGCTGCTCAGAGAAGATTCGTGAGATAAGAAATTTGCTGACCCCCACTTCTCTTGCAAGCATATCCAGGGTTACAGGCTCCAGGAAGTGAAGGTCCACATAGGCAAGGATCCTTTGAATACTGTCCAGATCCTGGGTGTATTCTATTTTCTTCAGAGATAATAATGGAAGCACATGTCCTAATACCACAGAGGTGTACGCCCTCAGCAAACGGTTATCGCAATTTCCCTTATATTGTTCATGCAATGCTTTCAGCATGTTCGAGACGTTATCAATCAAGTGTTCCTTGGGAATCATCGGGTTGTTTGGAATATGCCTCGTTAAATCCCCTGTGAAATCCCCTGGGAATGCAGCATCGAAAAAAACGAGCTGGATCCGACTGCTCTCTGTTGTTTTGTAGCTGTGGGGTTGGTTGGGAAAAATAACTACCATGTCTCCTTCAGACAGAATATATTCCTGCTGATCGATGGTAATATGGATCTTGCCGGATAGGACTATTGTGATTTCAACGTGTTTATGCAGATGAAGGGGATAGGTATTATTGGTGGATATGAAAGTGTGAAACGATTGATGACGATGCTGATATTGGATTTTCACTTCTGAGCCCCCATAGAGGTAATCTGACTTCCCTACAAGCAGTGAAGTGCTTCTCATCTCTTCTAGAATAAAACCTTAATTCTATACTACAGTACATTGGCACAAGTACAAGAATTGGCGCAAAAAAAATTTTTTTTGGCAGGTGCGAATTATCTGCAAGGTATAAAATGATGGAAAGTAAGCAGCATGAGGCTTACTACATTTTTCAATAGGGAAGGGAGGATGTATAACAGGGCTGCAGATGAATCACGGAAGCCGCATCCATGTTATACAGAAACCAGATGAAAAGTAAGGATAAGAGATTCAGAAGAGTCATGGCCGTCATCTTAAGTATTGCGATTGCAATTTCACTAGGGGTACTGCCTGGTGGCACGGGTTTAGCGCAATCAATTGAAAGCGGTTCCACCAGCGCGCCCATCGCCGCTTTTCCCGGTGCGGAAGGTGGTGGCGCCTATACCAGTGGCGGCCGCGGCGGTGACGTATATATCGTAACCACCCTTGAGGATTATAGAGATAATGAAGTGCCTGTCCAAGGGTCCCTTCGTCACGGAATTCTATCTACCCCGGCAGAGGGTCGTACGATTGTTTTTAACGTATCAGGAACGATTGAACTAGAGAGTTCCTTAAGATTCAAGAACATCAAGAACCTGACCATCGCCGGGCAAACCGCGCCGGGTAACGGCATTACTATCGCAGGATGGGAAACCAATATCAGTAATTCCGAGAACATCATTATCCGGTATATCTCCTTCCGTCCAGGTGCAACGAATGTATTTAACGGCAGTGATTCCATGGATGCCTTGTGGGGAAGAGACAACAAACAATTCATCCTTGATCATTGTTCCTTCAGCTGGAACACGGATGAGACCCTTTCCACATACAGGGGCGAGAACGGTACCATTCAGTGGTCTATTATTTCAGAAAGCTTGACGCTCTCGGGGCATTCGAAGGGCAGACATGGCTACGGCGGTATTGCAGGCGGAGACAAGACCACCTACCATCACAATATTTATCTGAACCATACCTCACGTAATCCAAGACTCGGCGGCGGTTATGCCGGTGCTGCTAATGCAGACCGTGTAGCCGTGGTTCAATTCTCCAACAATGTAATCTATAACTGGGGCTTTAATGGGGTTTATGGCGGCGGCTATACTTTTACCAATTATATGAACAATATTCTGATAGCGGGACCGGGAACAAGAGACAATGTTGCCAATCGGGTTATCGATGCAGGGGAACGTGGTAGGCTTGGCGGTTTCTACATCTCCGGGAATAGAATTAACGGTGAGAATACAGGCCTGCTCGATGGATCGTCAGAGCACGTCAAGTTTTCCGGCGACATTAGCGGAATTAATAAAACAACTATCGCAGCAGAACCGTATCTATCCGCAGACAGCACAGGAATCAATAACGGGATTACCAATCCGGCGTTTGACGATTATGTTCTGAACGGTGTAGAGGATGCTAATGACCAATTGCTGAAAACCATTTTACAGCAGGCAGGCGCAACCTATCCGCGTCGTGATGCCATTGATGCAAGAGTGGTAGCAGAAGTGAAAAAGGGACTTGGAAGATATATCAATACCGAACATGAAGTTGGCGGATACATCTCGGACTTTGGTGTCATTGAAGAACAGCGCGGCGCTGATTTCGATACGAATCACAACGGTATTGCCGACGCATGGGAGAAGGAACAAGGGATCTGGGGCACCGAGGATGCCTATAAAACCATTACAGACAGCGGCTATACCTGGCTTGAGCTTTATATTAACGGTCTTGTAGATATGGGACATGCAGCTGAAAATCCTGATGTAAAACTGATGACACCGGAGAACAATGCACAGTTTGCATTAGGCGAAGCGATACCCGTGAAAATTAAAGCTTCCTCCGAATTCGGACACCGTATTGAAAAGGTGGCGGTATACAATGGTTCCGAGTATCTGGGTGACGCAGTATTTGATGGTACCAAGTATGAATACACGATCAAGGGGCTTCAGGATGCTTCTTACTATATTTCCGCAAGAATTACCGATTCAGAAGGAAATCAGACACAAACCACTGCCGCCAATATTCATATCAACACAGACAGCAGTACATTAGCTTCCGGAGGCTGGTCATCGGCTGACATCGGCACTCCAGACATCCAAGGTTCTGCAAGCCTGACAGACAACGTGATCACCGTCAAAGGAAACGGAAAGCTAGGCATGAGCGAAGGCAGCACGGAACAATCAGAAGAATCGGACGCTTCCAAGGATGATTTCCATTTCGTCTATAAGGAAGTGACTGGAGACATGGAGATCACTGCCAAGCTGGAGGAAATCGGATCCGTTGACAACCATGCATTCACAGGCCTGATGGTTCGCGATGACCTGATAGATGACAGCGCAACCGCTGCCCTGGGACTTTCCTGGGTGAAGATCTCCAAAGCTACCAGCTGGTCAACCTATCTGGCAGGTAGGGAAACCAAGGGTGGAGACTTTAATGAAATGACCGAAACGCTGGACAACGTTTCTAATGCCGCCAAGGCAGGCATACCGCTTGTAGCAGACATTCCATTCAAGATTGGCGGTGTCGAACAGGGCTACTGGCTCAAGCTTGTCCGCAAGGGCGATACCTTTTATGCTTATGGCTCCATTAACGGTAATGAATGGACACCGATCGGTGAGAAAACCGTAGCGATGGAGGGTTCGGTGTATGTTGGTTTTGCCGTAGACAGCAATGATGTTGCCAATGATATCGAGCAGTTGAACTATGCGAAGTTCTCAAATGTTAGTCTACTGCTAGACGATTTGGGTTCGCATTAAAGGCATTCTACTCCTTATACTTCATAACAAATATCTAACCCTGATTACACCAGAATTGGTTAATCAGGGTTTTTGTTAATAAACACACAGTCTTTGGCCACAACCTTGACCTTTCGCCCCAACCGACTTGTCTGTCTGGTACATAAAGCCCCTTCCTTCTGGCTATATTAACAACTGGAAATCAATAACAACTGTACTTTGGTTCAGCGGGAGGAAGGCATTTCCATGGATAATGTAGTTCTGGCGAGGTCCCTGTTCGGGTCATCGATGGCTTTTCATATCATTTTTGCAACGCTTGGTGTCGGCATTCCATTCATGATCGTCTTAGCCGAAATCATGTTTCAGGCAACAAAAAATAACCATTACGCAATACTGGCAAAACGGTGGACCAAAGGCTTTGCGATCATTCTCGGAGTTGCGATTCCTTCCGGGACCATCGTCGGTGTTATGCTGTCGCTGCTATTCCCCGGCTTTATGGAAATTGTCGGTCAGGTTATAGCCGTTCCGTTTCAGATTGAGATCTGGGCATTTCTTCTGGAAGCCCTGTTTATGTCGATCTACGTCTATGCAGCGGATCGTCTTCCGCCGGCTCTGCGCGTAATTAGTGTTATCTTCGTCGCGTTCGGCGCAAGCATGTCCGCAGTCTTGATTACGGATGCCCATGCCTGGATGAATACGCCCAGAGGCTTTGATTTGGTAGACGGCAAAGTAACGAATGTCGATCCGATCGCGGCGATCTTCAGTCCAAGTCTGGCAACGACAACGACTCACGTCCTCTCGTCCGCTTACATGACGGGTGCCTTCATCATCGTTTCCTTAGCCTCATACAAGCTGCTGAGCGGCAAAAGATCAGCCGAAGAGCGCGAGTTTCACTCCCGCAGCCTTCTGCTCGGACTTATTGTCGGCGGAGCGTTCTCGCTGTTCACCGCGCTAAACGGTCATGCCACAGCCCAAATGCTCCATCATTATCAGCCGGAGAAGCTCGCTGCCGCGGAAGGTTTATTCGAGACGACAAGCCACGCGCCGCTTGCCGTATTCGGAGTGCCGAATCCGGCAAGCGGAGAGGTCGAGGGCGGTCTCGAAATTCCGGGGGCGCTGAGCTTTCTGGCAGGCAACAGCTTCGATACTGTCGTGAAGGGGCTGAACGAATATCCGCGTGAACTCTGGCCTCCGCTTTACATTCATACATTATTCAATATTATGGTGGTCATCGGCATGCTTCTGATCGGACTTTCCTTCGGTGCCCTGATTTGGAAGTTTGTTATGAAGAGAACGCTGCCCAAATGGTTTCTTCGGCTGCTCGTCAGCTCGGGCGCACTGTCTTTGATCGGCATTGAAACGGGCTGGATCTTCAGCTGCTCGGGGCGGCAGCCGTGGACCATTTATCACATGCAGCTAACGGTGGACGCCGCAACCAAAACAGGCAACCTGGGTCTGCTTTTTGGCCTGTTCCTGGGTATCTATATCGTATTGCTGTTTGTAACGGCCATCGTTCTCAGGCACTACTTTAAGCGTCATCCCGTGACTAAGGACTTGATTGCACATGCGACCAGCAGAGAGAACAACGAGGTGCAAACAAATGGCTGAATCGACGATTGCCATCCTGTTCGTCTGGCTGCTGCTGTTCGTGTATTCCATTCTCGGTTCCGTTGATTTCGGCGCAGGCTTCTGGGGCATGATTTTCGGCAGGCACAGCACTACCAATGCAGGTGCATTAGCCAGCAGGTTTCTGTCGCCCACCTGGGAAGTAAC
The DNA here is from genome assembly GCF_019550795.1 of Paenibacillus sp. sptzw28. Classification (NCBI taxonomy): domain Bacteria; kingdom Bacillati; phylum Bacillota; class Bacilli; order Caryophanales; family Paenibacillaceae; genus Paenibacillus; species Paenibacillus sp. sptzw28. The sequence goes on from NZ_CP080545.1 coordinate 5,575,593, forward strand.
CAATACATTCCTTGTCATGGTTGTCGTTGCGCTTGTCGGTTTTTTTCCAACCGCCGTAGCCATGCTGGGAACCGCGCTGATTCTTCCGATCAGTCTTGCCCTGTTCCTGCTGCTCATTCGCAGCAGCTTTATGGTCTACGCGTATTCCTCGAAATTCTACGGAAAGCAGCTCACCTTGGTATCCGGTATTACGGGACTGCTTATTCCGGGACTGCTGATCAGCGTGCTGCCGATCTCACTCGGGGGCTTCATTGACATCGTCTTGGGGGTGCCGACTTTGTATTTCGGCAAACTGCTTGCTTCACCGACGCTTTGGTCTCATCTGGGCTTTGGTTTATCATCCGAGTTATTCTTGGCCGCCTTGTTTCTGTCCGATTATTCCCATGAATCCAGCGATGACAATGCCTACATGCTGTATCGCAGAGCCGCACTGTGGCTGGGGCCGTTCACGCTGTTCTTCGCGATCGTTACCATCTACACGATGGCGCCCGATGCCCGCTGGATCGTGGAAGGCATCGAGCAGAACGCTATCTGGTTTATGCTGTCGATTGTATCGTTTACGGTGGGGTATAATGCTTTAGTCTGGTTCCCGAGCAGAAGCTTCCCCGGAATTCCAAGAGTCGCGTTCACTGCGATCATCATTCAGTACGTGTTCGCCAGCATCGGGTATGGATTCGCCCACCATCCCTATATTATTTATCCGTACCTGACGGTGGAACAGGGCTTCACGAACTCCAGCACATTCCGGGCTCTTGTTGTTGCTTATACGGCAGGATTACTTATCCTCGGCCCTGCCTTTTATTTGTTCTGGAAGCTGTTTCTTAAGGATAAGCGGTATTTGCGTCAGGAGTAACCGAGTGCTGAAGAAAATCGATTGCGAAGGGGCTATGCATTGGCGGACATCAACGAAAAGCGCCATGATTTGTCGTATACATACGACCTCGCCAACCGGCTCGTGCGGGTTTAGGATTCGACATTTTTCTCTATTCCCTCCAGGTATCGACTAATTATTAATTCACAAACACAGGAGCGAGACGGGCGCTGTATTATTCTGCACCCTTCCATTTTAGTAACACTGAACACTCCACATGCACTGTATGCGGTTTCATCCCTGATTCTGATAGAATCTGTTATAGCCCGCTTAAGCCTTGATTTTACTGGGTTTTTGGTTTTCGCTTTCGTTCTGATTGGATCTTTAAGGATGGTTTATGTTACTCTTTATCACCAGTTTAACACCAATATATCACCTTCGAAAGTATTGTGTAGTCTACAATCGGCAACGCATGCGATTTGTCCAAAAAAGCAGTTATCATTCATTCTTAGTCTATACGGTATATGATAAACTATTAATATTAAAAAAAAACTTTTGGGTGGTTTGTATGACTATAAGAATTCAACAAGTACCATATGGTAATGAATTGGCTAAGTTCGCTAATTCCGCCATCTTTTCTTTAAAGGTAACTTCTCCGTATATAACATTCAAAGGTATACAATTCATATTGCAATCAGAAATAGCCCCGAAGATCATTACAAGGGTTACAGCTTCCAACTTAAGCTCATACGCTTTAGAAGGCAAAGCTTTAAAGCATCTTCTTGTTTTGGGTGCTGAGATAAGATCAATCCCAAATCTTCATGCGAAATTATATCTTGTTGATGAAACCAAGGGAATTATCACCAGCTCTAACCTAACTGCCTCTGGATTTTCCACAAATGTTGAATTAGGTATTTATTTTGAAAATGAAGATCAATTATTTCAAGCTACAAATAGTTTTTTTAATACATTATGGGCAAAAGCATCTCCAGTAACGCTCGAATCTTTGGAAAAGCTAGAAAACCAGATAAAATCAATAAAACATGTAAATGGGATTTACCGAAACGATGAGTTGATTGATGAGGAAGATATCATACCAGTTCCAGCGATCGGAAACTTGGTTTACAATGTTAAAGAGGAAAAAAGTGAAAACACACACCATACAGAACATTTACAATTTCACTACGAAGAGCGTGACGAAACTGGTGACTATTTTGCACCATTACCCACAAACGTCTATCCACTGATAGATAACCTGAAATCTTCTGATGACAGGAGAATACAAACAGTTATAAATTCACTAGCTCTATCATCAAGTGATGACTTTGCTCAATGGATAGAGAACTTATCTAATAAAGAATTTGATTATTTGGTCTCTCCGAAATCTTTATATCCATATAAAAGATATGTGATCAGAAAAATTATTAAGGATGGAAGTGCGTTGCACTTAGGGCTATTAATTAAGTACCTGGTGTGTGACATTTCTAAGGAGAATCAATTGATTATTTATAACGATGATGTAACTGCCAGAGTACGATTATTTACAGCTGAAGAGAAATTGGAGCTTGTCGAAGTCTTATCTGAAGTAGTGGAATTCTTAATAAAATATATTAATATTGGTCAAATTGATCGGAGGAAAAATTTTTCCAAACCCAACTTAGACAAAATAAATAAATTTATAAAGATATGTGGAGGACCAACTAATAACATTAACATTACTAATAAAGAAGATATTGAATCTGAGAAAAAAAACGTTATTCCTGGTTACCAAGAAATAAAAAGAAAACGGGAAGCACTTGGAGATAATTTTTGGGATTATGCTGAACAATTTTTCTACGATCTTGGCTCGGGATGCTGGAATAATCATTTATCATCAATTAATTCATTGTTTAAGGAATTAGAAAAAATTAACCTCTCGATTGAGCAAAAAAAACTTTTAAGGAACTTGGCTAATAACATAGTCAAATCAATGGAAGAGACTATTGATAATGTTACTCAAAAACTAATTAAAGATTTCACAAGGATGACACTTAACAAAGAGCTTACCTCTTCAGAAAATGAACAGTTAAAAATAGCATTTGATGAACTTAAATATTCAACTGGTCGATTAGTACAAATTTTCGGACAGTGGACGAAAAGTAAGCGGATCGAAAAAGAATTGAACGTGAAAAAGAAACTGGACTTTTTAAGTACCTATTTCTTGACAATTAATACAATAAAAAAATGGAAATAGTTCAATGAAACGAGCATACAAAAGGAGTAGGTTAGGGGCAACCCCTAATCTAATCCATCGCCGACGAATCGTTCAAGTATTTGGAGTGTGGATGGTGGGAATGGCGGTGGATTGTAAAATACCGCTGCATGCACAGCCAGAAATAGAACTGGTTCTTTCGCCGCCTAATGTGCGATCCATCTGCTGCAACGGCTACCCTTCGGCTTTCCGTCATACCTCTCGTTATTGCCCTTTATGCCAAAGGTGTCAGCACCGTGAGATTCAGGATCATCTGCAAAATCTGTATGGGATTGAGGTCTCTCCCACCTTTATTTCTAACGTGACCAACAAGATCATCCCCTTGATTAAGGAATGGCAGACCCGGCCGCTCCAAGGCGTGTAAGCGGTTGTCTTCCTGGATGCCATACACTTCAAGGTGAAGCAAGATGGTGCCATTGTCAATAAAGCCGCCTACATGGTAATCGGCATCGACCTGGATGGCAACAAGGATGTACTGGGCATGTGGATTGGTGAGAATGAATCCGCCAAGTTCTGGCTCAGCGTTCTAAACGACCTGAGGAACCGGGGGGTGCAGGATATCCTCATCATCTGTGTCGACAATCTGACCGGTTTTAGCCAAGCCATTCAGGCTTGTTACGCGAAAACGGATATTCAGAAAGTGTATCATCCACCAGATCCGGAACTCCACCCGTTACGTCTCTTACAAGGATCTGAAAAAGGTAACAGCTGACCTGAAGCCGATTTACAAAGCAGCGACGGAAGAAATGGCAATAGTCGAACTTGATTCTTCGAGGAAACCTGGGGGAATAAGTACCCGCTCATCATTCGCTCTTGGCGCAATAGCTGGGATGAGCTGGCTACCTTCTTCAAGTACCCACCCGAAATCCGTAAGCTCATTTACACCACCAACATCATCGAGCGTTACCACCGCCAGCTTCGCAAAGTGACGAAGGGAAAAAGTATATTTCCGACGGATGAATCCTTGTTGAAAATACTTTGCTTGGCCACCATGGATGTCATACGTAAATGGATAGGCCGTGTTCAAAACTGGGGTCAAATGCTGCTGCAGCTCTCCGTTTTCTATCCGGACCGCATCGGACAGCATCTGCAATAAAATTTCCCCCTCGGGGGAAGCACGAAAAGAGTTTACCTTTTCCGTCTTCGTCCTGTTACGAATCCACACGCGTGCTGTTATCCGCGTGTGCAGATACACCAAAAGTGAATAAAACGGACTCCCGCGCCTTCGCTCGGGCTGTGTCCTTCACCCAATACGGGAGTTGTATCAATAATATTTCCAGTTGAGCTTGTTACTTGAGAGATGTAGAAGGATGAAAAAATGACAACTTGTGCATTATTACACCTTGAAAATATAAAAAAGCTGTCTTGACATCTTGTAGCACCATATTGTTGCGATCGATGCGCTTTCCCATGGATGGTCATTTTCACAGCACTTTATTATTATTTTTCGTAAGTAGCTAACTGTTATCTACTTACAGTATAAATTTTCTCAATATTTGACAACAATATTAATTTTGATGCATCCGGTAGATCTTGATTACTTTCAATTTTCAATTTTAATACAGAGTACGCATTCCCCCTATATGCAGCAAGATAACATTCTCTAAAGAAAACAGTTATCTTCTGGTCATCGTAACCATTCTGTACAAAATGTTTTAATAAAGAAAAAGATTCTTCCATTCCCTTAACGTCACCAAAATGTTTACAAATATCGAACTTATCTCTGCTCAGATAAAACGACTTAGTAAATTGCTGTAATCCCTCACTTAAAAAATTTATTGATTTATCTTTGTCATTTTCCAAAAAAGCTGCGACCTTAGCTTCAAGTTGATAATAGATCTCAGTTGGTTTGTTTCTTTGTATCGCTCTAGCAGTAGTTAACATATCTTCAATAGCCTTATTGTCCAACTTTGATTTTGGTTGTCTAATCATACAGTCAAAATATGCTTGTACATGGTATGTATTTTCTGGTGAACGATGATAGTTTATCTTGGCTAACTCCAACGCTGAATCATAGTTTTGGGTGCTTGTGTACACAATTACTAATTCACGTCTTGCATTATGATGCTTAAAGTTCCTTCTTAATACATTGGTTAAATATCTTTCTGCTCTAACATAATGTCCGTTCAATCTGGCATTGAAGCCTTTAAGAAAATTATACCTATCATATTCTTTATCTGCACGAAAGAAATCAACTTCTGCATCAAATTTCATTGATTTTTTCCTTGCTAGGGCACTGCAGTAGTAAAACTGAATATTCTTCTGTATTTCCTCTTGTAGATACGTAAAGCCTGAACGCGATTTTAGAGATTCCACAAATTCTATAACTTTATTATATTGCCGTTCATTATATAAATCTAGAACAGTTTGTACGTACAACGTCGAGTATAAAAACCTGTCCGGAATAGTTTTTCCTTGTTTTAAATTCTCTTTTATAAGGTACGTCAACTCTGAAAAATCTAGAAAATCGACGTACTCTGGATCTTGCATCTCCTTATGGAATTGGACTATTCTTTCACTTAATATTGTCTTTATATCATCTGTCAGTTCGTAATTCATTCTTTGAACATAATCACGAATCACAGCACTTAGCTTTATATATTCACCAGTTGCTCCTGTATGGTTACATATAGTAAATTTTTTCAACTTTGCAAGAATAAACTTATAGTCATTGTTTTCTTTTAATACTTGGTTTACGAGACCAATTGGAGTTGAACCAAACTTAGCCAGAAATGCTAAAAATCCAAAGTACTTTTCTCTTTGTTTAGGTTCAATTACTAATTCAATCATTTTCCCAGAGCTTATGTTAGGCATTTCACTTATCATGTACTGATTATTTGTAACGGACTTTATACTTTTTTCTTTAGCCAAATCTACACAATAGACAACTTGAGGTGGATAGCCTGTCAGTACAGAAGCCACAGCATCCAAATCATTTTCTCCAAATGGAACATCATTTAATTTAGAATATGTTCTTAAAAAGCCAATACTATCAGATGTTCCAAGTTCTTCAAGACTATACTGGAAAATATATGGATGACGCCTATAGTGGAAAGCATCCAAGCTAATATTCGATATGACTGATATCGTTATTTGATTGTTAATTTGCTCTAGTGCTTTTTCAAACCAATATTTAAGAGAACCAGTTTCATCAATTAAACAAAAATGATCTTCAACAATTATATGTTCCAAATATTGCTGTACAGTCATTAATAGGTCAACAAGAATTTTAATTTTATCTTCGAGAGCATTGAGTGTCTGGAGATCAGATATGGAATATGCTCCAAACCCTAAATCTGATACTTTAATTATTAAATCTTCTATTCCTTCTGACTTTTCAAGAGATATGGTAGAAGGAAAATAATGCTTGTCCATTAAACCACTATCTTTTAAAGTACCACGCACATAAGACTTCCTGCCTATTCCATCAATTCCTGAAACAACCAAACACTTGATGTGTTTTATTTTCCCTTCGATAGTACGTTCTTCAAAACAATCTTTAAATGCCTTCTTCTCTAAATCTCTCCCATAAAAAAAATCATATTTTTGAGAAAAAACTTCATTTTGTCTCATTGTTAATAATGTAAGTTGTGATTCGATCTTTTTGCATGCAATTTTGTAATTCTTTATATGACGAAGATTATATGCAGACATACCTGTTCTCAAAAAACTAGGAATCCTAGAATCACTATGTTGTATACTATCATCAATAATTATCGGATATATTTGAGAAAGTTTATGTTTATCATCATGAAGCTTTTCTTGTGCTTGATTAATTTCTTTTTTTACCCACTCGGAGTTCAACGCAGATTCAGAGATAAAGTAAACAAAAAGATCAGACTTGTCTATACTACTAAATATTTCCTCTATAGTTTGCATCCCCGATTCAAATGCAACCTCATCAAAAACACATCTGTCATTACCAAAATACTTTGCTATTGGTCTAACATAATTCTTGTCCACACTACTATGAGATAGAAATATCTTATTCATTATGTACTCCCTCGCTAATGAGAATATATTTTTCGTTATGTAAGCCCTCTATATCAAAACTATCTCCTCATAGCCTCTTTAATTATGATAGCCTATTCCCGCTGCAAGATCCAGAAAATATTCCCAATTTCAACAAGCAAAAAGACTGAATTTAGTCCTATAGCCTTACACGATGACCTTATCCGCATCCACTTGATTCCGTCTTATCGAACCTCGATCCTGCCAATAATCGTACGGACATTTGCTGCTGAATCATCTTTGGCAGTTTCAGCATCTTATAACGCCCCTTTATTTATCATCAACGGATTTCCTTGAGACGTTTGGATTCACATTGACGATACCAGATCATCTCAGTCGGGTAAGAAAAGGTCCAGCATTTATCGTCCTGAAATTAACTTATTCAATATTGTAGCTGCATTAGCTTAGGGATACTTTATTTTTATTAAAGAAGAAAGTCCGACAAGAAATCGGACGTTCTTTTCTATCTCCAGGATAAATTCGTTTTAAAGATTCCAACTGTTCCGGCTTAACAGCCGCAATGGAAGGGTCTGTCAAATCTTTTGTGTAAACTCTTTTCGTGCTTTCCCCCGAGGGGGAAAATCTATCGCAAGTGCTGTCCGATGCGATCCGGATAGAAAACGGAGAGCTGCAGCAGCATTTGACCCCAGTTTTGAACACGGCCTGTCCATTTACGCGTAACATCCATGGTGGCCAGATAAAGCATTTTCAACAAGGATTCATCCGTCGGAAAAATGCTTTTTCCCTTCGTCACTTTGCATAGCTGGCGATGGTAACTCTCGATGATGTTGGTGGTATAAATGAGCTTGCGTATTTCGGGTGGGTACTTGAAGAAGGTAGCCCGCTCCTCCCAGTTATTGCGCCAAAAGCGAATGATGAGCGGGTACTTATTCCCCCAGGTTTCCTCGAAGAATCAAGTTCGACTATTGCCATTTCTTCCGTCGCTGCTTTGTAAATCGGCTTCAGGTCAGCTGTTACCTTCTTCAGATCCTTGTAAGAGACGTAACGGGTGGAGTTCCGGATCTGGTGGATGATACACTTTCTGAATATCCGTTTTCGCGTAACAAGCCTGAATGGCTTGGCTAAAACCGGTCAGATTGTCGACACAGATGATGAGGATATCCTGCACCCCCCGGTTCCTCAGGTCGTTTAGAACGCTGAGCCAGAACTTGGCGGATTCATTCTCACCAATCCACATGCCCAGTACATCCTTGTTGCCATCTAGGTCGATGCCGATTACCATGTAGGCCGCTTTATTGACAATGGCACCATCTTGTTTCACCTTGAAGTGTATGGCATCCAGGAAGACAACCGCGTACACGCCTTGGAGCGGCCGGTTCTGCCATTCCTTAATCAAGGGGATGATCTTGTTGGTCACGTTAGAAATAAAGGTGGGAGAGACCTCAATCCCATACAGATTTTGCAGATGATCCTGAATCTCACGCGTGCTGACACCTTTGGCATAAAGGGCAATAATCTGATCTTCAATGCCGGTCACATTAGACTGGTGCTTCTTCACCACCAGGGGTTCAAATTCCCCTTGCCGGTCACGGGGAACGGCGATCTCCTGATCACCGTACTCGCTTACGATGGTTTTCTTACTCTTGCCATTACGACTGTTGGTCGTCTGCTTGTTCTGCATGTCGTGCTTCTCATAGCCCAGATGTTCATCCATCTCGGCTTCCAGCATCTCCTGCAGCGTTTCGGCAAACAGCTCTTTCAACGCATTCTGTGCATCCTGCGCCGAGACCAATTTATTCTCCTTAATGAACTGCCGGAGTTGCTGCTTTGTCCATAATCCCATGTGTTCTCCCCAACCTTTCTTCTACTTCCATTGTAATAGGTTTAGGAGTTTACACAATCTATTTTACAGACTCTGGCAAGGAGATGATAATCACTTTTTCGTATTTGCGAATCCAGACGGTAGACCCTTCCATCAAGAGTCACCATACCAATGGTTCCGAAATTTCATATTCAAACATGAGCTTCCGTATATGCGGTTTCACGGCCTAAGGCACACATGCGCTACCTTGTTAATTAACCATGGAGTTCATGCGAAAGTAATCTCAAGCCGCTTAGGACATGGCAACATAGCGACGACCATGAATATATACGGCCACCGACTTCGTACAGCCGATCAGGAAGCTGCTCTTAAGTTTGAACATTTGTTTCAAAGCAAACCCAGTAACGACCAAAGACACTGACTCAATAAGCGAGCAGTGTCTTTTTAATATAATGACTGTTACGGTTGCTTTGGCTCCCGTCCGGAGTACTTTTACATCAAAATTACATCAAGGTTGAAACTGCTGGCTTTTCATTAAGAATAATCTCACTGTTAAACCCCGAGAAACCTTATATATCAAGGATCTTCGCACCAGTCTAATATCTGATCAACAGAGCAACGCACTCCACATGCACCGTATGCGGGTTCCGCCGTAGATCAGATTGAATCTGTTATATTCGGTTAAATCCTTGATTTCACTGGGTTTTTCTCGAGCGCATTCCGTTTTAATTGGGTCTTTTAGGGTGGTTGGGAAAAAAATTATCCCCAAGTTAACACCAATTTACACAGTCTAATCCGTTACGAAGTTCCATATTTTTGTTACCGTGGATGGATGGTCTGACCTTGCCTCGAAAAAATGGACACACAGAAAGCCTAAGTGTCACCCTTTAGACTAATGCTTACACCTCATCCCCGACCTTGAATGGAGAGACATAATCGTTGGAGGAATGCGTTCTCCGGCGGTTTTAGAATAACACGATATATTCAAATACAGCCTCACACGTCTTGAACGAATAATCATTGAGCCATTCCATTTTGAGCTTGCTCAAAAAGGAGTCCATCGGGGAATATCAAAACAGTCGCCTTTTCGGCTCATGCTGCAGACGAACCCATGCTTCTTGAGAAGCTTCTGGTAACTCTTGCTGGCGTATTGTACACCCTGATCAGAATGTGGTTGCTTTGTATTTCTTCACAGCTTTAGATCGGATCCCATTCGCTCGCATTAATCGAGCCACGCGGTCTCGACTGGACTTCCGGTTTTTGTATAAATTCAGTGCGATTAGAAAAATAGAGGGTTGCTTTTTGCACCAACAAAAAGCATTTTAATTTCTAAAAATTTTATAAGTACCATTGCCTTGCTATAGAAAAATTCCATCATTCGCTTTAAAATAGTCCTTATTAGAATTATGGAAGGGAAAGTATAAAATGGGGAAAATCAGTTTGTTGGTTGGAAACGGCTTTACCTTAGATTTTATAAAGGATTCTGATCTCAATTCTTCAAGACCTTTACATTGCTTTCAAAACCCCAATCAAAGTAATGAAATTAATTATGATAATTACCTTGATAAACTTCATTTCATTAAGAATGAACTTTTTCCTTTACGCAATCAATATTCTAATGATTTTGAAGCCATTAAGATATTTCTCGAAAGTATTAGCGGTGATACCAAAGAAATAGAAAAGGACTGTCAGCTAAGACGATTTTTAGCATTATCCTATTCCCTATTTCAACTTAAATCTGAAAAGTATGATATGTCTAGTTGGAAGTGGGCAAGGTGGATTCAAAATAATCGTCAAGACATAACATTTGCAGTGTCATTCAATTACGATTTAATTTTAGAAAATGCCTTTAAGAATGCAAATATTAAATATTATAGAACAGGTTCAAACGAACCTTTTTGCAGCGTCCCGATAATTAAACCGCATGGATCAATTGATTTCGACGTCCCAAATTTCTTCCAAGGTAATGTTTGGGGAATTCATACAAGATTAAACGATACACAGTTTGTGAAAATTGTCCCTAAGTGGGAACGGTATTTACCACGATTAGAAGCTGATATGATTCCTCCATCACAAAAAAACTATCAACGTAAATTGAAATGGACAGAGACGGGGTTCAAACTTTTTAACAACTTAGCTAATTCTAATAATATTAGTTATTTTATGATTGGTCATTCCTATTGTGTTGAAGACAGAGAGGAAGTTGACCACTTTATTGATCGACTCCAAAGTACAACTGTTGTCCATATAATGCACCCCTACCCATCATCGGATTTATTAGATAAACTAGAATCGAAGAGATTAAAATATAAATACCCAATGGATTGGGATTCGTTGCCTAACTTAACATAACCAACGACGTTATTACGAATGCCGTTTCTAAAAAACCTCCCTTGTTAGGGGAATGGAAACAGTGTCGGAGTCCGGCCAAGTTAGCCTGCCGGAATCTTCAGATCAACACGATCGGGCATTTGACTGATCCGGTACTCGCACATAAGTTCAGCAGCCAGATTGACGAACTGTTCGCAAAGTAGAAGGTAAACCATGAATATCTATTCAATACTGGATCAACTTCTGCCCAGCGTACCATTTTCGCCAACGAAGCCGACTTTCAGCACGCTCTGGCTTGGCAGATTCATCTGATGTCGTGAACAATGTCTTTTTCCATAAGTTCTATATCATTCGTTCTCACGTCACCGACGCGTTCCATGCCGCGAAAAAACACTTCCATAAAAATCCAGGCAACCTCACCCGTACCGGGACACGATCGCCACTTAGATCAACTTATTTTTAATGTTACTTGACGGGACTATCTCACCACCAAAGCCATTTTTTATTCTGTTGTTGTTCGTCGAATTTTAAATACCAACATAATAAGAGACTTTTATAAAGACTGTTCTTCACAGCTATGGTCGATTCAGTTTTATCAACTTTGTTTTGTCGTATATTTAATGAATTGCTCTACCTCAAAAACAAGCGAATACCCTTTATTTTTTTTCATGATAATAACTGGACGTTTATATAAATTAATTCTCCTTCCTATAACTTTCTGGAATGAGAGGCACCTTCTACCCCACTTTCGTTTTTTGATATTAAATAACCATTCTGGTCCATTATATAATATGACCCAATTTTGTGATAATTCAGGTACCAGTACTTCGATATCACTTGAAACGTTTGAGTTAATCAAGAGTATTGAATCAAAAGATACGTCTGGCAAAATACTATTAACTTTTTGAAATAGCTTATGTAATTCAGAAGTTTTTTTGGATAAAAAATCAAAATGCTTCAACAAGCTTATTCCAAGAATCACAATTAACGCTAATAAAATATTAGTCATGATTCCATTTCCTTTTCTAATTCATTCTTATATTTTATATTTTCTAAGATGAAAGTGATGCTCAGTACAATTAGCAAGGATAGCACAAACTCATGGCTAGAATATGACTCCTTAAGGAGAAAGTAATCAATAACCAACAATAACAAAATTACTACATTACGAAGTATTGGAAACCGACTTAGGGGATGATTTGTCCCAAAGCAACTACATTCTCTGTTCTTTAAACCATTCTTCACTATTGTAAGTATAGTTAGCGTAATAATAAAAATTGCTGCTAATAATTGCTTCCATTTATTCATGGTATCATTTAATAAAAATACAATAAAAAGTCCCGCTTCAAAGATTAGAATAATCCGAGATAGAATTGGAACCCATTTGAAAGGTATCCCATATGAAGCCAGCTCCATATGAAAATTTTCCATGCTGACTATTTTTGAATAAGAAGAAGAAAAGAAAATAAATGAGATTATGGTCCCTAGCAAAAAAACCATTCACAAGCACCTCAATTAATATAGACTAATATTTATTGGATACCAACTTCTCTTCACACCATCAATATAGCATTCAAAAAAAATATTTTCTTCACGCTCAACTAGCAGTTTGAAATCAAAATTTTGATCCACACCAGGTACTTGGTTCAAACCTCTATAATTGCGATGTACAAAAGCACTTGGAGAGCTAAGTAGTTCTCCTTTGGCGTTTATTATTTTGAATTCCGTTAGTACATCTCTTTTTAATGGAAGTTCTGTTATTTTTAATAGGAATGAAAATTTAATGATATACGGAAAAACAGGAACACTAACGGAATTTATTACTTTCCCAAGTACATGACGATTGTCTTCTATCTTTATTTCATCGCACGCTATTAATTGAACCTGCATCGTTTTCCTCCACATTGTTTATTTCCCTTTTAAGGAGCGAGTACTTCAACTTTTGTATCGTTGTACCATTCTCTTTGTGACATCCACATATCATAATAAATATGTTTATTAAACATTAATTCATCATGCGTTCCGAATTCGACTATCTTTCCTTTTTGCATCACACATATTTTATCGGCCTTTCGTGCTATCCCAACACGATGCGATATCATTATCGTTGTGGTCGTTTTGCAATATTCTAAAACATCATTAAGTATCCGCATTTCAGCAAGGGGATCCATGGCAGAAGTCGGTTCATCAAATATAATAATCTCTGGATTATCTTTAACAAATACTCTCGCCAACGCCAATCTCTGCCATTGACCTCCCGACAAATTAATCGATTCTTGATCGATGAATCCAAGTTTTGTATTCAAACCATGTGGCAAATCTTTATCGAATACTACTCTCTTTAAAATGGATTCAAGCTTTCCATCATCTTTAATTTGTGAAATATCACCGACGGCAACATTTTCTCGGACATTTGTTTGATACTTAATGTAATCTTGAAAAATTGCGCTTGTTTTTTGATATAGGCTATTCACATCAAATTTATTTATTGGAACATTATCGTAAAAGATACAATTATCTTCAACCTTATACAATCCAAGTAATAATTTCACTAACGTTGTTTTACCTGATCCATTTTCTCCTAAAACAGCTATCGTCTCTCCCTTATTAATTGAAAGATTAATTTCTGATAGAGCAACATTCTGGCTATTGGGATACGTAAAGTTAAGATTCGATAAGTTAATACTATTTTGAAAACTAAAAGGCAGTTTATCATAAGTAGTTTTTACAACACTTTTTTCAGCTATTATTGCTCTCATATCGTTTGCCATTTCTGAATACTGTAAGTTTTCAAACCATTTAATGCAACCTTCAATAAGGCTGGAAATAACATTAATAATAATGGTAACGGCCATTGTAACTGCGATGTAGTCGCCGACAGATGCTTGTTGTTTTTTTATTAAATAGACTAGTAGTACAACGACCACCGCTGAATTTACAATAGTCAATATTTCCTTACTTGCGTAGGTTATTTTTTCCATTTTTTCTAAGCATACTTTTTTGAAATCAATTTTATCCAGCTCTTCTTTCCATTTTTGTTTATAATAATTTGTAGTTGAGTATAGTGTTATCTCCTTTTGAGTATCAACACCGGTTAATAAATTATAATAATACATTGGTTTCATTAGGCTGGATTCAATCTCTGCATTAAGCTTAACCCTCTTTTTTACAGTTGTTAAGTTGATTATTCCTTTTAATACGCCTACTGCCATTGCTAAAATACTAAAAAGAATAAATGTTTCCGATAAGTATTTAATGAGTGACATCAAAACAATTAATTGCGTTATAAATTCAATTAGATTCAGATAGTTCTCATATATTTTATTATTCGCAAATTTTAAATACGCGAATTCGGATTGAAAAGAAGGAAACTCTTTAATTAGAAGTTCCATTTTTGCGTTCTGATCAATCATTTCCTCATCACTTTTTTTTGAGAAGTTAATACTCATCTTGACAATTTGCAAAGAGGAAAAAAAATCAATTATAAGTTTTAATAATTGAAACCCAACAAACAAACATAGACCCCATATAATCACACTCTCATTCATTTCCACTATAGAATCAAGTATGATTTTAGAGAAATAAATATTTACGTAAGAGTAAAACGCACCTACTATTGTAACAGTCACCATTAGAATAACAGTCAGTGGACTTATCCTGTAGATTTTGATGAATGAATCGGCCATCATTCCGATCACTTTATTAATTCTATTCATTTATTGTTCTCCATAACTCTTAGTAAAGGCAGCATAAGATCTTCGATCATCGGGAGTGTGTTAATAATTCCGGCAGTAATAACTTGTCCAACTTTATTAAGAACTAATTGATAAGGTATTAGTTGAACTTTCAAACTATTTTCTATTTGATCAATGTGAAAAGAATATAATTTAACATTTCTCTCATCAAGGAGTTGCTTATAATTCGAAACAGGGTTCACAGGGCCTTCAAAAAAGATAATATATGAAAATTCAGGGTATTTCTTAATCGCTTCTAATACAACTTCGGCGTCACATGCTTCACAATAGTGACTAAGAAAAAACAATATACTTCCATTCATTGTGTCTTTAAGCCAGGATAAATCAGTTGGAGTACCCTCACGTAATAACAATACTTCGTTAGGTAGAAAAATACCCACCTCATACTCTACTTGTATAGATTTAAAGAACTTTCTATGTTCCATATCTCTTTCAAACATAACAACACCCCATTACTAACGTTTAAAAATCAATTTGGTACCATTTGAGCCGATTCTGCTTATTCTAAGTATAGTGCAAAATGTAGGGTATAATGGAAAATATATGGAGAAGAGCGTTGCACTCTTCCCCATATCTTGATTAATTAAAACAAATTACGCGCAGCATCCAGCGTTAACTTCACATGCTGATGTAGTCGCGTGGCCATCTTTCGTGCAAGTCATCGTTTTGTATGCTTTGAGGATTTTTGTATACGTATTGCTTCCCGAAGTACATGCACCCCTAACACATGCTGTTCCTAGATCCGAAAGCGTCTTCGTATAGGTCGAGTCTGGGCAAGAACATGCCATTTCTTTCACCTCCTTATAGAGTTTAGGAGCAGACTACGCGCAGCATCCAGCGTTAACTTCACATGCTGATGTAGTCGCGTGGCCATCTTTCGTGCAAGTCATCGTTTTGTATGCTTTGAGGATTTTTGTATACGTATTGCTTCCCGAAGTACATGCACCCCTAACACATGCTGTTCCTAGATCCGAAAGCGTCTTCGTATAGGTCGAGTCTGGGCAAGAACATGCCATTTCTTTCACCTCCTTATAGAGTTTAGGAGCAGACTACGCGCAGCATCCAGCGTTAACTTCACATGCTGATGTAGTCGCGTGGCCATCTTTCGTGCAAGTCATCGTTTTGTATGCTTTAAGGATTTTTGTATACGTATTGCTTCCCGAAGTACATGCACCCCTAACACATGCTGTTCCTAGATCCGAAAGCGTCTTCGTATAGGTCGAGTCTGGGCAAGAACATGCCATTTCTTTCACCTCCTTATAGAGTTTAGGAGCAGACTACGCGCAGCATCCAGCGTTAACTTCACATGCTGATGTAGTCGCGTGGCCATCTTTCGTGCAAGTCATCGTTTTGTATGCTTTGAGGATTTTTGTATACGTATTGCTTCCCGAAGTACATGCACCCCTAACACATGCTGTTCCTAGGTCCGAAAGCGTCTTCGTATAGGTCGAGTCTGGGCAAGAACATGCCATTTCTTTCACCTCCTTTATAGAGTTAAAGAAATTATGAAAACATTATGCATTAAATTTTTCAACGCTTGTTTAATTATTGCATTCCAATAATATATATACCTTCCTTTTTTAACTACTCAACTATTCGACTAGCAAGCTTCATATAATCAGATTTGTTATAAGCAACACCTGAGACCCTAACAATGCTGTCTTTAATAACAATCACGTATGGCAACATTGTTATATTAAAGAATCGTTCCATATCACTTTTATTTAGATGCACAATGGGGAATTTCCAATTAAAATATTCAGACATCACTTGACTATCACTTTCATCACCAGTTGAAAATAAAATGAAGTTGAAATCAGGGAATTCCTGCTCTATCTCTGATAAACTTGGGGTGAAATCTATGCAATGCAAGCAATGCAATGATATAAAAAATAAAACTTGCGTTCCTTTTTCAGGCAATTTTACTATTCTTTTATCCCAGCTTGAAAACGAACAAGGACTAATTTCACTATTCACTGTTTTTAATCCATCCACCAAAACAACCTTCTTTCATTTGATAATTAATATCAGTTCACTGCTTAGAATCAATTAATTCATTTTGATAGATTACTTTACTTTGCTCCACAATTTTATTTAAGCATTCTTTCGGAGACATATTTGTTTGAAGAGCTAATGTTATTACCGAGTCAAGCATCGAATCAAAACTGTCAATAAAAGTAGTCGACAGCTTATCACTTAAATAAGGCCTTGTATCTAGTTCTTGTTGCCATAAGGTTGTCAAATCAACACCATTGTACTGATTCATGTGTTGCTTTAATGTTGATACAGCGCCTGTATTACTATTTCTTTGCAGATAGGATACAGCATCTTCACTCATCACAGCTTTAATAATTTCCCATGCTACCTCTTTTTGAACTGCATCATTTGGGATACAAAAAATATCATTAAAAAATATTTCTGAATTAAGATTTCTTGCTTCTGCATCCACTGGGGTGGTAACTATTCCCCATGTAAAAGCTTGTTGTTGCTGAAGCTTTGGAACCATATCTAACATTCCAAAATACATTGCTGACTTTCCTTGGAGAAAGAGATCACTGTTATTTTGAACATTATTGTTTCGGGACGTATTCAATACCATTGTAATTGCTTCAGTCCATGCGGATTGATTAAAAAGTAGTTCATTACGCTGTTCATCAACAATCTTCCATCCCTTAGTTCTAGCTATGTGCCGTAACAAACTCGCAGGGCTAAGTCCCTCCATACCCAGCGTATCAGTTCCTGTAAATCTCATAGTTAGTTGAAGCATCTCATCCCAGGTCATTCTATCGGTCGGATAAGCAACCTTATTAACGTCAAACAAATTTTTATTGTAATAAACTCCATAGGCATTAACCAATGGAGCTAAACCGTTTAATTGACCAAAATCATTTTTAAGAGAAGCAATCATCTCAGTATAATAATTCTCAAGATTCATTTCATCCGAATTAATGAAGGTCGTTAAATCTGAAAGTGATCCCAAATCCTTTAGCTTCTGGAAATTCTTATTCCATGTAATAACTAGATCCGGTTTATACTTCTTAATTTCTTCCACTGCTATTTCAGAACTACTACTTGTGGATTTAATAAGTCTAAATTTAATATTCGGGTATTTCTGTAAGATGTAATTGCCATAGAATGTGTAAAAATACTCATCATCGAATGTCGAATAAACTGTGACTTCAGTATCTGGGATAGTAGATTTATCAACCTCCTCTGATGACGATTGTAGAAGATTACAACCTGATAGTATGAACACGAGGAATGGAATTACAGAAATCAACACTATTAGTCTAACTTTATAATCATGGGTTATTGGCTTGAATGACATTTTGAATATCCTCCTGTAGTTTTTGAACAACTTGATCAATCGTTAACTCATTGTTTATAGCTGGTTGCAGGATGTTGTTAATCGCACCTAGCACAGCATTTTCAATAGATAGCGGTATTCTATTTAATTCATTCAATACTTTAGGCTTTAGTTGATAAAAGGCTTTATAATTGCGATTGTCATCATCACTGATCAATGATTCACGAACCGGTTGGGTAAACAATGATGAAGCTAAGTTATTTTTTAGTCTCGCAGCTTCCTCACTATTAATATAAGACCAAATTGCCTGACTATTTTCAGTATCGTCTGTTTCAACATAAATCCCATTTAAATATTGGAAATTTATCGTATGACTAACCCCAGGATTGTTAGGGTCTACTGGCTCACTCACAACTTGCCAATTTACTTTCTTAGTACTTCTTTCTAGCTCTTTGGTGAAATGGTAGGTATTAAGTGTCATGGCTATCTGACCATTCATGAACAATTCCGATAGCACATCATCTCCGGAATTTCCTGAACCATGTTTATAAAATGTAATTGTTTTATCCAAAATAGTTCTCCAGGATGGATTATCAAACAAGACGGTTTTATTCAAAGAGTCATACCATTTCAAACCTTCTGCTTTTCCCATAACAAGTAATAAATCTGCTGCATCATAGAAAGGGAGATATAAACCCGTTATTTTTCCGTCTGAAGGAAATCGTTCTGCTAGTTCCAAAACACTTTCCCACGTCATCTGGTTAGTCGGTTCTGAAATCCCATATTTCTCAAAGACTTCTTTGTTATAGAATAAAGCTTGAGAGCTCGTTGTATCTGCTAACGCATATAAACTACCATTTCCCATCTCTTTAATAGCTTCTGTAATATTCGAATTTATTCCATTAAAGTTACCTTCATTTACGTATTGAGACACGTCAGTTAACATATTTTGATTTAGTAAAGATGAATATATTGAAGATGGAAAAAACAAAATATCAGGCTTTGTATCTCTGACAAGCTTCAAATATAATTCTGAATCCCAATCTTTATTTGAAGCAGGAACATATTTCATAGCTTTCCAGACGCCTTTTCCAAGTTGTGGCGTAAATTCAACCACCCTAAATTCGATATCCTTAAACTTATCGATAACAAAACCGTAATCTTTATAAAAATCCGCTGTAGAACTATAAAGAATTGTGATCTCTTTCTTCTCTTCTACCAGATTTTCAGATTGACATCCTCCTAGCAAAACACATAGACATAAGAAAATAGCAAAAATCCTAATATTCATCGCTTTACTCCTTAAGTTATTTATTAGATTATAAAATTTTTCTGATTTATATCACTATCCTCAAAATTAAAAATGATTCTTATCCTTCCGACTAAAAGAACAAAACCAAAATAATTCATATATTTTATGTAATACAGTCTATTATTTTTATTTTATAGGACTTTTTAACAATAAAGGCAAAAAAAATATATGTTTAATTTGCATATTTTTTAATTCTTTTTATTGCTCTAAAGTAAGTTAATTTTACTGATCCTTCAGTTTTGTTTAATATTGCTGCAGTATCGCGAATACTATATCCATAAATCAATCTATACGTAACTACTTTTTGTTCGTTAAATAGTAGACTAGACAAAATTCTATTTAACTCTAATTTGGCTAGGGATTTTTCTTCGATATTGCAATTATCGGTAACAAATGGATTTGATAGTAATTCTCTTTTCCGTTTTCTGCAATAGTCATAATAAACATTTTTGGCAATCCTTTTAAATAATGGGATAATGGAGTCAGTTTTCAATTCCCCCTTATTGAGCTCTAAATATAAATATCCTTTCACAAAGGTATCCTGTAATATATCCTCAGCGTCGATGTAGTTTTCGGTTATTCTAACGATATATCTGAAAAGCTCTTTTTTATGTGTATTCCAAATATTATGCCAATCCAACTTAGCTGTCTGTTCCATTGAAGTCCCCTCATAAGAAGATAAAATTTTATATTATACCATCTAACTACCTATTTTGTGAAGTAAAATTCGTCATGTCGAATTTAGATTGACAAACCACATATTACCATGACTGAATACGGACTGTAAATAGCGATAAATGTCGAAAAACCTCGATCTCAGGAAATTATTAATACTTTCTGACTTTTAAAGGTATGCATATTATATTGTCACTAGTTATCCAAATGACATATTTCTAGTATTTTATATTTATCCAAGGTGTAAGTTAAAAAAGCCTAGGTTGTTGTTGAATACACATATCAGGCTAAGAGATCTCGTAAAGAAAAAAAATATAAAAATATCTGGACTTAGCAATTTAAAATAAAAGACTCTTGAGGAAAGAGAATTGTATACAATTGGTATAATTTCACCGTTTTAAGAACTGAGTAATAAATTCTGTTTGTTTTTTATTACTTTTCACCCATATTAATCCTCCATGTTTCTCAACAATACTTTTTGTTATTGCAAGACCAAGTCCGCTCCCCCCGGAGCTTTTTGTACGAGATTTATCGACACGGTAAAAACGATCAAAAATATATGGTAGATCTGACTCTGGAATGGGGGGTCCATAATTTGTAAAGTTTACAACTACATAATCATCAACTGAAGTAATGCTGATATCTAATTGTTTTCCATCCTTCGCATAACGGATAGCGTTGGTAAATAAATTTTCGTATACTCTAACAAGTTCATTAGGATCTGCTTGAATATATACGGTTTCAGAAGGTCCCTTGATGTGATACTTCATATTCGCCTGTTCAAGCAATGGCACAAATTCTTCTATAAGTTGACGTAACAAACCAGATAGATCAAGTTTTTCAAATTCCAATTGAATTTCACCGCTTGTCAGTCTAGTATATTCAAATAAGTCATCAATAAGTTTCTTAAGATTAAGAGATTTTTCATAAACAATGTTTACATAATATCGAAGTTCAACTTCATTCATATATTTATCATTCTCTATATACTCAAGAAAGCCGATTATAGATGTTAGTGGTGTTCTCAAATCATGTGATACCCCCGTGATTAGATCACTTTTCCCCTTAACGGCGCTTCTCTCTTCTTCTATTGATTGCTTTAAACGTTCCGCCATCTGATTTATACTTTTAGCTACGATGCCTAATTCATCTTCAGATTTCACTGGTATTCTATGTGTTAATTTACCTCGAGCTATCTCTTCAACACCGAAAGTAATTTCTTCAATATACTTTAATATGTTTCGTGAGAAAAAGAAAAAGAAAACAAAAAAGAGAAGGACACCTACTATTGACATGATTGGTGTTGAGCCAATATTATTAATGATCCATCTCAACAATGAAGTAACGAATGCAGAAGAAGATGGATTAAACCACAGAACCAGAGCAGTTACATAATAACCACACGATAGTACAAGAGCTAAAGAAACTAAACTTACTAAAATAGAAAATAGAACCTTCCATAGGAAGGTCGTGAACAATCTTTTTTCCAATTATACCCCTCACTTTAATTCTTCTGTTTCTCAATCTTATAACCAATGCCCCAGACTGTTTTTATATATTTGGGTTTCCGAGGAATGACTTCTATTTTTTCTCGAATTTTTCGAATATGTACCATCACTGTATTATTCGATTCTAAATAGGCCTCCTTCCACACTTTTTCGTATATTTGTTCAATGCTAAAAACAATACCTTGATTACGAGCTAAAAGCTCCAATATAGAAAATTCCCTGGGAGTAAGCTGGATAACCTCATTTTCACGCATTATTTCATGGGTAGCAATATTAATTTTCAAATCGTCAATAACAATTTCGTCAAAATTTGTTTGCTGAGATGATGTATATCGGCTATAACTTCTTAAATGGGATTTAATGCGTGCCACTAGCTCTAACGGACTGAATGGTTTTGTTACATAATCGTCGGCACCAATGCTTAATCCATTTATTTTATCTACTTCTTGACCTTTAGCAGAAAGGAATATTATCGGCATGTTATGCTTCTCCCGCATCTTCATGCATGCTTCAATTCCGTCCATTATTGGCATCATAACGTCCATTACAATCAAATCAATTGTATGCTTTTTTAATATTTCTAGAGCCTCACTACCGTTTTGAGCAGTGAATAGAAGAAAGTTTTCGTTCTGCAGATAAATTTTCATTAAATGAACGATTTCAGCTTCATCATCAACTAGAAGAATAGACTGACTACTCATGAACCCTGTTCCTCTCTTGATTATTTATAGGTATCATAATATTACATTTTTAGGCTATAGACTTCAACATTACTCACATTGATTTAAAATTAACGAGAACATATGAGCAGCTACACCACTATTTTCTGTCATATAATTATCTTTGTTACTCTTATCGAAACCCATCCAAACAGCTGCTGATAATTTTTCAGTGTATCCTACAAACCATAAATCACGATTAGCCTTTTTAGGTACACCACTAATGTCCAGCTGAGTGGTTCCCGTTTTACCCGCAACCCAATGATTAGTTCTAGCCTTTTTGCCTGTACCATTGTTAACTGCATTAATGAGCATCTTAGTCATATCGTCTGCTGTCTGTCTAGAAATGACTTGTTTATTTTTCAGGTGATAAGAATAAATGATTCTTCCTGTCTTATCTTTTATGAGTTTAACTGCATGCGCATCATTAAAAACTCCCTTGTTTGCGAAAACACTATAAGCTTGTGCCATCAAAAGTGGCGATATCCCTTCTCTTGTACCGCCTAGAGCCAGCGCTAAATTACTATCCTGTTCACTCAGTTTTATCCCTAACGTTTCTGCAAACTGTATTGCAGAATCCAATCCAATCTCATTAAGTAGCCAGACTGCCGGAGAATTTATGGAGTCTTGTATTGCCCGAGACACCGTTATGGAACCTAGATATTTTCCATCTGTATTTGAAGGCTGATAATCACCATAACTAGTCTTTTTATCTTGAAGGATAGACAGAGGAGTATATTTACCAGATTGTAAAGCAGGACCATAAACAATAATTGGCTTGAAAGCCGACCCCGGTTGACGTGAATTTTGTATTGCTCGATTCCAACCACCCTCTACATACTCCCTTCCACCAACAATTGCTCTTATCTCACCTGTATTGTTTTCTAATATTACAGTGGCGCCTTGAATTTTTTGATCTTTTCCATCCTTAGGAAAATTAGCAGGATTATTAAAAGCCTTCTCTGCTGCCTGTTGATAGTTTTTATCCAAACCAGTAACAATAGTATAGCCACTTTGCATAAGTTCTTTTTTTGTTAATCCAGTTATTTTTTCTGCTTCCTGAAAAACATAATCTGTATAGGCCGCATATTTACTAATACTTTTTTTGGGATTTGGTGGTGGTGGTAAAAAGTCAACGCTTTTCGCTTTTATCATCTGATCTTTACTTATGTAGCCCTGCTCATACATCAACTTAAGTACAACGCTTCTTCTTTCTTTATTTTTCTTATAATTATCTACTGGGTTATAGATGGATGGCCCTTTGGGAATGGCGGCTAATGAAGCGATCTGCCAAAGTTTTAATTGGTTCAAGTCATTAATTCCAAAATACCTTTTGGCCGCGGCCTTAACTCCATATTGTTGTCTTCCAAAATAAATATGATTTAAATATAATTCGAGAATATCATTTTTTGTATAGCGTCTCTCCAAAGCTTTAGCAATGAAAACTTCGATTATTTTGCGATTAAAACTTTGTTCATTTGAAAGAAATAACGTTCTAGCAAGCTGTTGAGTAATACTACTACCGCCTTCGACAATTTCTAGATTAGCTAGATTATTCCCAAATGCTCTCGTTATTCCAATCCAATCAATTCCTTCATGTTTATAGAATCTACGGTCTTCTGTCGCAATAAATGCATATAAAAGTAGTTTGGGCATTTGTTTAAGTGATGCCTTGTCTTGGTTGCCATTTTCTGTTGAAGATTCTATGACTTCTCCATTTCGATCGGTTGTAATGATTGGTGACGTTATATCCATTTCTTTTAGGTGACTTTGAAAAATATATTTTCCTGTGGCATCAAAAAAGAGATATCCACTTACAAATATAAATACTGCAACTACAGAAATATCAAAAACTAAATAGACTTTTTTTCTTCTAATAATAAGCCGACTAATTTTTTCTTTATTCTTAAACAATAAAGTATTCATTCTCAAACTTTTCCTTAACGTAATCTATTAATTGTTTTTGTAAACTTAAGAGGTGAATATACGAATCATCAAGGTAAATACGAGTTTTTTCCTCATCGTTTTCGGTATATTTATTTCCTTGTAAAATAATGAATAACGACTTTTCCAAGGACAATATGGATTGATTTATTGAATCTATTAACTCGGATTTATCACTAAAATCAATACGAACACGATGATTCTCTTGTACTCCTGCTAACAAATCTTTTAGATCATCACCAATTTTATTTGATCGATAAAAAAACAATAGTAGAAAAAGAAAACTTCCCGCAACAATCACTGTAGGTGTCAGACCGATATGATTTATTATCCAATTAAAGATTCTCACATATATTGAACCATGGTCGATATTTTCATAAATTATACTTGTTGCCTGAAATGATAGATATGAAATAAATGAACTTATTAATATACTTCCAAAAGATATGTACAAAAATTTCAAGCGTAGTTTATTTATTAATTGATCCATACTGCTGTCACCGTCCTTATATTGATGTAGAAAGTTTATAATAGATTCTTTAATAAAAAAGGTGTGATTTTCTTAATTATTTCTTAAAGTAGTTACCACCGGAACCATCTGCACCATTGATAAATTTAGAAGTGAGACATTTTCCGATACAATCGTACAAGACAAATAGCTCCATACGTGTACTGGTGCATTCTAATGTGGCCATGTTACGTAGGATATTTCTCACAATAACTAAAAATGAAATCCCCGCGAATTCCAGGCTCATAGGGATTATTTTTTATTTATTCTATTTACAAGCAACTCAATCAGACTCTGCTCTGGAACTAATTAATCATACTACAAAATATTAACATTAACTTCTTTCTTACCGATATTTAGGAATAGAAATAAATAGATTCAACGGAGGATGACACAGATGAAAAAAGTGGTGCCAGTTTTAGTTACATGCCTACTTCTATTTGGTTTATTTGTCAGCGCAGTATCGGCTTCAAGCCCATCAGAGGTAAGTATTAATGTCAGTAGCCAATATGAATCTTTAGCTCCTGGCCAGAGTTTCTGGGTTAGTGTTGGAGTAACAGGCTCTAGTGCTACGCTTAAGTCAACCGAAATCGTGTTAAGTTATGATGAAAATGTATTCACTACTGATGGTGCTGTTCGATTTGATGATACATTGGGAAAGAATGTATGGAGAGGTGACATGTATTATGTCGCTAATAATTATGCAGAGTATAGTACGGATGATTACACGACCGACTTCCCATACCCAGTAGACTTAAATCCATTTGATGGTAAGCAAGAGGTTGTATTAACTGCAAATGCTAAAGAAGGGAAAATTATAAACCTTCTTCTGAAAAATTTTTTTCTTTCGCCTTGACTGTAAAGGATGACCTTTCGAAAAAAAAACACGTCTATTAATGTAAATACTAGCAAATCGGTACTCATTGATGAAAAAGGAAAGACTGTTGAAAATTATGCGGGGGTCTGTCAAATCTTTTGTGTAAACTCTTTTCGTGCTTTCCCCCGAGGGGGAAATTTTATCGCAGATGCTCTCCGATGCGGTCCGGATAGAAAACGGAGAGCTGCAGCAGCATTTGACCCCAGTTTTGAACGCGGCCTGTCCATTTACGCGTAACATCCATGGTGGCCAGATAAAGCATTTTCAACAAGGATTCATCCGTCGGGAAGATGCTTTTTCCCTTCGTCACTTTGCGAAGTTGGCGGTGGTAACTCTCGATGATGTTGGTGGTGTAAATGAGCTTGCGGATTTCGGGTGGATACTTGAAGAAGGTGGCCAGCTCATCCCAGTTATTGCGCCAAGAGCGAATGATGAGCGGGTACTTATTCCCCCAGGTTTCCTCGAAGCGATCGAGCTCGACGAGTGCCATTTCTTCCGTCGCTGCTTTGTAAATCGGCTTCAGGTCAGCTGTTACCTTCTTCAGATCCTTGTAAGAGACGTAACGGGTGGAGTTTCGGATCTGGTGGATGATACACTTCTGAATGTCCGTTTTCGCGTAACAAGCCTGAATCGCTTGGCTGAAACCGGTCAGATTGTCGACACAGATGATAAGGATATCATGCACGCCCCGGTTCTTCAGGTCGTTTAGAACATTAAGCCAGAACTTGGCGGATTCATGCTCACCAATCCACATGCCCAGTACATCCTTGTTGCCATCCAGGTCGATGCCGATTACCATGTAGGCGGCTTTATTGACAATGGCACCATCTTGCTTCACCTTGAAGTGTATGGCATCCAGGAAGACAACCGCGTACACGCCTTGGAGCGGCCGGTTCTGCCATTCCTTAATCAAGGGTATGATCTTGTTGGTCACGTTAGAAATAAAGGTGGGAGAGACCTCAATCCCATACAGATTTTGCAGATGATCCTGAATCTCACGCGTGCTGACACCTTTGGCATAAAGGGCAATAATCTGATCTTCAATGCCGGTCACATTAGACTGGTGCTTCTTCACCACCAGGGGTTCAAATTCCCCTTGCCGGTCACGGGGAACGGCGATCTCCTGATCACCGTACTCGCTTACGATGGTTTTCTTACTCTTGCCATTACGACTGTTGGTCGTCTGCTTGTTCTGCATGTCGTGCTTCTCATAGCCCAGATGTTCATCCATCTCGGCTTCCAGCATCTCCTGCAGCGTTTCGGCAAACAGCTCTTTCAACGCATTCTGTGCATCCTGCGCAGAGACCAACTTATTCTCCTTGATGAACTGCCGGAGTTGCTGCTTCGTCCATAATCCCATGTGTTCTCCCCAACCTCTCTTATACTTCCATTGTAATGGGTTTAGGAGTTTACACAATCTATTTTACAGACTCTTATGCGGCATCTTCCGCAAGCATTTCAGTCTCAGCGCCTAAAAGTATCGACATTGTTCCAGGTGTTTTGGATTCCAGTGCCGACCCCATTAAAATCGTAATTGAAAATAATATGGAACTTAATGCCCGTGCTCTCTACGAAAATGGCGATAGCTCTTACGTAACCGAATTTGCTACTTGGGAATCTTCAGACACAAGTGTTATCACGGTTCCTGCATATGGAAGTATTAAAGCAGTTGGAATCGGTAAAGCTTCAATACTAGTAAAACTAGGTTCTGTTACTAGTAAACACACAGTGATAGTTTTACCAAAATCGAAAGCAAGCGAAATCGTCTATCATGTTGGCATTGGCTGTGCATGCAAAGATGCCTCAAAATTAAATAACCCATATGTTAAAATTGTAGTCAATGGGCAGTTGGTTGGGGAAGGTCTTATTTTCAAAGGAAAGACTTATTTACCAATCCGAGTAATCTCAGACTCGCTGGGACTAACTGTAGGTTACGACAAAATCAAGAAAGCACCTACTATAAATGGTGAAATTGTGAAGGATTTTGAAAAAAAATCCGAAGTAACGTATATAACGGCTGGAGAGTTTAGAACGTTATTAGGAGTAGAGGTTTTTTTAGATAAAAAGAACAAGAGGCTGTATATCGATAAATAGTACCTGATTACAAAAGGAAGCTCTTTTGAGAGGAGTTTCCTTTTGTAATTGTGAATCACTTGTATAGGTAAACCTTCTGTGCCAGGCCAACCCACGAGACCTGTCCGCCCAGAAGCTCCGCTGCCGATCTGAACAGGCTGCCGTTATTTTGAACTGCACTCCGTCAAGTAGACAATAGAAATAAATAAGATCAATTAAGCGACCTTAGTCCTGAATTCCATGGGACTTTATTCTTTCTCCCTTTTCTCCTTCCCAAAACTCAGTCAAGATAATAACATCAGGGCCATGATTGACAACCGAATGAATGATACGAACCAATCTTGAAATCGAGCCCCCTCGCAAAATATTCCAGGTAAGAATTTTCATGCCTACCCCCCATTATTTCTGATAGTATACCACCGCTAACTCCATGATTTGCAGTGTTAAAGCTTTCCAGCCCCTCATTAGAGCACTTACTCACACGAAGTTGACGTTTGGTCTTCTGTCGCATTTGCTGTTTCACATCCTCTTTCTGAGTCCATTCAATGACAGCTTGCTCTTGAATGATTTCCGAAATAATGTGAGTAAGTACCTTAAAGGATTATTTATCATCCTCTTTAGGGATTTGTTTCTCCAGCATCCGAAAGAATGGTTACTGCTCTCGTATAAAGCCGTTTTAACAATATCCATTTACTCTTGTTTTCATTCGATCAACTTCTCCAATCGCTCTCAAACGGTATTTTCTTTCTTTGTTTCTTACGGCGCGGAGCGTATTTGATACTTGACATCCTTCTGCCACCCAATCGATAACCTGCAAAAACTGTTCACTCGGAAGTAAGTGGTTCAAGTTAATTATGTCTCCTCTTATACCACATTCTAGCACCACTGCTTCCTCTATTCCAGGATACCGTAAAGATCTTGACCGAGATGGAAACGTATTAATTACCGATTAGGATTTAATAAACTATCCATTTTTTAGGCTGGTCATATTTATTACAACTAAGGATAAAGTTGACGACAAGCTCTACTGTACAATTATATAAATAATGAAATACAACCTATCAAAACAGGGAGATTAATATGATTGAGCATGCATTTTTAAAAGGAATTTATAGTAATGGAACAACGATGTGGGTACTGCAACGAGGTATCGGTCCATCACCATTAGAAGATCGTATCGACGCATAGCTATTATTTACACTTAATTATTTGGGCAATGAAGGATGGCAGTTCGCTGGAGTATTGGAGACGGATGTTTATGTATTGGTAAGGAATTAATATGAAAGAGAGTCTGGCTTTATCCAGACTCTCTCCACAATTTCCATTGCTGAACAACAATCAAGATGTTTCCCATTAACCAGTCTATAAGTGTGAGAACTGAGGAACCAAACATTATCAACATATGCTATAACACACCCCTAGAAGGCTTGTCCATGACTCCCCGACGTTCTTTGAATGCCGGGATATACTCATCTGTGAGGATTTCCATAATTAGCTTGATATCAGGCATCTCTCACCTCAATCAGGAATACACGCCAGTATTGAGCTTCTTTCCGGCTTTGACCCGAAGCTTTTGCGCGAGGTGGTTCACGCGCTTACATCATCATGCTGACCTTTCCAAGTAATCAGCGTGTGTTTCTCGCCTGTGGTTCTACCGATCTGTGCAAGTCGATCGACGGGCTTGCCGGTGTGAACGGCAGTGGTAAAATCCCCAACAACGGCACTTGAAAATTCCCCATAATCGGCAGATACTCTTCCTTACGGGGGAGAGAGACAATGATCAAGAATGGGGAGTTTTACGTGATCCAACACATGCGACAAAAAGGTATGAATAAGACGCAGATTGCCGAGGAACTCGGCCGAGACCGGAAGACCATTGACAAGTGGCTTCGTGAAGAAGGACCCAAATCCTATCAACGCCAAAAATCAAAACCGAGCATCCTAGCGCCATATCAAGACTACATCCATTCCCGTATGGAAGAAGGCTGCCTGAATGCGGCTGTGCTATTCGACGAAATCAAAGCCAAAGGGTACCCGGGTCAGATCCGGTTACTGCGACCGAACGTTTCGAGACGCCCCCTGGTAAACAGGCGCAGGTCGATTGGGGCTACTTCAAAGTCGAGTGGAACGGTGAAGCTAAGCGGCTGTATGCTTTTGTCATGGTGCTCGGCTACTCCCGGATGATGTACCTGGAATATACGGAAGACGAAAGATTAGATACCCTGATGGGCTGCCATGTCCGGGCCATGCAATACTTCGGCGGAAGAACAGAAACGGTACTCTACGACAATATGAAAACGGTGGTCACCGGTACAGATAAACAGGGTCATCCTCTATGGAACGAACGGTTCGCCCGTTTTGCCGCCCATCACGGGTTTCTGCTCCGACGCTGTGCCCCGTACCGTCCGCGCACCAAAGGGAAAGTGGAAAACGGCGTCGGATATGTACGCAAAAACTTCTGGCCGAGGATACGTACGTTTACCGGTTTAACCGATCTCAACACTCAGGCTCGTTTATGGCTCGATACCGTTGCCAATATTCGTATCCATGGCACCACCCATGAAGTGCCGCAGCAGCGCCTGCTGCAGGAGGGCCTGAAAAGCTTTAATCTCGTACTCTTCGATGAAGCGGAGCGGCACCCCCGCAAGGTAGCCGCTGACGCGCTCATCTCCTACGCGGCCAACCGCTATTCGGTGCCTTGGCGGTATGTGGGTCAAGTGGTGGAGGTCCAGGATGAACGTAACGGACGTATCCGAATCTTCGCACAGAACAAGCTCATCGCCGAACACAACAAAGCCGCCGGACATCGCGAGGTCATCTTCGATAGGAAGCATACCGAAGGCATCCGTGCAGCAGGCGGCAAACCCATGCAGCTCCCACTGCCGCACCTCGTGCAGCAAGCGTTGCCTGACGTCGCTCAACGCGACCTGTCGGTCTACGAGCAGTTTCTGGATGAGGCCGGTGATTCAATGATGGTCGTGACCGAACGCTTGCAGGAGGCTTTCGAGCATCTCGGATGGAGCCGGATTCCCGATATTTTGCACCAACATGCCGAAGAGGCCGCTGCCCAGAACCGAACGTATCTGGAGTTTCTTGATGGGCTGCTGCAGGAGGAGCTCTCTGCCAAGCATGACCGCTTTATTCGCATGAAAACCCGAATGGCTCACTTGCCGTACCACAAAACGCTTGATCAGTTTGAATTCGGGTTCCAACCATCGGTCGAAGAACGGCGAATCCGGGATCTGGCAACGCTTCGCTTTGTGGAGCACCAAGAGAATCTGATCTTTTTGGGGCCACCCGGCGTGGGTAAAACGCACTTAGCCGTGGCACTTGCACTAGAAGCCATTAAACGGCGATACACGGTGTATTTCACCACCGCACACGATCTGGTACAGACGCTGCAGCAAGCGCATCTGAGCAACACGATTACACAAAAGATGAAGGCGCTCATCAAGCCAAATCTGCTGATCATCGACGAGATCGGCTACCGCAAGATGGACGAAACGGCAGCGCACTTTTTCTTTCAGATCATTGCCGAGCGCTATGAGACCGGCTCCATCATTCTCACCTCCAACAAGTCCTACGGTGCTTGGGGAGAGATTTTCGGTGACTCCGTTTTAGCTACAGCGATTCTCGACCGTCTGCTTCACCACTCCACGACGATTAACATTAAGGGGGAGAGCTACCGCATCAAAGAAAAGAAAAAGGCAGGCTTTTTTCGACCTGATACGGAAAATGAAAAAACAAACTGAACCAATTTTCGCCGCCCCCTTGGGGGCGTTCACCTTGCAATTAATGGGGAAAATTCAAGTGCCGATTTTGGGTAATTTTCGTTTGCAGTTGACACCGGCATCGGTCAAGAAAGCTTTGATCTGAATCCGTTCTCCTCCGGCTTGTTCGTATTCTGTAATCGGGCATGCAACAAGCTCAAAATCCTTTACTGGGATCACACTGGGTTCTGACTCTACTATCGCCGCCTGGAAGGTGGCAGATTTCAATGGCCTTCAGGTAAGGAAGAAGTAGTGGCCATTTCCAGCAGGGAGCTTCGCTGGCTGCTGGACGGACTTTCACTCAGACTGGCTTACTGCATTGCTCTCTTCAATATTGAGCGCGAGCTGAAGGATGATTCGCCAGAAGAACGATATGCCGAACGGAAGAAGTGAAACCTTCCGATCCTGGAGGCTTATTCAGTGTGGCTCAAGCAGCAGCGCTCTCAAATACTGCCGAAGAGTCTGTTTGGACAAGCGATTGCTTACAGCCTGAATCAGTGGGAGAAATTGACCGCATTCCTGAAGGATGGCCGACTCGAGATCAATAATAAGCGCAGTGAACGCTCGATCAAGCCGTTCGTGATCGGAAGAAAGAACTGGTTATTTGCGAACACGCCTCGCGGCTCAAAGGCAAGTGCGGCGATCTACAGCGTCATCGAGACGGCGAAGGAAAACGGACTTCTTCCGTTTCAATATTTAAAGTACCTATTCGAGCAGCTTCCCCAGCTCCCAGATTCACAAAATCCAGAAGCGCTCGAGTCTTATTTGCCATGGTCATCTTTGCTTCCGATCACTTGTCGCGTTATGGGATAGTAATGGACTAGTTCGAGGTTATGTGACGCTTACGTCGATAATGCTACACAGTACTGTTCTGATGCTAGTGACGACATTAGAGCTAATGGTTTTATCTTACGAGTACGTCGTGTTCTGACAAAGGAAGCATCTTCTCCAGTTTTGGGGTGGGTGATGTTCAACAGAGATTTTGCGATAACGCTTCGCGATCTGCTTTACCTAGGGGTACCAGTTTATAAACTTGGTTCTTTTAGTTCATTCCTTTTTATTTGAATTCTGATAATTTTAATAAGGAACGATTTGGAAACAAACAACACATGGAGGAATGAAAGTGAGAAAGATCGGTTTCATGGCAATTACAGTAATGGCTCTATCGTTGGCAGTACCTCTTACTTCTTTTGCAGCAACAGACTCTAGCCTAGTTCAAGGTGACGTCAGTAACGAATTGGAGCAGATCAGACTTGAAGCCATCAATGATGTATTAACGCTTAATGGTAACACAGAAATATCTGCAGGTGACTTATCACAGACATCTATTGAACTCACTAATGATTTGAAAAGTGATTCTGTTAAAGATAATGTGATTAATGAAGTTGAATCTCTTAAAAACATTGAAATTGTAAAGGTTGTTGCGGATGCCGAAGGGAAAATTAGCGAAGCTATCAGTTCTGTTGAGGGTAATGTTGAAGATAGACTAAAATATGTAACGGAAACGTCTGTAGAATCCACTTCTGTTGCAACTTCAATGTCGGCGACTAAACTACCTACATTATTCACATTGTCTAAACAATTCTCAAGCAAAAGAGCCGTAACACCATTCGTGTTGTTGACTAACTCTAACAATCCGGCTGGATATGAAACAGGGGCGTTTAACAGGCAAACTACTCCCGCAAATACAAGTGCTTATACAGGTACTTTTGCAACCAGTGTAATGCTCCCCTCATATGATGCAGCCACAGCTCAGGGGGATGGTGAGTCTGCACTTATGTATACAGGTATTGGAAGTTATGTTGAGGCTGGATTCCATTCTTATTCGGGTACTCAAGGAAAAGGATGGTTTCCATACTTTAGAGTAGAACAGGGTCATACTGATAACACTGGTGATGGTCACACCAACTCGACTCGGGGTTATTATTATGATTTTGGACATCCACAAACAGCAGGACAAGTAATCTCAAGTTATAAAGTATACTATAAAACATCTGAGTCAGTTTTAAGAATTCGATTTTTAGTCGGCGGAACAACATTTTATGATATAACAGTTACAGGACAACCGACTACGAATGTTAGGGTTAAACGTGTCGTTTCAATTGCAATAAATAATTCGCCAACCTCGACTACTAAATTTAAAACTCCGTTTACCTCGTATGCTAAGTGGTTTGATTTCAAGTTTCTTAAGAATGATGGAACTGTTGCTGTCTTCCCAAGTGAAGTTACAGGATTAAGTAATGAGACGTGGAGCCATGGTGGAAGTATTGATTATATTAAATCTGGCTCTAATCCTGTATCGGAATCGTACAAAATTTATTAATTTTTATTGAGGTGAAGATTATGTTTAAAAAAGTAGTGTTTAAAGCATCGCTTTTAGTCGTTGTAATATCGGCAGTGGCATTATTAACTACAACCGCGTTTGCAGCTGATTCCCCCCGTTTAACAGCTAACGGTGAATCCTACCAACAAAAAGATTTTACACTCATTAATGGTCATGCTTATGTCAATATTAATGTGCTAACCGATATGATGGGGGCATTAAACGACTGGGGCTATGAAGATAAAGAAAAGGTGGGATTTATAACTCATTTTTCAGAAGAAGGTAATTCTGACGAATCTATTTACTGGTATAAAAACTCTAAAAAAATTCAAATGATCACCGTTAAAGAAGGCGTAGAATCCT
Organism: Paenibacillus sp. sptzw28; assembly: GCF_019550795.1. NCBI lineage: Bacteria > Bacillati > Bacillota > Bacilli > Caryophanales > Paenibacillaceae > Paenibacillus > Paenibacillus sp. sptzw28. The sequence goes on from NZ_CP080545.1 coordinate 5,609,914, forward strand.
CGAAGTACAGCACAATGAAAAATTCTACAATTTCAAAAAATAGTCACATTCTACTCCCACTGCGTGATGCTGTAATTGCATTGGGAAAAACGATTAAATGGGACAGTAAAAAGAAAGAAATTACTGTAACAGGAAAAATCACCTACTAAATGAAAAATGCCTGTCGACCGAGAGGTCTAATCTGTACCCCATAGTCAAGGACCCTTTAAAAAAGAGCTAAGACTCTTTTAAGAGTTGATTCCCGTACTGTAAACGAGCCCACTGAAGAACTCATGGTTTGGCAGAGAAGCTAAAGGCACGAAACAAAAAAACCAGCATTATTCCCTATTATTGGGAATTATGCTGGTTTTTTCCTGTAAATCCAGGTCGTTTCTGGTTTCTTACTTCTAGTGATCTATGAAAATAAAGTTTGGGATCCGTGTAGATTCAACTGTGCCAGTAGATTGGAACCATGGGAACGTTTGTTGGCTTATGATGTCCGACCAAGGAGAGCTTTTTGTTAAAGTGCACGATAAAATACGGAATAAACGAACAATGGAAGGACACGTCAAGCATTAAAGCTGCAAAATCAAATACACATTGCAGGGATTCCTTGCCAGCCTGTAATGTGCTATAAGGGCGAATGTACTTATTGGACGGCAAGAGATGTTGAATACACCATAACTGGGGCTAGCCAAGGAAGGCATATCCAGGCTGGATAAGCGAATTCTTCCCAGATGTTCACGCTAGGGAAAGCAGCCGGGCATATGCATAAATGGATGAACACCAACTTATCACCACTTGCAGTGCACCAAGCTTTCATCGTGAGGCCACTTGTCCTAGGCTGCGATGCGTGCCTGCCAATCTTGTCTTTGTTGTTCTTTGGCATTCATGAGATACCCTCCGTAATCAGGCTAATCTCATGATCTCATAGCTAGCCTAGTGGTTGAAGGTGGGAAGAGTTTGACGCTTACAGAGCAATCGTCCGTTCGATTCAGGATCATTTCAGTGACCACGGTAAAAACTTTGAACCATATATTGCAGAAACCCAAATTATTCCTACCGAAGTCAGTTAGTCCTAACGATGACAGATGATTTCTTTTCTCTTAAACCATCTGAACAATACAATTATAAAATTTATATACGACAGACTGTAAGAAACTCTAAACATCTGCCGCAGCAAATAACTCCTCGAGATGTTCTGCTCAATACGTTTTAAAAATAGGGAGAATACAAGAAGACTTTTTGCAGGTGAGATTAAGACCTGGCGCAATCCCGTAAGTGAGTCGCTTACCGACATGCCAGCGAACGACCAAACAATTCTAAATTTATATAGTCTCCCATATGTCGTTTAATACAGGATTCTTCCTTGAGCATCAAACGCTCCTCGGGGCACTCATGCAACGACATATTGTACTCCCCCACCTGGATAAGTTTGTTATCCTGAATTTCGAAAGCTCATGAACTGTAGGTAAGATGCCGTTAGTTGATGGTGATTATTGGATTAATTGGAGATGTGGGTTGTCAAATCAAAAATAACGACGTTTTCGAAATTCAGGTTTATACCTCTGCAATATGGTCATCCCGTTGTTTCGACTGGAATACTATAAGTATAACCTGTGGCGAGCAAAATAATTATACAAAAGAAATGGCGGCTCTGTTGACTACCATTTCTTTTGCTAATATAAAAGTAAGCGTCAAACTCTCCACACCTTCAACTACTAACCTAGCTATGAGATCATGAGATTAACCTGAATACGGAGGGTAACTCATGAATGCCAAAGAACAACGCAGACAAGATTGGCACACACGCATCGCAGCCTATCGGGCAAGTGGCCTCACGATGAAAGCTTGGTGCTCCGCAAATCATTGTTCTGTCGAACAATTGAAATATTGGCTGTACAAAATAAAGCGTGTATCATCCTCAGCTACTCCAGATCCAAAGACTTCTCCCGTACAGTTTGTACCTCTTGCCACTGTAGATCCACCTGGCAGCGTTTCTCCTGCTCCTTCTCTAATCCTTCATATCGGTGAAGCCAGTATCGAGCTTCATTCCGGCTTTGACCCCATGCTTTTGCGCGAAGTGATTCACGCGCTTACTTCACCATGCTGACCTTTCCAAGCAATCAGCGTGTGTTTCTTGCTTGTGGTTCCACCGATCTGCGCAAGTCGATCGACGGACTTGCTGCCATCGTTCAGGAAAGCTTTGGTCTGAATCCGTTCTACTCCGGCTTATTCGTATTCTGTAACCGGGCATGCAACAAGCTCAAAATTCTATATTGGGATCACAATGGGTTCTGGCTTTACTATCGCCGCCTAGAACGTGGCAGATTTCAATGGCCTACAGGCAAGGAAGAAGTAGTAGCCATTTCCAGCAGGGAGCTTCGCTGGCTGCTGGATGGTCTTTCACTTAGCCAGCGGCAAGCCCATCCCAAGGTTAATGCCGTTACCGTCATTTAGACACATCTTTGTAATCATTTCGTCATAGGCCCTTACAGGGATTGGGTTTTTTCTATCTAATGAGTAAAGTATGGAAAAACATGCAGATACGCCAACCATCGAATCCCTACAACAACAAATCATCGAACTATCGGCCAAGCTCAAATGGTACGAAGAGCAGTTCCGCTTAGCGCAGAAGAAGCGTTTCGGTGCTTCCAGTGAGCAGACGCATCCGGATCAATTAGAACTCCCGTTGTTCAACGAAGCCGAAATGATTGCAGCACCTGCTGGTGAAGAGCCGCGGTCTGAACAAATTACCTACGAGCGGCGCAAATCATCCGGCAAGCGAACAGAGGATCTCTCCAAGCTTCCAGTAGAAACAATCACCTATTCACTGGAGGAAGGCGAGCAAGTATGTGCGTGCTGCGGTGGGTTCCTTCACGAGATGAGTACAGAGACGCGCAATGAAATTGCCGTTGTACCGCCACAAGTGAAGGTCATCCGTCACGAGCGAAATGTGTATGCCTGCCGTCATTGTGAACGTGAAGATATTGAAACCCCGATCGTCACAGCTGCGATGCCAAAACCTGTTTATCCGGGAAGTTTGGCATCACCGTCGAGCATGGCTTACGTTATGAGCCAGAAATACGTCGACAGCTTGCCGTTATACCGGCAAGAGCAGCATTTCGCGCGTCTTGGATACACGTTATCTCGTCAGACGATGGCGAATTGGATGATCTATGGTGCACAGAAATGGCTCATGCCATTGGTCTCCGTGATGAAAGCTTATCTGCTAAGGCAGGATGTGCTTCATGCAGATGAGACGACACTGCAGGTGCTGCGTGAACCTGGGAAGTCTGCTCAATCGTCCTCGTATTTGTGGCTGTATCGCACCGGACGCGGTGTAGCGCCGGCGGTCATCTACGATTACCAGAAGACACGTGGCGGCGAGCATCCACAAATCTTCTTATCCGGGTTCAAAGGTTACCTGCATGTCGATGGTTATGCGGGCTATCATAAGGTTCCTTGTGTGACTCTTGTGGGGTGCTGGGCACATGCGCGGCGTAAATACGATGAAGCGTTGAAAGCAGCCCCGTCAGCGACGAGAGGTAACAAGGATTCGGTAGCTAGTCAAGGACTGGCTTACTGCAATGCTCTCTTCAATATTGAACGCGAGCTGAAGGATGCTTCGCCAGAAGAACGATATGCCGAGCGAAAGAAGCGAAGCCTTCCGATCCTGGAGGCTTATTCGGTATGGCTCAAGCAACAGCGCTCTCAAACACTGCCGAAGAGTCTGGTTGGAAAAGCGATTGCTTACAGCCTGAATCAGTGGGAGAAATTGACTGCCTTCCTGAAGGATGGTCGGCTCGAGATCGATAATAATCGCAGTGAGCGCTCGATCAAGCCATTCGTAATCGGGAGAAAGAACTGGTTATTTGCGAATACGCCTCGCGGCGCGAAGGCAAGTGCGGCGATCTACAGCGTCATCGAGACGGCGAAGGAAAACGGACTTCTTCCATTTCAATATTTAAAGTACCTGTTCGAGCAGCTTCCGCAGCTTCCGGATTCACAAAATCCAGAGGCGCTCGAGCCTTATTTGCCATGGTCATCTATGCTTCCGATTACTTGTCGCGTTATGGGATAGTTATCGCAAAACTTTTGGTCTTAGATGGAGATGGAGCTAGTTGTACGTGATGGGACGCTTACGATATAACTGCAGCAAAGCTGCACACACATTTACTTACTCTGCTTACGAATAAATTTGAGTTATTTAACAAAGTTGTTCAATCTTTCACTTCTATTTTTAATGAGGTTGAACGGGTATCACCGGAAACAATAGATAACCACTCTGTTGTGATTACGAACATACAGATCAAGTTTAAAGGTAGGGAGCAAACCATTCCGATTCAAGAATGTGGCAGTGGTTTTTATCATGTATTAATACTTTTGACCCTGATTCATAGTGAACAAGATAGCAAAGTGATACTATTTGATGAACCGAATTCATACCTACACCCCTCAGCTGAGAAATCAGTTTACGATTTATCTACGTTACAAAGTAATCATCATTTTGTGTTCACATCACACTCGCATATTTTAGTAAATTACCCGTGTGAAAAAAACATTTACCTTGTCAAAAATAAAGAAGGGAGATCAAATTACTTTAAAATCCAAGAGGTCGGCCCTATAGTTGAAGAATTAGGGATCCATAACAGTGACTTTGCATTTGCTGATAGGATTATATTTGTTGAAGGTCCAACGGAACGTAATGAACTGCCTAAAATACTGGAACACTTCGGCATGCCACAAGTTGGATACAACTACAGTCTAGTCAGTCTAAAGGGTACTGGAGATGAGTTTAAGATAGAAAAAGCAATGGTTTCCAATGCCAGGGTTTATGATGAACTCTTTAGTTGTATCTCTACTCAACCTATCCCGCATTTATTTTTTATAGACCGGGATGAAAGAAAATACGATACATTAAAGAAACACTACAACGAAGAACGTATTGTTTTGTTGATGAAACGTGAATTTGAAAATTATTTATTACATCCACAGGCTATTCAGTTCTTCCTAAAAGAAGTTTTTAACCAGCAAGTAGCTGTTGAGCAAATCGAAGCATTTATTGAACATTGTTTGAAGATGATTACTGATAAAAAATACTTTCCAGAGGGGCTGATTAGTGATCCAGCCAGTGACATTAAAGGCAGTAAGGTATTAGATGATATGATTAAGAAGTTTGTCAGTGAAGACTATACATACAGTAAACCAAAAAACGGTGCATTTTAAGTCGATTGGTTGCTAAAAAACCATCCCGAACAGTTAAAGGAAATTTCAGATCTGCTGAAACCGTTTATTAAAACTGACTAATTATCCTTATGATTCGCGGCGGCAGTCTTCATGTTGAAACTGCCGCTATATTTTATTCGGCTACGACCATTGGTCAATGTTGTACACGATTCTAACGATGCGGCCAATAACGTTTTCAAGTGACATTTCAATCCCTCCGATTGAGAACGTATGATCTCATTATACACCGAATGTATGTTCACTATAGTGGTGCCGACTTCGCTTTCTTCTGGATCCATACCGTCTCGCCGCAACCACCGTATAGACCTTCGCCTCAAAACGGCCGATCGCCTGCTTGACCATTTCGTGTCCGTTCCTATCTATAACTTTCTAACAAATCCAATGGGTTCATTTCTCTTGGTTTCCATGAATCCTCAAATATGTAGATGTAGTGGTTCGTCAGTTCATTCCCAAGTTCACTTATTAGTCCATAATCGTTCTCAAAATCCTTGTAAACGTTAAAATTATGTAACAACCAATACGCAGGAATATCAGAGAAATTGTATCCACTCGTGATTAAGTCAATCGTAAATTTCTTATAAAAATCAATGCAGGCTATAACATTTTTATACAAATTATTCCCACTATTCTCAAAGTAATTGGGTAATTGTCTTTCTATTGCGTTAAGAATATTTCCGTAAAAGTTACTCTCTGAAATAGATGGAGAGTGCAGAGCCACGCCCAATGCTGATACAGTGTACAACTCCATAAAAGCGAATGAGTAATCGTCAGCCACTTCCTTAAAAGCTGGAAACTGCTTACTCAATGTTCCATAATAAAACCCCGAGTAAATATGTGTATAGCGGATTATGGCTTCTAATTTTTGGTCGAGGCCTGTTATTTGTGGTTCTACAATCGCTTTCTCTATAACTTTCTTTTTAGAAAAAAACATATACTTGGTTCCTCCACTTCTGCTCTTTTTCGAAATATCAATATGTAAGAAGTATAATCCAAAAGGTGGAACGATCGCTGCAGTACATAAATGGATTCTGTTTCAATGACACGAAATCCAGCATATTTTGCTTCACACTACGGTCACCTCTTGTGAGCCGGCAGCTGTGGTTATTTCATGGCTAACTTCTTTCTTCGATCCTGATAAGCAAAATCAATAATATCCTTAATCTGCGACATGTCATCAACCAAATCCATGTTTATGTGGACTTCCCTTAGAGCTTTTCGGTGGTTATATTTTTGGTTGCCAATAAACCGAGAGTCCATCTCAGCCTGCCATTCAAGCGCAGATTGGCTATCGAGCAAATGAGCGATGTAGATCCCTTTTTTGTATTTTGATGACGAAAAAAACTTCGGCGTCTTCTTTCCGCTGGGCAGCCTCAGTTTATATCCAAAACAATCTCGAATGTCTTCCTCGAAATAAACTTCCGGCAGGGACTTCAGGTAGATGTCGATCTCTTTTATCACCCTTTGTATACTAGGGCGATTAATGAAGTCGGCCAATATAAAACTTTCTTCCTTTTCGTACACAAAACCCATATGCTCGCAATAAGACAAGTACTGACCTAGAAGGAACGCAGTCACATCATTCCAGTTATAAAGGTAACGATCTTGAATCTGCTTCAGGAATGAATGGATTTCCTGCCAGGTGATAAACTTTGGTTCGTGGATGATCTCGCCTTCTGTAAAGCGAGCTTCGTGGTTTTTAATCTGTGAAAGATCTACTTTCGCACCATCCAGCTTTGCTTCAATCAAGAGACTTACATTGTTGAGTTGAATCAGTGCATCAGGTATCGAATCCTTCCCCCGATCTGTATAAACTCGTGTTTCGACCGATTCTCGTTTGGCATCACTGATGGCCACCACATATCCATACCCCCGAGGTCTAAGGAGTTGCTGCCCAATCTGCAGGTCATAATGTCGGTCCTCTCCAGTGGGATCGAGTTCGGAAATTTTCAATAAAGAAGAAAGGAACAGGCGGGTCAGACGAGTTTCCGAGTGACGAAGTAAATCGATCAAGGCTTTGGTCGCATTGTTCTCTTTTTCAGAGTAATGATCGAATATAGTTAGGCTTTTCACCATAATGGACACTCTTTTCGTTAGGTTCTAAGGGATTCGCTTAGAGAACCCCCGTCCACTGTAAGAGATAAAACGATATTGAACTATCTTACCCGAGGGCTCAATATCGTTCTTCTTCACTGTTTATTATAGGGATAGCGCCAGCATTTTGACCGTTTTATCGCTTAGCATTAGCGGACATGCACTCTTGTCGTTCCTAAAATGTTGGCTGGTCCCCTTTTAGCCAGACTGTTTGGAGGTTATTTCAATATCTCAATGGTATATCAGACTTCTTTATCTTTACTTGGCCTGGATGTTTTCCAACCTTATACCCTAAATTCAATAAAAACATTTTTAATCCTTTTTCTGCAATGTCAATATTATTTCTTGGTCCGATTGTAATGCTTTGCAAGGGTAATTTATCCTCGAAAAAAAGAGTTATATAAGGGATGAATGCACCGTGCTGCGGACGATACTCTACAAACGATTTTCTGTACCGTCTTTTTTTGAGTGTTAAAATAAGCGATATTCTTCTTCTTGAGAAAATGAACTGTTTTTAAAAAATTGAATGTTGTACGAAATGGAATTAAGTATCTCATCTAGCCATGTATCAAAAAAGGGGAATGAATTTCCTTTTGGTATTAACAAATCTAGAGCTTTTAATAATTTGAAGATCAATTCTTTTTGGTAATCTGTGTCATATTGTACATTACCTGAACAATATGAAAAAGTGTCGTCTACTAGTTGAAGATACCACTTTTGTTCTTGCCCTGTAGTATTATTAATTTTAGCGTATACTTTTTCCTCAGCAAGTTGCTTACGAAAAATCTCTTCTAGGTTTATCTCAAAGTTATACCCTTCGAATTTTGAATAAATTCCCCATAATGCAAGCGAATCAGAATTTTCGATAAACTCAAAACATAACTATCCTCAATAAACCCTTTCATCTGATTAAACCATCTATTAAAGATTTCTTGATTCAGTGAGCGCCAATGATTATCTCTAAAAAATTTTTGAATTAATTCAATAGAATGGGCAACTTCTTTTGGATCATTGAGAAAACGTATTTAGTTAATCTGAATGATTTGTTGGTTAAAATGGATTCTAAGGCAAAGATTCCAGTATAGTGAAAAAAAGATCCCTTAAAATAATCACCTCTCTTAAAAAGGCTATAAGGTTCGATGTGTTCTTTATAAAAATCGGCACTCTCTTGTAGAGAAGATGTCACTTTATCAAGTCCCTTCTATCAAAAGAAATTACACGGTGGTTTTCCGCTGCACCGAGTTCGCTATAAGAACCCCGTGGAAAGATCGTCTGAAATGCTTCGACGATAAAAGAGAAATCCCTTTATTTCGTCACTCGAGAAGCACCATATCGAGGTAGTTCCAGCGTAGCTGATACCATCCCATAGAGACATCTGCCCAGCTCGATAAACTGCGGCGGACGGTCGAGAAAATTTGAAGCCCAGCTGTGGGAAGAATACGAGTTGAGTAAAGGATAAAAAGCGGATACAGGACAAACGTCTTACGAAGCGTATGATTGCCGACCGATTCAACGTCAGCGAATTCATAAGAACGTACATTAGAATTCAGCTAGAAAAGAAATACACCGCATGGTAATATTTGCTTATACACTGGCATAGCCCCAAGCAGACGCTATTGGGGCGAAATGTAATAAATGGTAATCACATTTATAGTAAAGAGGCGATGACAATGAGGAGAAAACTTCAGGTTTTCGTATCATCTACATTTACTGATCTAATTCCTGAAAGGCAAGCTGCAGTCGCAGCTATATTAAGCGCCGGTCACATACCTGCTGGTATGGAATTATTTAATGCCGGGGACAAAACCCAACAAGAAGTTATAAAGAGATGGATTGATGAATCAGATGCGTACATGCTAATTTTAGGCGGTAGATATGGCAGTTTAATGCCAGACGGCGATAAAAGCTATACTCATTGGGAGTATGGATATGCACAAGAAATTGGAAAACCAAGTTTTGCTCTGGTGCTAACGAAAAGTGCCATCCAATCCAAAATCACTTCGATGGATTATCAAGATTTTGTTCAAAACGTTGATAAATTGGATAAATTCAGAAATATTGTCGAAAGCAAAGTTGTAAAGCATATAAATAACGCCACGGAAATAGAAAGTGCAATACTTAGATCGCTGAAGGATATTGAAAATGAACCAGGACTTGCTGGATGGATTTCTGCTAAAAATGTATCGGACGTTTCTTTTGTTACTGAGGAAAAACTGACAATTAGTAACCAGATATATAAACAACAACGGGTTATTATTGATAATAAGGAATTTGTGAATTGTGTATTTCTTAATTGCGAGCTGATTTTAAAAGGGAATGGCATATTAGGAATAGTTAATTGTAAATTCTCTGATGATTGTGAGTTCACATTTATCGATTCGGCGGCCCTTACCGTTGACTTTCTCCGGCATTTGTATTCGGAGTTTGGAGAGGGAGGAAGAATTAGGGTAGAAAGTTTAATAAATGATATTCGTAGAGGTGGTAAGGTATCTTAATTCTAGTTTTTCCGATTTGGTAGCGATACATTGGAATCTTCGTACCCTTAACTGGGGTAGTACCAGCGTAGCTGACAAGAAGTGCGCGAACTGGTCAAGCAATAGTTACAAAGTTCTCACTTCTATTTATTCATTTTATAAAGAAAAGCTTTGCATTGCTTGGTCAATCATGTCGTCTGTAATTCCAATATATCGCATTGTCACGGATTGGGATGAATGTCCGAAAATTTGTTGAAGCAAAGCCAAATCCTTATACTTTTGATAAAAGTGATAACCAAAAGTCTTTCTCATGCTATGTGTCCCAATCGAGTCCTGAATGCCGGCATCCCGAGCAGCAGCATTAATAATATTCCAGGCTTGCACGCGGCTAATCGGTTTGTCACCACTTCGTGAAGGAAACAAATAATCGGAATCCCCCAATGACCGGCAATACTTTTCAATTTCGTTTCTAAGTGTATCCGTTATTAAAATACGACGGCTGTTACCGGTCTTCTTCTCTCGTACCTTAAGATGCGTGGCCGCCTTCACCTCGCATACTCGCAGAGGCAGAATGTCTCCGATCCTCAAGCCTGAGTTAATACCCATGAAGAACAAAAAATAGTCCCGGTAAGATCGATGTATGAGCAGTCCTTTTATCTTGCAGACCTTTCACGGATTGGCTGAACGGTATTCGCACCTTGAGATGGTCTCAGGGGTAACCCTCCTCTGACCCGAAATGTTTAGCTAAATTATACAATAGAATCAAAATGTTAAATACAAGTTTTTAATGGATTCGAAAATAAATAAAAAAAGCTTACTGGAAGCCATTTTTCGGCTAATAGTAAGCATTTCTCCAATTTAACACTTTGTAATAAATGTTAAATAAATAATGGGTGGGACCATGCCTCAATCCGCTACTACTGCACCTAAGTTGTTAGAGCACTTAGTAAAGCAAAAAACGACAATCACACAAAGATGGGTTTAGGTTCAAAAAAATGGCTGACAACAAAGGAAATTCCGCCCCATTTGTCGAATTACGTCGATGAGGTGAAAACAATTGAAACGTTATAAAGGGTTCCGAACCTTAACTTCATCCATTCATTTATTCACGGCCGCAACCGAGCGTGAGCTGGTTCTTGTATTCCAGGACAATGAGCTAATCGGAAGTGGCGTAATCGACGAAATAAAGAAGAACGTAACAGTCAGGGAGATAACAGAGGACATTATAATCATTAAAGGAGAGCGTTACATCCGGAGTTCGTGTACATTCGTTTTTCCAAGGTAAATCAAACGATAAACTCAACAAACTCCGGCGATCGCAATAATCCTCTTATAGCAGTTCCGAAATCGTACGCGTGTCTTTATCCGCGGCTGCACGTAGACGTAATTCCGATCCTCTCCAGTCACAATCGTTTTCGCGACGCCGTAAAACGCCTTCTTATGCGCGCTGGTTACCGCGAGTTCGATAACTCCCGCCGGTTTCCATTCAAGTGCACCATCCATCCGAATTGATCCTTCCGATATGCCGCGATTTGAACGTCGACGTACTGGTAATTGATAATCTTCAGCTTCGCCGGCTAACATATACGCTATCTTTCCGCTTTGAAACGATCCCCTCTAAATGATGCGCTTTAATCGTATCAAATAACGCAATCCCGCTGTCTTCCATGGAAAATGCAGGCGAATAAAATGCGTTCGCGGTCAGGATCTGCCCAAGCAGCACTTTCCGTTCCGTAAGCGGCCGACTCCGCATATCGATTAATTAAATATTGACAAGCTATTAGCTGGAATAGCTCAACTAGGGCAACCTCATTTTTGTGTTTTTCCACGATATCATATTACCTTCACTTGATAAAGCTTCGATCTTTAAGGGGTCTCCTGATTGTCCAGCGGCATTTTCAAGAATCTCGACATAGGTAAACCAAAATCTCCCTTGTTCTGTTGAAACAATTTTTGCTTGTTGATTTAATGTCTTTTGTCTTACCATCACATTTTGTATGTCGTCATCGGTAATTAACCCTGCGAATGTCAGTTTTGGAATGTTAGGGTCATTCATCATTCCCCAAGTAAAGCATCTATTTCTGCTTATATTCCAGGATTCTATTTTATTTGAGAAGAATGCATGGCGAAATCCCGATTCGTCTTTATACAAGACAATCATTCCGTTTTCACTTCTTCTTGTAACTTCTCAATTTTATCCTCATTCGAAATTAGGCATCCAGTCGATTGGTTCCCAATGCCAAACTGCAGTCGTGAAAAATAACGCCCAAAAAGTCCGTAATAATCTATTATTCATGACTTATTTTTATTCCTCGTCGCGATGCTTCTCAAAGGATTGCTTTATCAGGAACATAGCGTAGTCAATCTCATCAGCGGAAGACACCCCGATCTCTACATCACCATTGCCCCAACGTCCGACATTGCTTACATCCTTACAAATGCCGTGAGGATCCAGAATCTCATTGAATGCCATATTTAAGCTTAATCGAAGCCTGCTCTTCTGGGGCACGATATCTACAAAGTTCGTTGTCGTCTTGAACGCAATGTAAAGTTTTTTGAACTCCATTCGAACAGCACTATCCAAGTTGTAGATTCTCTTGCTTAATTCCTCGAATAAAGCCAGCATCTCCCCCTGTAACTCTGGGTGATCTGCAAGGGTGTATGTAACGGCTTCATTATCGGATTCCTTTTTACTATATTTCGACGACACATCTTCCGGAAGCTGTGGAAACTGCCATACTTGCAATGCCTGGTCAGCCAGTGAGCGAGCACGTTTTGTAATTTCGTCTTCATTCCAAGCTTCGAGCTTCACAAGCCCTTTGTTGAGTCGTAACGGACTGTTGGCAAATCCGCCTTCCATGTCCCTCTTTGCCTTAAATGGTCGATCACTCAGCTCGGAATTATATCGTGTTAAAGTCAAGTTGCCGAGCGTATGTAAATATGTCTTTTGTAACTCTTCCCAATTTGCCCCCAAATCGTGTCTCCACTCAGGCAACAAGTTTTTATTTTGAGGCATGATGTGTTCAATGGTATAAGCCTCGATATCAACAATTTCTTTTCGATTAAAATTCTCCAGCTTCCGAAGAAGGTAGTAGCGATTCCTGAAATTGTAGACATCTTTGATAGTTAATTCACGTACAAATTCCTCATCAGATGGAAAGCGTTTATACGAGTCTTTGAGTAAAAATGTCGCAAATACGGATTCTAAATAATTCTCTTTATTCAATTCTTTACTAATAGTCGCAAAAGGGAATTGGTCGGGACGCCACAAATCGCTCGACGGAACACATAGGTTTCAACCAGTTTCAGTATGGAGATAAAGTCTGACTTCGATAGCCTCTGATTCTCATAGTCATCATAGACCTCAAGTAAGAACGGATAGGAAACATCAACCTTTAATGTATTGATATCCATCAAAACCTGATTGATGTCTTTGTCTTTTTCGGTCTGGAACGCCAGCTTCACGAAATGTTTGGAGAATCGGTAGATATCCTCAACAATCTGCTGGACGATCAGATCATTGTTTTGAAACACGGACTCTTTAAAGCTCGAATACACCTGTTCAATATTTGGAATTCGCCCTGTCTTCACCGTCAAATAATCACGCATGAAGCGGTCAAAAAGTGCCGAATCATTGAAATTTCCAAAACTCTTCTCCATTGGATGCCAATATTCTTTGTATAGTTCCTCTTGCTTTTTGGGTTCGAGCTTCATTAAAACAAAGTTTCTAATCAAATCAGCTTGTGATAGATCAAGTCCCGTTGAATTTAGGCTTTCAAAAATCAACTGCGGGTTATCATGGTCTCGATCCAAGGAAATATCTACGACGATCAGCTTCGCAATTCCCTGATAGAGCTTGTTCAAGTCGATTTCACTCTTCTTGATTTGATCCAGGAAAAACGTATAGTTTTCGTACACTCGTTGAGAGTATTCTTCGGGGATCTTTTTATCTGCAATTAAGCAGATGAGGGTGTCTTTGTCACTTTGCGTTAAAATCAACTTATTGTATAATTCGTCTTCTTCGTCACTATTGACCAGGTGGTAATTCATAATTTTCTTTTTCGTCATATCATAGGGTTGTCCACTTTCTTCAATTGCTTTCCCTAACGCTAGCAAAAACAATGTCAGCGTGGTCATCCGTTGCTGTCCATCAATGACAAGCAATTGAGGGACAGACGAAATTTGATATAATCCCTTTTCGATATATACAATCGAGCCGACAAAATGCCCCTTTATTTGATCCTCACTAGCCGCTCGAACAATATCGTTCCACAACTGGCGGCATTGTTGAATTGTCCAGCTATATTTACGTTGGTAAATGGGTATGATGAACTGCTTTGTACCTTGTAAAAACTTCAAGAAATTTGTTTCCGATGCCTTCATTGAACTTTAGATCTCCTTTGCCCGTTAGTCTTTTCAATAATTAACGAAGCATTTTTTTGCTGTTACGAACCTGCTATTTCTTTTCGCTGATAAATTTGTAGTGATTCCAAACTATGACTCATCCGAGAAGGATGCCTGGGATGCCCCGATTCGGCAATACCTAAACAATATAGATCGTGCCCTTTGGAAAGTAAATCGCGAGCAACCATTTTGTTTCGTTGTTTAATAAGATGCTTCTCGCCCCATGCTAATACAATTCTCTCAGGATCAGAAGCAGATTTAAGCTGTTTAGGGTCAGTCGAAATGAGTGCAAATTATCCGCGATATGTCATCCGTACTCGTTTGGAATCTGAAATGCAATTCCTCTGTTCACTTTTATGATCTCCTTACTGAAAAAGTAAGCCTCATTACGTCAATCCCCCAAAAACCTGTTATAGTACCAACTATGCAGTTCATCATCCGTCCTAAATCTCGGCACTTCTCCTTCAACATACCGACGCCAGCACAAATCGAATTCTTCGATGGTTGCAACTCGAAATGTCATGATATCACGTATTTCCGTCAGAAAGACAAATCCATCTTCTTCTTTCACCAATACCTCGCCTTGAAACCCACGCCCTCGATTTGTATCAAAGAACCGTACCTGCTCCGTATTTGCTTCATTCCGCATTTCTACTTCTAATGCGAGTAGAACGTTATTCCTGGTGTTTACATCAACAAAGTATAGCTTTCTTCCGCCGCCGGCTCCTGTTTCAAACAAGCGATACGTTCCTCGTCCAATTCGCTCATAATCATTATAGGTTACAGCATGGTTTGCGGTGGCATTGACACAACACCTGGATGTAACATGTGTCCGAATGGTCGAAACGTTCAAATTCGGATTTTTGCTGAGCATGTAATCCACTACCTCGCCAATCTCGAACTCATTATTTCCTTTACACTTTACGATCTCACGTACAGCGGCTAAGATTACATCTCGATAATTAATCCGATTGTTTATTTTCTGAGGCATCCTTCTTCTCCTATCGCTCGTTATTCTTCTGCATTGTCAGTTTATCCCTCATCAATAATACCTGTACCAACAAGTCCCTGATTTCATTTTCAGTGAAGTCATGTACAAGTATCCAGCCGCGTTCATCAATTTTGTACTTATCCGTAAATTCAGCGATATCTTTCCCCCACACATAAGCTACGGGGCTTCCTTCCCTCATTTCCCTTACAATGACCTTGCCTTTGTATCTAAAGTTAGTCTTATTCGGCTTGATCGAATACCTTTCCATTCCGTACTGACTGTCCTCGAAAATAGCCAGCTTTTGCTCGAACGATAATGACACCCCTTCTTCTCCTCCCCGTTTATCATATATTTCTTTGCTAATACTGAAAAAGCCTGCATATTACAAGCTCTTTTACATCGTTTATTTATGAAATACTTCCCAGCATTACATCTGACATCTCTGCCTTCAAGGGTTCGACATGGTAGACCCGTTTTTCCATATTCAAAATCTTGACGAAGAAATAAAATTGAAACATAGGCAATCAATTCACCAACTCTTGATAATCAGAATCATCCTTAAACTCTTTCCCCTCAATCGGATCAAATTCTTTTCTTCCATCAGGTAAATGTTTTATTCCAATAATGATATATCTCTTATTAATATCGATATCAGCATTTGACATTGACATGATATCTTTGAGAAAATCTTCATTGTTATGATACTGGAACTTCTTAAAGTCAACATATGTACTTTCATTTTCGTACTCTATGATTTCCTGAATATTCATTACTGTTTTAACCTCCAATCAGTTTTGTTTATTCATTTCCCAAACCTACAAAAGATGGTATTTTAGAAACGATCTCTTCCCTAAATTTTTCTGCTGGAGTATCTGCAATAAATATGTATTTATGATTGAAAAGATGTTCAAATTCACTGATCCAGAATTCGTCTTTGGGCTTCTTTCCTTCAAAGATGATAGTTACTGCTTCAAACCTGTTTGCCAATGCATTCTGTATGTTCTCTATTCTCGCTATATCCTGTAAGAGAGTAGGGACGCCAATTCTCTTCCCAAGTTGATACTTACGATTGTATTCCTCGTTACTTTTTACAAACTTTTCTCGGTATCGTTTAATGATCGGATTAGAAAAATCAGCTCCATCCAGATAAGCTGATGTTGAAGAACTGACTTTGATTGATATTCCAATCTTCAACTCATATCCCGACAGAATGGAAATATCCAATGTCTGTCGCCCGATTTCTGCTACATATTTTTTCTCAGACCTGAGTATAATGTTCCCTTTTACTACCTCGTTTTCATATAATGCTTGATCTATCCCTAAATAATAATGAATCCATCGTAGTACAATTGCTTCCGTAATCCTTGGTTTTTTCATGCATTCCGTATAGAATTTATCTTTTAACCCTACAAGCTCTCCGCATGTAATATCTCTATTTTTAAGAATTTCATCATGATTTAGAATAAAATCTCTTATCATCTCTTTGCTCAAATGTGAAATCCCCTCCTAAACAACGCTTTACATAAAATCTAACTATATCAAATATGTAAAAGTTATGCTTTCAAATGCTCCTGCTGTATGGAACAGTATTATCTGTCGATAGATTATAATTCTTGAAAAAGTTAAAGAAGTTTTTAGGCAAATAAGCGAAAAATAACCTCACATGGAATTGATATCACTAACCTTGAAGGCATCTACATCCATTAACCACTTCGTTCACTTTGGTTTAAATAATTCAGCTAATTTTTGAAGGATGGAACGATTTGGCTTCTCATTCCACTCGATAAAATTGAAAAATAGCTCCTTGTTTATAACGAGCACCGGACTATCCTCTATAATACATTCCGGGGGTAAAAAGTTAATTTTATTTAACTTATCTTTGTTAGTCTGGTTTCCAAATTCATCAATGTTTATAAATATTGAGTTATCCTCCCGAACATCAAAATATTGTCGGTGGCTACGGAATAACTCACGCCAAATGAATTTCCCTCGTTCGTCATAATCGTTAAATTTCTTATTCGGGAACCAAGGCGGGATATCAAGACCACATTCTAAATAATACCCCTTGAAAATCTCTCGAGCGACGTATAAAAAATCGTCTGATGTATAAAATTCCTTACCATCTTTTAGCCATTGAGCCATTCGGAAACTAAAATCTTGGAATAAAGTCGCATCAGTATTCGCCATGATCTCACTTAAATATTTGCTCGAATTGGACATTAATGCTTTTTGGAATGTATTGTCGATTTGGAGATAGTATATCCGCATCGCAGTTTGAGAGTTAACATCAAAGCCAGTCGCATTTGTTGTGCCAATCAAAGCTGGATGATGGCCCCTGCGTTCATTACTTATAAACTTAATAAGTCGTTCCCCTTTTTTGGCCGCGGTACTGGTGAAGAACTTCGGATCAATCTCATCAATTAGAATAGGATTAACATTACTTGAATGGAAATAGTCCCAGATTATATTAGAATCCTTCACCTGCTCATAAGGCATGTAGGGTTTCATATTTCCCATTAGCATCCCGATAAACTCTAAAGCGGTCGTCTTACCAGACATTGATCGACCGGCGATGATTAAAAAAGGTGGAAAGTGCCGCCTTACGCTTTCGCGTCCTTCTTCAGTCGCATAATGTTCACGCATTTTCCATATATACGTTGCCATGAAACTATACAAAATGATTTCGCATATTCTTGATTGATTACGCTGGTCATCCCGAGCTGTAAACAGTTCATAAGCTTCTACGAATTTGTTGATTAGCTCAAGGTTTTTTATTAATTTTTCCTGACTCTCAATTGGCTTAGAGAAAGGTACTAACTCTTGATTATCGGGGGTTTCTTCTGAAACTTGTTGTGGGTTTTCTCTATAGAGCAAATGTGTAGCATCGTTATAAATCAGTCTGAATCTGTTATCCAGTTCCTCCGACTTTTTATGCGTTTTAGAAATTATCGTCTTAATTGAAACTGCCTTTTGTTTTAGTTCGGCAACAGGTAAAAGCTTGTATGTTCCGGTTTTTGTATCTTTTTTCGTGACGACCTCTACTATTTGCTTATATTTGATTGCTTCTTCTTTTTCTACCGCTATTTTATCAGGAAGTAGCTTTATTGCTTCCATTTCCTCTTCGGAAAACTGAATGATGACTTTGTTCCGTATAACTTCATCCAAGAGGATATCTTTCATCATTTCAGGATCGGCAATCCATACTTGTTCCTTTGTAATCTTAGACTTTATCGTTTCTGGGATGTAGTCGGATGTTTGTTCGAGTATCTGTTGATATCGTTCCAAATAAACGTCAAATAACGGGGAATCATCAAAGACCATTATCTCTTCAAATTGCTTTTTACTTTGAAAGGCGTTTTCGGTAAAGTTTGCCGATCCAACAATTACACGATTTGTTTTATGACCCTTAAGTAAATAAAATTTTGAGTGAATCGAATATCCTTGTTTGGCATATCTAACCTGATATTGATTTGAACAGAGACTCTCCTGTACAGACTGAGGTAGAGACTTAATAAAATTTATGCGTCTTTCCACATCGAGAAATGTCTCCAGACCAGATGCAAAAGGACCAGCAACATCCCCATCTTCAATTCCAAGGACCAAGCTAATTTTCTTAAACTTTTTCGTTGTATTGAAAAAGAATTTCGGAGAAGCGACATAAGTAACTGCCAAAAGTTCCTCATATATTGAAGGGTTAAAAAGTTCATCAATGCTCATATGTATCGGCTGAAGTTCTTTAACAACATGCAAAAAATTAATATCGGAGCTGATCTGTTGTTCCTCAAATAAAGATAATTGTCCTTCATTTACGATTGCCATAAAGTTCCCCTTTACTCTCTATCATATAAACTTCTTATCTGTTACATTAATCCAAAATTTCCAACTATAAAAATGTTAACATATCAAAGTCAAAATAACTATTAAATTGCTTGATTTTGTATTATAATTTGTAAAGTTAGCCAAATTGGCTATAATTTGAACCAAAAATGCAATGTGAATGGAGATCAATATGACAAACGATATTCAACGGATTCAAGTTAGATTTAATAAACAGACATTTGATAGACTGCAATCTTTATCAGATAGGTATGGTATTCCAGTAAACTCAGTGGTATCTTTTATTGTTGGTCAATGGCTCGACCAAAATGATTCAAATATGCAGATGAGAGAAAAAATTAATAACCAATTACTGGATTCTACTGCAAAACAATTATCGTCTGGAGATCAGTTCGCACAACTGCTTGGTAATCCGATCTTTGCTCAGATGATGCATCAGATGCTTAACGAAGTGGCTGATAAAGCCGTTAAGCATACTATCCAAAACGATAAATAAAAACAAAGTGCTACCGAGAAAGAACCATAATGAAGTTCGCTGCTTGATTGGAGATACCAGTAGTTATGTATCGTAAAGGACGGAATCAGAATTACAGGCAAATTAGGAGGAAAATTACAAGTTCTGATCATCCCTTGATCGAGAAAAACGGGGGCAAAAAGCAATTTATAGACGTGCTAACGATTCAGGAAAAGCTGGGGAAAGGGCGAGCATTAACCGGAGGAAAAATCGGAGGAAATGTTCGAGTAAGAATGAAAACGGACCTCAGCCTTTGTCCCGCCTGCATTCCCCCTAAAACGCCGGAGCGGGGCTTGCGATCCCCATAAGCCCTCTCCCCTCATCTCCTCAAACGAAAAAAGCCGCGGGAAAATAGGAGAGAATACCTGAGTTTCGCTCGGCTCGTAGGTTGACTTTTTAGGCTTTAGTACGACTTTATAGGCTTTATGTCAACTAAAATTGCTTTTTACAGGAGTGCTTGATCTTTTCTTGGTAAAAGAAGTCTTTATGCTCAAATAAAGCTAACCGCTTGTTCAAGTATAGCCTTATCACGCAGAATCATAAATTTTGATGTATAATCATCACAGTTTTGAAGTGAGTAATTCATTACTTTTAATGCCTCAACGGAGGTTCATTAAACGCATATCCGACAGACATTCGTATCTCGATTTCCTTACTGTTCGTTAAATCAGATTGGATACATTCGACCAGCTCTTTGCCCTTTTCCTTACTTGCATTCGTCATCAAAATCGCAAATTCATCGCCGCCTATCCTTGTCACGAATACGTCGTTTGTGGAATAAGCATTCAATAAGTTAGCCGCTTCTTTTAATAATTGATCTCCTCGCTTGTGCCCGAATTGATCATTGACCTGTTTGAGATTTCTATCTTTGGAGCATGGTGATCGCGGACAAAGAACTGGATTTCACCTATCCCCTTTCCCCAATGCCATTCATTTTCAAAAAATGCAAAACCACTTTTGAAATCCCTACAATGTCCCCATGGTTTGAATCTCCCTCCAATCCTCCATCAACCGCCCATACTCCATGACCCACAAGGTTTTTCAGCCCCTCCATCCCTCTCCAACCAAATTCCTTGAGCAAAATAAGTTTGCCGCTGAAAACCAGTTCAACGTTTGGTTAAAATGATGAGACCCTAAATACACTGATTAACGTTAACGCTTTTGCTGAATAATGCCTTGGAGATAGGTTGAAATATTCTGTCCTGAAACTGTCCTATTACTTTCCTATTGCTTTCCTATTGCTGACCTTATACACAATAAGATTTAGGTATATAATCAAAGCAAATAGAAAAATTGAAAGAAGGTCGTGATATGCACATTGGACTAAAAATCAAAGAACTTCGAGAGTTAAAACTTTGGACACAGGCTCAACTAGCAGAAATCTCAGGAGTAAGCGACAGAACCGTTCGAAGAATTGAGGCAACTGGAAAAGCCGAGAGTGCAACATTACTCTCTATTTTAAATGCCTTAGATTCAAACCTAGAAGAACTTGAAAACATGTTTAGCAATGAAACATCAAATAAAAAGGAAACCCCAGAAAAGGATAATGATGTTAAACTCCTCCGTAGAATTGAAAAGGGCAGAGATCTGGGTAAAATCATTTTCTCTGCTCATCAATACGGATACGATTACCATGATTGTAACAATGATGAGCAAATAAACCTTGCTCAAAACTTCTTAGCTTCAGTTGCGGATATATTATGAAAACGAATTAACCAAACAGATTAGAGAGTTGGATGAGAAAGGACTTTGGATATTTGGTGACCGACTCATTGATAAAGACGAAAATTGGATCACAGCTATAGTCGAGATCTATTCAAAGGATAACCCAATGATTCAGAAAATACGATTAGATAAAAATATAATACAAAAAAATACGTAATTGTATTGTTCGTTTATCAGTTGGATAGAAATAGCGAGTAGAAAATCAGGGAAAGGGCCTGAAATTCGGTCGACTGACTTGTAAACTTATTTTGATGAAAGGTGGACTTGTCTACAACTAACCTGAAACAACTCGGCACTTTATTAACATAGGCAAGGGGAAATCCGTACACTAATGATCATTTATAAACTCGATGTACTAAATCTGCGGAAACTGATCCCAGGTCCTGCCATGAGTCTGTAAAATAGATTGTGTAAACTCCTAAACCTATTACAATGGAAGTAGAAGAAAGGTTGGGGAGAACACATGGGATTATGGACGAAACAGCAACTCCGGCAGTTCATCAAGGAGAATAAATTGGTCTCGGCGCAGGATGCACAGAATGCGTTGAAAGAGCTGTTTGCCGAAACGCTGCAGGAGATGCTGGAAGCCGAGATGGATGAACATCTGGGCTATGAGAAGCACGACATGCAGAACAAGCAGACGACCAACAGTCGTAATGGCAAGAGTAAGAAAACCATCGTAAGCGAGTACGGTGATCAGGAGATCGCCGTTCCCCGTGACCGGCAAGGGGAATTTGAACCCCTGGTGGTGAAGAAGCACCAGTCTAATGTGACCGGCATTGAAGATCAGATTATTGCCCTTTATGCCAAAGGTGTCAGCACGCGTGAGATTCAGGATCATCTGCAAAATCTGTATGGGATTGAGGTCTCTCCCACCTTTATTTCTAACGTGACCAACAAGATCATTCCCTTGATTAAAGAATGGCAGAACCGGCCGCTCCAAGGCGTGTACGCGGTTGTCTTCCTGGATGCCATACACTTCAAGGTGAAGCAAGATGGTGCCATTGTCAATAAAGCCGCCTACATGGTAATCGGCATCGACCTGGATGGCAACAAGGATGTACTGGGCATGTGGATTGGTGAGCATGAATCCGCCAAGTTCTGGCTTAATGTTCTAAACGACCTGAAGAACCGGGGCGTGCATGATATCCTTATCATCTGTGTCGATAATCTGACCGGCTTCAGCCAAGCCATTCAGGCTTGTTACGCGAAAACGGATATTCAGAAGTGTATCATCCACCAGATCCGCAACTCCACCCGTTACGTCTCTTACAAGGATCTGAAGAAGGTAACAGCTGACCTGAAGCCGATTTACAAAGCAGCGACGGAAGAAATGGCACTCGTCGAACTCGATCGCTTCGAGGAAACCTGGGGGAATAAGTACCCGCTCATCATTCGCTCTTGGCGCAATAACTGGGATGAGCTGGCCACCTTCTTCAAGTACCCACCCGAAATCCGCAAGCTCATTTACACCACCAACATCATCGAGAGTTACCACCGCCAACTTCGCAAAGTGACGAAGGGAAAAAGCATCTTCCCGACGGATGAATCCTTGTTGAAAATGCTTTATCTGGCCACCATGGATGTTACGCGTAAATGGACAGGCCGCGTTCAAAACTGGGGTCAAATGCTGCTGCAGCTCTCCGTTTTCTATCCGGACCGCATCGGACAGCATCTGCGATAAAATTTCCCCCTCGGGGGAAAGCACGAAAAGAGTTTACACAAAAGATTTGACAGACCCTTTCTTCTCTCCCCTTTCCACATCATTATCTTACCAATATTTTCTTCCGAAAGAAAGTAATAGACAACTCAAACTTTGGATACTCTTACAAAGCTCAAGCGTAGACAATGTGAAAAAATGAATATGACGTGCCTATCACCTAGCTACTAATAGTGGCTCTTTTTGTTTTCTTAATTATGCAGGTAAAAATGATGAACATTCCTCTTTTATTAGTGAAGCAATTTCACTGATTTGCAAATCAAAAACGCTTTTCCCCTTACTCCGCGACTTTTCAATCACAGAATCGATAATACGATTCTCGGAAACATAGGAATGATAATCAGAAAATGTGATGGAGGAAAAATCATAATTCCCGTACATCTTTTGAAATATATAAGCTATGGTAGTCTGTTCTAAGAGGGTAACAGCTACTTTATCTTCCGATATCATAGGATACGTAATTAATAAATAATTAAATACTACATCTGATCTAACAAAAGGTATTAATTTGTATGAAATAGTTATTAGAATAATATCCATGACTTGCATGAAAAACTGCCCTATTGCCATTAAAAAAATCTCTGCATCCCCCATCCTTTGTCTTAAAACATCAAGAGACAGAGTATCATTTAAATTCTTTTCAATTCGTTCTTGCAGAGAAATAGAGACATCACTCTTATCATTGAGGATTAATTTATCAAGTAAATCTGCTCTGATATCTTGTTCTATCTCCTTAAGGGAATGATATTTATCTAAAAATTCTTCCTCTGTTGCACAGGGGTTAACAAAAAGGCTTGAGATAAACGAGTAAGAACTTTTCTTTAAAAAGGCCATTCGATCTTCTTGATCTTCCGAGAAGATATCATCCAAAGGTAGAACTATGAAATAGTTCAAGTACTCTGATAGGACATTTATGCAATCATTTACAACCTTGACTAAGTAATCCCTTACTCTCTTTTGTTTAATCGCACTGCTTTCGGTTAAAAAGAAAGTTCTCATTTTCGAGACAGGATCTGTAAATATACGATATTGCCCACAAGGTGCGAATTCATAATGCCCATCATTTTTCAGATCAATATACATTGCTCCTGCAAGAAAACTACACTTATCATCTGTACTTATCTTCTTTAGAAAAAAGTCAATTATCTCATGTTTTCTACGCCAAAAAAGTGATACTTCCTCAAAGAAATATGCCAGTTCATTGTTTGTGGTTTTTTCATCCGTTAAGCAATCGACATATTTACTTATCAGGTCTAAATATTCCTTTTGAATCTTAACGATCGGCTTCAATTCAATCATCTAGACCACCATACTTATCTATAAAGAAGTCTGGAAATTCATAAAATGAAGATAACTGATTAAATAGTTTCTTCAGAACATACTCACAGTCATGTTCCACGCTTCTAAGTTTCTGCTCAAAAGTAATGTCGGGGACAGTATGATATTTATGAGAAGGATTATCACAAAAAATCATCGCACTTTCTCTAATAGCCCCCCACAATCCATGAGTGAAGTTAGTATCATATTCATAATAAAGATCGTAAAGATCATTTTCACCAATGGCTTCAAATTTCTTTCTTACATTTTGATTATCAAATAGCCTTGTGTCCATATTAGTGAATTCTTCACCTTTATCTTCGTTAAGCATTGCTTCTAGTACAGGAAGTGCAAAGTGGTGTTTTTCGAGGTCTGGTTCAACTTCTCTAGCTTTGAGAATCACATATTTATACTTGCCTATTCCGTATTCCTTAAAAGCCTTCCAAATGTCTGGTTGGTCTTGTTCTTTTAACGACATGTATTTCAAAGTCACATACACTTCTGTAATAGTCCTTAAGGCATTTCTACCTAAGATTCCATCTCCAATTTGACTTTCAATCACTTCTTTATAAATTTTCAGTGCATAAGTTGCTATACCCAAGCAGACAGAAAATTTCTCGTCCGTAAGTAGCGATTCTTTGTTATTAGCCATTAAGTAATCGATAGTATTAACGGCATCCTCTAAAAAAGACATACTTCCACCTACCTGTTCACCATAATCAATAATAAAAGTTCTACACTTTGTTAATAACCCAAGACTATGCCAAAATTGTTTTGCAAAATCTCCGTTATCTTCTCTAAACCTTAAAGCCATTTCAGATGATCTAATTAGCGGGCGATACAATCTCATTTCTGGATGGTCATGAGATAGTTTAGGATACTCAACTAATGCCTTTGTTATTTCCATCCCTCTAGCAAAATGAATACGATCAGCGAAAACGTTAAACCATAAAATTAGAAACCTAATATCTGTAGCTTCATTTGTTTGATGGAATAGATTTTTTTTAATTACATTTTGTAGGGTAATAGTTTTTTCATCTATTGATGTTTCGAAGTCTGAAAAATACTCATAAAAGAGAGCATATTTATCTGTACGGTATATTATTGTTAGAGGGGATAATACATCTCTAGTAGCCCATTTACATATTACTTCGTAGTAAGTCCTCTGTTTTTTAGGTTCTAGCTCAAATATCTTCGATAGAACAGGAATGCTCAATTCCTTATCAATCTTCGATAATTCCCCTGCAATCCTGCCAACTAAATTTAGTCCATCTTCCCTGCCGTAATGCTCTAGAATCAATGCCAACCATAAATATTCTGGTAACCACTCAATAGCCCATGGAGATAAAGAAAGTTGATCTCCTAAACTGCTATTAAATGGTGTATATAATACGCCTTTTTTGAATGAATGATCAGAGAGTTTGCTGAATTGCTTCCCCATACCTATCACATCACAATCGTATTAATTAAGTAACTTTCAACTAAATCTCTTGAATGCCATTTCAACATCCCACGACATAATATTTCGTCATATAATTCCAATATCCTCCACGATAATAGGAAATCTAAACCAAACCCAGATTGATGTTATGTTTGCTAATACATCTTATTATATAACGAAAAGCCCTCTCACAAAGGATTGGGCTTTTGATATAGGTAAATGTGGCTCTGAATCTAAATCACTGTGTTCTTACGAGCAACACACAGCATTCCACATGTGTAGTATGCGGGAACATATCCACCGGTTGCACCTCAATGGTGCTGTAACCGCCATCCTCCAACACGCGCAGATCGCGCGCCAGTGTCGACGGATTGCACGACACGTACACTATACGCTGCGGGCGCATCGCAAGAATCGTCTCAAGCAGCGCAGAATCGCAGCCCTTACGCGGCGGGTCGACGACGATGACGTCGGGCACGATGCCCTCTTTCCGCCAGCGCGGGATAACGACCTCGGCTGCGCCGGCTTCGAACGCCACGTTGGCGATGTCGTTCAGCGCCGCGTTGCGGCGTGCATCCTCGATCGCCTCTGGCACGATCTCGACGCCATACACGTGTCCGGCGCTGTGCGCCAGAAACAGCGAAATCGTGCCGATGCCGCAATAAGCGTCAATAACCGTCTCCGATCCGATCAATCCAGCGTATTCAACCGCTTTGCGGTACAGCTTCACCGTCTGTGACGGATTCACCTGATAGAACGAACGCGCCGATATCGCGAAGCGAATGCCGTCCAGGTCGTCATAGATCACATCGCTACCCCACAACACGCGGGTTTCATCGCCGAATATGACATTTGTCTTGTGAGAGTTCACGTTCTGAATGATACTCTTCACACTCGGTATTGCCTCGCGAATCCGTTCGATCCAACGCTCCACCTGCGGGATCCGCTGCCCATTGGTCACAAGTACGACCATCGCTTCGCCGGAAACAAACCCCACTCGTGCCATCACATGCCGGAGCAGGCCGCGGCCTGATTCTTCATTGTAGGCCGTCACACCGAGCTCGCGGCCGATAGCCTTGACCTGTGCGACGATTTCATCGTTCTGCGAATGCTGAATCAAGCACTCTTCCATATCGATAATCCGGTGACTGCCCTGTGCATAGAAGCCGCCGATCAAGCGCATCGCCGTCTCGCCTTCGGCTGCCATGCCCATCGGCACCTGCGCCTTGTTGCGGTAACGCCAAGGCTCGTCCATTCCAATGGTTGGATGCACCACAACAGCAGGAGCGCCCGTACCTGTACTTCCATTATGCGAATCTGCCAATCCGCCCCCCGCATCATTTCGGTCACCAGCCCCTTCGCCAGCATTCGCAACCACTCGCAGCTTCCCGATCCGCTCCAGGTTGTCCACCACATGCTGACGCTTCCAGCGCAGCTGCGCGGCGTAGTCCATGTGCTGCAGCTGGCAGCCGCCGCACTGCTTGAAGATCAGGCACGGCGCTTCGACGCGGTCGGGGCTCGCTTCGACCAGCTCAAGCAGCTTGGCATAGCCATACTGCTTCTTCACCTTCAACACCTTGACGCGCACGCGCTCGCCGGGAAGCGCCCCCTGTATAAAAAGGGTAAAGCCGTCTGCACGGCCTACCCCTTCGCCATCATGCGTCAAGCCGACTATGTCGACGACGACTTCATCATTTTTGCTTACTGGCACACTCATGCGGCTCTGATCGCTCCGTTTTTCCTCAACTTGTACTGCATGCTTCATCTATCTCACCGGGTAACCGGAAATCCGGTCCGCCCATCCTTTTGCCAATTCGGCCACCATTCTATTGATACGTCGAATTGCCCGCCTCATCGACAATAATGTTCAAATGCGACGGCAGCATCTTGAACGTACACGGCAGCGTTCCGCCGTATTCGCCGTCCAGATTGAGCTGGACATAATCCGGCGTGGTCACCACCAGTTCTCTCGTCTGGAAATGTACGACGTGCGGATCGTTGAGATGCTCCCCGCGCAGCGCAAGCGATGCGAGCCGGATAAATTCGCCCAGGTTGCACTTCTTCAGCACGACCACGTCGAACAACCCGTCATCGAGACTCGCATCCGGCGCAAGCTTCTCGAAGCCGCCGACCGAGTTGCTGTTGCAGATGAGGAACAGCATAATTTCCTCATGAATTTCGCCGATTTCAAGGGCCTCGAGCTTAAGCTCGGTCGGCCGCAGACGGGTCATTTTCTCCAGACCCTTCATATAGTACGCGAGCTGTCCGATCATCGTCTTCAGCTTGCTTGGCACCTCATATGTGAGTTCAGTCAGCGAACCCCCGCCCGCAATGTTGATAAAATACCGCTGGTTCGCCTGCCCCAAATCGATTGAGCGCGTGTACTGCTGAGTAATGAGGTCGCACGCGTACTCCCAATGCTTCGGAATGCCGAGCGCCCGGGCAAAATCATTCGTCGTCCCGAGCGGCAAAATGCCCAGCGGAGGACGCGACTCCTTCACCGCAAGCCCGTTGATCACCTCGTAAAGGGTGCCGTCGCCCCCTGCCGCAATGATCATATCGAAGCCGCGGTCAGCCGCATCCGCCGCCGCGATCGTAGCATCGCCTTCGCTCATCGTCGCATGACAGCTCGTTTCTATGCCACCCCGCTCGAGCCGCTGCAAAATATCTGGCAGCCGCCGCTTAATTTCTTCTCTCCCGGATGTCGGGTTATAAATTAATCTCGCCCGTTTTATAGACATTGTGACCACCTTCGGCACGTTCAAACCGTCTATGAGCCGCCAACCGCAACGCAGCTTCCGATTACCGGGTAGAACCGCCCGCTACCTTCCCTATCTCGTTCATTTATTCCATTTATACCTACCAAATATCTAAGTATACCACCAAAATCGACTTTTCAATCATCACCGCTAATCACTCGCCAGCCCGGCAAGCCACGGTCCGATTTGCCGCTCCATCCATCGCAGCACGCATGGATGCGGAAGCATCGCCCTGCCATTGTATCGGTACGGAAGCTCTCCAAGTCTTGAAGGTATTACCGTTCGTGTAAAATATCCGCTGCTCAGAAACAGCGGCACTACGATTACCGCCTCATCCGGCCGCTGCTGCGTGAGCGCCTGCAGCTTGCTCGCCGCCTCATCCGGCAGCAGCATTGCGATCTCCGCATGGGCGAAGCCGCCAAGCTCCCGCAGCCGCCTCGCGAGCTGGGTCATCCCCCGACGCCAGCGTTCTTGGAAGACCGCATCGCTGGCGCCATGCGCGATCAGCAGCAGCGATTCCCGTGCAGGTGATTCCGACAGCTCGCGGATATTCGAGTACAGCAGCTCCGCAATAACCGGATCGTCGTCGATCGGCGCTCCGAAATGCACCCGAGTTCGGCTGCTTATACGGAACGGCTCCAGCTCCCCCGTCCGCTCCGCAGATACCGGAGGCTGGCCGAACGCCTGGGCAATATCGTCCACATGGGTGCTGCCGGACGAAACAAAGAGCGGAAGGACGTATAAATCCGTCACGCCTTCCGCTTCGAGCCGATCAATTCCATCCTGTATAAGCCGTCCTTCTACGATTTCGAGGAACGAGGAAACGACGGGAACCGGTAAGCCGTCGTCAACCAATGTCCCTTCAGTCGGATCGCCGGACGAGTCCAGCTTTCCATCCGCATCACCCGGCAGAGTCGGCTTCTCGCCCGCTTCATCCGTCGGGGCCGCCTTCTTACCCGCTTCATCGGCTGCCGCCGAAGCCCTGCCGCCCGCCAAAGGCCACCGCACCGAGCGGCCCACCGTCTCCACCGCTTCATCCACAAGCCGCACCCAGTCCGCCTCGCGCGAGCCGTGGCTGATCACAAGCACCCCTGGCTTCATAAGCATAAGCTATCGCCCCGAGCGCTCCAGCGCCATTTTGTACCCGTCGTTGCCGTAGTTGAGGCACCGCTTCACCCGCGATATAGTCGCCGTGCTGGCGCCCGTCTCCGCTTCGATCTGATTATAGGTCGAGCCCTTGCCCAGCATCCGCGCCACTTCAAGACGCTGCGACAACGACTGAATTTCATTCACCGTACATAAATCGTCGAAAAAAATATAACATTCCTCCACCGTCTTCAGCGTCAAAACCGCCTCAAACAGCTGGTCGATCGTCTTATCGTTGAGCTTCTTAAGCTGCATCGCCGTCTCACCCCTGCCAGAACTAATATTCTCATTGTATCGGTTTCCGTATGACTTTTCAAGCGTCACCGTATTCACGCTTTACAGGATAGAAGTGCCTGCTGCCCCTTCACCAAAAACAACCGGCTCACACCTATCGCTTCATTAATCCCGGCACCTGCGGAAATTTCATGCGAAAAAAAGGGCATTCGTCCAATCAGTATGTTCGCCTATCCCATAGACTAATATCAAAACGTAAAAAGGTTGTGATCGCGTGAAATATCGCTACGACCCGACCGGCAGAAGAAGCTTTAATCAGCCATTCGGCGGTCAAGGCCAAATGCAGGACCCGGGGATGTTCCCCGGGATCTCAGATTCTTTCTTCGGCGGCGGCAATAACAATGCCGGTTTCAACTCTCCGGCCCCCTTCCAGCAGTTTCAATCGAATACGCCGTCCATTCAAATCCAACCGGCATTCGGCGAAGTCGTTCCACTTCCGGAGCAGCAGTTCGGCCAGTTCGGCCAGGCGGCAGCACCGGCTAAATCCGGCAGCAGCTTCTCGCTTAATGATCTCAAAGGAATCGTCGACCGGATGGGCGGCATAGACGGCATCGTCTCCACGATGACGAAAGTGCAGAAGGTGGTCAGCAGTGTGTCGCAGATGGCCCCGCTCATTAAAGTGCTCGCAGGCTCCCTCGGGAAAAAAGGCGCAGCCGCGACGATAGCCGAAGACACCGGTATCGACGCAGCTGCCCCGCGTCCCAGGAAACGCCGCCGTCGCACAGGCTCAGGCGCAGGCGTAACACCCGGCGGCCAGCGCCGCCGCACGAAGCCGCGCAAACGCTAGAGTTTATAGAACGGCTCAGCCCGCAGCTCCGGCAGCTGCCGCGGAACCCACTCCTTCGGCCGCTGCACGAACCTCTCGTGCGCGCCGAAAAAACTACTCGAGCCCTTATCCGCGCCAGCGGCGGCTGCTGCGGCCAGCCCCTCATCCGGGCATCGGCCGCTGCGCGTACCCTTAATCCACTCCGGAGGCTGCTGCGGCCAGCCCCTCATTGCAGCATCGGCCGCTGCGCGAGCCTCTCACCCGCGGCATCGGCGGCTATGCGAGCCGAACATCTGCGGCAGCGGCGGTGCGATACATCTTATGCACCCACATAACCGGCTGCACGCTGCACCATCCCCAGCCGCACTGTCCAGCCGCCCGGCCCAGGCCAACCGCACCGGGAACAGGAACAGTCCCGGTACGCGCACTGCGCTGGGCCTAAGCATGATTTTCCGCCTTAACTTACCGCCTCACACGCGCTAGCACCGGGTTAGGACGGTTTTACCTGCTTACACGGTTCTTTTCCTAGCGCCGGATGATTATTTATCTCTGATTAGCAGGTTTTTCAGTCTTAACTGGTGTTTTTAGTTCGACCTGCAGCGCGTAAGTTGATTAATCCTGCTTAATAGCCCGATCGTTCCTCTTAGACCCTGCGGGTGAGAGGCTCGCGCCGCAGCCGATGAGCGAAGCGCGGACAAGAGGCTGCCAAGACGCGTGGAAGCAAGTTTTCTGCCTGCCATATCAAAAAAAAGGCTGAATGCCCCGCGCAGCGCGATAAGCCGCCTGCGGGCATTCAGCCTTCCCTTTTCTACATAAACAACATGAGGACGCGATAAAAGATCGCTGCGAGAATCATCGTAATCGGGATTGTGATGATCCATGACATGATAATTCTTCCCGCCACACCCCATTTGACGGCGGAGAACCTTTTCGCACTGCCGACGCCGAGAATCGACGAAGTAATAACATGCGTCGTGCTGACCGGCATGTGCGTCAGCGTTGCCGTCAAGATTACAGTTGCGGACGTAATATCCGCGGCAAACCCGTTGATCGGCTCGATTTTGAAAATTTTCGTGCCCATCGTCTTGATGATTTTCCAGCCGCCGACCGAAGTGCCGAGCGCCATTGCCGTCGCCGCCGATACCTTAACCCACAAAGGTACCTCAAGGTTGTCCTGCAGGCCCGCCGCCACGAGCGCGAATGTCATGATACCCATCGCTTTCTGCGCGTCATTGGTGCCGTGCGTGAATGCCTGGAAGGCTGCGGTCAGCACCTGCCCTGTCCGAAACCCTTTGTTCACTTGATGCGGGCTCGACTTGGCGAAAATCCGCTTCAGTATCCACATGACGGCAAACCCGCCTGCAAATGCAATCAGCGGTGAGAAAATAAGTGCCTTTAGGATGTCGATGAACCCGCTGCCGTTGATTTTGTCAAACCCTTCGGCACTTATGACAGCCCCTGCAAGCGAGCCGATCAGAGCATGCGAGGAGGACGACGGAATACCGAACCACCATGTAATGAGGTTCCATGCAATCGCTGCGATCAGAGCTGCGATTACGACCTGCACCCCGTTATCCAGAGCAGCCGGATCGGCTATCCCGC
The DNA here is from genome assembly GCF_019550795.1 of Paenibacillus sp. sptzw28. Classification (NCBI taxonomy): domain Bacteria; kingdom Bacillati; phylum Bacillota; class Bacilli; order Caryophanales; family Paenibacillaceae; genus Paenibacillus; species Paenibacillus sp. sptzw28. The sequence continues at coordinate 5,642,224 of NZ_CP080545.1, forward strand.
TGCCGATTTTCTTGGCGACGCCGGTAAAGAGCATCGCACCTGTAAAGTTCATGACCGATGCGATAATAATCGCCATCCGCGGGGACAGAGCCCTCGTCGATACGGACGTTGCGATCGCATTGGCCGTATCGTGAAAGCCGTTTATAAAGTCAAACGCCAGCGCCAGAAAGATGACAATGCCAACCAACACTAATATATCCATAACTGCTCGTCACCTACTCCTTAGCTGTTGCGCATGATGATGGATTCGAGTGTATTGGCGACATCCTCGCAGTAGTCCGTCGTCTGCTCGAGACGTTCGTAGATTTCCTTGCGTTTGATAAGCTCGATCGGATCCGTCACGTTCGCAAACAGACTCTTGACGCAAACCCGCAGCAGGTCGTCCGCCTGATTCTCCAGCTCATTGATATGAATAGCCGGCTCGCGGATCGCCAGAAGCTTCTTCTCGGAAAGAAGGTAGATCGCCTTCTTGATCTGCTGAGCGCAGCGCAGAAGATTCTCGGCGAACAGCGTAATGTACTCGTCCGGCTCCTCAATATGGTACATCTCAAAACGCGACGAGCATGCTTCAATGCCATCCAGAACATCGTCAAGCGAGGTTGTCAGCGCCATAATATCCTCACGCTCGATCGGCGTAATGAACGTTTTGTTCAGCTCGGTCAGAATCGTATGTACATGGCGGTCGCACTTCGTTTCGTACTCCTTCATGTCTTTCGCGAACTGCGTGACATCCCTAATCTTCGCCACGTTCACCTCAAAATACTGGACAGCCTCAAGAATCGTATCCGCCATTGCTTCCAGCGTCGTAAAAAACACGTCTTTTTTCTTAAACATCGGTATCCCCTTCGCATTCGTGCATATTAACGTTGCCGATTGAATACATGAAACAGACAATATCTTACCACAGTTAACGGCCAATTGTTAAGGTAATGTAAATGATTTATGACTATTTTCAATTTCTTTCACCAAAATACCACATTCTTAACCGCCCGCACTTCTATTGTTTTCCGGCTCATCCGAAATTATCCGTTTTCATGAATAAAAGCCGGGGCCCTTTAACTGGGCGGTTCCCCGGCTTCCTTCATTCTTTATTATCCGCATATATCGCACCGTGCTCTCAGCTGTATGTCACATGCTCCGCGAAAGCAGGCGACAACGGCACGATGTGGAAGAACGTCTTCCCCGGGACAAAAGGCAGCTCCTGACCGTCCTTCATCAGATGAACGGCCCCGTCAGCGCCCCGCTCCCACGTGCATTCGACGGCTTTGCCAAGCTCGATCAGCACCGCCGGACCGCCGGATTTCAGATCGACTTCAAGCCGGCCGTAATCGTCATAGGTACGGTGCTTCGCCCCGATAACCACGATATTCGTTGCGGTCAGCTGCTCTTTTGTCGTCAAATCCGTGTGCGGTTCCCCGTTAATCGAGCGTGCGTACAGCTTGCTGGCTTCGTCATAGGAATAAGAAACCTTATACTTCTTCAGCAGGAAGTGAATGTCCACACTGGTTGCCGGCGCGCCGCTGCTTGTCGCACCCGCTTCGGAGAATGGATACGCCGGTATCGCCACCGTCTCCTTATATTTCTTGTGAGCGGCTCCTGCGCGCAGCTTCTCCAGATTCGAATACAGGTTGTGCGGCGGCTTACGGAACTTCTCCCTCCAGAAATAGCCGCCGGCGTTTGAGATTTCGTCGAGATAGGCTTTGCCCTGATGCTGTAAAATTTCGTAGCCTTCCATACTGGCTCCCGCATGGGCGAGCACAGCGTTATACATATCGCCAATTTCGATAAGATAAGGACGATTGCTGCGGATCGGGCCGATCGGATCGTTCGACTCATCGCTTTGATAAATCGCCACCAGCCGCGTAATGCCGCCTTCAGCGAGCACCTCCCACACCATGTCGGCATGCGGCAGGCCGGACTGCGGACGCGCCTGGGCCATGTTGTTGACCATGACGGCAATGGGCCTCAGAGCCGCTTCCTTCTCCTGCTTGAGACCGGTCAGCGGTGCTGTGAAGGCTGGGGGCTCCGGGGTCGGCTCCGGGGCAGGTTCCGTGGTTGGAGCCGGCGTCTGTTCGGTTTGCGGCATCGTTTCGCTTACCGGCTTTGCCGGGTCACTGCAGCCTCCAAGGAAGCCGGTCGCAATAATGAGCAGCGCTGCGATCCCCGTTCCCGCGGCATGACGAAGCGTTTTTCGGTTCTTTGCAAACATGAGCAAGCCACCTTTTGCTGTATTGTTGGCATTTCCCTGATCTTTCCGCCTCAGGCTCTACTAAGTTTACCGCGTTGATCCCGCTCATACAAGCCGCAATGTCACGCAGGGGTACGCCGCGCCGATACCGCGTAATCATTGAGCGCAGCCCTTTCAGAACCAATTCCGTCAAAAACAACCATACACTTTGCAATCTCGGCAAGGTCTAGGGCAATCTTATTTGAACGGATTTGAGATGGTGCATTGCAGAAGTATTCCTAAAAAAACCCATGGTTCGATTTTAAAAATTCGACATTTTATGATCTTTTTCTCTGTAGACGGACAAAAAAGGATTAGCTCCCTCGAATGTATATTACTTGAAAACTAGAAAATTTTTCAAAGGAGAGTTTAGCGTGAAGAAAAAATCTGTTTCCTTTAGTGCATGTATTATTGCACTAAGCATCCTCGTCCTACTGAGCGCACCTTTCCCTGCTTTTGCGCAGGCGCAGGCGGAAGTGGGTATCCAGCTTGGCGGCGATCAGACAAACGTAAGCCTAGGCGCAGAAGCGTCTCTTGCAGATGTGGGTGTCCAGCTTGTCGCCGATCAGGCAACCGTGAGCTTGGGCGGAGAAGCGTCTCTTCATTTGCTCGTGTGGAACAACACCACTGAGCCGAAGTCCGATGTCACCATTGATCTCAAGCTCCCAGAAGGTCTGGAAGTCCTCTCGGCGGGAGAGGCTAAATGGAATGCGGAGCTGCGGCTGCTGCAGTGGAAGCTTGTCCGTCTGTCTGCAGGCGGTGCGGCAGCACTCGATTTTAATGTGCAGATTGGGGCCGATGGTAACACCGGAACGGGCGGGACGATCAAATTGGATACGAATTTGCCGCTCGGAATCGACGGGAAAGTTGTATTGGACACAGGGTTGTCTATTGGTGTACCGGATATCCAATTAACAATAGGCAGCCAGACCGATCAGCCGTTCTTCAAAGGCTTTCCCGACGGCAAATTCCATCCGGCATCGAACATGACCCGGGCGGAAGCGGCATCCGTCATCGTCAGAGTAAAAAATCTCAAGTTGAAACCGGACGAGCCGGTTCGCTACGCGGACGTATCGAAGAGTCATTGGGCTTACGAGAATATCGTTAAAGTTACACAGGAGGGCTATATGGCCGGAAGCAATGGTAAATTCCGCCCCAATGAGCCGATATCGCGGGCTGAGATGGTCGCTATTATACTTCGGCTTCGCGGAGTCAAGCCTGTATCGCTGCCTTCTTTCATCGATGTTAAAGGCCACTGGGCCGAAGATGCGATTGGAACGGCGAAATCACTGCATATTATCGATGGTCAGGCAGACAAATTCTACCCGGACCGCTATCTCCGTCGCGATGAGGCGGCCAAGCTGATTAATCTCGGCTTATCGAGAGGTCCTTTGGTCGACGGTGATATAAAGGTGATTCAGCATTTTAAAGACATCAATCGATCGAACTGGGCTTTCGGATGGGTTGAGGAGGCGTCCGTTGTAGCTCATGTGGGTGAATATCGCACGCCTGATCAAGAATCGTTAATCCGGTATGTGCCGGAGCAAACCATACCCTTTAATTAAGGATTGAAGCTTTCCCATTATTTGAAGGCTGCCGTTTGTTTAGCCGCTGAGCTTTTCCCCGTCCAGTAGACAACATTAAAGAAGCAGCTTTAAGCAGCCTTAGTCCGGTAATGAGCCGGTCTAAGGCTGCTTAGTTTTTTTAATCACCAAGGTCCCATGAAAAAAAAATCCCCTTCAAGTAAACTGAGTGCGCTTACCTCACACTGCTTACTTAAAGGGGATAATAGACGGTCCACGCCGGGGTAGTGAAGTAGCTCGCCTGGCTGCTATAAAGCGTGCCGGGCCTGCTGCGCTTACAGCACCGGCACTCCATGCCGCTGCATCGCCGCCGCCTCCAGTAAGGACATGCCCTGGATCTCCGCGTATGCGGCGAGCTTGTCCGATACGAGAGGGGCAAACCCCTTCGGCGGAGCCGCGTGGCTCATCTGCCGTTGACGGGCGGCGCTCCGGTTCTTGAACGGTCCCCAAACGGCAAAGGTAATGCCCGGATCCTGGATATTGAGGAACAGCGTATTGCCGTCGGGCGAGAAGGCAGGACCGCAAAGCTCGGAATTATTGAGCCTGTTGACAGCGAACAAATACACCTCCCGCTCCGGTGTGATCCCGAGCAGACGATCCGTTCCGCCGCCGTCCTCCACGAACCACAGGTCTCCCCACGGCGTTATGCAGATGTTGTCCGGCATTTCCATCTCGTTCGCATCCGACGCTTCGTAGAACAGCTCGAGCGTGTTGGTCGAAGGCGTGTAGCGATAGATGCGCCCCAGCTTCTTCTCACCGGCCGACGTATCGTCAAACCAGAAGACGCCGCCCGAGAAGTACGATCCTTCAAGCCGGCTGAATTGAATGCAGCCCTTGGCGAGTGCATCATTGTGAGCCTCTTCCGGCTTTAGATCCTTCCATACGATGCCATAGGATTGCCCGGGCTTGAACACACTCGCGCGCGGATCGGCAAGCTCTTCGAAAGCGGCTGCCTGCAGTATGCCGCCGCTCTGCAGCGCTCCCGGCTTTTGGCTGCGGTCGTTTGGAATAAACCGGTAGAGAAAGCTCGGATTGGCGTCTTCGGTCAGATAGACGATGCCCGTGGACGGATCGACATCGCAGGCTTCGTGCGAGAAGAAGCCCATCTCCCGAATGGGAGTCCTGGACCGTTCGTTCTCAGGGTCCAGCGGATCGACTTCAAACACATAGCCGTGCTTGCCCGAGCTCGTCTCCTCGCACGTCAACCAGGTGCCCCACGGCGTCCCTCCGCCTGCGCAGTTGCGAATCGTTCCGGAGGAGGCGATATATTCGCTTTGCACCTTCCGATCGGCGCCTATAATGAGCGCGGTCGTACCCCCTGCCGCCGTCCGGTCGTACGGATTTTTCCCGTTCACAGGGTACTCCGCGTTGCTGATAAGCTCATGGTTGCGGACCAATATCGTCGTGTTGTGCTTGCCGGGGAAAGCCGCCATCCCGTCGAATGCCCCCGGAATAGGCGCTCCGTTCGAGAGCCTGCCTCCTTCCTCGGAGATAATCCGGTATTGAAAGCCTCTCGGGAGATCGAGCACGCCGCCCGGATCCTTGACAAGCGGGCCGTATCCGCCGGAACCGGCGAACCCTTCCATGACTCCGCCGGTAAGCCCCGCGTCTGCCATCGCCTTGCCGCCGAAGGACAGCAGGCCGGACGATCCAAGCGCGACCGCCAGCGTACTCATTCCGCCAAGGCGCAAGAACTCCTTCCTGTCCATTTCCTTGAATGACCCTTGCTGATTCAAACCAAGCACCTCCGTATTTCATATTGGGAAGCTTCAATCTGGGTGCGAATCTACAACAAGTCTACCAAAATATGATTCGGGATAATTTTAAGAGATTGTGCATCTATGATTAATAATCGGTAAAGATCGTCAGAACGGGAAAAAGGGGTTGACCCAAAAGCGGACAATGAGGAGCCCATTGGATAAAGACCGGCTTCGGAAAATAAAAATAGCGAATGATGTGTAAAATAACCAAAAAGCGGGAGAACGCGGCAAAGGAGGTAGGCGGTATGCCTGTTTGGATAGAGTGGATTGCCCGCCACTGGCTGGCAATCGTGCTTATTGCCGGGGCGGTATGGGCCGTCACGTACATATGCGTGAAGCACAATCAGCTATTTTATAAAGAGTAGGGCCTGTCCTTGGGAGTATTGTTCTCGTTCCGGCTTCGTGCAAGGTGCGGACTCAGTTTGTCCCTCTCTGCGAGAGGGCAACCGGTTATCTCTTTCTGCGCCGGAATATGAAATTCCCATAGTCAATAACGATGATCCTTCCGTGATGATTAAGGCGCAAGTTCGTCAAGCTTGGCCTCCTATGAGTCATGGAATAGATATCGTATGGAACGATTCCTTTTCTCCGTATTCTGGAATTGAGCTTGCGGTATTTACGGATATACCTCTTCGTCAGAGGGAACCTGCGGGTATACTTCTTCATGTTAACCAGCGATGTCCATAATTGGTGATCGGGGCGAGATACTTGCGTATTGGTTTCGACCAACGTGATTTATACATTAAGATCTCGGTCTTATTGCTTCTGATCCCGGATTTGCTTCTGGCCACTTTCAATACGTAGCCCCTGCCCAGATCATATACAATTCGTTTACTCCCGATACCGATGATTTTACTTCTTTTCTTCGGATGTTTGTTCAACCGGCGTTACCTCCAATCGGAGATCAGGCACAGAGAGGACATGACCATACCTTTACGATATCTCAATATATGAGAAGTGAATTTGCCAGTAACGGCGCAATGCCCCATGACGGGGAACCAGGCTTGGCGAAGTACGGGGCACCGGAATCACCAGGCAATGCCGCTCCAATCGGAGATTCGGAATATACCGGAGCGGCTCGCCTTTATTCCGCGTTATATTCCGGCCCGGTATCAACCGCTTTAATTAGGGGCAGCCGGACGGTGACCGTCGTTCCTTCGTCCTCTACGCTGCCGATGAGAAACTCGCCGCCGTGCAGCATGACGATTTCATTGCAGATGGCAAGTCCGAGGCCGCTCCCGGCGCGGAGACTTCCCCCCTTGTAGAATTTCTCCGTCACGTGCGGCAGATCCTCCGGCGAAATTCCGCATCCGGTGTCGGTTATGGCGATTCGCACCCATTCCGGCTCCCTATCGGCCGATACGGAGATCGTCCCGCCGGCCGGCGTAAATTTGAATGCATTATCAAGCACGTTAATAAACACCTGCTTAAGCCGGTTGGCATCCGCTTCCACCATCATCGGCTCATCGCCATACATTCCCGACAGCTTAACTCCTTCACGCTGCGCGCGCGCATCATACTGCCGCATTGTTTCCCGAAGCGGCTTAAGCACATCCAGCGTCTCCGGATGAAGGGCAATGCTCTTGGCGTATAGCTTGGAGAAATCGAGCAAGTCCTCGACGAGCCCCGACAGCCGCACCGTCTCACGGTCGATGATCGAGAGCCCGAGCATAAGCTCTTCGATATCTGAGGGGTCGCCGGCGAGTGTCTCGCTCCAGCCCTTGATCGATGTCAGCGGCGTTCTGAGTTCATGGGAGATTGACGAAATAAAATCGTTCTTCAGCTTCTCCCGCCGGGTAAGCTCCGCCGCCATCGTATTGAGCGTCTCCGCCAAACGGCCGATCTCATCGCGGTTGTGCGGTTCGGCGCGGCGAGACCAGTCGCCCTCGGCCATCTGCTCCGCCACACGGGTCAACTTGCGGATCGGACGGGCGATCCGGTTCGCGAGAAGCACGCTCATCGCGAAGAACAGCAGCACGACGACGGAACCGACCAGAAGAGTAATCCAGAGCATACTGCGAACCGTCTCATCCACTTTCGCAAGCGAAGCGGTATAACGGAACATCGCCACGATATGCCTGTCCTGCTTGACCGGCAGCGTCACCGCGACAATTCGTTCATGCGTGAGCGGATCGGTTCCGCGCCATATCCCCGTACCGCCATCCATGGCATCAAGAACGTCCGGCGTTTGCAGCGCTTTGCCGCTGCCGGACAGTCCGTCGCTGTCCACCACAATATTGCCGGCGTAGTCCAGAAGCTGCAGATGCGCCGTGCCTTCCGTCATATTCTGCAGCATATATTGCGCCTTGGCCTTCATCGGCTGGAACGAGATGTTCCGGTTATGCAGAGCCGCTTCGGTCTCGGCACGCTGCAGCATGGAAGCGACTGCGCTCCCGTAATAATAATTCCATACAAGCGTTACGAACAGGGCGCCGAGCGTTACGACGACAAGCATAATCAGTACGCCGTAGCTCCACACCATCCGTGTGCGGAGACTTCTCATCGCTTATAGCTCCGGTTCCACCGGTAGCCGTAGCCCCAGAGCGTTTCGATGCAGCGCGGGTCGGAGGGCTCGTCTTCGATTTTCTGCCGGATGCGCCGGATGTTGACGTCCACGATTTTCAAGTCTCCGATAAAGTGCCGCCCCCATACCGCATTCAAAATCTCATCGCGGCTGAGTCCCTCGCCTGCGCGCTCCATAAGCAGCTTGACAAGCGTCCATTCCGTAGGCGTAAGTACGATTTCCTCGTCTACCTTCCACAACCGGCGCTCCGCCGCCGACAGGCGAAACGGTCCGCAGCGCATCTCCCCGCGCCCGGCATCGTTGTAGACGCCGGCTGCGCCGCCATTCGGCGAGCCCGTCCCCATACCGCCGACGCCGGTAACTCCGTGATCCGGCGAGCTCTTCCCGGTACGGCCGTCAGCACTGCCGCTGTCCGGCATGCCCGCATTGGCACTGCTGCCGGCAGCACCGCCGCCTGCCGTGCTATCCAAGGCGCCCGTGCCCGCAAGCGGCTCATGGCCTGCATTCGCTCCGGTTAAGCGGGCACCGCCTGCTGCCGCACCACCGCCGCCTCCGCCGGAAGAGCCCGCCCCGCGGCTCCCGGCGTCATTGCCCGCCGCACCGGCTTCTTTCGCCGCAGAATCCGGCGAAGCGGATTCCGTCTGCGACGACAGACCGCCGGGCATCATCCTGCGGTGCAGCGCATTCAGCCTCGCGATCAGCTCGCCGGGGCTGAACGGCTTCTGCACGTAATCGTCCGCGCCCAGCTCCAGGCCGCGGATTTTGTCCTCTTCCTGCGATTTGGCCGTCAGCATAATGATGCCCATGCGCGGAAAGCGCTCGCGCAGCCTCCCGCACACGTCAAACCCGCTGATCGTCGGCAGCATAACGTCGAGCAGCGCAACATCAAACGGAGGAGAAGCTTCCTCCGCCAGTGCCAAAGCGGTCTCGCCTTCCTCCGCTTCGGTCACGTCCATGCCGTTGCGTTTCAAATTTATGCGGATAAATCCGCGGATCGACTCTTCATCCTCGAGCAGCAAAATACGCATCGCCTGCTTCTCCATCCTCCATAGATCATAATCGGTCACGCCTGCTAAGGCAGCAGCTTGAAGATCTTCCGAAGCTTTGCTTCATCCGGCAGCATCAGCCTGTATTCCTGCTCCTCGCTCTCCGGCCAACCGGACGGAGCAGCGGCCCACACAGCCGCATAAACAAACCCTTCCGCCTTGCTCAAGATCGCATAATGGCGCGATTCATCCCGAAGCTGCTTCTCCTTCCCGCTCCAATCGGCAACCGGTGTAGAGAGAACGGCAAACAATTCGGAGCGACTGCCCGAAAATCTATGGTAATAATCGACTGCGATTTCATTGTTCCCGTCCTCGGTAAACTGGCGAATCGTGTAGCGGCCCCGCCATTCAACCGGAAAACGAAGCTCATATCCTTCCGCGGAATTCACATACCGCTCCGAGACCACTTTAAAGCGGTCTCCGCCTTCCCACTGCTTGTACTGTTCGATCCACAGCAGGTCGCTGTACGGAAGCCCTTCCTTCTGTCCGGGAGCCTCGCGAGTTACATTGATGTCGAGTATGCCGTCACCGTTCCCGTCTCCGCCAAAGGTTTGACGGGCGTTGTTCTCCGTCACCTCTCCGCTCGCCGCAGGCAGCGGGTAGATCTTAATTAGTTTGCCGCCCGTCCAGGCCAGCATTACGGTGTAGGATGAATGCGCGCCCACACCGGCATCCGCTATAATTCCGTATCGCTGCGGCGCTATTCTGCCGACCACTAAATTGTAATATCCATTCACAGCTCCGTTCAAGGGGGCGGATGCGGCCTCGCTGACCGTATTCCCCGCTATCCGCTTAATCTGAACGGAAGCCTTCATTTGATCCCGGTTCAAATTAATGACCGCCAGCTCCGATTTCCCGTCTCCGTCCGCATCGCCGATTCCGATCGTATCGTAAGAAATCTCCGCGATCGGTACCGGCGGCTTAACGCCGTTGTATCCTTTTTCAATATGATAAATGTTAAGTGTGTGCTGAGGCTCGCCGTACTGGTCCCATCCGATCAATACCTCCGGCTGTCCGTCATGATCCAGATCGATCGTCCTTACCAGGTCGATTCCATAGCTCGAGGACTCGGCGAACGTAAACCACGGCTTCCAGCCGCCGCCGCTTTGCTTCAGCACCATAACCTGCTGAGTATCATTATCGTTCACGAACGTGACGATCGCTTCGGGCTGCCCGTCGCCGTCTACATCCGCCTTGTTAACCGCGGCATCCGATGCTCCCTGGTCGGGAAGCGATAATTTCGCCCTGGGCGGCAGCGCATCCTGGACTGCGGATGCAAGCTTCGCATTATCCGGTGTGGACCTCGGATTCAGCAGCAAATCAGCGGGCGTCGCCGTGTACTGGCATCCGTTCAGTATCAGCAAGGATATGGAGCTCAGCATAACCAGCTTCACACACCGCGCCCATCCTCGTCGCTTCATCTCTCTAATCGCGTCCCTTCCAGTCGTCGTCGCCGTAACACACCTGCTGCCGGGCGCTGATCGTTATGCATCCGCTCCCTATTTCTTCGACACCGCCTGTGCTTGTTCCTTCGCGGACAGCAATTCATCCACCGTTACGAGTGTATAACCCTTCTTGTGCAAATCCTGGATTACGAGCGGCAGCGCATCGACGGTGTTGTGAATGTTGCTGCTCCCGAATGAGTGCATGAGAATGATGCCACCCGGATGTATGTGCTCATCCACGTTCTCCCGTATTTCCGCCGCCGTCTCGCCCGCCCAATCCCGGGTATCGACGGTCCAATTGACAAGCGTGCGCCCGTTGTCCTTTATAATCTCTTTCACTGAAGGCGACAGTGCACCGTATGGTGCACGGACAAGCCTTGGCACGAAGCCGACCTCACGCTTGATCAGCGTATCCGTCCACATGATTTCGTCCGCGATCTTCTCATTGTCCAGCTTGGTCAAATTTGCGTGATGATAAGTATGATTGCCGATTTCATGACCTTCTTTGACAATGTGCCGCATCATATTCGGGTATTTCTTGACCTGCGTGCCTACCGTGAAGAACGTCGCCTTAACCTTGTATTTCTCCAATATATCCAGAATCGCAGGTGTGTATTTGGCATCGGGACCATCATCGAACGTAAGCGCTGCGAGCTTGCTGCCGGGAGCGGCATCATAGTGCACTACAGGCAGCGTTGGCTTCGTGAGCGGCACAGCGGCGGGCTGCGTCATCCCGGGGTCACCCGGCACGCCGGCGCTGCCCTTCCCTTCTTGAGATGCGCCGTCCAGGCCCGTTTCACTTTGAACCGGCTGTTCACCTTGCCCTTCGCCGCTCTGACCGGACTGCCCGCTCGAATCCGCGCCGGAGACGCCGGCTCCGGCAAGCGCCGTCTTCACGATATGCTTGCCGCCGCCGAGCATTCCAGTTATATCCGACTGGACTCCCGCCGCGTCATTCGCCCACAAATTCCATGCTTTCTGCGTGCCGCAGCCGGCCGCGAACGCCGTGAGCGCTACAGCAGCCACCAGCATAAGCAGCCGGCGGCGCTTAATCTTTCCGTTAATGCCTCTTGGTTTCATTCCGCTCTCTCCCCACTGAATCCTACCTATAATGGTAAAGGAGAGAAGCCTATAAATCGTTACAAAAGTGTTACACTGTTCCGCTCATACGGTAATGGCCCCGTAAGAAGCAGTCCTTCAAGAAACGTTCTCTTATATTCGAACAAGAACGGCCCGGGAAGCATGAATTGCTTCCCGGACCGCCCAGTTGTACTAATCGGAACGATCCCGTTCCTCGCCGCCGATGATATAGCGGTTGATTGACCGCATGTTGATGAGGGCTACTATCGACAAATAAGCCAGAGCTATTCCGACATAAGGCTTAACGGCCCCGTCATGGGTCACTAATGCCGCCCACATCAGCAAAATCCACAAATTGAGTTGAAGATATTCCTTCAGCCTTTTCATCCCATTCACCCTACGTTTAACATATGCAAGGTACGGCTCGTTTGACTATAATTCAGCTTTTTTCATGCTTCAAAAACCGGCTCAGATCCCCATAAATAATTTTGTCGGAAAATTTCAACTGCTTCTGCGCTTCTTCGCGCATGGGCTCGCATCGAGCCGGATCTGTTTTTGCCTCGTCCGATATGCTGTAGCACTTGTTCCCTGTGAAAACGTAACGGTCCGTAACAAAGCTCCCATCTCGCAGGACGGCCATTTGCTGCTTGTTCAAAGCAAACAAATCATGTCCGAAGCCAAGCCCCTGAACGGAGTCTTGACCGAGCAGATGAAGTATTGTCGGTTTAAGGTCGATTTGGCCGGAAACGGTACTAATTGTTCTCCCTTTTACTCCGGGGATGTGAATAATAAGCGGAACCCGCTGCAGCTGTTCATGGTCCAGAGCGGTGAGCTTTTCTTTCCCCAGAAATTTAGCCATCGCTTTGCCGTGCTTCCTCGCTATCCCATAGTGGTCCCCGTAAAGAATAAAAACAGAGTTATCGTACAATCCCGCGGTCTTAATCGCTTTGAAAAAATCCTTTAAAGCCTCATCCATATACCGGACTGTATTGAAGTAGTGGTTTAACGTCTTTGAATTCGCGTCAAATGGCGGAAGCAGCCTATCCTCTTTCTTAAGCGTAAAAGGATGATGATTGGTCAGCGTGATCAGCTTGGCGTAGAAAGGCTGCGGCAGTGCGCGCAGTTTACCCACCGATTGCTCGAAGAAAGGAATGTCCTTAAGCCCCCACCCGACGGAGTTTTCTTCATCGATGTTATAATCCTCCGCTGAATAGAACCGCTCATAGCCCATAGTTTCATACATCTGGTCGCGATTCCAGAATGTCCTGTTGTTGCCGTGCAGTACGACTGGATAGTAGCCGGTTTCCTTGAGCTGCTTCGGCAGCGAATGAAACGTGTTCTGGGCATGGGTGAAGAATACCGCCCCGCTCGGCAGCGGATAGAGCATCGTATCGATCAGAAATTCGGCGTCCGAGGTTTTGCCATGGCCCGTCTGGTGGTAGAACCGGTCGAAATAAAAGCTGTCCTTCGCCAGCCCGTTCAGGAAAGGCGTAATTTCCTCCCCGCCTATTTTCTTGTCCAGCACGAAGCTTTGCAGCGATTCGAGTGAAATCAGGAACACATTTCGCCCTTTGGCAAGCCCGAACATTACAGGGTCGACCCGGTCGCGCCGGCCGGAGGCCAGATAAGCTTTCACTACAGCCACATCCTTGCTGCCCGCGGCCACGGTTCTGGCTTTCATCCTCGCGCTGTTGACCGTATCGTAGACGAGATAATTGAAGGCGCCGATGCTTCTCACAACGAGCTGACGGTCGAACGTGCGGCTGAACAATCCGGGTCGAAGCTTCTCCGCTGCGTCCAAATTGAACAAAAGCAGTGAAACGGCAGCCGCAAGCATGCAGAGGATGTGCAGCCTGCGGATCACGGCACGGCGGCTGCCGCCGCCCTTCACCAGGATGATCAGGGCTGCCGTGTCGGCGAATACAAGAAAATCCGACGGACGCAGGAGGTCGGCTATACTGCCCCACACTTGTCCGATTTGCGTAGAACGGAGCAGTACCGGCAGGGTAATGAAATCATTGAAAAACCGGTAATACAGCACATTAGCCAGCAGGAGGATCCCCGAGCTCACGCTCACAATAATAATTGCGATATGCCAGCGGCTTCTCAGAAACACCAGGCTTAGACCAAGCATAATCAATATGGAGCTGAGCGGGCTAATGAAGAGAATAAGTTCCTGATACCAGCCGGAGACCGGAAGCTCAAAGTAATAACGGTGCGTGAAGTACGTTTTCAGCCAAATCATCAGCACTGCCAAATATAATAAGGCATGCCTGCGGGCACAGCCTCTTACATCCGGTATGTATTTCAACTTGTACTCACCCCCCTCTGAAACAACTAGCCTTTAGGCTTAGCACTTTTTCACAAAATATGCAGGTCTCTTTTCGGGCAGTATATTAATGGATCGTTAGTCAGAATACGGAGGAACCATGAATCAAGCAACGCGGCCGACCGCTGAATCTAAAGCTATAGCATTTGCATTGCTGCTGCTGGCCATTTATGTATCGCCGCTGTTTATTCTGGGCGAGGACGCCCATATCCGGGTGCACGATAATTTGGATTCGAATATTGCCTGGTACAAGGTGCTTGTCCAAAGCGGAGAATGGTTCGGTAATGTGAATGCCGCCATCCCGCAGATTATTGACGGCCTGCCGCGCAATGCGTTCGGCACGGAATTTAGCGGTATTGTGCTGCTTCACGCATTGTTCCCTACGATGCTGGCGTACGCGCTTAGCCAGACAATTACGCGCATCCTTGCGTTTATCGGCATGTATCTGCTTCTGAGGGCGCACTTCGTTAAGGAGCCTGAGGCATGGCCGATCCGCGTTTTTGTTGCGGCCGCCTTCGCCCTTACCCCGTTCTGGCCGTCGGGCATGCTCAGCACGCTTGGACATCCGCTAGCATTATGGGCTTTCCTCAACATCCGCGCTCGCCGTCATTCATGGCGGGAGTGGGTCACCCTCGGCCTTTTGCCGCTGTATGCGAGTATTGTGCTCGGCTTTTTCTTCTTCCTGGCTGGCGTTCTTCTGCTCTGGCTCCGCGATCTGATTGTCAAACGCGACTTAAATCCGGTGTTTCTCGGCAGCATCGCCTTTATGTCCGGAATTTTCCTGCTGATTGAATACAGGCTCGTCTATTCCCTGCTGCTGCACGAAACGACAAGCCGGAACGAGTTTGTCTCCTCGCGTTTAGGCTTCGGCCACAGCGTCAGACTGACATTCAAAAATTTCATTTTCGGACATCACCATGCGGCCACAATCCATACCTTTGTCATACTGCCGGTAACGTTATTGGTCTTGCTCCTGATCTTGGGGCGAAGAAACAGGGACTGGACGGAGCGTGCGTTTCTCCTTCTTCTCGGCATTAACCTCGCGCTGTCGGCCTGGTATGCGTTCTGGTTTCACAAGGCATGGCAGCCGCTCAAGGAACAGATCAGCCTGCTGAACACGTTCAATTTCGCGCGGTTTCATTTTCTTCGTCCATTGGTCATCTACACCGGGTTCGCGCTTGGTTGTTTGATCTTATGGAGACTTGGCCGCACCGGCAGACGGACTGTCATTGTATCACTCTGCCTTCAAATCGCGGTTCTATTTATGTCAAACGACGAGATCGTCTACCGTAAGCTGAACGCTCCGACCTTCAGACAATTTTACGCCGTTAATCAATTCGCCGACATACGGGAAGCAATCGGGATGCCGGTGAACGAATACAGGGTAGCCAGCATCGGTCTGCACCCGGCCGTCGCCCAGTATAACGGGTTTTACACGCTCGACACGTACAATAACTTCTATCCGCTTTCATACAAACACCGGTTTCGTAAAATAATAGCAAAGGAATTAAACAAGAACGCCGCGCTGAAGACGTATTTCGATACGTGGGGCGGCAGGTGCTACATATTCGTGGATGAACTGGGCAAGAAATTCGATTACCGGAAAACCTCGAAGAAAAAGATCCGCCACTTGCAGCTCAACATGAAACAATTCAAGAAGATGGGCGGCAGGTATCTGTTCTCCTCCATTCCGATAATGAATCCTTGCGCGAACCGGCTGCGGCTGCTGAATGTATTCGACGACCCCGATTCCGCTTGGCGCATCTATGTATACGAAGCGTTATAACACTGGCTGGAAGGGTGGCTGCTCACAATGAAACGACCGGTACTGACCATTGTCGTCCCCTGCTGTAACGAGGAGGAAGTGCTTGCGCGGACATTCCGGGAACTGCGCGGGGTTCTCGGTCATCTGATACGGGAGCAGCTCGTTGCGGCTGCCAGCAAGCTGTTGTTTGTGGATGACGGAAGTAAGGACCGCACATGGTCCATGATTATAGCGGAGCATTCCGCCCATCCGGAAATTACCGGTTTGAAGCTGGCGAGAAATGTCGGGCACCAGAAAGCGCTGCTGGCAGGCCTGGAAGCCGCCGCCGCCCGTTCAGACTGCGTCATATCGATCGATGCCGATCTGCAGGATGATATCGGCGTCATTCGTGATTTCGTGCTCAAGTTTCATGAAGGCTTCGATATCGTTTATGGGGTGCGCGCAAGCCGTAAAACCGACACCTGGTTTAAACGCACGTCGGCGCTCTGTTTTTACCGAATCATGTCCCGGCTCGGCATTCAATTGATCCCGAACCATGCGGATTTCAGGCTGATGTCAAAGCGGGCGGTAGCTGAATTGTGCCGTTACGGCGAGACGAATCTGTTCCTGAGGGGGATAGTCCCCTTAATCGGCTATACGGCGACGAACGTTTATTATGACCGCAAGGAGCGTTTTGCCGGACAGTCCAAATACAGCTTAAGAAAAATGCTCTCGTTTGCCTTCGACGGCATCGCCTCCTTCAGCGTGGCGCCGATTCGTTTCGTAACGTCTCTCGGTTTTATTTTACTCGCCGTAAGTATCGGAGCCGGCGCTTATGCTCTTACTCAGAAGTGGCTCGGACAAACGAAAACGGGCTGGACCTCGCTTATGATCTCCATTTGGTTCCTTGGGGGTCTGCAGCTGCTGGGGATAGGCATAATTGGAGAATATATCGGCAAAATTTTTATCGAGGTCAAATGCAGGCCCAAATATGCGGTCGAAATCGATTTGTATTCGTCCGTGTCCGAGCCCGTTATCCGTGCGACAGCTTCAGAATCCAGTCTTTAATATCGACAGCGCGAAGTGTTTTGGGCCTGGTATTCGTTCCGGAAATGATTAATGGAACAAGCGAGTCCAGTTCATGAAGCGAACCGTGCGCCCCTCCGCCGTCGTGGGTAGGGGAGCTTTCGCCGACGATTTCATACCCGGGCTTTGATGTAACGACGACATATTTCCCTTCGTGGGAATGCACGGAGCCGTATAACCTCGCCAGTACGTCAGGATACCTGCCGTACTTGATGCGGTTGTTCACTATCGAAATATCCACGAGGCCGGAGTCGCCCGATAAGGTCCACGATTGCCCATATTCATCCGCGTATTTTCCGCCGGGACGATAAACAAACGTTTTACCGTTTTTCCCTGCGGTCACAAGAATCCCTTTATCCTCTTTCATGGCGATAATATCGAGCTTGTCCTCCTTCTGGAGCAGCTCCACAATCTCGGATAGCTCCAGCTTGGCATCTATCGAATATATATAGGCCATCCGTTCGTTAGCGGCGATTACGATCTGGTCCCCGGCTGTTACAGGCCGGTTTAATTGTGCGATCTTGTACCTGTTCAAATGAGGCCTCAAATCCACGATGGATTCGTGCCGGTCTTCGTATACATAGCTCTGCGCACTGTCTCCCAGGATGATCCATGCGGCATTCTTCAAAGCCAGTTCCCATGAACCGTAAGCGTTAAGCACGTCCTGCAGCGCTTGATCGGCTTTCTCGATGCCGCCGAGCTCAGTCGGGCCTTTTCTGTGGAGGGTATTATCATTTTCCGGAAAATAAGTAATGGTAACGTTCGGCAGTTTATTCTGTTTAATAAGAAAAGCGGTCTCTTGTGCGGAAAACTCGTCGTTCATTCCGTATTTGTCCCAGGCCCTGGTATTCCGGATATTCTTCGGGTCCTGCTGCGCAAGCGCCGCATAAGAAAGCCATTTGGGTCCCGTTACTCTGACCTGCCCCGGTAAGCGAGTGGTGGCCGCTAAAGTCGGCGGCACAATCAAGGTATGCTCCGTTTTACCTCTGAAAACGACGGCATTGATCGAGGCCGACTCCATTCCTCTTTCAGCTAGTTCTTCATGTATCGTTTTGACGTTTTTGCTCAATTGAACCTGATTTAACTGATAAACCGCGTCGACAAATACTTGCAGCTGGTCGATTTTCAGCGCTTCCTTGGCGCCGTTCCCGTAGAAGACCATGCGCTTGTCTTTTCCGTTGTACCACACAAGCCCCGGTACATGATGACGGTCCGCATACGTCCCGGTTAATATTGTGCTGTCTATCGTAACGGACATGGTCGGAAACGAACTGACGACATGCGGAAAATACCGCCCGTTATTAATCAAAAACTTCAATGCGGGAGCACGGCCTTCCCCAATCGCTTTGCGCAATGGCTTGTCCATTAAAGAATCGAGGATGATTAAGACGACAGGCTTGGGCTTTCCATTGTTTGTAATCTCCGACTTGACCTTCAGGTGATTGATCCGCTGGCCGGGTTCCGCCCTGCAGCCTGTAACAAGCAAGCTCAGACACAGCATCAGCATGATGGCGTTTTTATTTTTCACTGTCATTGACTACCTCTTCTTTAATACTTTTTCCGGTTAGTTTTTCCGATAGTCAGCTAAAATATTTCATATGAAAAGCCGTCATATGCCATCAGCCGCAGAGCGGTGATCATGCCTGTCTCAGTGCTGCCGCATTCAAAAAATAAAGGTGAAGAGAGAGTCTCTCTTCACCCTTGGAGTGATAAATCACTCCCGGTTTTGTACTCGCCCGGTTCTGACTCCGAAGCGGCCGTTCTTAGCGCTTTCTGGGTTTGAGAACTATGATTTTTTTAAACTTCTTGATTTTTTCGAAGACAAGGATGACCTTTTTCACCTTCAAATTTTTCTTCGAGCTGTATCCCATGTGATAACCTCCTTACTTTGTGAAGTAGTACAACTTATGCCGTACTGCCGGGTTTTGTTTGGACAAACTTCCCAGTATGTCCAAAAAGGGGCAAAGTCATCTGAGCCGGCGTCACGGCCTCCTTGGGACGCCCGGCGCCCTCCCCATTCGTCTAAAATAGAGATGAATCTTCATTAGTCTGCTGCGCGCTTACATGATAAACTTATTACTATCTCTCATCAGTGGAGGCGGCGCAATGAACGATTCCAACGAACCTCCGGCCGATTCCTCACCCGCCCCGGCTGATCATTCATGGCGTAATGTACTCTGGATAATGGCTGTCGTTCAGGGACTCGTAATGATGGCTTTTACGAGCTCCGGACCGTTTCTTGCTCTCTTTATCGAGCAGCTCGGCGTACATGACTTGCGCCAGGTGGCTGTTTGGGCCGGTGTCATTTCCAGCTCGAACTTCCTCATTTCCGCGATTGTTTCACCCATGTGGGGAGCGGTCGCCGACCGTAAAGGCCGCAAGCTGATGGTCATGCGTTCAACGCTGGCCATCTCTGTCTTCACCTTCGTCATGGGCTTCACGCAGTCCGTATGGCAGCTCCTGGCGGTAAGGATGCTGCAGGGAGCGTTCAGCGGATTCTCGGGAGCGGCGAACGCTCTTGTGGCAACTCGAATTCCGGAGGATCGTCTGGGCTTCGCCCTTGGCTGGCTGGCATCGGCAGGTATGATCGGCTCGCTGCTCGGGCCGATGGCAGGCGGCCTTATGGTTGACTACGTACACAGCTATCGTGTTGTATTTTTCCTCACGGGCGCATTCGCGATGACGGCATTCATTATAACGGCGCTGTTCATCAAAGAAGGTCCTATCGACGCATCAAGCCGCCCTGCCCGCCCGAAGCTCTCGCTGATCCAGCAGTTCCGCTCAGCCCGCGAGCTGACGGCGCTGTACTCGATGTTTCCGGTCCTGTTTCTCGCTCAGTTCTCGGTGATGAGCATCCAGCCGGTTTTACCGCTCTACATGAAAGAGCTGACGGGCAGTACCGCCTATCTGGGCACGATAGCGGGCTTTGCCTTCTCCGTAACCGGACTTGCGGATCTGATCGCCTCTCCCTTTCTTGGGAAAAGAAGCGATAAGCTCGGCTACCGCCGCGTGCTGACAATCTGCATGACAGGGGCGGGACTCTTCTTCCTTCCGCAGGCTTTCGCTCCGAATATTTGGGTATTCATCGCCTCGCGCTTCGGCCTTGGCCTGTTCATCGGCGGCATCCTGCCGACAGCCAATGCGCTGGTTGCGCGGCTGACCCCGGCAAGCGAGCGCGGCCGGGTATTCGGCTTCACCGCAAGCGCCACGTTTCTCGGCAGCTTCGCCGGGCCGCTGCTCGGCGGCGTCGGCTCCGCCGCATTCGGCATCCCCAGCATGCTGGTCGCGGTCTGCGGGCTCTATATTATTAATATGATCTGGGTAAAACTTCGCGTGAAGGATCCGCAATAGCCTATGCCGGGGAAGCCCCGCTTCAAGAACATAGGGGCGGTCGCTGTGGCGAGAAAAATTTGTTCTGAATCGGACAACTAAAGAAAGGATGATCGAGCTGCCGGCATATCCGGCGGCCTTTCTGCGCTAACGAGCAGGATTATTAAACCATTTGTGGAATTGATATAATGATAATAATCGTTTTCTTATTACAAAGGAGTGAGGGCATTGAATCTGTTCGATCATTGCGTTGATAACACGTTAGGCTCGGAATTGAAGTGGCTGAACGAGCCTGCCACTTGGAGCTTTAAACAGGATGGTTCCTTAGAGGTGATTGCGCCCCCTAAGTCGGATTTCTTTATAGACCCGTCAGGAAAATCCACGAGGTCATCCGCCCCGTTCCTCTATAAGCAAGTCAAAGGGGATTTCCAGGTGGAAACAAGGTTGTCCGTGGAAATGAAGGACCCTTATGACTCAGGATGCTTGATGATCATGTCGGATGAATCCCACTGGGCGAAACTCTGTTTCGAGTTTTTCGAGAACACGCCCACCATTATAAGCGTCGTCACCAACCCCACTTCGGATGATTGTATCTCGTGCAAAGTGGAAGTGCGCGATCCCTTTCTAAAAATAGTGAGAACAGGAAATTGCTTTTCATTCTATTACTCGGAGGATGGGGAAAAATGGGAAACCATTCGATATTTTGGGCTGGATTGCTCCATGGACATCAAGGTGGGCGTTGTTGCGCAATCCCCAACCAGTGATGAAGGTTGTCGAATCACATATTCTCATTTGGTTATGAATCAACCCAATAAAGTCAATGAGCCGGTCTGAGACGAACGCGAAAGATAACGGAATAAAGACACAACGGGATTTAAGCATGAACTCCGGGTATAGGTGAGATGGCACTACTGGCCGACTTCGGAAGGGCAGCCGGCACTAACGATAGACGAGCTCCCGCTCGAATGGTTTTATTCCGACGGTGTGCTGCTCGATTTCAGCGCAAAGCCGCCAGGTTACGAGATCACAACGGATGACCTTATCGCCGAGCTGGGGCGGATCGGATACACGCTCAAACCGTTTGATATTGTTCTCATCCGGTGCGATGCGGACAAGCGGCTTTACCATGAACATTATGCGTTCCTTCACGCAGGGGTGTCGGCCGAAGCGACGCGCTGGCTGCTGAATCAGGGCATCAAGGTGGTCGGAACCGATGGCTGGGGCTGGGATATACCGCTCAACCTGCAAGCCGAATCATACAGACAAGACCCGCGGGATGACGTCCTATGGGCCGCGCACTTTGTCGGGAAGGACCACGAATACTGCCAGATCGAGAAGCTGGCCAATTTGGACCAAATTCCACGGCCATTCGGCTTTAAAGTCTGCTGCTTTCCGGTGAAAGTGGAAAAAGCAAGCGGAGGTTGGGCCCGTCCGGTCGCCATAGTGGAGGAATAAGCATATACATCAGCCGGCCCTCCAGCCACTCCCTTCATCGCTGTTAGTTTGAGGAGTTGACTATAATGACTGAAAAACACATTTTATTAATTGGTGACGATCACTCGGGAGCCTGGCATCCTCTCGAGCCTGTGCGGCAGGAGTTAGAACAGATTTTGGCAGGGGAATTTCAATTGACGGTAACGAAGAATTATGATGACTTATCGTCTCTTGATACCATTCAGTATGCGGCTTGCATCTCTTATGCGGATATCTGGACACGAGCTCTTACGTCGGAGCAAATTGCCGGTTTGCTGAAATTCGTGGCGGGCGGTGGTGGTTTGCTTGCCATTCATAACGGTATCTCGTTGGCAGGCAGCTACGAGCTGCTGCAGGTGATGGGTGCCAGGTTTGTCACTCACCCCCCTTACCAATCGCTGCACTTTTATCGAACAATGAAGGAGCATCCGCTGCTTCAAGGGGTGGAAGACTTCAGCATCGATGAGGAACCGTACCAGTTTGAATTCGATCCGTTCACACCCCGTACGGTATTTCTCGAATACGAATACAACGGGGAAAGATGGCCATCTGCGTGGGAACACAATTATGGTTTAGGTAAGGTGGTCTACCTGCATCCTGGTCACTCTGCCAATGCTTTCAGATCAGATGCTATCAAACGGCTCATACTAAACAGCGTTCGCTTGGCCAGCGGGCATTGATGTTGGCTATTCTTCGTCCCGAAAGAGCTCCTTCAGCATCCGGTGCCGGTTATTTAAAAATTGCCGCGTCAGAGTAAAATGCTCCGTTTCCTCCAACGTGACCGCTTCAATCCCATTTGAAGAAAACTGATAGATGATGGCATCGGGATATGCCATAAGAATAGGCGAGTGTGTGGAAATAATAAATTGCGAGTGCTTTAAGACAAGTTCATGGACCCTTGATAACATGGACAGCTGACGAAATGGGGAGAGCGCGGCCTCTGGCTCGTCCATCATATACAGTCCGTTGCCCCTTAAGCGGTTCATGAATGCAGCAAAGAAGGATTCCCCGTGAGATTGCTCATGAAGAGAGCGGCCTCCGAAGCTGTCGATTATTTTGGAACCTGATGATGGGTCCCGGTCCAATTCCTCAATATTGCTGGCAAGATTATAGTAGCTTTCGGCACGGAAGAAAAAACCGTCCTTCGGTTTACGTATACCACGCACTAAGCGGAGATATTGGTGGAGCTCGGAATGAGAGGCAAAGGTGGAAAATGAGAAATTCAGACTTCCGCCTTCGGGATTGAAACCCCAAGCAACCGCCAGCGCTTCCAGAAAAGTGGACTTGCCCGCACCGTTCTCCCCTACGATGTAAGTAACTTTCGGATGAAGAGGAAGGGTGTCCATTTCGCGAATTGAGCCCAGATTAAATGGATATCGGTCGAAATCGGGAACATCGTTCCTCAGCAGCTCTACGGACCTTATGTATGATGTAGGATTAAAATGGCTCATCTTAAGTTAATCCCCTTTATTCCGGATAGTTTTATTATAGCCTTGTCCCGGCATGACAACAAAATAGCTCATCCAAAACTGGATGAGCTTCATGAAAAGTATGGATTCGAGCGCCTTTAACCGTTCACTCCTTCACAGCGCCTATAGTCAGGCCTTGAACGAAATATCGCTGGAAGAACGGGTAAGCCAGGATGATCGGACCGGTTGCCAGCACGACCATTGCCATGCGGGACGTTTCCTGCGGCATTTTCTGAATAATGCCTGCATTCAAGGACGCGTTGCTGGAGTTCTGCATAATGAACTGCATGCTGCTTTCAATTCTCATAAGCATCGATTGCAGCGGTACCAGATTGGGATCGTCGATATAGAGGAGCGCATTGAACCAATCGTTCCAATAACCCAGCGTGTTGAACAGCGCAATTGTCGCAAGACCAGGCAGAGACAGCGGAAGCACAAGGCGGATGAAGGTCTGGAACTCCCCCGCTCCGTCTATTCGCCCCGACTCGATGATGGCATCCGGGACCATCGTGATGAAGAACGTGCGCATGATCAGGATGTAGAAGGCGTTGACCGTCATCGGCAGTATAAGCGCCCATATGTTGTTCTGCAGGTGGAGAAGCTGAGTAACGACGATATAAGTCGGCACCAGACCGCCGTTAAAAAGCATCGTAAAGAAAGCCAGAAAGCTGAAAAATCGGCGGTACTTGAAATTTTTGCGGGAAATCGCATAGGCGTACAGCGTGATGAAAATCAAGCTGAGAATCGTGCCCATGACCGTGACGAAGATCGTTACGCCATAAGACCGCAGCATGGAATCCCCCGCTTCCGCGATATAGCGATAAGCATCGAGGCTCCATTGTTTCGGGATGATCCTGTAGCCGTTCCTGGCGAGCGTCCTTTCATCCGTAAAAGAGATAATCAAGACGAACAGAAAGGGAAAGACGCAGATGAACGCGAACGATGCCGCGATGACATTGAATACGACATTCGACACCGGAGACAACCGCTGGAAATCGCGGGTTCTGGTTTTGGTCCTCGGCATGACTGCTCCTCCTCTCCTCTCAAAACAATGCGTTATCTTTGTTGAATCTTCGTACGACGTAGTTGGACGTAATGACCAGCACGAATCCGACTAACGATTGGTATAAGCCGGCCGCCGTGGTCATGCCCATCTCACCGGTTGTTTTCAGTCCGCGGTAGACGTAGGTGTCAATAACATTTGTCATCGAATAGAGCATGCCCGAATCGCGCGGAACCTGGTAGAACAACCCGAAATCCGCGTAGAATATCCTGCCGATCGCAAGCAAGGTCAATATCGTCATCAGCGGGACAAGCATCGGAATCGTAATATGACGGATCTGATTCCATTTGCTTGCACCATCGATCATGGCCGCTTCGTACAAAGACTTGTCTATCCCCATGATGGCCGCCAAGTAAACGACGCTGCTGTAGCCTACCAGCTTCCACATGTTTACGAAAATAAGGATATACGGCCAATACCCCGGGCTGGCATACCAGTTGATCCGCTCGACGCCGAAATAAGCCAGAATCTGGTTCAGCAGTCCCTTGTCCATACTAAGGAAGCTGAAGACGAAATAACCGACGATGACCCAGGATAGAAAATATGGCATGAAAATGGCCGTTTGATACAATTTCGACAACCGCTTGTTGACGATTTCGACCAGGATGACAGCCAGAGCCACGGATAATACCAACCCCAGGACGATAAACGCGACATTATAGAGAACGGTATTGCGTGTAATCACATACGCGTCGTCGGTGCTGAACAGAAATTTGAAGTTATCCAGCCCGACCCATCTGCTGTCCAATATGCTCGCCAGAAATCCGTCCTGACTGTACCGGTATTCTTTGAAGGCGATAACGGTCCCCGCCATCGGCAAATAGGAAAAGATAAGGAACCATACCGTTCCGGGAAGCACCATGAAGAGCATGGCTTTATTCTTCACTATATCCTTCAACAAGCGCCCAGGCATGTTCATTGCAGGTCCTCTCCCTTCCGAAGGTTAAGGAGAAGGGCATATACACCCCTCCCCCGCTTCCCCGAAATGTTTATTTCTTCGACGCTCTCCATTCATCGAGCTGACGCTGCGCTTCCGCGATGATCTTGTCAAGACCTGCCGCCTTGAACTTCTCGATCGCTTTGGGAAGGTATTCGTCAGGATCCACAGTTCCCGTCATCAGAGCAGGCCAGAACTCTCCTTTTACGTTCTGAACGGCGGCGAGCTCGCCTGTCACCTTCGAGCTGTCGAAATTAAAGCCAAGCGTCGGCGCCGGCTTGCCTTCCGCATTGAATTTCTTGAACTGCTCCCATTTATCGTCGGGATCGCCTGGATTCAAGTAAGTCAGCATGATATTCCCGAGCGAGAATGTCGGCATATCGTAGTTTTTGGCTTCCGGCAGATTCTCCATCCGGTTTGCCCCGGTTTTCTTGTAATGTACGCCCTCGATCCCGGAGTCGACCATGTTGCGCAGAACCGGATCGGTGTTGAGCAGGTTCAGGAACTGCATCGCTTTGTCAGGATGCTTCGAGTTTGCCGAGATCGCTTGCATGGATCCCATAACCGACCAATTGAATATGACCGAGTCGCTGGCCGGCGTCGAGACGATCGGATACCCGTAGCTTTGGGACCACAGGTTGTCCGCGAACGGCTGGGTCGCGGCGCGGTCGAGGAACCAATTGCCCGATTTCTGCACGTCGTCAAGCGAGGTCGTGGTCGCCGCCTCCGGCGAGACGTAGCCGGCTTTATAGTAGCTGTGCATCGTCTTCAGCGCTTGCTTCATTTCCGGCGTTTCCAGCACGTCGACAACCTTGTAGTCCTTCGTGTCCAGGCTTACAGCCATCGGAAGGCTTTGGATAATATAGTCGTATGGCACGACAGGCATATAGTCTTTGTTGATCGCGAACGGGATCACATCCGGCTCTTTATCTTTAATCGTCTTCAGCAGCGGCTCCAGGCTTTCAAGCGATTTCACGCCTTTAATATCCAGCTTGTATTTATCGACGAGGTTTTTGTTGAACCTCCATACCTCCTGCGCCGGAAGCTCCTTATTGGCCGGAATGCCATAATTGTTTCCATCGATTTTGGAGCCTTCGAGAAACGCGGGGTCAAGCGCCTTCACGATGCCTTGACCGTACTGCTTGAGCAGATCATTGATTGGCGCGAACGCGCCTTTTCTTGCGTTCTGGACATAATCAAACGCCCACGAGCTGGTGAAGAGAATATCCATCGGCGTCCCGGAGGCGGTTAATACTTTCATTTTCTGGTCGTAATCGCCCCAGTCCAGCATGACCATTTTGACGGTGACGCCGATTTTTGAAGCCGTGTATTTACTTACCTCTGCCATCACTTTGTCCACGCCTTTCTGCGGCGTGCCGATCGTGTACCAGGTCAACTGGACAGGTTCATTCGACTTTCCGGCGTTTCCTGTAGTGTCCGTCTTCCCGCCGGCGCCGTTATCCGCGTTTTTGCTGCCGCAGGCGCCGAGTACCATCGCAACAGAAATAATCAGCACAAGGGCAAGCGCCAAGCCTCTTCTCGATCTTGTCATCCGTCATACCTCCCAATTGATACTGCCTTCTCTGCCATCCGTAATGGCGTTGTCTTAACAGTACCCTATGAAAACACTTACAAATAGAGAAAAAACTAAATAAATGATGTTCAAAATAAAGATAAACGTCTGGTTTGTGAAAGAGCTGCCCAATGAGGGAGCATCGGTCCAGTCCCGAAAGACCCGCGCGCCCATACCATTTTCCCGGCTGCCGCTGTTCATTTCGTGTCTTTCCGGAACTTTAGAACCATATTTGCGAATTTCGCCCAAATATCTTTGCTTCTGTGCTATCTTAAAGATGTAATGGCCATTACAAATTTCTTACAACGAGGAGGAATATGATGAAACGCAAATGGCTTGCTGTTGTAACCGCTGTCATTATGATAACCGCTTCATTCGCTGCGAATGCTTCTGCCGCAGGCTTGCCGTCCGGAGACCATTATACGCTGAATATTATCGGGGTGCCTCACAATAAAAAGGCGCCTATGGATAATAGCGGCGGCTCGAAAATATTTGTTCCCTTGTATGGAGATGCTAAAATTTGGCTGAAGGAAGGCGAATTCAAAGTACTCGATGCAAACGGTACCGATGAGGACGGAGCCGCTTATCAACTGCCGAACCCCGATCCTGAAAACGACGGAACTACCGAGTATTCCGTTTATGTCCGCGCCTTGGGTAAACCGGGCGGCAGCGCAACCTTCAATACATGCGGAACCGATCCCGATACCGGCGATACCTATTGTTCCCAGGATAAATTGGTGGTAACGCGTACGGCAGGCACCAGCCCATGGGTTAACGGTTCCGGCTATTTATTGTACGTCTATGCGGATACGGATAACGACGGAGAACCGGAGCGTTACCCGCTGTTCGACGACAGATTTGAAAATTATTACTGGGACTACGATAACAACGGATTGAAAGTTGCCCAGCTGCGTTTCTACCAGGGAGTATCGACACAGGTTCAGTAACCTTTTCTGATTTTTTTAATCGAAAGAAGGCGGGCCCTGCCCACCTTCTTTTATTAAGCCTCAGCGATTCTTGGGACACTTAGCCAAAGCCTTTATAGTCGGTTGGCGAGATACCTACATATTTTTTGAACTGTTTATAGAAATAACCCGTTTCCCAATAGCCGACCTCTTTGGCGATATCCTGGACCTTCATGGTCGTCTCCCTCAGCAGCTTCTTTGCCCGTTCAATCCGGTACTTATTGATATAATCGGTGAACGACTCGTTTGTTTCCTTGTGAAATAATTGACCCAGATAAACCGGATGAATATTATATTGCTGCCCGAGTGATTTAAGCGACATATCTTCCGGGTAGTTCATTTGAATATGGTTCAAAATTTGAGTAATAATCGGACTTTTGTCAGACCGGACCAATTCGTCAACCGTCATGCCTGCCGTCTTCTTAACGGCGGCAATCAGCTGTTCGATATCAATCGCTTTCGCAGCCTGTTCGAATAGCGATTTGTACAGATTGCCGGCGTACGATTCAGAGCGCTTCAACTCCTTGAGCTGTATTTTCAGGTAAACCATGATCTCAAGGGCTAAACCGCGGAGAAGCTCCGGCGTAACGCCCTCCTGTACCTGCATCCGCCGCAGCTCGTCCTCTATCCGGCCTAACAGCCCAGCTTTATCTTTCGTCATCATCAGCCTGCCGTAGTCGGACCAATCCACTTGGAGCTGCGGCTGCTGACCGCGCCAGTCCGGAAGGAGTGTTTCAGCATCGGCGGTGTCCGTGCGGCCGAGCATCAGAAAATATTCCTGCGCTCTTAGAGCCCGTTCGTAGCTTAGCCGTTCACCTTCCCCCAGCCGCTCAGCGGTGCCCAAGGAGATGCGGTACAAGAACGGCGTTTCTTTCCGCAGGCTTGCCAGGAAATCAAGCGCCTCCCGTTTGCACTCCAGCGGACAATCCGCCATAAATACAACGACATTGCGCCCTTCTATATCCGAGAAACAAACCGCGTTGTCCCTTCGTGTAATCCTTTGTTTGATCTCGGGTTTCAGCAAGCCGCTGCCGCCGTCCGTATCCAGGCATATAATCGCCGCAAGCATATAGGAGCCTTCAAGCCGGATATCCAATAAACGGACTCTGCCTGCGAGCTCGTCAGGAGCAATCCGCCCGGTAATCCAACGGTATAAAATATTGTCCCTCAATATATCGATCTCGTCTTCGGTATACCCGCCGTATAGCCCGGAACCATTCAGCTTCATGATCGTATTGGCAAGCGTGTCGTTAAGCTCTTTAAAGTTAACCGGTTTGAGCAGGTAATTCTCAATTCCGAGCGTCATGGCTTCCTTCAAATAATCGAATTCGTTGTAGCCGCTTAATATAATTACCTTCAGGCCGGGTTTGAACTCGCGCGCGGCGCGTATCAATTCGAGCCCGTTCATGAGAGGCATCGTAATGTCTGTGATGAGAATATCGGCGGGCACTTCCCTCAGCAGCTCCAGCGCCTGCCTGCCGTTCTCCGCGCGGCCGGTGATTTCCAGTTCGTGTAAAGACCAGTCGACTGCATCGAACAACCCATCCAGTATAAAAGGTTCGTCATCGACAAGAAATGTCTTATACATCGCCGCTCTCTCCTTCTTCCGAGATTGGAAACCAGATAATAACCGTGGTACCCTTTAACGATTCGCTCTTCACTTCTATGCCGCAGCTTTCCCCGTACATCAGCTTTAATCTTTCATGTACGCTGCGAAGTCCAAGCGAGCTCTCCTCACCGCCGGTTTCGGGAAGGTGAAAGCTACGCAGTATCCGATCCAGCTTATCCTGAGGGATGCCGGTGCCATTATCGGATATCACAATACGGATTATTCCTTCTTCTTCGGCAGCACGCACGGAAATAACATTATCCGTCCTGTCCGCCTGTATTCCGTGAATGATATAGTTCTCGACAATCGGCTGAAGCGACATCTTTATTATCCTCCGGTCGGCCAGCTCGGGCTCATATTCGATATGATAGCTGAACTTGTCCTTATAGCGGATGCGGAACAGCTCCAAATACCGGCGGCAGTTCTCGGTCTCCTCCCGGAGCGTGACGACGGTCCGCTGCTGGACGAAGCTCTTAAACAAGACGGCCAGGCTGTAAATCATCTCGCTTACATCCGTGATGCCTTGAGAGATGGCTCTCATTCGGATCACTTCCAGCGTGTTATACAGAAAATGCGGGTTAATGCGGGCCTGCAGCGCAGTAAGCTCCGTATGCTTTTGCCTGATTTCCGCTTTATAGACGCGGTCGATATGACGGGTCAATTCGCCGAGCATTTTGTTAAAGCCGCGGGATATTTGTCCAAGCTCGTCATCCTTCGAGTCCTGGATCCGTACCGACATATCGCCGGTTTCCACCTTCCGCATCGAGCGGATGATTTTATTCGTCCGTTTCGCGTAATTAATGATAAACAATGAAGGGACAATGACCGCTATTAGAATACAAGCTGCGCTGATTATAATGATCAGCCTCTTCAGCGTTCGGTAGGAATCAGCGACTTCCCGCTTCGGGGCGATTCCCACCACGACATAGCCCAGATTGCTCGGCGTCAGCACTGAAATATATGAATCCTGCTCCAGCTTGCCCGACCCGGTTAACGTATTCAGCTTGTCCGCATACGGGTACACACTTCCGTAATACTTGTCTGAGGAATCGAAAACTACCTGCCCGTCCGATGCGAGTACAAGTATATAACCGTGGAGATCGCTGACAAAACTTGAAAGCGCATTCGAAATTCGTTCCGAATTGAAATAAACAATGAGCTGCCCGACGGTTTTTAATGTCCCTATGTCGGTAATGGCGCTTTGAACAGAATAAAGCCTCGGTTCCCGCTGTTTGATGGCCTTGCGTACCCATTCATTGGGAACCGAAACGCTGCCGCTCTGGAGCGCCATAGCATCGGGGATGAATGACCGGGAAGCATTCGTATCGATCAGCTTGGATATATTGCGTTGGCTGTTCACGTAGAGGAACTGCTTCTCCGCACTGTACAGAAGGATATTCTCGATATCCGGGTCATTCTCAATAATATTCCTGAAATAGTCCAGCCCGTCGGAGGAGCTGTTGACGTTGTTTGAGAATTGGTCGAGCGTGTGCTTCACGTAATCCTGGAAGGAGTGCTTCAGCAGGTAGGTCACATTATCCGAAAGCTGCGGGTCGCGATAAATATTTTGCAGCATTAATTGTACGGATTCGTATTTGCCGTTAATGTAGCGATTGACCCTTTCCATCGCGTTCTTCTGGTTGTTGAGCTCGCTTTGGACTATAGATTGGGACATGAAATAAAAAGTGAAATAGGAGAGCGTTACAATCGTGAGCACGGCAATTGCCGAGAAAATGAGAATCATCCTGACGAACAGATTGTTGCTGACATAATTCCGGTAAACTCTTCTGAGCGGCATAGCTGCCCCCTTCCCGACATCCGGCCTGCGAGTACGCTGCCTGAATGCCGATTAGAGCGAGTAATTTGGTGTGTCCCCATATATTAACTCCCGGACGGCTATTATTAAAGTGAGAAAATCCAAAGAAACCTTGTTTAAAATAAAGATACATGCCGGCGGAGGATACCTCGAAGGTGGATCGTGGATTTAGTGCATGCCGAGTAGTAGAATAAAAAGGCCGCGGCCTGTTTTCAGGCAGCGGCGCGAGAGAAAAATGATGACCACAAGACGAGAGATGATACGGCTTGTGTGTTAAGAACGAATTACGCATTTGTCCGCTTCGGTTGACTCCATGAGTTCCACACGGGAACTGGTGGTTCCTGCTCTGCCTAGTCCTTAAGCGCTTTAGCGGCGATATCCGTGCGGCAGTGCATACCATCGAAGTGGATGGCCGATACTGCTTCGTACGCTCTGGCACGCGCTTCGGCGATATCACGGCCGCGGCCGACGATGCCGAGAACCCGTCCGCCATTGGTAACAATTTGACCGTCCTGCTCGGACGTACCGGCATGGAATACAAGCGCGCCCTGTGCCTTGGCAGCTTCAAGGCCGGTAATGACCCGGCCTTTCGGATACGAGGCCGGATAGCCTTCGGATGCGGCGATAACGCATACCGCCGCTTCATCGCTCCATGAGATGTCCAGCTGGTCGAGGCGGCCGTTCAGCGCAGCCAAAATGATATCGACGAGATCGGTTTTGAGGCGCGGAAGAACGACCTGCGTCTCCGGATCGCCCAGGCGTGCGTTGAATTCGATCGTCTTCACGCCATCCTTTGTGATTATGAGTCCCGCGAACAGAAAGCCGCGGAACGGCCGGCCTTCGCTTACCATAGCTTTCGCAGTCGGCTTGATGATGTTCTCGATCGCGTCTTCGACAAGTGCCGGATCGATGTGCGGCAGCGGCGAGTATGTACCCATACCCCCGGTGTTCGGTCCTTTGTCGTTGTCGAACACCGGCTTATGGTCCTGTGCGGGTACCATGGCACGGACGGTTTCACCGTCGACAAAAGCCAGAATGGACATTTCTTGCCCTTCAAGGAACTCCTCGATTACAACACTGCCCCCAGACTCGCCGAAAACTTTTCCAACCATCATATTATGAAGCGCCTGCTCAGCCTCTTCGATCGTATACGCAACCGTAACACCCTTGCCTGCGGCAAGACCATCCGCTTTGACGACGATTGGAGCGGATTGCTCGCGCAAGTAAGCAAGTGCCGATTCGTAATCGGTGAACGTCTCATATTTAGCCGTCGGAATGCTGTACTTCTTGAGCAGGTTTTTCATGAATATCTTGCTGCCTTCTATTTCAGCAGCATTCTTACGGGGACCGAAAATCGGAATACCCTGCTCCTCGAACGGATCGACAATTCCTTCCGCAAGCGGATCGTCCGGACCGACAACGACCAGATCGATCTCATGATCGATTGTGAACTGAATCAGATCCGAGAACCGGTTAACCGGGATCGGCACGCATTCCGCCAGCTCCGCGATACCGGCATTGCCGGGAGCGCAGTATATCTTCTTTACTTTGTCGCTTTTGTTAAGCGCCCATACGATGGCGTGCTCGCGCCCGCCGCCGCCGATGACCATAATCCGCAATGGAAACCCTCCCCATAATCACTGAGCACAAAGCCTGTTTTTCATTCACCACAGAAGCCTCTATTAATGTTTAAAATGACGGACGCCCGTCAGCACCATCGCGATATTGTTCGCATTGGCCACCGCGATCGATTCCTCGTCCTTGATCGAGCCGCCCGGCTGAATGACAGCCGTAATGCCGGCTTTCGCGGCAAGCTCGAGCGTGTCGCCCATCGGGAAGAACGCATCGGATGCAAGCACTGCGCCTTGCGCTTTCTCTCCCGCCTGCTCGATTGCAATGCGGGCAGCGCCTACCCGGTTCATCTGGCCTGCGCCCACGCCGACGGTCATATTATCTGCTGCGAGCAGAATTGCGTTCGACTTCACATGCTTGACCACCTTCCAGCCGAAAAGCAGCTGCTTGAGCTCCTCGTCGGTCGGCTTGCGGTTCGTCACCACTTTGATGTCATCTGCAGACAAGCTGTGAACGTCGCTTTCCTGTACCAGCATGCCGCCGTCAACACTTGTTACGAGCCATTCCGGCTTGCGCTCCGCTGCCGCTTGCAGCTCTCCAAGCTTCATCAGGCGGATGTTTTTCTTCTTCGTCAGTACCTCCAGCGCTTCAGGGGTAAAGTCCGGCGCGATTATAATTTCCAGAAAAATCTCGCCGAGCAGCTGCGCCGTCTCGACTCCTATCGTCCGGTTCGCCGCCACGATGCCGCCGAAGATCGATGTCGGGTCCGCCGCGTATGCTTTTTGGTACGCTTCATGGATGTCTTTGCCGATGCCGACGCCGCAAGGATTCATATGCTTAACCGCAACTACGGCCGGCTCATTGAATTCCTTCACAATGGCAAGCGCCGCGTTCGCGTCGTTGATGTTGTTGTAGGACAGCTCTTTGCCGTGCAGCTGCTTCGCAGTTGTAATATTGCCTTCTGCTGCAAGGGGCTTGCGGTAGAAGGCCGCCTTCTGATGCGGGTTCTCTCCATATCGGAGATCCTGCACCTTCTCGTATGTGACGGTGTAGCGCTCAGGCAGAGGTTCGCCGCCGAGCTTTGATAAATAGTCGCCAATCAGCGCGTCATATGCTCCCGTGTGACGGAATACTTTGGCTGCCAGACGTTTGCGCGTATCAAGCGTCGTATCGCCCTGCGCCTTCACCTCTTCAAGGACTGTCCCGTAGTCGGCCGCGTCCACGACAACCGTAACGAATGCATGGTTCTTCGCCGCCGAGCGAAGCATCGTCGGACCGCCGATATCGATGTTTTCGATCGCGTCCTCGTACGTCACGTCCGGTTTGGCAATCGTTGCTGCGAATGGGTAAAGGTTAACGACAACGAGGTCGATATAGTCCAGTCCCAGTTCGTTCATCGCTTTCTGGTGCTCTTCATCGTCGCGCACCGCAAGCAGCCCGCTATGTACCGCCGGATGCAGCGTCTTTACGCGGCCGTCAAGAATTTCAGGAAATCCCGTCACGTCGGAAATACCGACAACCGGCACGCCTTCTTTCTCAAGCAGACTCGACGTTCCGCCGGTCGAAATAATTTGCACGCCAAGCCCCGCAAGCGCTCTTGAAAACTCGACTATGCCCGTTTTGTCCGACACACTGATTAATGCTCTCCGAATAGCCAAAAGTTTTACCTCCCGATTGTTGTTATGCGGCTCTGCCCCCGCCGCCTTGGTGCCAAGAATAAGTACATCCGCGACCTCTGCAATCTCAAGCCAGAAGTTCCGCGTTCTATTTAATACCCTTAAGGTTAGCTGTGCCTTAAATCACACAGAACGCTCATGTAGTTACGTCAGTGACACTATTTCTGCTATCTGCATTACAACTAACCGGGATGCTGGCTGCTTCTTAACCTGCTGTTACCGTAACATGCCTGCCGTTAATCGTAACTTTGCCCGCGGCGATGCGCTGAACGACCCAAGGGAGCAGCTCTTTTTCCGCCGCATGAATGCGCGGCGCAAGCGTCGCTTCCGTGTCGCCGTCCAGCACCTCAACCGTGCGCTGTGCAATAATCGGCCCGCTGTCCAGGCCGCCGTCCACAAAATGAACCGTGACCCCCGTTACCTTCACGCCGTAGTCCAGCGCCTGCTTAATCCCGTTAATCCCCGGGAACGAAGGCAGAAGTGCAGGATGCACATTTATCATCCGCCCGTAATAAGGCTCGACAAGAACGGGCGTAAGGATCCGCATATAGCCTGCAAGCACAATTAACTCGATGCCGCGCCGCGCAAGCTCGGCTAGAATCTCCATCTCGTATGCTTCCCGTGAAGAATACTCCTTCGGACGGAACAACATCGTATCAATTCCCGACTTCCGCGCGCGCTCCACGACCGGCGCTTCCGGCTTGTCACAAACAAGAAGCTCGAGGCTTGCGCCGTCGAGCCGTGCTTGTTTTGCCGCATCAGCAAGAGCTTGGAAATTGGTTCCCTGCCCCGATGCAAACACGGCCATACGTAAACCCGCCATTACACATCCGCTCCCGTAAAGGTTACGATGCGGCTTCCTTCTGTCACGCTGCCGATCCTGTACGCATCTTCCCCAAGCTCTTGGGCTATGCGCAGCGCTTCCTCCGCTTGATCGGCAGAGACGACGACGATCATGCCTACACCCATGTTGAATGTTGTAAACATGTCACGGTTTGTAATGCTGCCTTTTTCCTGCATCAGCTTGAAAATAGGCTGGATCGGCCAGGAGCCGTATTCCACATTGACGTTTACTCCTTCCGGCAGCACGCGCGGTATGTTCTCTATAAAGCCGCCTCCGGTAATGTGCGCCATACCTTTGACCGTTACCCGTTTGATCAGCTCGAGCGCCGACTTTACATAAATGCGCGTAGGCTCCAGTACGACGTCGCCAAGCTTCTTGCCTTCCAGCTCGGCAAGCGTGTCGTTCAGGCTATATCCGCCGCTCTCCAGCAGCAGCCGCCGAACAAGCGAGAAACCATTGCTGTGGATTCCGCTCGACGCAAGCCCGAGGACCACATCTCCCGGTGCAATCGTTGAACCGTCGATAATCTTCTTTTTATCAACGATACCTACGGTAAATCCAGCTATATCGTATTCATCGCTTTGATACATCCCGGGCATTTCCGCCGTTTCGCCGCCGATCAGCGCGCAGCCGGACTGCAGGCAGCCATCCGAGATTCCTTTGACAATCGCTTCGATTTTCTCGGGGACCACTTTGCCGCAAGCCAGATAATCCAGGAAGAACAGCGGCTCCGCACCTTGAACGACGATGTCGTTCACACACATGGCAACCGCGTCAATACCGATGGTATCGTGTTTATCCATGGCAAATGCGATTTTCAGCTTCGTGCCGACACCGTCGGTGCCCGAGACAAGAACCGGTTCTTCGTACTTGTCTTTGTTCAGTCCGAACAGCGCGCCGAAGCCGCCCAAATCGGTCAAAACTTCCGGCCGGAACGTTTTTTTCACGTGCTTCTTCATTCGTTCGACCGCTTCGTTTCCCGCCGCTATATCGACTCCGGCTTGTTTATACGCTTCTGCCACTTGGGTCACTCCTTAAACGATAATTATTAAGGCGTTTTCTCCGAAAACGCTGCTTCGTAAGCATAAGCTTGTGTTTTCAGAGAAAACGCTGCATCGTAAGCATAAGCTTTGGCGTTTTCGAAGAAAACGCCGCACCGTAAGCATAAGCTTTGGCGTTTTCGAAGAAAACGCTGCACCGTAAGCATAGGCTTTAGGCGTTTTCGAAGGAAACGCTAAACTAGCAGCTGCAGCTCTTCTCAGACGTCGGATCGACCGGCGTCGGGTAGTCGTTATTGAAGCAGGCCATGCACATCCCGCCATTCTTGCCTTCGTTAGGGCCAACCGCTTCGATCAGTCCTTCTTCACTTAGAAAATAGAGCGAATCCGCATTAATGGCTGCCCGGATCTCTTCGACCGTCTTCTGAGAGGCAATCAGTTCTTTGCGGTCCGGCGTATCGATTCCATAATAGCAAGGATTGGCAAATGGAGGCGAAGTAATCCGAACATGCACCTCAGTCGCGCCGGCTTCACGAAGCAGGTTGACGATCCGCAGAGACGTCGTGCCGCGCACGATGGAGTCGTCGATCATGACAACGCGTTTGCCCTCGACCACCTTGCGGACGGCCGACAGCTTCATCTTGACGCCTTTCTCGCGCAGCTCCTGAGAAGGCTGGATGAACGTACGACCTGTATACTTGTTCTTGATCAGTCCAAGCTCGTATGGAATGCCCGTCTGCTCGGCGTAACCGATCGCCGCGGAAATACTCGAGTCGGGAACGCCGGTTACCACATCCGCATCGACGAAGGATTCCAGCGCCAGCTTCTGCCCCATCCTTTTGCGTGCGGAATGAAGGTTAATGCCATTAATGTCGCTGTCCGGTCTTGCAAAATAAATATATTCCATCGCGCACGTCGCGCGGCGCTCCATCATCTCGAAACGGTCGACCCGAAGACCGTCGCTATCGAGAATAAGCAGCTCGCCTGGCTGAACGTCCCGCTCGTACACGGCGCCGCACGTTTCGAGCGCGCATGTCTCGGACGCGAATACATAGCCGCCGTCAAGCTTGCCCATAACCAGCGGCCGCAGGCCATGCGGGTCGGAAGCGACAAGCATCTTGTTGTTCGTCATAATAAGAAAAGCGAACCCTCCGATAATACGCTGCAGCGCCTCTTTGGCCGCAGTTACAAAATCTTTGCTGGACCGCGCGATCAGGTGGGCGATAACCTCGGTGTCGCTTGTCGTTTGAAAGATAGAGCCCTGGTTCTCAAGCTCCTTCCGAATGGAAGGCGCATTAACAATGTTGCCGTTCGTTGCGACCGCCAGATCGCCGTCACGGTACTTGAAAACAAGCGGCTGAGCGTTGGCAAGCTTGCTCTCGCCTGCTGTCGAGTAGCGGACATGCCCGATTATACGGTCGCCCTGCAGCGTATCAAGCCGGTCCTTGTCAAACACTTCCTTCACAAGACCCATACCCCGGTGATAAGTGAACTTCCCGTCGTTCTTGGAGTCAACCGCGCACATTCCGGAGCTTTCTTCGCCCCTGTGCTGCAGCGCGTGCAGGCCGTAGTAACCCAGAGACGATGCATCCCGGATGCCGAACACCCCGAATACGCCGCACTCCTCACGCAATTTGTCGAAAATGTCGTCCCGCCCTATACCCTCATTGTAGTGAGCGCCCGTCCACAGCTTGGGAAGCTGCTTCACTTCATCAGACATGGAATCGCATCCTTCCAGACCTTCTCCAGTTGCTCAACCGACGCGTTAACGCCCGGTTTGCCGTTGATGTTGATGATCAGTCCGCTGCCGCGTACGACGCCGAGTTGCACGTTCGGTACGCCTTGCTCCGTCAAATATGCCATCAGCCTCGAAGCTTGGTCCGATTTAGCCGACAGTAGAATACGCGATTGTGATTCGCTGAACAGCGCTGCATCTGCACGCAGCTCGGTCGCCACGTTCACTTCCGCGCCGAGCTTACCGCTGATGCAGGATTCCGCCAAGGCTACCGCCAGTCCGCCCTCTGACAAGTCATGCGCGGAGGCGACAAGTCCTTGCCGTATGGCGCCAAGCACGGTATTCAGCAGTTTTTTCTCTGTTGCCAAATCAATCTGCGGCGGACGGCCTTCCGTGCGGCCTTGAAGTACGTACTGCAGCTCGCTGCCGCCGAATTCATGCTTCGTCTCGCCGAGCAGAATGATGACATCGCCCTCGGCTTTAAAGCCTTGAGACGTAATATGGTCCGTATCCTGAACCAGACCCACCATACCGATAACAGGCGTCGGGTAAATGGCGCCCTTCGCGTTCTCGTTATACAAGCTGACATTACCGCCGATAACAGGCGTATCCAGAACACGGCAGGCTTCGGACATGCCGTCCGCCGACTTCTCGAGCTGCCAGAATACTTCCGGCTTCTCGGGATTGCCGAAGTTCAGGTTATCCGTAATCGCCAGAGGCTCTGCGCCGGAGCAAACGATATTGCGCGCCGCTTCCGCCACCGCGATGCGGCCGCCAACCTCGGGATCCAGATAAACATAACGACCGTTACAGTCAGTGGTCATCGCAAGCGCTTTGCGCGAGCCCCGAATCGTTACGACTGCAGCATCTGAACCCGGCTGTACCGCCGTACTCGTGCGAACCATATAGTCATATTGATTATATACCCATTCTTTGCTTGCAACTGTTGGAGAAGCCAGTACTTTCTTAAGCGCATCCGTCAAATCCGTTACTTCCGGATAAGCCGTCGTATCGATCTTGGCATTCTGTTCATAGTATGCCGGCTCTTTCGACGGTTTATTGTAAACCGGGCACTCGTCAACGAGAGCTTTTACCGGCATATCCGCCACTTCCCGGCCTTGATGGAACAGACGCAGGCGGCCATCGTCGGTTACTTTACCGACCTTAGCACATATGATTCCCCAACGGTCGAAAATTTCCTTCGCCTGCGCTTCATGCTGCGGTTCAACGACGAACAGCATCCGCTCCTGCGATTCGGAGAGCATCATTTCATATGGAGTCATGCCCGCTTCACGCTGAGGCACTTCGTCGAGATACAGCTCAAGACCGTTGCCCGCCTTGGACGCCATCTCAGCGCTGGAGCAGGTAAGGCCCGCCGCGCCCATGTCCTGGATGCCGAGGACGATGCCGGAATCGATCAGCTCGAGCGTCGCTTCCATGACCAGCTTTTCCATGAACGGATCGCCGACCTGTACCGCAGGGCGCTTGGCTTCGGATTCGGCAGTCAACTCCTCCGATGCAAACGTCGCACCGTGGATACCGTCCCGGCCTGTCGCCGGGCCAACGTAGAAGACCGGGTTGCCGACGCCTTTAGCGACGCCGCGCTGAATTTTATCGTGATCGATGAGGCCTACGCACATCGCATTAACGAGCGGATTTCCCTCATAGCTTTCGTCGAACATTACTTCGCCCGCAACCGTCGGGATACCGATACAGTTACCATACCCCGCGATACCACTGACGACGTGTTCAAAAATATATTTTACGCGCTCATTCTCCAAGCGGCCGAAACGCAGGCTGTTCAGCAGTGCAACAGGACGCGCTCCCATCGAAAAAATATCGCGGATTATGCCGCCTACGCCCGTCGCGGCGCCTT
The DNA here is from genome assembly GCF_019550795.1 of Paenibacillus sp. sptzw28. Lineage (NCBI taxonomy): Bacteria > Bacillati > Bacillota > Bacilli > Caryophanales > Paenibacillaceae > Paenibacillus > Paenibacillus sp. sptzw28. The sequence goes on from NZ_CP080545.1 coordinate 5,681,984, forward strand.
GGTATGGCTCAATCGCCGACGGATGGTTATGCGATTCGATTTTGAATACAACCGCCTGATTATCGCCGATATCGACTATACCGGCGCCTTCGCCCGGTCCCATCAGAACGCGAGGTCCGGTAACGGGAAACTTCTTCAGAATAGGCTTGGAATTCTTGTACGAGCAGTGCTCGGACCACATGACGCTGAATACGCCGATTTCGGTGTAGTTCGGCTTGCGGCCCAGAAAACCGCAAATAAGCTCGTATTCGCTGTCCGTTACGCCCATCTGCTTGTAAACCTGCTGACTCGCGATTTGCTCAGGCGTCGGTTCCTTAGCTGTTAACTGCTGCGCCATTCTGTTCCCTCCATGCATTCAAGATCGATGTAAACATCCGTTTGCCGTCTTCCGAGCCGAGCAGCTGATGGACAGCACGCTCGGGATGCGGCATCATACCAACGACATTGCCGCGTTCGTTGCAGATCCCTGCGATGTCTTCGACCGATCCGTTCGGATTTGCTCCCGCTTTATAACGGAACACGATTTGATTGTTTGCTTTCAATTGAGCGAGCGTGGCATCGTCGCAGTAATAGTTGCCTTCGCCGTGAGCGATCGGAATGTCGATCAGTTCGCCCTTCGAGTACTGGTTCGTGAACGCTGTTTCGTTGCTCACAACTTCAAGCAGTGCCGAATGGCAGCGGAATTTCATACCGCTGTTGCGGCGAAGCGCCCCTGGCAGCAGTCCCGCTTCCGTCAGAATTTGGAACCCGTTGCAGATTCCAAGTACAAACTTTCCGGCTTCAGCGGCTTTTTTCACTTCGTTCATGACCGGAGCGAACCTGGCGATTGCGCCGCAGCGCAGGTAATCTCCGTAGGAGAAACCGCCGGGCACCAGAATCGCGTCATAGCCGGACAGATCCGTCGTCGTGTGCCATACGTAATCGACTTCTTGACCGATTGTGTCTTCAACCGCTTTATAGCAGTCGATATCGCAGTTCGAGCCTGGAAAAACGAGTACAGCGAACTTCATCGTTTATCCCTCCAATTCGAAGCGGTAATCTTCGATAACCGTGTTGGCCAGCAGCTTCTCGCACATTTCTTTCAAACGGGTTTCCGCTTGGGCGCGGTCGCTTGTGTTCAGGTCCAGTTCCAAATATTTGCCGATCCTGACTTTGCCCACATCATCAAAACCCATTGAGTGCAGGGCGCCTTGTACGGCGCTGCCTTGCGGGTCGAGCACGTTTTGCTTGATTGTCACGTAAACCGTTGCTTTCATGGGGTGGTTCGCCTCCTGAACATGTTTGGGGATCGGGTGGAAAATGAGATTCCGCAAACCGCGGGTAATGTCCGCCTGAGCGGATGCTCCGAAGCGAGTTTTCTTACGAAAACTTTTAGCTGTTGAACCCGGGAAACTTGAACAACGATTACATGTTGTTTCCCGGCTTCAAAGGCGATCGCTTCGCTCTCCGGCGGACATTCCGCTATTAGCTTTTCATTTTTCCGGTGGAAACATTTTTCTAAAGCTCACTGTTGCAGTAAAGTCGCTCGCTGACTATATGCAGCTCGCGGTTTTATAAGGTGCGGGGCATCTTTGCTTACCCCGCGTTTTATTGTAGGAAAGGCCAGCTCCTATAGGGAGGCACCGGTCAGGCGTTCGTAGATGTCAACATAGCGGCGAGTCGTTTCATCGACAACATGCTGCGGCAGCGGGTCGGGCTTGCTGTTCTTATCCCAGTCGGAGCCGAGCAGATATACTCGCACAGGTTCTTTATCCATGCTGTCGATTTCGATGTCGTATGCATAGTTTTCTTCCGCCCAGAAACGGGAAGAATCCGGTGTGAAGATCTCGTCGATCAATATGACTTTACCATCGATAAGTCCGAATTCGAATTTACAATCAGCAAGAATAATGCCGCGCTCTTCGCAGTATGCACGGGCGAACTCGTACAGCTTTATGCTGTGTTCGCGCAGCTCCAGGGCCAGCTCTGCTCCAACCAGCTCCTGCATGCGCTCGAATGGAATGTCTTCGTCGTGGCCGACATCGTTCTTGGCTGCAGGCGTAAACAGCGGCTGCTCGAAACGCTCGTTTTTGCGCAAGCCGGCGGGCAGCTTGATTCCGTTGATTGCAGATGTTTGCACATATTGTCTCCAACCACTGCCCGTGATATAGCCTCTCACTACACATTCGATGTCGATTCGCTCCGCTTTTTTCGTTACCATGATCCGGTTCTTCAAGAGCTCCGGTTCTGTAATTAGATCGCCAAGTCTGGCCACATCGGTGTGAACGACATGATTGGTCTGAATTGCAGCCGTTTGCTCAAACCAGAACGCCGACAGACGGTTAAGCACGTTGCCTTTCTCCGGTACCGCCGGATCAAGAACATAATCAAACGCGCTGATGCGGTCCGTAACGACGATCAGGTAATGCTCGCCGAGATCGTAAAGCTCGCGCACCTTTCCTTTATAAAGCAGCGGAGCCTTTACGTAATCAACAGCAGTCGACAATGCTTGTGCAGTCATCTTCTCTCTCCCTTGTCACTGCCACCGCAGATGCATGCGGGATATCCGCAGCCCGGTCGGCAGGTTAGATCAATTCCAGACGTTTGAAAATCGTGTCCACATGCTTCAGGTGCCATGTCGGATTGAAGGCGTCATCGATCTCTTCCGGCGACAGAACGCTGGTAATTTCCGGCGTCGATTCGATAATGTCGCGGAACTGACGCTGCTCTTCCCATGCCTGCATAGCACGAGGCTGAACCGTGTCATATGCCTGCTCGCGGCTGAAGCCTTTGTCGATCAGCTTCGTCATAACGCGTCCGGAGAACGGCACGCCGTATGTGCGCTGCATGTTGCGCTTCATATTTTCCGGGAACACGGTGAGATTCTTAATGATGTTGCCAAGACGGTTAAGCATATAGTTGAGAAGCATCGTTGCATCCGGCAAAATTACTCGCTCGACCGATGAGTGGCTGATATCGCGCTCATGCCACAAAGTGACGTTCTCGTATGCGGAAATCATATGGCCGCGAATAACGCGGGCAAGTCCGGAAATATTCTCGCAGCCGATCGGATTGCGTTTGTGCGGCATAGCCGACGACCCCTTCTGCCCCTTGGCGAACGGCTCTTCCACTTCCCGGAATTCGCTCTTCTGAAGAGCGCGAATTTCCGTCGCGAACTTGTCGAGCGACGTCGCGATCAGCGCGAGAGTCGCCATATATTCCGCATGACGGTCGCGCTGCAGCGTTTGCGTCGAGATCGGCGCCGGAGAAATACCCAGCTTGCGGCAGGTGAATTCCTCCACAAACGGCTCGATATTGGCATAGGTGCCCACAGCGCCGGAGATTTTGCCGAACTGTACGCCGTTTGCCGCATGACGGAAACGTTCCAGATTGCGTTTCATTTCCTCGTACCAGAGCGCCACCTTAAGACCGAACGTAGTCGGCTCGGCATGCACTCCATGCGTACGGCCCATCATTGGAGTGTCTTTATAAGCAACCGCTTGTCCGCGGAGAATTTCAATGAAATTGATGATATCCCGCTCCAGAATCGTATTAGCCTGCAGCAGAAGAAAGCCAAGTGCGGTATCGACAACGTCAGTCGAGGTAAGACCGTAATGAACCCACTTGCGCTCGGGACCTACCGTTTCGGATACCGCGCGCGTGAAGGCGATGACGTCATGCCGCGTTTCCAGTTCGATCTCGTTAATGCGGTCGATGTTGAAGGTCGCGCTTCTGCGGAGCGCTTCAACGTCCTCCCGTGGAATTACGCCGAGCTCTACCCAAGCCTCGCACGCGCAAAGCTCAACCTCGAGCCACGCCTTAAATTTGTTCTCTTCGGTCCAGATCGCTCTCATTTCCGGTCTGCTGTAACGTTCTAACATGACTTGTCATACCCTCCAAATGTTCGTTTCGGAAATCCAGTCCAGCGCCGTGTCGACATCAGCCGCCAGCACATTGACATGGCCCATCTTCCGTTTATCTTTTGCCTCATGCTTACCATACATGTGTACCTTCGGCGCGACTTCCAGCCGCTGCGCGGCTTGATCGGCCTCAGCCATGCGCTCAAGCAGCGGTTCCACGTGCTCGCCGAGCACGTTCACCATCACGACCGGCGTCAGCAGAGACGTATCGCCAAGCGGCAGGCCGCAGATCGCGCGGACATGCTGTTCGAACTGCGAAGTACGGCACGCTTCCATCGTATAATGCCCGCTGTTATGCGGCCTTGGCGCCAGCTCGTTGACGAACAGCTCCCCTTCGGCCGTGAGGAACAGCTCGACTGCAACAAGTCCGACAACTCCAAGCCCTTCGGCAATACGCGCCGCGAGTCTCCGGGCTTCGCTCTGAACCGACTCCTCTATCCTTGCAGGCACGATCGACAGATGTAAAATATTTTCCACATGAACATTTTCCGATGCGGGGAATGTTCGGATTTCGCCCTGCGGATTTCTCGCCGCAATAACGGATAGCTCTTTGTCGAAACGGATAAACCGCTCAAGGACGAGCTCCGTGCGCGCGCGGCTGAGCGTCTCGAACGCTTCGTCGATTTCCGCTTCGCTGCGAATCACCCACTGGCCTTTGCCGTCATAGCCGCCGGTCGCCGTCTTGAGCACGCACGGCAAACCGAACCGGGCAACCGCCGAGCGAAGCTCGTCTGCGCTGCGGATTTCGCTGTACGGCGCAACCTGCACGCCGGCCGCCTCAATCGCACGCTTCTCGCGCAGCCGGTGCTGCGTCGTGTAAAGCAGCTCGCTGCCCTGCGGCACATACGATTCCTTCATCAGCATAGCCGCGACATCGGCATCGACATTTTCAAATTCGTAGGTGATGACATCCGCCCGCTTCGCCAGTTCTCTGGCCGCTTCGCGGTTGTCGTAGTCCGCGACGATTTGCTCCGCTACCTGACCGCACGGCGCATCCGCAGTCGGATCAAGGGTGACGAAACGGTAGCCCATTGCGCTTCCGGCATGTGCCATCATCCGGCCAAGCTGGCCGCCGCCAAGAATACCGATCGTTGAGCCGGGCAGTATAACCTTCACCTTCGAGTCCGCTCCGCGCTTCGCCGTTTTATTCATAGCGTCTCACTGCTTTCCAGCACCTCGCGCTGAATCCGGTCGCGTCTGGCCTGTACGCGCGCCTGCACGTCCGGATCGAATGCGCCGAGGATTTGCGCTGCGAGGAGTCCCGCGTTCGTGCCCCCTGCATTGCCGATCGCTACAGTAGCGACGGGGATTCCGCCGGGCATCTGAACGATCGACAGAAGCGAATCGAGCCCGTTCAAGTTCGAGGACTTGACGGGCACGCCAATAACCGGAAGGATCGTTTTTGCAGCGACCATGCCGGGTAAATGTGCGGCTCCGCCTGCGCCCGCGATGATCACTTTCAATCCCCGGGATGCGGCGGTTTCCGCGTATTCAAACATGAGATCAGGCGTCCGGTGAGCCGAAACGACCTTCTTCTCATAAGCAATTTGCAGTTCATCCAAGACGTCACAGGCTAACTTCATCGTGTCCCAATCGGACTTGCTGCCCATAATGACGCCCACCTTCGCTGACATGCGATTATAACCACCTTTTGTATAAAGTGTAATCCAGCAAGGTGAAACGGCCGAACGCCGTCCATTAGGCGGCGGAGCGCGTTTCATTCCGGAGAAATATAAGTCCCAGTATAAGCGTGAAACTTATACTTTCTTATATTTCAAGGTGAAACGGCTGTCGCTTCGCACGAACCATTAGCGCGTTACTGTTGCGCTTGGTTCTGTGCCGTCGCGGCGGAGCGCGTTTCATTCCGGAGAATATAAGCCCCAGCATAAGCGTGAAGCCTATACTTTCTTATATTTCGAAAAAAAAGTCCCTCAGCACCGGTTCCGCCTGGAACGCTTCGGGACACGAACAGCCGCTGAGGCAAAGAATTCCGCGCTTACCTATTCGAGATCATCCGGCTTCGCTTATTCACTCGCTGCGGGCAGGTGTTCCCTCAAGATAAAGACAACAGCAGGCTGCCCCTTCAAGGCGGCAACCTGATTCTTTGTTCATGGGCTCGTAGTCCGAAAATTAACGGTTTCCGGGTAGATACTCTCAGGCCTTATTCCCAAGGATATACGAGGCTCATCATTAATCGACAAATGACCTTTTTTCTCTTCTAGTTTAACAATCCCATGTCAGATTGTCAACGCGAAAACACGAACATTAAGCGATTTATTTGATTTATAGTTCGCTTTTTCACTGCCTGCCGACGGGACTATTTCCGGTCATAAATTATAGTATTTGTCATGGTCGGCAGTTTCACCCGCCGGGAAGCTGCCGATCATCGCAACCCCATATTATTGCTGCCGGCGTTTTGAAGAGATCAGCAGCCTTGTACTTGTTCAGAAACCTATTGACTGACGAGTCAATGGAGATATAGAATGACATTGACCGGCCAGTCAATTTGATTTTCCATTCAAAGGAGGGCTCCGCCGCGTGAACGCCATCATCGATATTAGGCACTTAACGAAAACATACGATAAGAGCAGAGGAATTACGGATTTGACCTTCTCCATTCTTGAAGGCGAGGTATTCGGGTTCATCGGTCCGAACGGCGCAGGGAAGAGCACGACAATCCGAACGCTGCTCGGTTTGATTTACCCTTCGAGCGGAAGTGCGGCCATTTATGGGAAAGACGTCGTGAAGCACTCGAGGGAAATCAGACAGAGCATCGGCTACCTTCCGTCCGAGGTCCACTACTACGACGATATGACGGTGGCGGATTTGCTGAGCTACTCGGCCGCCTTCCACAAGTACAACGGCAAGAGGAGAATGGTGGAGCTGGCGCAGCGGCTCGATCTTGACTTAAGCAGGAAGATCGAGGACCTCTCCTTCGGCAACCGGAAGAAGGTCGGAATCGTTCAGGCACTCCTTCACGAGCCCAGACTGCTTATTCTCGATGAACCGACGGGAGGCCTCGACCCGCTCATGCAGCATGCTTTCTTCGAGCTGCTCGCGGAAGAACGGAACAAAGGGGCGACCATCTTCTTCTCCTCCCACATTCTCAGCGAAGTTCAGAAGATGTGCGACCGGGTAGCCATTATTAAAGAAGGCCGGCTCATTAAAGTCGAAACCGTAGATAATCTCATCAGAAATAACCTGAAAAACATTACTTTAACTCTTGATCAACCTCACACGCTTGAACTCCAGTTCGAAGGCATCATCAGACAGGAAGTTCAAGGCAGCGATTTGAAGCTGATGTACAGCGGCGATATGAGAACGCTAATTAACCGTATTGCGGACCTTCCGTTTAGGGATATTCGGATTGAAGAGCCCGCCTTGGATGAAATCTTCATGCATTATTATCAATAAGAACCGGGAGTGAACGGGTATGATTCTGAGAAGGGAAATTAAGAGAAATCTGAAGGGTCTTATAATATGGAGCATCGTTATCTGCGGCATCGTGCTGCTCATGCTGAGCATCTATCCTCAGATGGCCGAGCAGCAGAAAGGCCTCGACGCTATGCTCGAAGCCTATCCGGATGGTCTGAAAAAAGCGTTTGGCATGGATAAACTCGACTTCGGTACTTTAATTGGCTTCTATGCCGTAGAAGTCTACATGATGACGACTTTGCTTGGCGGCATCTATGCTTCGATGCTGGCATCCAATATTTTAGTTAAAGAGCAGTCCGAGAAAACAATTGAATTTCTGCTCTCCAAACCGGTCACCCGAACCCGGATCGCAGCGGAGAAATGGCTGGCCGTCCTGCTCAATGTAATGGTCTTTAATGCTGTCGTTGTGGCCGCCAGCCTGATCGGATTTCAATTCGGGAGGGACTCTGGAGTCGATGCCGGAACGTTCGCGCTGCTTGCTGTAGGCGGGTTTCTGCTGCATCTGACTTTTGCCGGCGTCTCCTTCCTGCTGTCCGCCATTGTGCGAAGAAGCAGAACGGTTGTTTCGGTATCGCTTGGCCTTGTATTTGTCACATACTTCTTCAGCATTATGGCAGGCGTATCGGAAAAGCTTGATTTTCTCAAATTTGTCAGTCCGTTTAAGTACGTCGATGCAGCTGGTATAATAAAGAATAACGCGCTTGATCCGGTCTATTTGTGCATCATGCTCGGGATCATTGTTCTGTCAGTGCTCAGCGCGCACTGGTATTTTAATCGAAAAGATATTTCCGTTTAGAGCGGGTAAAGTAAAAAGTAGAGGTGTTTGAAGTGTATCCAGCTTTCGAGAAGCTTCCCGGAGAGAAAAAGGTGCTTATCCTGACCATTTGCATCGATGAATTTTCCAAAAACGGGTATGAGAACACCTCTACCGATACGATTACCGGACGGGCAGGGATTTCGAAGGGCATTCTGTTCCACTACTTCAAGAGCAAGAAAAACTTGTTTCTTGCAGTCTTCGAGCATTGTTTAAAGCTGCTCGTCGAGGTCACGATGGAACAAATCGATAAACTCGCAACGACTGATTTTTTCGAGCGGATTAAGGCGATTATTCTTATAAAGCAAAGTGTAGCGATACAATATTTCCAAGAAACGCAGCTGGTTCTAAAAACGATGTCTCAACCCCCGGTTCCGGTTAAGAGCGAAATCGGGACAATGGTTGCCGATTATGAACGAACATTCGGGGACCCTCTTTCTCTTCATGCAGTCTTCAAGGGGGAACTGGTCTCCTCGCTGCCGCTGCGCGAAGGCGTCTCCGGAGAGAGTGTCTTTAATTTGACCATTATGATGCTCACTCAAATATCCAACAAATATATGCAGTTGTACACAACGAACAAGGACATGCCCGCGCACTATGAATCGGTTGCAAAGGAAATCGACGAATACATCGAAATTATCAAATATGGGGTTTACAGGTAAAGATGAATCAGAAACAACACAATAAACATGACGGCTGCAGCGAAGTGCCATTTCCTGTGGATCGCCGATTGTATCTTCTTCTTTCTGGCCCTGGAATAATAGATCCCCAGCCCGCTTACTATGGCAAGGCCTGTAAATGCGCTTAAGCCTGTGATAAGGTCCTTCGTGCTGTGCTGATCTATGAAGAGGAAGAAGCATCCGTGGCTGACTGCGACAATAAGGATAAACCAGCCTATAAAGGTGTGATTGCGTTTTAGAAACAGCATGACGCTTCTGAGCAGCGGTAGAAGAAACGCCGGTTTACTCTTGAGCCGCCCAATCAGCTCACGAAGCACCCAGTAGCCGGCGGCGCCGAATATGCCGAACTCAGCTGGTTTGGCGATTAATGTGCCGATGTCTTTCAAGCTCCGCTGGAAACCGGGCGACTGCGAACCGGCAAGCACCCGGGACCAGGAGTCGGACAATGTAATGAAGAGGGCTGCGGAAGTCAGCGTCATAACCGCCAGTAAACATACTCTAAGCAGAGCGGTTAACGGTAAGCTCTTTACCGCTTGCAGCAATCGGGTCATTGGGCGCACTTCCTTCCAGGTCGTATTGTGTTTGGCAACAGTATAATCCGTCCATATTAAAATCTGATGAGAAATGCAAAAAAGACAGCGCCCGGTCCAGCGCTGTCTTTTTTGCCTTCTATTCACGATGTTAACCTTCGCTGCCGATAAAAGCATACCGTGCAATAATAAGAATGGCCAGTATCCACATGAGCCAGTGTATGTTGTATTTTGCTTTTCCTGCCAGATTGGCGATTGCAGCAAGCAGAACATACGTCACGATGCCGAATGAAATACCATTAGCAATGTTATAAGTGAACGGCATAAGCGCAATCGTCAGGAAAGCCGGAATCGCATATACCATATCCTGAAAATCGATTTCTTTCACCGATTGCATCATGAGCACACCAACGATGATTAGTGCGGCAGCCGTTGCCGACCCGGGAATAAGTGAAATAATGGGCCACAGGAACAAGGCAGCAAGGAATGCCACGCCGGTCGTTACCGCCGTCAGACCTGTCCGTCCGCCCTGAGCGATACCCGCCGAGCTCTCGATGTAGGCCGTAACGGTACTCGTTCCTAACATTGCTCCGCCGCTAACACCGATCGCATCAACGAACATCGCCTTGCCGACCCGCTTCTTGCCTTTCTCGGGGTCCTTCATAATGCCGGCGCGATTGGCCGTCCCGACCAGCGTGCCGAATGTATCGAAAAGCTCGACGAATGTGAAGGTCGCGATAACAGAGATGATCCCTGTATGCCACACGCCTGCAAAGTCGAAGTCCCAGAAGTTCAGCTCGCCGAAGTTCGGCGCCCACGACTGGCCTTCGAACGCGGCGCCGACATTAACGTTTCCGGTAATAATCGCGACGACAGTAGTACCGAGAATCCCCCATAATATAGCTCCCGGCACGCGGAGAACCATGAGCACGGCAATGAGCAGCAGGCCGATCAACGTTAAATAAACGCTCGGATTCTCCAGGCTTCCCATGTGAAATACGGTTTCAAACCCAAGCACATCCGTAAATACGCCCTTTGGAATATCAGTGACCGTTTCGACCCCGACTGTCAGCAGGCCGCTGTTCTTCAGGCCGATAATCGTAATGAACAGCCCGATACCGACCGTGATCGCATGCTTTAAGCTGTCTGGAACAGCGGTAATGAGCATCTGGCGGATTTGAGTTAGAGTTAGTATGAGAAAAATAATTCCCGAGATGAACACGGCTGTAAGCGCCATTTCCGGAGTAATCGGGGAATTGGTCGCTTTCGATGCCAGTACCGTCGTTGCAAAATAGGCATTGAGTCCCATGCCCGGCGCAAGGGCTACCGGAAAATTAACGAAGAGGCCCATCGCGATTGTGAATATTCCGGCTGCGAGTGCAGTGGCCAGGAAGACCGAATAGACGTTAAGGCCGGCACCGCCTAGAATACCCGGATTGACGGCCAATATATAAGCCATCGTCATGAAAGTCGTAAGGCCTGCCATAATCTCTGTCCGTACATTTGTTCCGTTTTCCTTCAGACGAAAGAAACCTTCCATTTTTGTAAAGCCCTCCCCAAAAAATGTGTTCAGAACAAACAAAACCCAAGAAAATGATGCCATAGGCGGCATGCTCTCTCAGGTTACGCGCAAAACAAGAAAAGGCGGCACGGCGGACCGTTACCCGTGCCTAACGATTTCTTGCTTCTCGTAGCCAGATCATTTACGGTGACCTCGTAGAGACTCTCAAGCCGATTCTTGAGATTATACGAAAAGGTATGCAGTTTGTATAAGTGATTCTATTATTCTAAGGATCGTTCGACAAAAAAGTCAACAGTAAAAATAGGACATGACGCTCTGTTATTTACAGTAATTCAAGCAAGAGACAGTCAGAACATGAATCGATTATGTAACAGAGGATCAAAAAGACTAACTCACCTTTTTTGTATCTAATAAAATAATTAAGAGGGCCATCGCCCTCTTAACATGGTTAACTTTTTATCCAATTAATCTAAATATAACATCAAGAAGTTTTTCATATTTTGGGCCCCGCAACCCGACATTATTAGAACAAGGGCACAAACAATTCCTATAATAACCGTTACTTTTTTCATGGACTGAGGCGCCTCCAACCCAAAAAGATATTGATAATTTGAATTCAATGAACGCTTTCTGTCCAGGTTGATCAATTTTATCATGAAAAGTATACAATATTAAGATGAAGTCCAATACAAGTTACATTATCCATAAATGGTAAATAACAATTGCAGAATTTTTTCAAGTCGGATGTCTTACCACTTTCAAAAAAATGCAGCTTGCCTCCATAACCGGAGACAAGCTGCATTTGGTTTGTTTATTCCCACTCGATCGTAGCCGGCGGCTTCGATGTGATGTCGTAGACAACACGGTTGACATTGTCGACTTCGTTGACGATTCGCACCGAGATCTTCTCGAGCACATCCCACGGAATGCGCGCCCAATCGGCGGTCATGCCGTCAATCGAGGTAACGGCGCGAATACCGACCGTGTATGAATAGGTGCGGGCATCGCCCATGACCCCGACGCTTTTCATATTCGGCAGCGCTGTGAAGTACTGCCAGATTTCGCGCTTCAGGCCGGCTTTGGCGATTTCTTCACGCAGAATCGCATCGGAATCGCGAACGATCGTCAATTTCTCGTCCGTTACTTCTCCGAGCACACGGATCGCAAGACCCGGACCCGGGAAAGGCTGACGCCACACAATCTCTTCCGGCAGGCCGCACTCTTCGCCGACCTTGCGCACTTCATCCTTGAACAGCGCCTTGAGCGGTTCGATCAGCTTGAACTTGATATCCTCCGGCAGTCCGCCGACATTATGATGCGATTTGATCGTCTGCGCCGTTGCCGTTCCGCTCTCGACGATATCGGTGTACAGCGTACCTTGCGCCAGAAATTCGAAGTCATCAAACTTCGCAGATTCCTCTTGGAAGACATAAATGAACTCGTTGCCGATGATTTTCCGTTTCTGCTCCGGATCGTCGACGCCTCTAAGCTTGCCCAGAAACCGCTCGCTCGCATCGATCTTCACGACCTTCATGTCGAACTTGCCGACGAAGGTCTCCATGACGCTGTCCGCTTCGCCTTTGCGCAGCAAACCATGGTCGATGAACATACAAGTCAGCTGGTCGCCGATCGCTTTGTGGAGCAGAATCGCGACGACCGAAGAATCGACTCCGCCCGATAATGCGCACAGCACTTTGCTGCTGCCGACTTCGCTGCGGATATCGCGGATTGCATCTTCGATAAATGTCTCCATGCTCCAGTTGCCTTCGCAGCCGCAGACGTTATAGAGAAAATTACGGATCATCTCATTGCCGTATACGGAATGGCGCACTTCCGGGTGGAACTGCACCGCATAGAACTTGCGCTCCGCATGGCTCATCGCTGCGATCGGCGCATGCTCGGTGCTCGCGTCGACGCGGAAGCCTTCAGGCAGCTGAACGACGTGGTCGCCGTGGCTCATCCATACAGTTTGACGGCTTTCGAGCCCTTGTACGAGATGGCAATCTGCTGTGAAATCGACATCGGCCTTGCCGTATTCGCGCTTGCCTGCACGCTCGACTTTGCCCTTCAACTGGTGGGACATCAGCTGCATGCCGTAGCAGATGCCGAAGATCGGCAGCCCGAGATCATATATAGCCGGGTCGACGAGCGGCGACTTCTCCTCATAAACACTTGCCGGACCTCCCGAGAACACGATGCCTTTCGGCTGCAGTTCGCGGATCCGCTCAACCGGCGTGTTGTAAGGCAGCAGTTCGCTGTATACGCCCAAATCCCGGATACGTCTTGCGATTAATTGGTTGTATTGTCCGCCGAAATCGAGGACAACGATTATTTCATTTGGCTTATCCATGCCGAGCCTCCTCAAGACTTTTGGCGATACTTCAAGTTTCCATCCTACGGTGCAACAATCCCGTTTCGGAAGCATACGCTCAAATCAATGTGATAATTATATATAACGGCGTTTGGGACAGTCAAGGCGGAAGGACTTCGGCATTAAGGCTTGGCTCAGGTGAACGGTAATTCAAAGGTTGTATAATCAGTCCTCGAAGGTGTCCAGGTGTGACCGGTAACCGTCGACTGCGGCGAGCAGCTTGCTGCGAAGCTTGCTCAGCCATTCGGGATCTTCCGGTGCGTCGGGCAGATCTATAACGCGAAGCAGGTCGGCGAATCCTAACAGGTTATCCATTCGTTTGAACCAATTCAGCGCGGCGATCATATCGGGATCAAGCGGCGTTTCCGTAATATAACCTTCTATAAAGGCTTTAACCCCGGGATGGCTTACATCGACTTCATATTTGGACACATCTCCTAGAGCATTGGCAATGTCCGCTGCATACCAGTGCGCGCAGCAATCGTCAAAATCGAGCGTCCCGACCGTTTGGCCCTCCCATCGGTGGTTATCCAATTCGAAATCGTAATGAATCAGACCGTAATTATCACCGGTAACAGGCAGCTGCTCCGCCCAATCGATAATTCGGTGAAGCTCAGCTATGGCGGATTGTTCGTGGCCGGGAAGCAAGCCGCGGACGATCTCAAGTCTATCCCTCGAGCTCAAGCGGCTGCGGCGGAACGATTCGGGTATGCTTTTTAAAATGTGATGAAGACGGCCCAGAGCGCTCCCCCAATTGCGAAATTGCGCTGCATTGAGGTCTTCGATCTCGAGCTGGTCGCCCGGCAGCGCTTCGAAGAGAACTGCATGATACGTTCCAACTTCGGTGTGCACAGTCTCCACGTACTTGCCGCTGCGCGAAGGCACAGGCTGCGCGGTCCGGACGGGCTGATCGCGAAGATAGAGCAGAAGTCCGATCTCCGATTCCACTTGACTGAGCTCCCGCTCGCACGCATCGTTGAAGCGCAGAAAATATAGCCGACCTTCCTTGCGCAGTACAAATACGAAGTTCGCGCTGCACCGCAAGCACAATACAGATCCCGGGTCATACCCCCATGGTGCGGCGATCTGATCTGCCAGCGGGCTCCTCCAATCCGCATCCACGGTATCCATAACCTTCTTCATCGTACTTAATTTCATCATCATTCCGGCAAAACCTCCATTGGTTAATGTGGCCGCTGCCGTACTTCGGGCGGTTTGACAATTGCAGGGAGGAACAGCCGGGCACAGGAAGAAGCGAAACGCCGTCTTATTCCGGCGAAGTACGTTCCTCCCATGTGAACTATAGAGAAAGTATCGCAAATACTTATACATTTCTATAGCAGCACAAAGAAGCCGCGGTCCATTAACCCCCCGCAGCTTCTTGGGCACGAACAAATAAAAAGCCCAGGCCTCTAGTTCGCCTGGACTCATCGTTTCTCGGGCATCAGGAAAGCGCCAACCGTAGAAGTGAGGGGCAACGAAGGGTGAATCTCGATAAAACATTCATATCGTTCGTCATTGCGCGTACTCACTCCCTTCACTTATCGATACTTTCAGTATACACTTCCTAAGACATATGTCAATATTTTCCTTGAACATCTGATGAATGAGGTGCAGGCTCGCGCTCGTTGATGCCCTAATAACGGGGCTTCTCCACCCGCCCGGCCATTAAGCTAGCCGGACCATGAACGTCTTGATCTCATAAGGAGCGATCGCGAAAGCCGCTTCAGGACCCGGGGCCGCCGCCGTGAGCTCATTCTCCATCAAATCGCACTCCGTCCATGAGACAATGGTTCTTCCGCTTCGCAGCACCGCCTGTCCGCCGGCTCCCGAGAACTCATGCAGCCTGACGCTGACCGCCTCCCCGTCCTCCGCCTTCTTGACCGTGTCGATCACGACATGGTCCGCAGACAACGAGAACATGGAGAAGCTTCCGCCGTCTGCCTCTCCCGGCTCGCAGGTCAAAGGATTGTTTAGCGCCCACGCTTCCTGCACCGTCCTGCCTGCAAACCAGTCGCCCTCATGCGGCAGGAGGGAATATGTGAAAATATGCTCCCCCTGATCGGCCGTTTCGTCGGGCACCATCGCGGACTTGATCAACGACAGCCGGAGCACGTTGTCCTTCACGTCGTAACCGTATTTGCAATCATTGAGCAGGCTGACGCCGTACCTGCGTTCGGACAAGTCCGCCCACTGGTGGCCGACCGTCTCGAAACGAGCGTAATCCCAGCTCGTATTCCAATGGGTCGGACGTTTCACATTGCCGAACTGGATGTCATAGGTCGCCTCCGTTGACCGGACGTTGACCGGAAACGCTGCCTTCAGCAGCTGCCGCCGCTCCCGCCAATCGATATGCGTATCATAATCGATTCGGCGGCTGCCCGCATACACGATCATTTTCTGGCGAATGACGGAATTGCCATACCTCCAAACGAAGCTGATTACCGCCCGCAGCGGCCCCATCTCATCAAGCTGCATGTCCAGCAGATCGGTAACGGCCGTCATTTTTTCAGTATAGAAAATGTCGATATCCCATGCTTCGTGACGGCTCATCGTCCGAAATGCTCTGCAATCCGGCCAGGAAGAGCAGCATGTAATTGCCGACGGCGCCCCATACGGCGGTAATTATTACGGTCAGCATCGCATGGCTCGCACCGAGCCAGTCGATCGGTCCGGACACGATATGCAGCTTCATCAGGAACTGATTAATGATGCCGTTATAGGAATTGAAGATGATATAGAACACGATGGACATGACCGAAGCGCTGAAAATCGTCGGCAGGAAATAGACGGCGCGCAGCAGCTGGCGTCCCCGCAGCGCCCTGTTAAGAATCACCGCCAGTATGAGTGACAGCGGGATCGTCAGCGCGAGCTTGCCTCCGGCATAGACGAAGGTGTTGACGACGGACTGCCAGAACTGTTCGTCCCTCGCGATCCGGTAGAAATTGTTCAGCCCGGTAAACCGGGGCTAACCGAAGCCCGGATAATCATAGAGCATGTAACGAAGCGCCCATGTAATGGGGTAGATGCCCAGTACGAGCGTTATCAATACGCTGGGAAACGTAAAGATGTAGGCCTGCAGCTTTCTCTTGTGCATCGGCTCTCTCTCCTCTTCTAGGTTCCCTTTTATTATAAAGTCAACCGTCCGCCGGGCAGGACGGTCAATCCGATCAACCGCGGGGGTCAATCGTATTTTAAAGGCGACCGCATTGTGTTTAGCTAATCATCTGAGGAGTTTCTGGTGGAGAAGGAAAAAGAAAACAACGGAGTATAGGGATGACGCCCATGCTGGGCGCTACCAAAAAAGAACCCTCAATCAGCTTCCTGATTGAGGGTTCTTTTGGTCGGAATCTATATCTTCATCATCCATTATATTTTTAAATCAATGTAATATGGACAGGCCGTTGAAGCATGTCCCGAACCCGCAAAGGCGCCGGATAGACGCAAAAATATTCTTGAGCAGATATCAGGGAAGGAGACCATCCGCGAACTAATACTTATCCTGTGACGGTTACCTTCCCCTGCTCCACGAATAACGGCAGCGGTGGGCCAGGACTAGTTTCGTGTCCCAGGCGCCGCTGCGATTTTTATTTTGGTTCTATTCTATCGGATTTGACTTTAAAAACTTAGGAAAGTTCTTAGCTCTGTCAGGTATCGCTTTGGTTCCTGCTCCCTTCGGGGGAACCACGTGTTATTATCAGTCAAAACCATACTCCGGCGTTTACAGCTGCTTTCCGATGCTTATGCGCCTTGGCTCGGTCTGATGTGACAGCGCGGAAAGAAATGCTCCGACCTGTTCCTTCGTCGGCATTTCCAGCCAGTCGGCGTCATACCGCGCCTGTTCGTCCCAGCGGACGAAGTCGGCCACGAGCTGCGCGGTTTGCGGCGGCAAGGCTAGCGCCGCCGCATATTCGCGTGCGGTGCTGTGCGCCGGCCGGGCGCCGCAGCGCCTGTACAGCTCGCGCCAGCACGCATCCGCGAGCGCGAGGAACTGCCCGCGGGCCGCTGTGAGCCGGCCCGTATCAAGCGCGCTGCCGTACCGGCGCAGCGCGCTTGCGAACGCGAAGCGTTCGCGTTTGCGCCACGCCGCCGCCGAGAGCACGGCGGCGGCTGTGGCGCACGCGGCCAGCGCGGCCACGGCCCACGGCCTGGCCGCCGCTGCGCCGCGGGCCGCTTGCGCGAGGGCATTCGCCTCGCGCATAGCGGCTTCGGCGGCCCGCACCGCGGCCGCCTGCAGCTGCGCTGCCGCGCGCATGGCGCGCTCCGCGGCGCGCCCAGCGCCGACCGGGGCTGCGGCATTGCCCGCCGCCGCGGCAAGCCCGTGCTGCGCGGCATCGGCCGAATCGGCCGCCGATGCCGCTGCGCCTGCGCCGCCGGCTTCGCCCGCCGGCGCAGCGAAGCCCGGCGTCGGCTCGAAAGGCACCCAGCCGACGCCCGGGAAAAACACCTCCACCCAAGCGTGCGCATCGCTTGCCCGCAGGGTGTAAGCCTTCGCGTTTGCACCGCCTGTGCTCGGCGTACCTTCAAGCGCGCCCCCGTCGCCGGCTTCGCCGGGGGCGAACCCTTTTACATAGCGTGCGGGTATGCCCTGCGTCCGGAGCATGACCGTCATCGCCGTTGCAAAATGAACACAGTAGCCCTGTTTCTGTTCGAACAAAAATTGATCGACGAAGTCTTCCCCCATGACCGGGACCGACGTGCCCTTCTGAGTATAGGCGAAATGACTGCGTAAATACGCTTCGATGGCCTTTACCGTCTCATAACGTCCGCCCCCCGTTCCGTCCGCGATTTCCTTGGCAAGCCCGCCTACGCGAGCGGGCAGTGATAATGGAAGCTGTGTATACTCTTCCGCGATATCTGCGGGATCGGAAACCGAGCCGTCTACAGTCCGCAGCGTATCGGCGCTCATATCCGGCATGCGCGTCTCGATCGTATACTGCTTGACGAGCTCGCCGTCAGCAGGGTACAGGGCACCGGTTGCAGTATTAAGCCTGTATCGGTAGGCCGCCTTTCTGTCATCTACAACCGGGTTAAGCGCGACAACCTGCGCATCCGCTCCCGCCGTCAACAACGGCCACCCTGGCGACGGGTATTCCGCCGTCACCGTCTGACGGATCACACGACCCGTCTCGCCCGCTGCACCCACATCAGGTTCTGCTGTCGCTCCACCCGCACCCGGGCTGTTTGACGCCTCCATTCCGGCCGTACCCTTATTCTCCGCTATCGTTTTCTCCTCCATGCGCTGGTTGGGCTGATCCCAGCCTTGGCCATTGTAAAAAGCCTTACTCTCACCTCGCATGTAGGTCGATTCAGGAGATAAAACCGTAAACAACGCTGTCGAATCCGGCGAAATCGGCGCGCCCAGCCGGCTGTCATCGAATCCGTAGCCGGTCAGGCCGGCGGTACCCGGAACTGCGCCCGAATTCAACGCATTAATGCTGTCATTGCGAGAAACTGCGGCCGTCCGGCTTTTGGTCAAATGCGTCTTTCCCCAATCAACTGCTTCCGTGACCCACGGTGCAGGCCCTGCGGCCGGAAGCGTTCCCCACTGGGCAATCACTCCCGCAGCCGTTAGAAGAACGGCTGCCAATGCCGCCCCGCTCCACCAGCTCACGGGCCATCCGCCTACCGAGCCGTTCCGGGAGCGGACAGAATGTACAGCACCAAGCAGCCGCTCGATTCTCGGAAGCGTCAGCAGCGCGCTTAACAGCAGACCCTCCGTGCATGCCCGAATCAGACCGGGGAGCACATCAATCCCGAGAAAGGCGTATAAAGCGAGCAAATACAGAGCGGTAAGCGCCGTTAAACCGAGTCCCCACTGCCTGAGCCAGACGAGCGACTGCACGGCTGCAGCCATCATGCCGAGCCCCATGATGAGCAGCAGCGTCCGCGTCTCACCGCTTAGCTGCAGGTGACCCTCCATAACGCGAAGCGCATCACCGCTAAGCGCCTGGATCAGCCTCGCCATTGAATCGACGGCAGAAGGGGATTGCACGCTGAACATATACAGCACCGCACCGACGCATACGACCCCGTTAAGAAGCAGCGACGCCCAAACCGGAGGCACTAATAGTCCGACGGCCAGAAAGCAGCCCACCGCCGCAATAACCGGGCCGACGCGGTACAGTTCCGTATAGGCCTTTAACTGCTCCAGCGGCAGCAGCCATTCCGTCATAAGGCCAAAGAGCAGAAGGCTGGTAACGAAGCGCCGGGAACTCTTATTGAAAAAGACCGCGCCTTCCTTGTCGATTTCCCGTATTCTCCCAGCGCTTCGGCTAGCTGATTGCTGCGCTTGCATCGCGATCCACTCCCTCCGCAATTTCCGGCTGCTTCCGGTAATCAGCAGGAACCGGAAGCAATCCGGCGAAGCAGCCGGCTCCACTGAGCCGCTCCTGCCACCGCCTTTCAGCATCCGAAGGAACAGCTCCTCTGCATGAAAACAACATATAGAGCCGCGCTCCGCGAACTCCGGCAATCCTTGCTGCGTGATAAATAGATGACATATGACCGGCCGGCGAGTCTTCCAAGCTGCTGCCATAAATTTTATTGCCGGCTTCAGCTGCGGCAAGCGATGAATTTCCCCCTCTGGCCCTGCTCGCGCCGGTCAAATCTCCGGGCTTTCGGGCCGCTCCCCCCATAACCGCCGCCCCGTCCGGCAGGTCCGAATGAACGGCGCTGAAGCAAACAAAGGCAGCGCCGCGCGGCAGTGAGGCGGTTATATCTGCCAGCCATTCTGCCAGCGGCTTCACGCCATCCGCCCGCAGCCGGGCGAGCCGCTCTTCCGCATTTCGCAGCGCCGATCTGTCTCCGGACCGAATGTGAATACGCGTTTCTTCGAGGTCGGTGCAGATCAGCTTGATGCCGTTTCCCGCTTCCCAAGCGCTGCGCACCGCGAGCCAGGCACGTCCCGCGTTCGCATCGAACAACCGTCCGTCGCCGGTATATACAGTCTTCGATGCGTCGAGCAGTATGACCGTATCGCCCGGCAGCTCGGCGTCGCTAATGCGGGTATGCAGGCCGAGCCCTCTCGCCATGGCACGCCAATTAACCCGCCACAGCGGGTCTCCTGGAACGTATACCCGCGACTGGACCCCCGAACCTGAACGGCGCACTGCCGCAGCAGCACTCATCGACGAAGCCCCGATTGAATCAATCGGCCGTTTATGAACCGGTTTGGTTCGGGCAAGAGAACCCGGCAGGCCTTCTATTCGGTCGCCCTGCGGCGGCACCGGCCTTACAAGCGCCCGGCCATCGGTGCTAATAATGAAGCTTCGCATGCTCATGCCAAGCAAATCGCCGACCGTAATGCGAACCGGACGGAACAGCAGCTCTCCTCTTTGCAGACCCATAACCGTGTAGCTTATTGTTTGTTTGCGGCTGAACAAGGAAAGTGCTATTGCACGGAATAATAAAGGCGGTGAAGGTCGGCTGCCCTCCGCCTCCGAAGCATTTATGATTTCCTCCTTTACCGATACCCACATCATCGGCAGCGGTCTTGTGCTGCGGACTGTCAAACGGACAATCATACTTCCCCCGTCCACAAGCCGTGCTCCCGCATCGATCGACCTCTCGACCGTAATACGTCCAACCGCCGCGTATGGAATAACGATACACCATACCGCCATTGCGGCGGCAGTGGCAAACAGAAGCCACTCCACGGCGCCTCCCCGTGATTGCAGAGCTGCGCCGCATGCCGCCAGAAGCAGGATAAGCACAAGCCGCGCAAAATGGCGGCTCTGCGGCTTCCGGTCTCCGACTGCAACAGCCAAGCTCTTTTTCATATGAGCAGCGTCTGTTTTATACACCCTTTTTACATGGGTACCCGGAGCACCGGTTCCTGGTCCACTAACTGCCGCTGCATCCGCCGGAACCGAAGCTGCGGCGCCGCGGAAGGCTTTCCCTCTTCCGTTCATCGGCGTCGATCGCCTTCGCCGGACGGTGCCGGCACCGGAGTCGAAGCGAGGATCCGGCGCAGCACATCCGCCGCCGTTATCCCTTCCGCCGCAGCCGCATCCCTCATAACCAAACGGTGAGCGAGCACCTCTTCTGCCGTCTCCTTCATATCGTCGGGCAGAACAAACCGGCGTCCGTCAACATATGCGGTCGCCTGCGCAGCCCGAACCCAGTCCCGCGTTGCCCTCGGGCTTGCTCCGAGCGTCAGCTCCGCAGCGGTTCGAGTTGTACCCACAATTTGTACCGCATACGCCAGCAGGGCCGAATGCACGTGCACCGACTGCGCATCGCGCTGCATCCGCAGCCATTCCTCCGGAATGATTACAGGCCGCAGCTGCTCAGGCTGAAGACGATGCCCGCCGCCCTCCAGCATCGCAATTTCATCCTCCGCCGACGGATATCCAACGGTCAGCCGCATCATAAAACGGTCCAGCTGCGCTTCCGGCAGCGGATACGTCCCGTCGTCGCGAAGCGGGTTCTGCGTCGCAAGCAGCATGAATGGCTGCGGCAGCCGCATCGTTTCCCCGTCCGCCGTAACACTCCGCTCCTCCATGGCCTCCAGCAGCGCCGATTGCGTACGGGGCGGGGTACGGTTTATTTCATCCGCCAGCACCACATTGGCCATAAGCGGGCCCTGGCGAAACACGAGGTCGCCCCGCTTCCCATCCCATACGAGCCCCCCGATGACATCGGCCGGCAGCATATCCGAGGTGAACTGGATGCGGCGAAATTCTCCGCCTATAACCCGTGCGATGGCTCGCACAAGCAGCGTCTTGCCGACGCCCGGCACATCCTCGAGCAGCACATGCCCGCCCGCAAGCAGCGCGGCAAAGACCCTCTCCACAACCTCGCTTTTGCCGAGAAGCACACTGTTCACCCGTGCCATCATCAGCCGAAGCAGCTGACTCGCCGCTTCCGGCCAGCTATCCTGCTGCTTTTCCACCGGAAAATCGTCTGCCTGCCATTCTTCCGCCGATTGTTTTGGAATCATTCCCGCTCACGTCCTTTCATAACGCCCTATCACGCGATTCTATCAACCAGTTTCTCCAGTTCCCGCGATCTTTACACCTGCTAGATTAATAGCAAAGAGGGCAACAAGACCAAGTCGGCACCGAGCCCCCGATTCGGCATCACGTCGGCTCCGTTTTAAGTCGACATTCCGACTCCTTCTGGGGGCGCATACACAGCGGAGGCCGCTTTAATGCGTTTAGCCGGTCTTCCTGCTTTTTCGCATACAAAAAAGGCCGCTCCCCTGCCGGGAAACAGCCCTTCTCGTTTCATCGCTATTTCAATTCCTGCGCCGCCTTCAGCACTTCCTGAACATGCCCCTTGACTCTGATATTCCGCCACTCGCGTACGAGCTTGCCCTTCTCGTTAATGAGGAACGTCGAGCGGACCAAGCCCATATATTCACGGCCGTAAAGCTTCTTCAGCTGCCACACCCCGTAGAGCTCGCATACCCTGTGCTCCGGGTCAGCCAGCAGCTCATAGGGCAGCTCGTACTTGGCGGCGAACCGCTCATGTGTCGCAGCTGTATCAATGCTGATACCGAGCACGACTGTGCCCAATTCGCGAAACTCCGCATAGACATCGCGGAAATCGCATGATTCCTGCGTACAGGCAGGAGTCAGATCCTTCGGGTAGAAGAACAGCACAACCTTTTGCCCGATATAATCGGAGAGCTTCACTTGACGGCCGCCTGCCGCTTCAAGCGAGAAGTCGGGCGCCTTTTTGCCTACGAATGCCTTTGCCTTAATTTTAGCCATTGTTTCGTCCTTTCCTTCTTGCAGCCGAGCAGCTTACGAACCGGCGCCGCGGTACCGTTTAACCCCAAGATTCCACACCGTTAGACCGATCGACAGCATAACAATTCCGACTACCGGCGTTAGAAGCGCCAAGCTCGATAATCCGTCTTCGTGCCGACCGAGAAAATACGATGCCGGAATAACGCCGACAAAAGCGAACGGCAGCACCCACGTCAGCAGGAAACGGATCGTTTTGTTATAAATGTTGACCGGGTAGCGACCGTAATTCTGGAGATTGTACATGAGCGGCAAAATGCCTGTCGGCGCATCGGAGTAAAAGGATATCGCCGTCAGGGCAATGTACATTCCCCCGTAGATCAGCACTGCGCCAATGATGAACACGACAAGCATCAGCACGTCAAGCGCTTCAAAGGGCAGACCGAGCTCAGACCAGCTGAGTGCCATGATAACCGCTCCGACAAGGGAGCCGAACAAGGACGGCGGATCCATATTCTCAAGCAGCACCTGATACAGATTGTAAGCGGGCCGGGTCAAAATACGGTCCATTTCGCCCTTTATAATATAGCGTTCTCCGAAGTTCCATAAATTAAAGAACACTCCGAAAATTCCGAAAGGAACCATGAAGAAGCCGTATACGAAGACAACCTCCGCCTCAGACCAGCCGCCGAGCGACGGCGTGTGCTGGAACACGATGAGGATAAAGATCAGGTTAACCCCCTGGAAGAGCAGGTCGGACAACACCTCGACCCAGAAATCCATCCGGTAGGCAAGCCTGGTCTTCGCATAGTTCTTTAAATATTCCACACATAAGGACCAGTAAAACATCATTTTTGCGTCATCCTCCCTGCACGAACAGCCGGTACCGCGCCTGCCGCCATACCCAAGCGATCGGTACGATCAGCACGAGGAACCAGATGATTTGCACGCCAAGCACGCGCAGCGCTTCGTCTCCCGCGACTCTTCCCGTGAACACAGAACTCGGCAGATAGGTGATCGCCTGAAACGGCAGCCATTTCATTGCTATCGCGAGCCAGCCGGGAAAGAATGACACCGGTACGATTACGCCCGAGAACAGATCGACGAGCACCCGCTTCATCCGCAGCATCCCCTCGTTATTTTCCACGAAAAAGGCGAACAGTCCCGTCAGCATATTAATTTGCGTATTAATAAGAAAGCTCAACACCAGCATGACAAAATAGAGCGCCCATACTCCCGGGTCGGTCGGCAGCTTGACCGGGAAGATCAGGCAGACGACAACAAGTCCCGGTGCCATAAAGAGGAGCAGGCGGAAAATCCCTTCACCGAAGGCCTGCATCATTTTGACGAATAAATAATTATACGGCCGGATGAACTGTATAGCTACGCTGCCGTCGCGGATTTCGCTTGCGATTTCGCGGTCAAGGTTGTTGAAGTAGAAAGCGCGGGCCATCCACGATACCGCTACATAGGTCGTCATCTGAGCAAGCGTAAAGCCCCCGAGTATTTTCTGCGTCCCGTAAATCGCTTCCCATAGGAAATAATAAGCGCCTATATTGATCGCATAGATGACGATGCCGCTGTAATAGTTCACACGGTAAGCCAGCATCATAAGGAAACGGATACGGATAAGGTCCAGATATGCGCTAGTCATTACGCACCTGCTCCTTCTTGTTATCAGGCCCACCAACCGCTTCGCTGTCTGAATCCGCGTCTTTCCCGGCCTTGGTGCCGGCAGCTTTGTTGTCCGAATCCGCGTCTTCCCCGCCTATCGTGCCGGCAGTTTCACTGTCTGAAACCGTGTCTTCCAGGTTCTTAGCACCGGCGGTATCAAGAAGTGCGGATTGTTCCTCATCGATTGCGGGTTGGCTGAGCTTATCGGCTGCTTCCTGGGAAGCCGAGCCCGATTGGTATATTTCCCGGACGATCTCGTCCGTGTTCGTCTCCATGATTTTGATATCGCGGATATCAGCCCCGCCTCCGACGACACGGGCCAAAGCATCGGACACATTCACTTCGTGAGGCAGCCACATTGTAGCGGTCAATTCATTGTCCACCGACCAGGTCACGCTATCCAAACCGCTGGTGAGCTGACGTAATTCGCCGATTTCCGGAAGCTCGCCGAATTGAAACTGAATCTCCCGCCCCTTGCTCCAGCGCGACTTCAGCTCCTCCAATCCGCCGTCATAGATAATGCGTCCGTCATCCAGCATTATAACGCGGGAACAGAGCGCTTCGATATCCTGCAGATCATGGGTGGTCAGCAGGATGGTTGTGCCGTGCTCGCGGTTTATTTTTTTAAGAAAATCCCGTATTTCCGTCTTCACCACAATATCGAGCCCAATCGTCGGCTCATCCAGAAACAGGATCGACGGGTTGTGCAGCAGGGATGCGACAAGCTCGCACCGCATCCGCTGGCCGAGGCTGAGCTTGCGCACGGGACGGTTAAGCAGCTCGCCGAGATGAAGCCGCTCCACTAGTTCATCAAGCCGTGTGCGGAATTCCGCCTCCGGTACCCGGTACACTTTGCGCAGCAGGCGGAAGGACTCGATTACGCCGATATCCCACCAAAGCTGGCTGCGCTGGCCGAATACGACGCCGATCCCGCGAACGAACTTTTCGCGTTCCTTGTAGGGTACGAAGCCGTTTACTTTCAAATGACCGGAGGTCGGGACCAGGATGCCGGTGAGCATTTTGATCGTAGTCGATTTTCCTGCGCCGTTCTCGCCGATGTAACCGCATATTTCGCCCTGGGGTATCTGGAAGGAGATGTCCTTCACGGCTGTGATTTCGTTATATTCCCGCTTGAACAGATCCTTAAGTGCTCCGGCCAGGCCTTCACGGTTTTTTTGAACATTGAACTGCTTGCGCAAATCCTTGACATCAATCGCCAACATAAGCGTGTACTCCCTTTCTTTTACCTCGACATTTCCTGGGAAATAAGTGCCTTTTTCGATTCTAGCAGATAAAACTTGCTTCTATACGACGTTACATTTTATAATTTTATGATATGTAATACTACAACAGATTAAAGAATGCGTAAACGGGTTGATTTATAAGAGAAAGCTAAATGCCTGGCGGATACGCTAACAGGACACATTATTGTGCTTTGTTCCACGCCTTGTGAAAGCGGAGGATGCATATAGTTACGGGTGGGCCGTTGAATACCATTATAACGAACCAATGAGGAGGAACAGAACAGGATGCCGCGGGTGAAGACAGGAAAAAAAAGAGCATGGCTGCTGCCATTAATTATTGTACTATCCGTAATAGTCGGATTCGCCGCCTATCAAGGTGTTGGCGTATATAAGTCGCTTGATAAATTCAGCAAGTCGAAGGACGAATCGCGGTTTAGCCAGTTTAAGGAGACCGCAACGGACCAGCCTGCGAAATGGGAAGGAACCGAACGGGTCAACATTTTACTTATGGGCGGCGACAACCGGGGTTTGAAGAAAAATGATGCAGCCCGGTCGGACTCAATGCTTGTTGCCTCGGTCGACCCGGTAACGAAACAGGTCCATCTCTTCTCTATATTGCGCGATACTTACGTTCCTATTGAAGGACATGGCGAAGGCCGGATTAACACGGCTTTGGCGCTTGGCGGACCTAATCTCGCCATGAAGACGATCGGCGGAATGCTTGGTCTTAATATTCAATATTATGTTTATACCGATTTTGAAGGATTCAAATCGCTGATCAACGCAATCGGCGGGATCGACTATGATGTCGAGAAGAACATGAACTACGTCGATAATGCCGACGGCAACCGGTACGACATCCATTTGAAAAAAGGAATGCAGCACCTCGACGGAGAGCATGCGCTGATGTATGTCCGTTTCCGTCATGATGCGATGAGCGATTTCACCCGAACCGAGCGTCAGCGCAATTTCCTGACAGCGGTCGCGGATAAGCTGAAATCGGGATGGAACCTGCTCCGAATGAAACAGATTCTGGACAGCGTACAGCCTTACATTGAAACAAACCTTGAAGTTTCGGATATGCTTAAGCTTGCGCAGCTCGGCGTCGACAGCCATATGGCGGGACAAGCGCAGGTACCGCCGATGGACTTGATCGGCGATAAGAAAGTTGACGGGGCGTCCGTACTTTCGGTGCGGAACGATGCGGAGCTTCTAGCTTACGTGAAATCAGAGCTCAGCAAGGACTCGACGGCTCCGTCTTCTTCAGGCACCCAGTCTGTGAACAGCACGGACGGCGGCCAGGCAAGCGAAAGCAGTGCCAGCGGGAGCAGCTCCGCCAGCGGCAGCAGTGCCAGCAAGTAATTGGCGGTCGCGTCTTAATGTCTTACAATAGACGGAGGGTGATTCGATCCCGAATCACCCTCCGTCTTGCTTGTTATGGCGGGACAACCGCATGTGAGCGGTCAATGCGCTATCACGATGACTCGTCGCAAGCGCATTTAGTCGCACCGATGACACTCTTCACGCGCAACGGGCCACTGGAGCTCATTTAGTTTCACCTGTGACACTATTCAAGCGCATACGGGCCACTGGAGCTCATTTAGTTCCACCGGTAACACTATTCTCACGCATACGGACCGCCGGAGCTGATTTATTGCACCGGTGCCACTATTCGGACTCATCCGGCCCGCCGGAGCTCATTAGTTCAATTACCAACCGTCACCGATGCCGGTATTCGGGCACTGGCGGGACGCTTTTGCTTATTACATATTAGGAGGATCATTCCATGTCCATTCCACGTACACGCTCGGAGCAGCTATATGCCGAAGCGCTTGAGCATATTGTCGGCGGTGTCAATAGCCCTTCCCGTTCCTTCAAAGCGGTTGGCGGTGGCGCGCCTGTGTTTATGAAGCGAGCGCATGGGGCTCACTTCTGGGATGTCGACGGGAACCGTTACATCGACTACCTGTGCGCTTACGGTCCTATCATAACCGGGCATGCCCACCCTCACATTACCGCGGCGATCACGCGGGCGGCCGAGAACGGCACGCTGTACGGTACGCCGACGGAGCTGGAAATCGAGCTTGCACGCATGCTGAAAGCCGCAATTCCATCGCTCGATAAGGTTCGGTTCGTCAACTCGGGGACGGAAGCGGTCATGACAACGATCCGGGTCGCCCGCGCCTATACGAAACGCAGCAAGATCATCAAGTTCGCCGGCTGTTACCACGGTCATTCCGATCTGGTTCTCGTCGCCGCAGGCTCCGGACCGTCGACACTCGGTATCCCCGACAGTGCAGGCATACCGGAAAGCATCGCCAGCGAGGTTATCACGGTGCCGTTCAATGACCTTGTCAGCCTGCTGCATGCTCTTGAACGCTGGGGCGATGACGTCGCAGCGGTCATGATTGAACCGATCGTCGGCAACTTCGGCATGGTCATGCCTGCTCCGGGATTCCTCGAAGGGCTCTGCCGCATAACACGGGATGCCGGCGCTCTCGTCATATATGACGAAGTGATCAGCGGTTTCAGGTTCCATTACGGCTGCGCTCAAACGTATGATACATTTCCCGACAAGCAAGCGATCGAACCGGACCTGACCGCGCTGGGCAAAATCATCGGCGGAGGTCTGCCAATCGGCGCATATGGCGGACGCAAGGAGATTATGGCGCAAGTCGCGCCTCTCGGCCCGGCTTACCAAGCAGGTACGATGGCCGGCAACCCTGCTTCGATCTCCGCCGGGATCGCGTGTCTGGAACTGCTTCAAACGCCAGGGGTTTATGACAGAATGGACGCGCTTGCCTCCAGGCTGACCGATGCGCTGCAGCATTCAGCCGGCAAACACGGAGTCCCTCTCACGATTAACCGTATTCGCGGATCATTCTCAACCCACTTCTGCCCGCATCCGGTGACAAATTACGACGAAGCGCAGCGCTCGGACGGGGAGCAATTCGCCCGTTTCTTCCGCCTAATGCTCGAACAGGGCATTTGCCTCGCGCCTTCCAAATATGAGGCGTGGTTCCTCACACTGGCACATACGGAGCAGGATATTGCCGAGACGATTGAGGCCGCTGAGCGAGCATTTAACGAAATGAATAATAATACAAAATAAAATCTCTGACCGGTACATGCTCCTTATCCCACTCGCCTAGGGCCGATAATAGGGCCCATCCGGCCGTATCGCACCGGCACAAGGCCATCCGGCTCGCCGGATGGCCTTTTCTTTACCGTGCAAGCGGCTTTGTAACCACCTGTGTTCCAACGTCATTGCAAAGTTTGTTACTTTCACTGTTTATTCCTGCACTTGCTGCTTCGATATTTGACTTTATACCTGTTTTAAGTGATAATGATTATCATTATTAACTAAAACAAGAATGAGGTATGATTATGTCCGGCAAGTGCAATCGGCATGATGGTGCTTTTAGTGGTGGCTCTGCTTGTATGGCAAGGGATTACGGCTGACGGCGCCCCGGATCCGAGCAAGAGCAATTTAACCCCGACAGCAGCGACATTAGACACCGCTATTCTCATTTTCCGCGAAGGACTTGAGGCTATTCTTGTCTTGATGGCAATAACAGCTGGTCTGATCCGGTCGAAAAGGGACTCGTGGAAGCCCATTTTCGTTGGATCGGGTATATCTGTTTTAATTTCTTTACATAATCGAAAGCGGCGTCAGATCACCGACTCACCGAACGATGCAACTGCCGTTTCCTCTTACTGGAGTCTCGTTGTTATCGGATTAACATCCGTATACCGGGAAGGGTTTGAGATTGTCCTATTCCTTCAGAATCTGCGTTTACATGCCGGAAACCATGTTATTTTGATAGGTGCGTCCATCGGATTATTCTTCACAGCGATTGTAGGCGTTCTTACCTTCGTCGCTCATCAGAAGCTTCCATACAAAAAGATGTTAATCCTGACCGGAGTCATGCTTACAGTCGTTCTATTTGTCATGGTTGGCGAAACCGTTCAGGAGATGCAGCTTGCAGGATGGGTACCAACCACGACTATTCATGTGAATATACCGGCATGGGCCGGAGTATGGTTCTGCATATTCCCGACTGTAGAAACATTGGCCTCGCAATATGTCGCTATGATGTTTGTTATTGGTTCCTATGCTTACTTGCAGTATGTTCGAGTTTGGAGACCGCGCATGTCAGACAGGTTGAATTCGGACTCGGCCTCATGACCAGCAGGGCGTTGCGACAACAGAGCCGCCTTCAGAACTTATAGCCCGGGCTTAAATAACAGGACCCTGCCGTGACAATCAGGAGGTCGCGACTACCGTAACGACAATTATCGCGACCGGAACCAACAAGGTCGAACCAAACACTACCCAGCTGAGCGGACGCGCCATATTGAGCGTCCATCCGATTCCGTAGCGTTTATCTACAAACAAAGCCGGGTCCTCCGGATTGTAGTAAATAGTGCCCCAGGCCCTCCAATAGCGGTCGGGCGCGGTTAAGCCGCCCTGCGTCTGATTGATGCCTCTCCGCTTCTGGTAAACGAGCAGGCCCGTTACGCTGCCGATAAGAAGGACAGGCAGCGCCATTGCAAATCGTTTTAGTAAATCCATAGACCACCCATACAGCATAGACGCTTGTATATAACCGAAGAAAGCAATAATCAATAACGATAATCCGAACAGAAAAACGGATGTCGTCCAGCGAAATAACCGCTGCTTTTCCATCGATTCCTCCGGCCGGTCCGGATCCAGCTGCTGTTTGGCCAGCCGTATCGTTATATTGGAGAATACGAATACACCGATCATAAACAGTTGAATGAGGTTGAGAATGAATACAGAACCGACCGTTTTGGCTGCATAACCGTCGGGTAGTCCGTCCATGCCGTAATGAGTCGTTAATATATCCGGTATACGGTCCCACTCTACGATGGCTGAGATGACAGATACAATGACCAAAGCGGCATGTACCGCATACCATCCGCTTCCGATCGAAAGCTTCCGCTGGCGAAAATGCAGACTGGCAACTCGGCGAGCAGCCGCGGGCTCTTCCCAGCCCTTCTCCTCCTTAAGGCGAATGGCACTGCGGTGGCCGGCCCCCATTACCAGCGTCGTGCCAATGATTTGAACCGCCATAGCTACTGGCAGCGCTGCTTGCAGCGCCCCTTCCGTCGACCAACCGATTGCAGCTCCGGCAGCGAGTCCAAGCACAATCACCGCCAACGAACGAACCATATAACGGCGGCGAATCAAGTTGACCGGCAAATCACGCCGACACTCCTCCGGCACAAAAACACCGAACAGCACCGAGTGTGAGCCGAAAAAAGGCATAAGCAGCAGCAGCAAGCCCACTGTCACATAAGTCGCCCCTGCGGAAATCCAAAACCACAACTCGTTCGTCATTGATGAAGCTCCCCTTCCTCCGTATAATCGCGCCGGTAAACCGCTAGACAAATTTCTGTAAATTCCGCCTCCGACATGCCTCTGACAATCGCTTCCGCGGCCAATGGCCGAAGTTGTCTGCGCAGCTTTCCAAGAAACGCGGCGGTAACATCGGGCATTCCCGCCGGCTGTACAACTACTCCCTGCTTCCGGTGTACCTGCAGAAAGCCTTCCTGCTTCAACGATTGATACGCCTTATTCACGGTGTGCAAGTTGATGTTCAGATCGGATGCCAGACTGCGTACGGAAGGAAGCGCTTCGCCTGGCTTCAATTCTCCGGATGCGATTCCTTCCACCAGCTGCTCCGCAATCTGAGTATAAATAGGCACATCTGATTGTAGATCCAATTCGATGAACATGTTGACCTCCTTCCAGCATCAATTCCGGCTCTGAGACAAGCCAACCTCAGAAGATATATCTGTTATAGTTTATATATAACAGATACATCGAATAAAAACAAGCTCAAATTTACCATTTTGATTACAAAAAAAAGAGCGTATCCCTCTGTCTCCATGCGGAGAAGAGATAACGCTCTCTTTGATTAACCACATCATTCAAGTCATTAACCGGCTGCATTGTCTTTCTGAAGCACGCTTATGAGCTCGTCATGGATATGGCCGTTCGTCGCGGCAACGTGCCTTACACCAAGATCATACGGGTTTCCTTTAATGTCGGACACGCGTCCGCCGGACTCCGAAACAAGCAGCGAACCCGCTGCCAGATCCCACGCATTCAGCCCCCATTCCCAGAACCCGCTTAATCGTCCTGCCGCAACATAAGCCATATGGAGGGCGGCCGATCCGCCGGCCCGGATATTGCGTACCTGCGGCACAAGAGCCTGCAGCCCTTTCATATTCAGCGGCAGCGCAAATTGCTGGTCGGGCGGGAAGCCGGTGGCAATTAAGCTCTCCCCCAGCGTCGTTTCCTCCGATACCTGAGAGCGCTTTCCATGCACATAAGCGCCTTTTCCTTTTTCAGCCACAAACAGCTCATCACGCATCGGGTCATATACAACTCCGACAATAACCTCGCCTTTATGCGCAAGCGCAATGGATACGGAGAAGAACGGGAAGCCGTGAACGAAATTTGTCGTTCCGTCGACAGGATCAACGATCCACAGATACTCCGCGTCACGGACGCTTTGCAGCGCGCGCGCCGAGGCCTCCGGCCCTGGCTCGACCCCTTCTTCGCCCAGAAAGGAATGATGCGGGAAGTGCGTCAGCACCAGGCTTCGGATCATTTTCTCCGCCCCCTTGTCCACTTCGGTGACAAGGTCCTTTGAGGAGTATTTTAACGCTAAGCTTGTATGGTTTCCAAGTTTGGTTTTAATCCATTCGCCAGCTTTGGCCGCACAGTTGATGGCAACAGCGGTAAAGCTTTTGCCCCCTACTGCAGAGACATTCTGTTCTTGACTCACGGTCTATCACTCTACTTTCCTATGAGTTCACTTTCTGCTTACTACTATACGTTGCCATACGGTCAAAGTTTCGCCCGGTTTTCGTCCGAGCAGTTACAATTGTACCCCGCCTTCGATAATCAGTTCTATCGCCAGCAGTACCAGTGTTACGCGGAGCAGCCAAAGCAGCCCCTTGCCAGTCATGCGGGAGGCGATATATGCGCCGATTTTGCCGCCGATCCATGCGCCTGGAACGAGAGCGAGCACAATCCGCCAGTCGATTTCCCCCAGCCATATATGGACCCCGCTCCCAAGGATCGATGACAGAAAAATAACGAACATCGAGGTCGCGGTGGCCAGATGCGGCGGAAAACGAAACAGCAGCACCATGACGGGAACGAACAGAGAGCCGCCGCCGATTCCAAACAAACCGGACACGAGTCCGACGAAGAATCCTACTAGCAGCGCAGGGAGGAGGGCATAACCATACGTATGAGTCACTCCGTTTACATCCGTGAAGCTCCGCTGCACCGGCCACTCACGCACAATCGGCTTCAAGTAATCCCGTGCGACAAGCAGGCCGGCCATCAGCAGCATGAAGATTCCGAAAACAAGCTGAAAAACCCCATTCTTCAAATGACTGGTCAGCGCTGAGCCGATCATCGCCGCCGGACCGCTCGTAATGAACAACAGCCAGCCGCTGCGGAAATCGACTCTCTTCTTCTTCGCAAAGGCAAGCGTCGAAGCGAGAGCCGTTACAATCAATACGGCAAGCGAGGTTCCGACTGCGGTCGAATGCCCTATCTCCGATCCCGTGAGCTGCGGTCCGAGCAGGACGAGCGACGGTACAATGATAATGCCGCCGCCAAGGCCGACGATGCTTCCGAACACCGCGGCGACGAGCCCGAGTAAAATGAGAAAAACAAGCTCAAGCATTTTGTTAGTACCTTCCTCCGGTGTGCGATGAAAAATGAAGTCACTGCTAATTATATGTTATTATACGAGACATGACCGGACAATTATATAGTTTTCCCGGAGAACCGTTTTATTCTACGTGCATAATCGGATCGATATGACTCGAAATAAGTTTCCGTATTACACTTTCTGATATTCGGACAAATACCACTCGACAAAGCGCGGAATCCCTTCTTCGATCGGCGTCCTCGGGTCAAAGCCGATCTCTTGCCGCAGTGGGTCGATATCGGCACAAGTGTCGAGGACATCTCCAGGCTGCATCGGCGCCCATTCAATAATTGCTTTGCGGCCCAGAGCTTGCTCGAGAACTGCGATAAAGTCCAATAATTTAACAGGTTTATTATTACCGATGTTATATATCCGATAGGGCGCATAGCTTGAAGAAGGGTCGGGATTGCTGCGGTCCCATGTCGGGTCCGGCATCGGCGCATGCGGAATCAACCGTACAATTCCGTCGACAATATCATCGATGTAAGTGAAATCGCGCTTCATTTGACCATTGTTGTAAACCGTAATCGGCTCCCCGGCAATGATGGCCTTGGTAAACTTGAACAGCGCCATATCCGGCCGCCCCCATGGTCCGTAAACGGTAAAAAACCGCAGACCCGTTGTCGGAATGCCGAACAAGTGGCTGTAAGAATGCGCCATCAATTCGTTCGCTTTCTTCGTGGCCGCATATAGACTGACCGGATGGTCGACATTGCCCGAGACTGACAGCGGCATGGCCGTATTAGCGCCGTATACGGAGCTGGAGGAAGCGTAAAGCAGATGGCCGGTTCCATATTTACGGCAAGCTTCAAGAACATTGAGAAAGCCGATAATATTCGCATCGATATAGGCATGAGGATTATCTATACTGTGGCGGACACCGGGCTGCGCGGCAAGGTGAAGCACCTTTTCCGGCCTGGAGGTTTCGAATATCCGGCTCAGCTGCTCCTTATTCTCGAGGCCCGCTTTTACGAAGGTGAATCCGGGCATCTTCTCCAATAAGGCAAGCCGCGACTGTTTAAGCGACGGATCGTAATAGTCGCCGAGATTATCGATGCCGATCACCGATCCGCCTTCCTTAAGCCATCTTGCAGCCGCATGAAAGCCGATAAACCCCGCGCAGCCGGTCACGAGCAATTGTGTCATAATAATAGCCTCCGTAGCTTTTTCTATATCGGGCTTACAACCGGTCATGCAGCCTTGTTCCCAAGGCATAACGCTCCTCGGGACAGGCATTCTTGTCGTCAAATATCTCCCCCTATCTATTGACAAATATACACTTTCGATTGAAGAAAACGAAAGCCCCCCGGGTAACCGGGGAGCGAAAAACACATATCTATCCTTTCAAAACGATGCCGGTTCGAACCGTGCAAGCAGCATCTAGACTCCGACGATATTATAGCCGTTGTCCACGTAGATAACCTCTCCCGTAATCCCGCGCGACAGGTGGCTCATGAGGAACATCGCCGTATCGCCGACTTCGGCGGCTTCGGTTGTCCGGCGAAGCGGAGCCTTCTCCTCGACTTGGCGGAGTATCGAATTAAAGTCCTTGATGCCTTTTGCCGCGAGCGTCCGGATCGGACCTGCTGATATAGCGTTAACCCGTACATTGAACTGCCCGAGATCCGTGGCCAAATAACGGACCGACGCTTCCAGAGCGGCTTTCGCCACACCCATAACGTTATAATTGCGAAGGGCCCGTTCTGCGCCCAGGTAAGTCATCGTCATGATGCTTCCGCCCTCGGTCATCAGCGGATAAACGCGCTGCGCGACGGCAGTCAGCGAATAAGCGCTGATATCATGCGCTAGGGTAAAGCCGGCGCGCGACGTGTCTACGAACATGCCTTCCAGCTCATCCGTCTTGGCAAAGGCGATGCTGTGCACCAAGCCGTGAAGAACTCCGAAATGCTCCTTCAGCTGAGCAGCGAGCGACTCGATTTCTTCATCCACCGTGACATTGCACGGTAGAATGACGGAGCCGGGAATCGTGTCCGCCAGCTTCCGGACACGCTCCTCCACGCGGTCGCTCTCGTATGTAAAAGCAAGTCTGGCGCCCTGCGCCGCAAGCGACTGTGCAATCGCCCATGCGATACTGCGGTCATTGGCCACACCCATAACAAG
The DNA here is from genome assembly GCF_019550795.1 of Paenibacillus sp. sptzw28. Classification (NCBI taxonomy): domain Bacteria; kingdom Bacillati; phylum Bacillota; class Bacilli; order Caryophanales; family Paenibacillaceae; genus Paenibacillus; species Paenibacillus sp. sptzw28. The sequence continues at coordinate 5,717,732 of NZ_CP080545.1, forward strand.
CACATTTTTTCCGGTTAACAATCCGTTCATTGTTCCGAAATCCCCCTCTCCCTCTCGGGAATCGAATGCATTGCTGTTACCCAAATTACCCCATTCACGTTCCAAATTCAAGATAAATTGCAGCTCCCGGCCGTTAAAGCACCTCAATGCTTGCGCCGTCGATGATGCGTACGCCTTCTCCGGCCGCCTCCAAACTCCGGAAATCGTCCATAAGCTTGAAGAGCGCGGCGTCCTTCTGTTTGGCCTCAATCATGCAATCCAGCCGGTCCACCGAACCTTCAGTCTCCCGCAGAAACCGGAGCAGAGGCTCCACCTCCACATAATCGGCGTGGCCGCGCGGGTCCTTCTCGCTCTTGGGGCTCGATACATGCAGCTTAGGCGGCAGCTTCGCGGGGAGCGCCGCACCAGCTTCTGCGCCGCTGCCGCAGGAGCCCGCTGCACCCGCCTCCATGCCGCGGCGGCCGGAGCCGTCGTCGGCGGCGGAAGCGTCCGCCTCGGCCGGACTGGCGGCAACTGCGGCTGTCCGCGGGACGGCTTGTCCTGCCGTGTCGGCCGCCGTTTGCCGTTCGGGCGATTCCTTCGCCTGAACATCTGTATTCCCCTTGGGCGGTATGTCCCACGTCCGCAAGATACGCGGCCAAAGTTCGCTGTACAGCGAAGAAGCGGTTTCTCCGCCATCGTTTACCGCATGATGGTGGAGATCGAGCACCATCGGGGTGCCGACTTCTTCGGCCGAATTAAGCGTCTCGCGCGCGGTAAACGTTTTGTCATCGTTTTCCAGCGTGATGCGGCTTCTGAAGCGCACAGGCAAATCGCCGAACTGCCGCACAAACCGCTCCGCCGAAGCAGGCTTGTCCCCGTATGCCCCGCCGATGTGAATGTTGCATTTGGCCGTCTCGTCCAGCCCCATCGCCTCAAGAATACGCAGATGATAGGTTAGATCATCGCACGATTTGACCAAAACTTCCGGACGAGGCGTGCTGAAAACGCAGAAATGATCAGGGTGGAAAGAGACCCTCATTTGCTTGGACCTCACGAATGCGCCAAGATCGGCAAGCGGTTGTCCCAAGACATCCCAAGGCGACCATTCCTTCAAATCGTCATGCGTGACGAGCGGAATAAGCTTGGATGAGAACCGGTATACCATAATGTCGTGCGCAAAGCAGTGCCTGAGCAGCCTCAATGTGTTTCTCAGGTTTTCTTCGGCTATCCGCTCCAGCTTGCGCAGAGCCGCTTCACGATCGGCTAGCTTCGCGAAATTCGTATACGTCATCGTTTTGGACGGCGAAGCATTCTGCAGCAGCATACTCATGGCGACAAAGCCGAAGCGGACAATCATGCCTGTTCCCCGAAAAACATTTCGAAGGCCAGATCCGTCTGCACGCGCGATTCTTCCTCGGTCAGCTTGCGCACAAGCTCCATCTCGACCTGCGTGACTTCTTCGCCCTGAAAGTTGATTTCTGCGATCGAAGCAACGATCTTCACGATCGCTATCGCGTCATTCTCCGGTGTGTACGCAATTACCTTTTGCCCGGTCGGATAAACACGAAAACCGCTTTTCACCATTTTACCCCGGCCGTATTCAAGCAGCTCGTACAATTCTTGAGCGGATTTGAATTTGCATACCGAGTTGAACTCCGTTTCGAATCCCACCGTACAACCTCCGTTTCAGATACCTTGTTTTTTTTCAAGAACCGCGAGTGTTAACGACTCGTGTAAATCCGGCGCTATCGGTTCTGCCCGCCGAACCGATACGCCGTATTATCCGGTTCATTGCGGTCCGTGATTATGGAAAACCGGCCGCTTAGACCGGACTTCCTCCGCCATAATCAATGCGCTGTTTCTCCGCATGGCGGGAAATTGCCAGCTGAATGAGCGTGTCGAGAAGCTCGATGTATGAAATGCCGCTTTCCTTCCACATGAGTGGATACATACTATAAGGAGTAAAGCCCGGCATCGTGTTCACTTCATTGATAAGCAGACGACCGTCCGATTTACAGAGGAAGAAATCAACCCGGGAGAGTCCTGAGCCGTCAATAGCGAGAAAAGCACGGATTGCCATCTCGCGCACCGCTTCCGCCGTTTCGGACGGGATGTTCGCGGGGATATGCATCATCGATTTGCCGTCGATGTATTTGGCCTTATAGTCATAAAATTCGCTTGAAGACGTAATTTCACCCGCTACCGATGCGCGCGGCTCGTCATTGCCGAGTACGCTCACCTCGATTTCGCGGGCGTCGATGAATTCTTCAACTATCACCTTGCGGTCGAAACGAAGAGCATAATCGATTGCGGCGATCAGTTCCTCTCGGTTACGCGCTTTGGATATGCCTACGCTGGATCCGAGGTTAGCGGGCTTCACGAAGCAGGGATAACCGAGCGCCACTTCAATTTCCATAATAAAAAAGGCGGGGTCCTTCTCCCACTGGGTCCGGTTAAAATAGCGGAATACACATTGCGGCAAGCCTTCCTGAGCGAACACTTTCTTCATCATAATCTTGTCCATGCCTACTGCCGATGCCAGTACGCCGGCTCCTACATAAGGGATGCCGGCCATTTCGAGCATCCCTTGAATCGTGCCGTCCTCGCCGAACGTACCGTGCAGCAGCGGGAAAACGACATCGATCGGCTTGCCTTCCGGGGAAGCCGGTGCAGTGCCGCCAGAGGCGGCCTGCCGGTCCGAAAGCCCGGTGAAGACGGGCATGAGCGCTTCCGTACCGGACGCCGCATCGCCCCCGGCAAGGCGAAGCAGTTCCACCTGGTCAGGCGGCGACAGGAGCGGACTGCCTGCGCGCCACTCGCCTTCTTTTGTAATATAGAAAGGTTTGATTTCATATTTGCTGTAGTCAAAAGCTTTCATGACCGCAAGCGCAGTCTGCAGCGATACTTCATGTTCACCCGAGCGTCCCCCGTAAACGAGTCCGACGCGAACCTTCTTCCCCATGGTTAATCCTCCGGTTACGTATAATTTCCCACTATTGGATATGCTTCATACATAAGTTCATATTAAAACTCGTCGGCAATATGGAAAAAGCGGTACCTTGTCTGTTCCGTCCAGGCATAAGAGTCCTTATAGTCCCAGTAGCGGTGACGGCTTGGGACGGTATTCGCGTTGACGAGCGGCATGCCGGCCGCATCGAACGCGGTGACGACCGTGCTGTGCTGAAAGCGGTTGTCCCCGCTCCAGTCGTAGATGATGACATCTCCAAGCGACAGCTGCTCCGCGGAATCAACCGCGGTGGCCCGGAGTCCGCTTTGCCGGCGGCCGGACAAATAAAGCTGCAGCGCTCCCGCCACAGACCAGCTGTAGCTCCACATTTCGCGGCCTCCGCTGCGTCCACGGTACCACCACCCCGTATTCCTCCTACCAGTATAGTTCATAGGCGCGTGGCCTGCAAAGAGGCATTGAGATACATAATTGGTGCAGTTCACTTCAAAGTTTTCATAGGCGGGATTCGGTTCGTTCCACCAACGGTCGGCATATGCGGCGGCCAAATCCCGTCTGTAGCGAATTCCGACCCGCCCATGTTTGAAATTCGGTAAAATGTCATAATTTATATAAGGTGTGGATTGCGGTATCCCTTCATTTGCGTAATCCTGCGGATACGCCAGCTGTGAAGGAAACGATTCGGACATGCTGTACCTTGGCCGCCTCTCCGAGACTAAAGGCTCGATTCGGGAGATTCGGTATCCGTCGCCATCGGCGGTAAGCCAAAGCCTTTCGCGCTCGCACCTGTCCTCCGTATATACGCGGCCGCGCTGCTCGATCGTACGTTTAATGCGCAGCTCAATCAGCGCCGCAGCCTCCGTAAGGGAGCCGGACTCGCTCACGCGAAGAAGCTTGGCGCTCGTCTCGCTGCGCGAAGGCAGAACGCCGCGAAGCAGCTCCTGCTCCCGCATTCTTGAGAGCCGATGAGTGTAGCGGGACAAATGATCGCCATCGGTGACAAAGCCGTCAAAAACCGGCGCATAACGGTCGATTTCCGCTTGGTTGTACAGCTTTACATATTCATGCACCGCCGCTTTCCACCCCTCAAGCGGAGGCTCCTTAATGCTTGCGCTGCTGTTGTCGGCGTCACGGCTGCCGGTGCGGACCTGTTTTCTTCCCGGCCCGGTTCCGGAGCCTGTACGCGTTCGCGAATGCGGCATGACTGTTCCCCTCCCTGCAGCCGATTTTGGTTAGCTGGCAAAGTTGGTTCATTATATGAGCCGGTAAGCGAATTCATGTAAGACAAAAGGAAACAGCCCGTAATTTCGCACAGACCGAGAAATGTTCTTCCAAAATAGGCAAGATTGATACTTTCTTAAATCTCGAAAAAACGTTATACTGAAAGTATCGAGCGATTTTGAAATCGTGTTTCATGCAGTGAAACAAACAGGCTCTCAGCGAAATCGCACATTTCATCCGTAACGAAAGCATAAGGAGGCGTCATACTAATGACACAGCAAAACGATTACTCCGTTCGCGATTCTCTTGAAGTCGGCGGTAAGCCCTACGTTTACTACCGATTGCAAGGACTCGAGGAGCAAGGACTCGGCAAAATCTCGAAGCTGCCTTTTTCCATCAAGGTGCTGCTCGAAGCCGCTGTCCGTCAATTTGACGGCCGCGCGATAACGCGCGAGCATGTCAAACAGCTTGCAACATGGGCCGATGGCCGCGAGGACAAAGAAATCCCCTTCATCCCTGCCCGTATCGTTCTGCAGGACTTCACCGGCGTACCGGTCGTCGTCGACCTTGCCGCGATGCGCGACACCGTGAAGAAGTCGGGCGGCGACCCGAAGCAAATCAATCCGCTCGTTCCAGTCGACCTCGTTATCGACCATTCCGTTATGGTTGATGCGTTCGGCAGTCCCGAGGCGCTTGAGTACAACATGAACATCGAGTTCCAGCGCAACGAAGAGCGCTACCGCTTCCTCCGCTGGGCACAGACGGCATTCGATAATTTCCGTGCCGTACCGCCGGGCACCGGTATCGTTCACCAAGTGAACCTTGAATATCTGGCATCCGTTGCCGCTACGAAAACTAAAGACGGCGAAACGGTCGTTTATCCCGATTCGCTTGTCGGAACTGACTCCCATACGACAATGATCAACGGTCTTGGCGTAGTTGGCTGGGGCGTCGGCGGCATCGAGGCGGAAGCCGGCATGCTGGGACAACCGCTCTACTTCGTTATGCCGGAAGTCATCGGCTTCCGCTTGACAGGCAGCCTCGCTGAGGGTTCTACGGCGACTGACCTTGCCTTGACGGTTACGCAAATCCTCCGCAAGAAGGGCGTTGTCGGCAAATTCGTCGAATTCTTCGGTCCGGGTCTTGCCAACATCGGTCTGGAGGACCGCGCTACTGTAGCCAATATGGCTCCCGAATACGGCGCAACCATCGGCTTCTTCCCGGTCGACGATGTCTCGCTCGCCTTCCTGCGCAATACCGGCCGCACCGATGAGCAAGTGGCGCTGGTCGAAGCGTATTACAAAGCGCAAGGCATGTTCCGCGACGCTCAGACGCCGGATCCGGTCTTCTCCGATATTGTCGAGCTCGACCTGTCGTCGATCGTCCCTTCGCTCGCCGGCCCGAAACGTCCTCAGGACCGCGTAGAGCTGACGGCGATGAAGGAATCCTTCAACGGCATTATCCGCACGCCGATCGACAAAGGCGGTTACGGTTTGTCCGACAGCAAAATCGACGAAATGATCGAAGTGAAGCACAAGGACGGCACCGTCAGCAAAATGGGAACCGGCGCGGTTGTTATCGCTGCCATTACCAGCTGTACAAACACTTCTAACCCGAGCGTTATGCTGGGAGCGGCTCTCGTAGCCAAAAAAGCCGTCGAACGCGGACTGAAAAAGCCGGGATACGTAAAAAGCTCGCTCACCCCGGGTTCACTCGTCGTTACCGAATATTTGAAAAAAGCGAATCTTCTCGAGCCGCTCGAGGCGCTTGGGTTCCACGTAGCCGGTTACGGCTGCGCTACCTGTATCGGCAACTCCGGCCCGCTTCCCGATGAAGTCAGCAAAGCGATTGCCGACAACGATATGACGGTTGCGGCTGTCCTTTCCGGCAACCGGAACTTCGAAGGCCGCGTGCATGCGCAGGTTAAAGCCAACTATCTGGCTTCTCCGCCGCTCGTCGTCGCTTATGCGCTTGCCGGAACGGTCAACATCGATCTGGCGAACGATCCGATCGGCTACGACAGCAGCAACCAACCGGTGTATCTGAAGGACATTTGGCCTACGTCCAAAGAAATCGCCGATACGATCAGTCTCGCGATGAGTCCGGAAATGTTCCGCGCCAAATACGAAAATGTGTTTACGCAGAACGACCGTTGGAACGCGATCGATGTGCCTCAGGGCGAAAGCTATGAGTGGGACGGCAATTCGACATATATTCAGAACCCGCCGTTCTTCGAAAACCTCGGACCCGATGTCGGCGATATTGCCGATATTAAAGGATCCAGCGTACTTGCACTGCTTGGCGACTCGGTTACGACGGACCACATTTCGCCGGCCGGTAACATCAAGGCAGACAGCCCGGCAGGCAAATATTTGATCGAGCATGGCGTTGCGAAAGAAGACTTCAACTCCTACGGCTCACGCCGGGGCAACCATGAGGTCATGATGCGCGGTACGTTCGCGAATATCCGTATCCGCAACCAGGTGGCTCCAGGCACGGAAGGCGGCGTAACCACCTACCTCCCGACGGATGAAGTGATGTCCATCTATGACGCTTCGATGCAATATCAGGATAAAGGTAACAATCTCGTCGTTATCGCAGGCAAAGAGTACGGAACGGGCAGCTCCCGCGACTGGGCGGCTAAAGGCACGTACCTGCTTGGCGTCAAAGCCGTTATCGCCGAGAGCTTCGAGCGGATCCACCGCTCCAACCTTGTCGGCATGGGCGTTCTGCCTCTGCAGTTCCAGGCTGGTCACGGCTGGAGCACGCTAGGCATCACCGGCCGCGAAACGTTCGACATCGTCGGACTGAGCAACGACGTACAGCCAGGACAAACGGTACATGTCAACGCTACCCGCGAAGACGGCACCACCTTCGAATTTCCGGCAATCGTCCGTCTCGACTCCCTCGTCGATGTCGACTATTACCGCAACGGCGGCATCCTCCAAGCTGTACTTCGTCAGATGATCGCCGGCAACAATAAGTAATTTGTTATCCAGAGCTGTGCCCTAAGCTGATTCGCTGCTTAGAGCGCGGCTCTTTTCTTATTCAAGATTTGCCATCTTATACCGGCTGGAAATCGGATTGCAGCCTGACATCAGGCGGCCGCTAACAGCCATGACCTTTGCTGGCAGCTCGAGAAAGCAGCGGCTAAGCAGGTAAAAGCTGCTTACAAGGATGTCTCAGGCTCAGCTCAGTTGGTTGCGGTAAACGGGAATTTCCTGCTAACAACTTAATCATCGTGGCCGAAGGGTGAATCCCGCCAGTTAACGAACGCCATCCGGCAGTCGATGAAAGGCAGAGCAGAAGAAAGCAGTATAACAGGCGCTTGCAGCCTCGGATTATTCACGGCATACTATCAGATTCCGTTTCCGGGCTAGAGGAGTACCAGTGACCCATTCATTAGTCTGAACAACAAAAAGCACCGAGTGTCATCATGGACACTGCGGTGCTTTTTGTTGTTAATTCCCGGCCGGGCAATCCGGCGCTACTTCAGCATGGCGCCGAGGTGGCGCGCCGCTTCGATAATCGCAGCAGCCTGCTCGCGCATTTTCTCCGGCGTTAACCGGCTTGCCGGACCTGAGACGGATAGAGCCGCCGCAAGCTTGCCAGCCCGGTTGAAGATCGGCGCCGAAACAGCAGCCGCACCCTGTTCTCTTTCCTCAATGCTTGTGGCGTAACCAAGCTTGCGAATCTCCTCTATTTGCTCAAGAAACTGCTTCGTGTCGAAAGAGGCCGGCCACGAAGCGTCATGCAGCAGCTCCTCGCGCTTAGCCGGCTCCTCAAAGGCGATCAGCACCTTGCTGGATGCTCCAACGTAAAGAGGCAGCCTTGCGCCCACCGGCGCCACTCTGCGGACTGCCTGGTTACTCTGCACCGCCTGAATCCGTATCCGTTCATTACCGTCCCGAAGGTATAGGCTGACCGTCTCGCCCAGCATATCCCTCAGCTGCTCCATTTGGGGTAAACATACGATGGCAGGATCGTCCGCTCCCGACATATTCGCCGAAAGCTCCCAAATCCGCAGACCGAGCCGGTAGCGGTCGGAAGCCCGGTCGCGGATAACAAAACCTTTATCTTCAAGGGTAGCGAGCATACGATGAACGGTGCTTTTGTGCAGACCGACATTTTCCGCTATTTCTGTCATCGCCCATTCGTTTCTGTCGGCAAAGCAAAGCAGTATATCAAGTGCCCGTTCGACAGCGCGCACATTCGACTTTCCATCCTCGCTCATGGTTATCCACCCCTATTTGTTTCATTAGGTGAAACTTAGTTACACCTAGTATACCTTAAAAACGGCTCTACGGTAAAGTGAATCATGTCTGTTTTGTTTTTATTTTACAGTCACGTTACGGGACCTTTACATTATATCGACATGCATTGACAGGCCGCTGTCTGAGCCATACCATAGGAATAGAGAACTATAAAGCGTTTTCATACCTACAACTTAAAAGGGGGATTCCAACATGAGCGCAACACTCGTACCCATGCTGCCTGGCGGTGGAAATTTCGCGCCCGGTTTACTCCCTTCCCCCGAGCCTGCGCCGCAACCTGCGGGTAAGGCTTATAGCAGCTCGCGCCGCAAGCATGCAGCGCTTGCAGTCGTTTCCGCTTTTCTCGCACTGGTGATGATCGCCGTGCTTGCTTTCCACGGTTATGTAGCGTGGATTATCGCTCACCCTTATGTCGCCCCGATCACTTCCAACCCGAAACTCGCCAAGGGACTTGATTACAAAGATGTCTCATTCCCAAGTAAGAGCGGACGTACAATCGTTCACGGTTGGTATATCGGTGCGACAACCGGCGCCGCCAGCGTTCCGATCACTAACGCAAATGTGTCCGCCGGCAAACAGTCCGGCGCTCTCACAGCGGCCGCTGAAGCCTCCGGCAAAGGCGCTTCTGGAGCTTCAGTTACAGCAGCGGCACCGGCTCCCTCAACACGAACGGTTGTTTTCAGCCATGGCTACGGAGCAAACCGCGAAGAGACATGGGTGCCGATGTATGATCTTGCCGCTCTTCTACATCGCCTGCATTATAATGTATTGATGTTCGACTACGGTTACGCCTCCGAAGTAAACCGTTCGCCGGCAACGGGAGGCGTTGAAGAATCGCAGCAATTGCTCGCCGCCGTCAATTACGCACGCTCACAGGGGGCTGACCAGGTTATCGTCTGGGGCTTCTCCATGGGAGGGGGTACGGCACTGCAGGCTGCGCTCCAGACCGATTCGTCCGATCGAATCGATGCAATGATTCTAGACAGCTTATTTCTGCCGAGCATGGACGCCATGTATAATAACGTGAGGCAGCACCTGGATCTGCCCCGGTTCCCTTCAATGCCGCTCATCGAGTGGATGCTGCCCTTCTGGACCGGAATACATTTCAATCAAATCCCAGCGCAGCAGGTCCTTCATACCACTTACTCCATCCCGCTGTTTATCATGCACGGAACGGACGACTCCAAAGCTCCCATCATGACCGCCGAGCATATTGCAGAAGGACAATACAACCCATTGTCCCGCGAATGGATCGTACAGGGCGGCAAGCACGAGCTGCTGTTTCAAACACGGCCGAAGGAATACATTCAACGCGCCGCGTTATTCT